>JADLAV010000037.1 GCA_020848075.1 Burkholderiales bacterium
CTGGAGCGATGCGCCGAAACCACCCCGTCACGCTTCGCGTGACACCCCTCCTTGAAAAGGAGGGGACAGGACAGACACCGCCCCGTCACGCTTCGCGTGACACCCCTCCTTGAGAAGGAGGGGATCTGCGAAGAACCACGCAGGCGGATGCGGGACACCACCCCGGCTGCTTCGCAGCCACCCCTCGTCAAAGAGGAGGGGAAAGGGCAAGAGTTCCCTCCTCGTCAAGGAGCGATGCCGGCATGCGCCGCGTCATCGGGCTGAACCGTCCAGCCGCCAGACCCGCTGCATGACCAGGAAAATGAACGAGCCCGACCAGCTGATCATCAGGAGGCCGACCAGCGTCTCCAGCCCGACCAGAAAGCGGAGTTGTCCGCCGGGAACGAGGTCGCCGATCCCGAGCGACGTGTAGGTCTCGGCGGAGAAATAGAGATAGGTCCAGAAAGTGTCCGCGAGGCGTCCGTGGGTGCCGGAGATCGCGAACCGCGCCCGCTCGAGATAGAACGCGCCGCCATGCAGGGTGATCTCGAGCAGGTGCGCGCCGATCAGGAGAAGGACGACGAACAGCACCGCGACGCGAGGTCGCCGGCGCAGCCGCGCAAAGAGCGTGGACGCGACGTTCAGCGCCTCGAAATGAACCAGGGTCGTGGTCCCGAGCAGGAGCAGTCCGAGCACGAAGACGGGGAGCAAAGGTGCGCCTCACTGGCCGGAACCAGAATCAGACGTGCAAAACAGGGAACCGGTTCCCGCGTTTTGCACGCCGGGTCTGCCTGAGCGCGCGCGTCGCTCGTACGCACCGCCATCCGTGCCCCCCGGATTCGGCGGGCGCACGCTCGGTATGCGACGCCTCAAGGGCCGTTGGCCCCCGGTCGGGCATCCAAGGGCGCCGCGGGATCGCGCTCGTCGTAGATGAGCCGCGCGTCTTCGCGTCCGGGCGCGTCGCGGCGCGCGCGGATCTCGAGGGCGGACGGGGTGCCCCGTCGCGCGGCGGCCGTGGACGAGGCCTCGCCCGCCCATTGCTCGCGCATCTCGCGCAGCGCCGCCGCGTATTCGCGCTCGAGCTCGTCGGTCAGGTACCCGCGTGCTTCCGCCTCGCGGATGCGGCGGTAGATCGCATCGAGCCGCTCGGACGGCGGCAGCGAGCGGGTCGGCGGCCCGAACTGCGCCGGCGACTTCGCGGCCGCCGCAAACTGCTCGGGGTTGGCGACCATCTTGCCGATGCGCGGATTGCCGTTGCGGATCGCCCATGCCAGCGCATCGTCGCCCCGGTCGTTCCTGATCCCCGGGTCGGCGCCGGCGCCGAGCAGAAGCGCGGCGACGTCCTCGCGGCCCTCGCGCGCCGCCATCATCAGCGGCGAGGAGCCGTTCGTGGACCGCGCGTTCACGTTGGCGCCGTGCTCGATAAGGAACTGCGCAACCTCCTCGTGCCCGGCGAAGACCGCATAGTGCAGGGCCGACCACTGCTGCCCCTCGCGGTTCACGCGTGCCCCGTGCGCGAGCAGCCAGCGCACGACTTCGACGCGGCCCTTCCATGCGGCATGCATGATCGCCTGCTCCTGCAGCGCATTGGTCGCGTTCACGTCGGCCCCGTGCGCGAGAAAGAGCTCCATCATTTGCACGTTGCCTTCCCATGCGGCGATCATCAGGCCGGTGCCGATGCGATCGCCAACGAAGTCCGGTGGCAACCCTGCCTCCAGCCATTCGCGGGCGCTCGTGAGATCCCCGGATTCGATCGCCACGCCGAAACGCACCGGGTCCGGCAGCTCGGTGCCGGCGCGGGCAGGCGTGATCGCCAGCGCAATGATCAGCGCAGCGGCGAACCATGCAACGAGCGCCGGGAGTGTTTTCGCGATACGGGCGTGGCCGCCCCGGACGGGGGTGTGCTGCAGGGTCACTTCCTTGCGCTTGTCATGCACCCGGTGAGGCGCTCATAGTCCCGGACTTATGCAGGATTGTCAAAGCCGCTGGCCCGATGGCCGCTCCCCGAAGCGCAAGTGCCATATGGGTGCGCGATGGATCCGTCGCTGAGCCCTGCCGGACGCACCACCCGGGGCCCGCTCGCGTGGTCGGTCGGGCTCTCCGTCGCGCTGCATGCATACGCGCTCGTCACGGTCGCGACGCGGCTCGCGCCCGCGCCGCCGCGGGCCGCGACGACGCCGGCGGTTCTACAGGCATTCCTCGTGCCGGCACCCACGCCTGCGAAGCCGCCCGAGGTGCTCAAGAATACGTTGGACCTGCCGAACCCGCAGATCCTCGAGGAGGAGATCAAGCCGAAGCGCCGCGCACGCCTGCCCGCGAAGGCGAGCCAGCGCCCGGAGCGAGTCGAGTCGCCTCCCGAGCCGCCGACGGCGGCGCTACGCGAGCGTGCCGCAGCACGTCCGGAAACGCGTGGACTCGATCTCCGCCTGCCGCCGCCGGAGCGCGGCGCCGATGGTCGCGAGCCGGCCGTCGAACGCGCCGAGCGCTTGCCGCCCGAGGTTCTGCGCGAGACGCTCGGACGGCTCTCCGAAGAGGTGCTCTATCCGCCCGAGGCGCTGCAACTCGGGCTGGAAGGCGAGGTGGTGATTCTCGTTGAGGTCGGCGAGGGCGGGCGCATCCTGAATGCGTCGATCGCAAGCGGGTCGGGCCATGCCGTCCTGGACGAAGCAGCCGTCCGGGCGGTGCGCAGGATCGGCTCGCTCGGACCGTCATCGGCGAACAAGGCGATCCTGCTGCCGGTGCGGTTCAAGATCGTGCGCGGTGACCGGTAGACAGTCGGCGACGCGCCGGCGGCACGGTCGTCCGACGGGGGCACGGCGGGGGCTGCTGCGAGCGCGTCAGCGCATCACGGCAGCTGGATCTTTCCGCCCCCGCCGAGTCCGCCGCCGCCCATTCCAGGCGGCACGCGGTCGGGGATGACGATGGAAGACGCCGTCTCGCGCCGGATCTCCTGCAGCTCGCGTGCGGTGCGCTCCACCGCGACCTTCGCGGCGTCGCCGAACCTGTCCACCGCCTCGGCGAGGGTCGCCGCGTCGATCTGGAACGAGAGCGGGATCGCCCCCATCGGCGTCAGGATCTGCGCTTCGCCGACGAAGAGCACCTTCCGTTTCGCATCGGACGCGCCACTCGGTTCGATCGGGGTCAGGACGCGGATCGTGCCCATCTTGCGGTCGGTGTAGATCTCCTCGCGGTAGAGTGCCGCGGGGTCCATCCGGATGTCGGTTGCGGGGTTTGGCGTAGCCATAGGCAGCGGGCCGGTCGGCCCTGGAATTGGGAATCGAAGGAACGCATTATCCCACGCATCGCACATCGCCTGTGGGCGGGGCCGACGGCGCCGACGCCGAGGAGCACGGCGCCTGCCGGCGCCACGATGTCGCTTGCCGGCGACAGTGGCGCCTCGCGCGTGCTGTCAACGACGCGCGCTCACGCGGCGTTACTCGCTCGCGGGCAGCTACCGGTGCTGCAAGCGCTTCCAACCGACATGAAGGAGTTCCCCATCGTGAACAAGTTGATTCCCATCGTAACGGCCGCGGTGCTTGCGGGCGCCGTCACACTTGCGCAAGGCGCGACGACGCCCGCCACGCCCGCGGCGCCTGCATCGGAGACTCGGACGCAGGCCGAACCCGCTTCGCCCGCAGCGCCTGAGCAACCGAAGAAGGCGCAAAAGCAGAGCAAGTCGACGAAGCATGCCAAGGCGCAGAAGCCGCACAAAACTGCCAACCAGACGAGGGCGCAGCAGCGCGAGCACGCGCCGCAGGGCGCAGCGAAGGGGCAGGCGGAGCAGCCCGCCGCAGCCAAGTAGCGACGCACGTGCACTTTCCCCGCGGGCGGCGCGCTGTGCCGTCCGCGGGAACCCCTGCCCGCAGCGGGGGACGCAAGCGAGTGCGGGGCGGCGAAGCCGCGCCCTGACCATCGCTTGCCCGGTTTCACACCATTCGAGCGCTTCGCCGCGCTCCCGACTCCTCGCGTCGCATCATCCCAGGAACGGCTTGATCAGCGCATTCACGTCTACGCGCGCGCCGATGCGCGCGCAGAGCTGGAACGACCCGACGAGCTTCCGGTGCAGGAAGAGCGTCTGCGGTGGTGGCGCCCTGAGCAGCCCCTGGCGGAAGAGCAGGTCGAAGCCGAGATCGCGCGCGCGGGTCGGCAGGTCGGAGGCGGCGAAGTCGTACCGCCCGCGATGGCGCAGCGGCTCGCAGACGAGCATGATCATGTCCACCACCGCCCGTGCACGCTCCGCGGTGTCCGCCTGCGCGATATAGCCGATTGCGAGCGCCCCGCGGCGCACCCCCGCGTGGTCTCCCGCGAGGATCGCACGGCACGTCTGCCGGTAGCTCTCGACGAACTCGGGGCTGAACTCGCGGGCCGAGCCGAAGTCGAGCAGCATGATGCGGCGGCCGGCGGGGTCGTACAGGTAGTTCGCGAAGTTCGGGTCGGTCTGCATCAGCCGGAACTCGAACAGTTCGCGAAAGAGCAGGTGCTCGAGCAAGCGCCCAACGCGGTCGCGGTGCGCGCGCGGCACCGCATCGTCGCCGAGCGCCTCGAGCGGGTGTCCCTCGACGTAGTCCATCGCGAGCACTCGCCGCGTGCTGAGATCGGCGTGCACGCGCGGTACCACCAGCCCCGGCTCGTCGGCCACGAGCGCCCGGTAGCGCGCGAGAAACTGCGCCTCGAGCGCGTAGTCCGCCTCCTGCCGCAGCTGGCGCTTGGCCTCCGCCGCGAGGCCGGAAACGTCCAGCCCGATCGGCAGCAGATTGGCGAGACGCAGGAGCGCCGCGACGTTGTCGACATCGCTGTCGACCGATCGGGCGATGCCCGGATACTGGACCTTGATCGCGAGCTCCCGGCCGTCGGCAGCCTGCGCGCGGTGCACCTGACCGATCGAGGCCGCCGCGATCGGCTCGTCGTCGAAGCGCGCGAACTGCTTCTCCCACCCGCGGCCGTACTCGCGCGCGAGCACCCGGCGCAGCTGGTCGGCGGGCATCGGGTTGGCGCCCGCACGCAGGATGCCGAGCGCCTGGGCGAACTCGGGCGGGAGCAGGTCGTCGCCCTCGAGGGAGAGGAGCTGCCCGAGCTTCATCGCCGCGCCGCGCAAGTGCGCGAGGCGTTCGGCGAGGCGCTGCGCGTTGCGCAAGCTCAGGAACGCGTCGCGGGCCTTGCGCGTGCGGCCCGGGCTGCGCAGCCCCTCGACCAGCCCGCCGAGGACGAGCTCGGTTGCCGCGAGCCCCAGCCCGAGGAGCCGGCCGACGCGGCTTGCCGGAACGCTCGTCTTGCGGCGCACGCCGGGCTTCGCTGCCATTACCGCAGCGCGCGCGAAGCGGGGGGAGTGTGATACGGTGCGCGGCGCATCGAGACCGATTATAGGAGGAGCGCATGGCTGGCGACGAGAAGGAGCTGCATGACCGCGGCATGAAGGTGCGCCGCGAGGTGCTCGGCGCGGAGTACGTGGACCAGGCGACCGCTTCGGCGGACGCCTTCCAGCAGCATTTCCAGGAGTGGGTCACCAAGCACTGCTGGGGCGCGGTATGGGCGCGGCCGGGGCTGCCGCGAAAGACCCGCAGCATGCTGAATCTCGCGATGCTCGCGGCGACCGGCCGCGCGCACGAGCTCAAGATCCACATCAAGGGTGCCCTCACGAACGGCGTCACCCAGGACGAGATGGCCGAGATCTTCCTGCAGGTCGGCGCCTACTGCGGCGCCCCTGCCGCGCTGGAGAGCTTCAAGGTGGCGAAGGAGGTGTTCGCCGAGCTCGGGCGCTGAGCGTCGTCCCGCCGGCCGAGTGCTAGCGCGCTCGAGCTGGCGCCAGGCCCGGGCGCAGCCGCGCGCCGGCGGCGTTTTCACTTGCGCGTTTCCGATAGAATTCCTGGTTCCCACGAGCCCTCGCCGCCGTAGACGCCCGATGCCCAGGATCAGCCGCCGCACCGCCGAGCTCGGCACGGAGAACGCGTTCGTCGTGCTGGCCGAGGTGAACGACCTCGCGCGGCGCGGCAAGGACATCATCTCGTTCTGCATCGGCCAGCCCGACTTTGCGACGCCGGCGAACATCCAGGACGCGGCGGTCGCGGCGATCCGCGACGGCCGCCACGGATACACGCCCTCGGCCGGCATCGACGAGCTGCGCGAGGCCGCGGCGCGCTACCTGGCCCGCATGCGCGGGCTCGACATCCGGCCGGAGCACGTGGTGGTCGGCGCGGGAGCCAAGCCGTTCATCGGCTACGCGATCCTCGCCACCACCGACTTCGGCACGGGCGACGAGGTGATCTACCCGAATCCCGGCTTTCCGATCTACGAGTCGCAGATCAAGGCGTGCGGCGCGGTGCCGGTGCCCCTGCATCTGCACGAGTCACGCGACTTCGCGTTCGACCCGGCCGAGCTCGAGGCGCGGCTCACGCCGAAGACGAGGCTCCTCATCCTGAACTCGCCGCACAATCCGACCGGCGGGATGCTCAGTGCGCGCGATCTCGCCGGTATCGCCGCCATCCTCGAGCGGCATCCGGATGTCTGGGTGTACTCGGACGAGATCTATTCCCGGCTCTGCTACGATGGGGAGTTCGCGTCGATCGCGTCGGCGCCGGGAATGTACGAGCGCACCATCGTCTCGGACGGCGCGTCCAAGACTTGGGCGATGACCGGCTGGCGTATCGGCTTCACGGCGAACCCGACGCTCGCGCCGATCTTCACGCGCTGGATCACGAACACCGAGTCGTGCGCTTCGCAGATCTCGCAGTGGGCTGCGGTCGCGGCGATCGAGGGCCCGCAGGATGCCGCCGAAGCGATGCGGGCCTCGTTCCTCGAGCGCCGCGATCTGATCGTGCGCCTCCTGAACCAGGTGCCCGGCGTCGCTTGCCGCACGCCCGGCGGCGCCTTCTACGCCTGGCCGAACGTCACCGAGGCGTGCCGCATGGTCGGCGCCGCCGACTCGGAGGCGTTCCGCAAGCGCCTGCTCGCCGAGGCCGGCGTGGCGGTGCTGGCCGACATCCACTTCGGTGCGCGGGTGCCGGGCGAGGGACAGCACGTCCGCTTCAGCTACGCCGCGTCGAAGGAGCGCATCGAGGCGGGCGTGGCGCGGATCGCGGAATTCGTCCGGCGGAACACCCGCGCCGCGGCGTGAGCGGGGCATCGCGCTGGGCGCCGCCGGATCGGCGCCGATCGGGTTCGCGCGTCGCAGCGCCGCCGGCGTCCGGGCCTCGACGCCGCTCCCCCGCGCGCTTCACCATCCAGTGTCGCCTGCCCGCATGACTCAGCCATGGAAACCGAGCGTCACCGTCGCCGCCGTGATCGAGCGCGATGGCAAGTTCCTGCTCGTGGAAGAGGTGGCGAACGGCGAGGTCGTGTTCAATCAGCCCGCCGGGCACTGGGAGCGGGGGGAGACGCTGCCCGACGCATGCGTCCGCGAGACGCTCGAAGAGACTGCCTATCACTTCCGCCCGACTGTGCTCGTCGGCATCTATCGCTGGCGCCACCCGGCAAAGGACGTGACTTTCCTGCGGTTCGCGTTCCGCGGAGAAGTGACGAGCCATGTGCGCGAGCGGGGCCTCGACGAGGGGATCCTGCGTGCCGTGTGGATGACGCCCGACGAGATCGCAGCCGTGCGCGCCCGCCACCGGAGCCCGCTCGTCCAGGCGTGCGTCGAGGACTACCTCTCCGGTCGGAGCTTCCCGCTCGCGCTGCTGAGGGACTGCGAATGACCCTGCGGGCGCCCGTCGCTTGCGCGCACCGGCATGGCTGAGCGCATCGTCGTCGGCATGTCCGGCGGGGTGGACTCGTCGGTCGCGGCGCTGCTGCTGAAGCGGCAGGGCTACGAAGTCGTCGGTCTTTTCATGAAGAACTGGGAGGACGACGACGATGAGGAATTCTGCTCGACGCGCCAGGATCTGATCGATGTCGCGTCGGTGGCCGAGGTGATCGGCATCGAGCTGGAGGCGGTGAACTTCGCGGTCGAGTACCGGGATCGCGTCTTCGCCGAGTTCCTGCGCGAGTACTCGGCCGGACGCACGCCCAACCCGGACGTGCTGTGCAACGCCGAGATCAAGTTCAAGGCGTTCCTGGATCATGCGCTGGCGATGGGCGCGCACCGGATCGCGACCGGCCATTATGCCGGCGTGCGCGAGGAGGACGGCCGTTACGAGCTCGTCAAGGCGGCCGACCGTGCAAAGGACCAGACGTACTTTCTCCACCGGCTCACCCAGGCGCAGCTCGCGCGCGTGCTGTTCCCGCTCGCCGACCTGCAGAAGCCGGACGTGCGGCGCATCGCGCGAGAGGCGGGCCTGCCGGTGCACGCCAAGAAGGATTCGACCGGCATCTGCTTCATCGGCGAGCGCCCGTTCCGCGAATTCCTGAACCGCTACGTGCCGCGCAAGCCCGGGCCGATCCGCACGCGGGACGGGAAAGTGGTCGGCGAGCACATCGGGCTCGCGTTCTACACGATCGGGCAGCGCAGGGGCATCGGGCTCGGCGGCCTGAAGGGCGCCGCGGCCGAACCGTGGTACGTCGCGGGCAAGGACCTCGCCGCAAACGCGCTCCTCGTCGTGCAGGGACACGACCATCCGCTGCTGCTCGCGCGGCACGTGACGGCGGACGATGCGGCCTGGATTGCGGGCGTCCCGCCCGATCCTGCGCTGCGCTACGCCGGCAAGACGCGCTACCGGCAGGCGGATGCAGCGTGCCGGATCGCCGCGCTCGCGCCGGGGGAACTGACCGTCGAGTTCGACGCGCCGCAGCGCGCCGTCACGCCCGGTCAGTCGCTGGTGCTCTATCGCGGCAACGTGTGCCTCGGCGGCGCGGTGATCGCACGGAGCGAGTAGCCCCCTTCGGACTTCGCGAAGCGCCCCGTCGCCGAAATCATCCCGAGGCGCCGCCCCTCGAAGCGCGGAAAGCCGCGATGCGGCTGGCTATGGTCGCCCTTCGGCGTTGCGCTATGCGTGCGGCACGGTGTCGGCGAACGCCGGCCGGTCCGCGACCTTGTCCTGATGGCGAACGAGATTCGCGCAGCGGGCGCGCCACGCGAGGTCGGGGAACCTGAATTCGAGCCATCCCAGGCAGCAGCCGACCGCGATGTCGGCGAGCGAGAAGCCGCTGCCGGCGCACCATGCGCGGCTGTCGAGCTCGCGATCCATCGCCGTCAGTCCGCGCTCGACGGTGGCCATCTGCCGAGCGATCCATCCCTGGCTCCGCTCGCCCGTTGGGCGCTGCGCCTCGAGCCGCGCCAGGATCCCGGCATCGAGCACGCCGTCCGCGAGCGCCTCCCACCGGCGAATCTCGATGCGATCGCGGTGATCGGCGGGAATGAGCTTCGCGATCGGCGACACCCCGTCCAGGAACTCGACGATCACGCGCGAATCGTAGAGCGGCGTACCGTCCTCGAGCACGAGCACCGGCACCTTGCCGAGGGGATTGAGCTCGGGGATCCCGCTCTGCGGGCTCCACGGATCGGCCGGCACGAACAGGATGTCGATCCGCTTCTCCGCGGCCACGATGCGCGCCTTGCGCGCGTACGGGCTCGTCATCGAGCCGATCAGCTTAAGCTTGGCATGGGACATGGCCGCGCTTCCCGATGTGACGGCAGGGGTCTATGACATGAGGATATGACCGGCGCGCGCGAGTATAGCATCGGCCCTCGGGCCGCCCCCGGGGGGCTCCGTGCGCATGCGCGCGTGCTAGAATTCTCCGCTGACCGTCAGCGCACGCGCGGGCCATGCCGCACACTCCTCTCAGCGCTCTCTCGCCTCTCGACGGCCGCTACCACAGGCAGCTCGAACCCCTGCGCAAGCTCTTCAGCGAGGCGGGCCTCATCCGCGGCCGCGTGCGCGTCGAGGTCGAGTGGCTGATCGCGCTCGCGGCGGAGGAGGACGTGCCCGAGGTCGGCCCATTCTCGGATGCGACCGTGCGGCGGCTGCGCGAGCTCGTCGCCGGTTTCTGCGAGGCCGACGCGGAGCGCGTGAAGGCGATCGAAGCGCTCACCAACCACGACGTCAAGGCCGTCGAGTATTGGCTGCGGGAGAAGTTCGCGGGAAACGGCGTGCTCGAGCGCACGACCGAGTTCATCCACTTCGCCTGCACGTCCGAGGACATCAACAACCTTGCCTACGCGCTGGTGCTCGCCGAGGCCCGCGATTGGGTGATTCTGGGCGCGGTCGATCGCGTCGTCGAGGCGCTCACCACGCTCGCGCACGCCCACGCCGGCCTGCCGATGCTGTCGCGCACCCATGGACAGCCGGCCACCCCGACCACGCTCGGCAAGGAGCTCGCGAACTTCGTGCACCGGCTGCGCCGCGCGCGCGAGGAGGTCGCCCGCGTGTCGCTCACGGGGAAGATCAACGGCGCCGTCGGCAACTACAACGCACACGTTGCCGCCTATCCCGCTGCCGACTGGGAGGCGTTCGCGCGCCGCTTCGTCGAGGCGCTCGGCCTCGAGTTCAATCCGTACACGACCCAGATCGAGCCGCACGACTGCATCGCCGAGCTCGCCGATGCGCTCGCGCGGCTCAACACGATCCTGCTCGACCTCGACCGCGACGTGTGGGGCTATGTGTCGCTCGGCTACTTCCGCCAGCGGGTGGTCGAAGGCGAGGTCGGATCTTCGACGATGCCGCACAAGGTGAACCCGATCGACTTCGAGAACTCGGAAGGCAACCTCGGCCTCGCGAACGCGCTGCTGCGGCATCTCGCCGAGAAGCTGCCGGTGTCGCGGTGGCAGCGCGATCTGACCGATTCCACCGTCTTGCGGAACCTCGGCGTGGCGCTCGGGCACAGCCTGCTCGCGTACGACGCCTGCCTCAAGGGACTGGGCAAGCTCGATGCCGACGCCGAGCGGATCGCCGCGGATCTGGAGGAGAACTGGGAGGTGCTCGGCGAGGCGGTGCAGACCGTCATGCGGCGCTACGGCGTCGCCGGCGCCTACGAGCGGCTGAAGGACCTGACGCGCGGCAAGCGGCTCACGCAGGAGTCGCTCGCCGAATTCATCGGTACGCTACCGATCCCGCAGGCCGAGCGCGAGCGGCTCCTCGCGCTGACGCCGGCCGGATACATCGGCCGCGCGGCCGAGCTCGCGCGGCGGATCTGATCGCGCCGCAGTCCGGCGCGGCGCCTCGGGGGCCGGGGGGAGCGAGCGCAGATACGCGACGAGCGCATCGAGGTCGGCGGGCGTGAGCTGACTCGTCGTGTCGCGGATCACCTCGGCCATCGCCTCGGCGGCGACGTCGCCATCCGGCGTCAGGCCGAGCGTCAGGAATTCCTTCAGCTCCGCGTCGCTCCACTTCTCGAGCCGCGTCGGGGTCAGATTGGGAATGCGCTTGCCGTCCGGCCCCTCGCCGCCGGCGAGGTAGCGCTCACGGACCGGGCCGCCCAGGAAATTGCGCGGCGTATGGCATTCGCTGCAATGGCCGAGCGCCTGCACCAGGTAGGCGCCGCGATTGACGGCGGGCGTGGCCTGGGGGTCCGGCGTATACGGCCCAGGACTGAAGTACAGCCAGTTCCAAGCGCTCACCAGTAAACGCCAGCCGAAGGGAAAGCGCAGGTCGTGGGCCTGGTTGGCGCGCGGGCTCGGCGGCAGCGTGCGCAGGTACGCCCAGAGGTCGCTGAGGTCGCGATCGGCGATCTTGGTGAATGATGGATAGGGAAATGCCGGGAAGTAGTTGGCGCCGTCGGGGCGCTTGCCCTCGCGCATGGCGCGGAAAAAGTCCGCCTCGGTCCAGCGTCCGATCCCGGCGTCGGGGTGAGGGGTGAGGTTCGGGCCGTAGAAGGTGCCGAACGGAGTGTTCAACGCGCGGCCGCCGGCATACGGCACCGCGCCCTTGCGCTCTTCGGTGTGGCAGGCGATGCAGCCGCCCGCCTTCGCGAGATACTCGCCGCGCTTCGCATCCCCCTGGGCGTGCGCGGCGGGAAATGCGGCTACGGCGCACAGCGCGAAGGCGCCCGCCACTGCCGCCCGACTGAGGCGAACCGCGGCCGGCGCCCCCGCAGTCACAGGCGAAGATCGGGTCAAAGCGGGATCTTCGCGCGGCGTGCGGTTGCTAGTTTTTTTCGCGGAAATGCTCGTGGCAGCCGCCGCACGCCTTGCCGGCGTCGCCGATCGCGGCTTTGGTCTTCGCCTCGTCTCCGCCCTTGGCTGCGGCGACCAACTGGGCGATTGCGCCCTCGAACTGCTGCTGGGCCTTCTTGAACTTCTCGGGCTCGGCGTAGACGGCCGGCAGCGAGGCGCTCTTCACGCCCTTGGTGCTCGGGTCGAAGCCGTCCCAGGCCATCTCGTCGAGCGCGGCAAGGTAGCGCGTGTTGCGCGCGACGACTTCCGCGTTGTACGGGATCTTGCCCTGGGCCATCGCCGCGAGCGGACCGAAGTACTTGCCCTGCAGGATCATCTTGGCCTGCCGCTGCTTGACCAGAATCTCGGGCTTCACCTGCGCGAAGGCAGATGCGGCAAAACCCGCGCACAGCGCAAGCGCGAGGCCGGTGCTGAGAAGCTTCCTATGCATTCGACGATCCTCCTTCGATGATTTTCACATGACCCCTGCCGCGGACCTGCCGCCGCCACCAGGCTAGACCACTGCTTCCTGCTTCTTCTCGCGCACCGGCTTGACCAGGTCCTCGCGTTTCACGCCGAGCCAGCGCACGAGCGGCGCCATCACGAGCACCGACGAGTAGATCCCGAACAGGATGCCGATCGTCAGGGCGACCGCGAAGTAGTGCAGCGCCGGGCCGCCGAAGATCAGCATCGACAGCACGACCGTCTGCGTGGTGCCGTGGGTGATGATCGTGCGCGAGATGGTGCGCGTGATCGCGTTGTCGATGATCTCGGTGACCGATGCGCGCCGCATCTTGCGGAAATTCTCGCGAATCCGGTCCGCGATGATGACCGACTCGTTCACCGAGTAGCCGAGCACCGCGAGGACGGCGGCGAGGACGGGCAGCGAGAACTCCCACTGGAAGAAGGCGAAGAAGCCGAGGATGATCACCACGTCGTGCAGGTTGGCGATGATCGCGGCGACGCCGAATTTCCACTCGAAGCGCAACGCCAGGTAGGCGACGATGCCGAGCGAGGTGACCAGGAGGGCGAGGGCGCCGTTCTCGGCGAGCTCGCGCCCCACCTGCGGCCCGACGAACTCCACGCGCCGGAGCTCGACCGTGGGGTCGACGGCCTTGAGCTTCTCCACGACGCTGCGCGAGAGGTCGGCGGTCGTCACCTTCGGGTCGTGGGGCATCCGGATGAGGACGTCGCGCGAGGAGCCGAATGCCTGCACTTGGACGTCGTGATGGCCCGCTGCTTCGAGGGTGGCGCGGATGCGCGGCACGTCGGCGGCGTCGGCATAGGTCAGCTCCATCACCGTCCCGCCGGTGAACTCGATCGAGAAAGCGAGGCCGCGCACCGCCAAGAAGAATATTGCCGCGAGGAACGTCACGAGCGAGATGATGTTGAACACCAGCGCATACCGCATGAACGGGATGTCGCGGCGGATCCGGAAGAACTCCATGTGCGGTCCTTAGCTCAGATCACTTCCACGAGGTGTTGCCGATCGCGATCGCCTCGAGCTTGCGCCGCGACCCGTACCACAGGTTGACCATCGACCGCGAGACCACGACCGCCGAGAAGATCGAGGTCATGATTCCGAGGCAATGCACCACCGCGAAGCCGCGCACCGGGCCCGAGCCGAAGATGAGGAGCGCGAGGCCCGCGATCAGGGTGGTCACGTTCGAGTCGACGATGGTGCCGAAGGCGCGATCGTAGCCGGCGTGGATGGCTGCCTGCGGCGTCTGGCCCGCGCGCAGCTCCTCGCGGATGCGTTCGTTGATCAGCACGTTGGCGTCGATTGCCATGCCGAGCGTCAGCGCGACCGCCGCCAAGCCCGGCAGCGTGAGCGTCGCCTGGAGGAGCGACAGCACCGCGATCAGTAAAAGCAGGTTCGTGGCGAGCGCGAGCGCGGAGAACAGGCCGAAGATCTGATAGTAGAGGATGATGAAGACCGCGATCGCGATGAAGCCCCAGGCGGTGGACAGGAAACCCTTGCGGATGTTCTCCGCGCCGAGGCTCGGGCCCACCGTGCGCTCCTCCACGATCTCCATCGGCGCGGCGAGCGCGCCCGAGCGCAGCAGCAGCGCGAGCTCGTTCGCTTCCTGCGTGTTCATCCGGCCGCTGATCTGCACCCGGCCCCCCCCGATCTCGGTGCGGATCACCGGCGCGGTGATGACCTCGCCCTTGCCCTTCTCGATCAGGAGGATCGCCATGCGGCGGCCGACGTTCTCGCGCGTGACGTCGCGGAAGATCCGGGCGCCCGCCGCATCCAGAGTGAGGTGCACGGCCGGCTCGTTCGTCTGATTGTCGAAGCCCGGCTGAGCATCGGTCAGCCGGTCGCCGGTGAGGACGACCTGCTTCTTCACCAGCAGCGGCGTGCCGTTGCGGTCGACGTAGTACTCGTCGCCGAAAGGCACCTGCCCGGACTGCGCCGCGGCGAGCGCGGTCGGGTTCATGTTCTCCTCGTCCACCATCCGGACCTCGAGCGTGGCGGTGCGGCCGAGGATCTTCTTCGCCTGCGCGGTGTCCTGCACGCCGGGCAACTGGACGACGATCCGGTCGGCGCCCTGCTGCTGGATCACCGGCTCGGCGACGCCGAGCTCGTTCACCCGGTTGCTGAGCGTCGAGATGTTCTGCTTGATGGCGAACTCCTGGATCCGCTTCTCCGCCTCGGGGCGGATGGTGCCGACCAGGCGGAGCGACGACGCGTCGCCGGCGTCCGCGAGCGCAAGGTCGGGCACGTTATCGGCGATTACGCGGCGCGCGCGGTCGCGCGTCTCGGCGTCGCGGAAGCGCACGACGAGCGTCTGCCCCTCGCGGGATACGCCGGAATGACGGATGTTCTTGTCGCGCAGCTGGGTCCGGACCTCGCCCGCCAGCGAATCGAGCCGCTTGGTGAGCGCGCCGCGCATGTCGACCTGGAACAGGAAATGGACGCCGCCGCGCAGATCGAGCCCGAGGTACATCGGGAGCGCGTGGATCGCGGTGAGCCATGCCGGGGAGCGCGAGACCAGGTTGAGCGCGACCGTGTAGGACGGGTCCTCCCGGTTCGGATTGAGCTCTGCGTCGAGCACGTCACGCGCCTTGAGCTGGGTGTCGGTGTCGGCGAAGCGGATACGGACGCTATTCGGATCGAGCAGGGTGCCCGCGATGCCGATGCCGGCACGCTGCAGCACCGCTTCGGCGCGCGCGAGTGTTTCGGTGTCGACGCGCACCGTGAGCCGGGCGCTCGAGATCTGCACTGCCGGCGCCTCCCCGAAGAAGTTGGGAAGGGTGTAGAGCAGCCCGATCAGGAGCGCCACGACCACCGTGGCGTAAACCCAGACGGGGTAGCGGTTCATGCCTCAGAGAGACTTGATGGTGCCCTTCGGCAGCACCGTCTGCACGGCGCCGCGCTGGACCACGATCTCGGTGCTCTCGGCGATCTCGAGGGTCACGTAGGCGTCGGCGATCTTGGTGACCCTGCCGACCACGCCGCCGGCGGCGACCACCTCGTCGCCCTTCTGCAGGGCCTCGACCAGCGCCTTGTGCTCCTTCGCGCGCTTCATCTGCGGGCGCACCATGACGAACCACAGCACGACGAACATGAGGACCATCATGATCGTGAGCGACATCGGATCGCCGCCGCCGCCGCCGGCGGGGGCTTGCGCATGAGCGGGGCTGATGAACACGGGTTCTCTCCGTCCGCGGGGAATAAAGCGTTGAATTATACATACCCCGGCCCGCGGCCGACGACCGCATCGCGCGATCAGCCGTCGTCCGCTGCCTGCTGCCGGCGCGATTCGCCGAGCGCCGCGGCATACGCGACCAGGCGCCCGGCGGCGATCGCCTCGCGCAGCTCGGCCATCATCCCGAGGTAGAAGTGAAGATTGTGGATGGTGTTGAGGCGCGCGCCGAGGATCTCGTTGGCGCGCTGCAAGTGGTGCAGGTAGGCGCGGGTGAAGTTGCGGCATGCGTAGCAGCCGCAGGCGTCGTCGAGCGGGCGCGTGTCCGACCGGTAGCGGGCGTTGCGGATCTTCACGTCGCCCCGGCGCGTGTAGAGCCAGCCGTTGCGGGCGTTGCGCGTGGGCAGCACGCAGTCGAACATGTCGATGCCGTTGGCCACCGCCTCCAGGATGTCCTCGGGCGTGCCGACGCCCATGAGGTAGCGCGGCCGGTCGGCGGGCAGGCGCGGCGCCGTGTGGCGCAGGACGCGCAGCATGTCCGCCTTCGGCTCGCCGACCGACAGCCCGCCGATCGCATAGCCGTCGAAGCCGATGTCGACCAGGCCGGCGAGCGACTCGTCGCGGAGCGCTTCGTACAGGCTGCCCTGCACGATGCCGAAGACGGCGTTTGCATTCCCCGCGTGCGCCCGCTTCGACCGGGCTGCCCAACGGAGCGAGAGTCGCATGGAGTCGGCGGCCTCACCCTCGCTCGCGGGGTGCGGAGTGCATTCATCGAACACCATGACGATGTCGGCGCCGAGAATGCGCTGGATGCGCATCGATTCCTCCGGCGTCAGGAACAGCCGGTCGCCGTCCACCGGCGATGCAAAGTGGACGCCTTCCTCGGTGATCCTGCGCAGCTCGCCCAGGCTGAAGACCTGGAACCCCCCTGAGTCGGTGAGGATGGGCCGGTCCCAGCCCATGAACCGGTGCAGCCCGCCGTGCGCGGCGATGACCTCGAGGCCCGGACGCAGCCAGAGGTGGAACGTGTTCCCGAGGACGATCTGCGCGCCGAGCGCCGTGAGCTCGGCCGGGCTCATCGCCTTCACCGACCCGTAGGTACCGACCGGCATGAACACCGGTGTCTCGACCGCGCCGTGCGCGAGCTCGAGCCGGCCGCGGCGCGCGGCGCCGTCGGTGTGGGTCACTGCGAATCGCATCGCGCGATTCTAAAGAACATTGGATCCTGTCACGCCCGGTCGACGAGCATCGCGTCGCCGTAGCTGAAGAACCGGTAGCGCTGCGCGATCGCGTGGCGGTACGCCCGCCTGACCGGCGCCATGCCTGCGAACGCCGACACCAGCATCAGGAGCGTCGAGCGAGGCAGGTGGAAGTTCGTGATCAGGCGGTCCACGACGCGAAAGCGATAGCCGGGCGTCACGAAGAGATCCGTTTCGCCCTGGCCCGCGCGCAGCGCGCCGTCGCGCGCGCCCGACTCGAGCGCGCGCAGGCTCGTCGTCCCGACGGCGACGACGCTGCGGCCGGCCGCGTGCGCCGCGTCGACGGCTGCCACGGTCGCCTCGGGAATGTCGTACCACTCTTCGTGCATGCGGTGGTCTGCGATGCGCTCGGCCCGCACCGGCTGAAAGGTGCCCGCGCCCACGTGCAGCGTGAGGAACGCGCTTCGCACCCCTGCCTCGGCGAGGCGCGCAAGCAGCGCCGCGTCGAAGTGCAGCCCGGCCGTCGGCGCCGCCACCGCGCCCGGGGCGCGCGCGTAGACCGTCTGGTACCGCACTTCGTCCTCGGCCACGGGCGCATGAGTGATGTAGGGCGGAAGCGGCACCGCGCCGTACCGTTCGAGCAGCTCGAAGACGGTCTCCGCGCCGGCGAAACGTAGCGCGAAGAGATCTTCCCTGCGTCCGGTGACCTCCGCGTCGATCGCGCCGGCGAGGCACAGGCGCACGCCGGGGCGCGGCGCATTGCTGGCGCGGATCTGTGCCAATGCCTCGTGCGGACCGAGCACCCGCTCGACCAGGACCTCGACCCGCCCGCCGGACTCCCGCTCGCCCGCGAGTCGCGCCTTGATGACGCGGGTGTCGTTGAACACGAGCAGGTCGCCCGGTGCGAGCAGGCCCGGCAGGACGCTGAACGCGTGGTCCGAGATCGCGTCGCCCGCGAGCCGCAGGAGCCGGCTCTCGGCGCGCCCGGGCGCCGGATGCTGCGCGACGAGGTCCTCGGGCAACGCGTAGTCGAAGTCCGCGAGGGTGAGCTCCTCAGGTTGCCCCGAGTGCTTCATATCAAAGATAATCCGCCTTCGTCCCGTGCCGGGATGGCGGAACTGGTAGACGCAGCGGACTCAAAATCCGCCGGTGGCGACACCATGAGAGTTCGATTCTCTCTCCCGGCACTCACCGCGCGTGTGGCGCGCGGGATCCGGCGGACTTGGGCGGCGTCTCCGACGGGCGGGCCGTCTCGGCGTCCTCGGCGGCGAGCCGCTCGAGACGATACCCGTGCTGATAGACGGCCGAAAGGCGCCAGCCGTTCTCCGGCAGCAGCCCGAGCTTGGTGCGCAGCCGGCTCACGTGCGTGTCCACCGTGCGCGTGTTGAGGTCGGGGCTGCGACCCCAGACGCTCTCGAGGATGTGGCCGCGCGAGACGAGGTTGCCCACGTTGCGGAACAGGAATGCGGCGAGATCGAAGTCTTTCTGCGTGAGGTCCACGCGCGCGCCGTTGCGCGTGATCACGCGCCGGTCGATGTCGATCTCGAATTCCGCCACCTTGAGCCCGGAGCCCGGCGCAGCCGGCCGCCCGGCGCGGCGGACCAGGGCATCGATTCGCGCGAGGAGTTCCTGTTTCCGGAGGGGCTTGATCAGGTAGTCGTCGGCGCCCGCCTTCAATGCGGCAACGATGTCGTCTTCGCTGTCGCGGGCGGTGGTGAACAGCACGGGCACGGAGTCGTGCCCGTTCGCCCTGAGCCAGGCGAGCACCTCGTCGCCGTTGACGTCGGGCAACTCCCAATCGAGCACCAGAATGTCGAAGCTGTCGCGCGTGAGCGCTCGCATGAACTCCCGCGAGCGCTCGAACGCGTGGCAGATGTGGCCGGCGCCGGAGAGCCAGAAGCGCACGAGGTCGCTCTGGGATGGGTCGTCTTCGAGCAGCGCGATTCGCATGCCTACCTGCAGTTACGCACGTCCTGCCGCCGCTTCTTATTCGAAGACGACGTGAACGCGATCCAGGAAATCGCGCAAGCGGTTCACCGCGACGTGGCCCGCGGCGGGGTCGCCCACTCGCGCCACCCGCTCGAGCTCCGCGCCGATCGTCGTGATCTCCTCGAATCCGTAGCCCGCGCCGGCGCCTTTCATCGCGTGGCCGATACTGCGCACGGTGTCGAAGTCGGCCCGCTCGAGCGCCTCGCGCAGCCGGTCCGCGTCGGCGCGCCGGTGCGCGAGAAACCGCGGCACGAGCTCGGAGAGCTCGCGCGCGACGCGCACCGATTCGCGCACGGCAGCCGGCGGCGCATTGTCCATGCTCCAAATTCTAGACGTCGTCGGTGCGCAAAACGCGGGAATATGCCCGCTCACCGGTGCGCCCCGAAGGTGTGCGGCGTGCCGTACTGCCCGCCACTGGGGATCGTGGGCGAGGCGACCCGTCATTCGACGGTGGTGGGCACAAGGTGCCCTTCTGCGGCGGCTATGCGCACGATCGCGACGGGACGGCGTCAACCGGCCGCCGCGCTGCGGCGTGCCTCGGGCAGCACGGGGCGGAGCGCCGCGCGCAGCGCATCGAGCGTCACGGGCTTGGTCACGATCCCGTCGCAGCCCGACGCGAGCGCCCGCTCGACTTCGACCCCATCCTGGTGCGCGGTGAGCGCGAGGATCGTCCCGGTGTAGCCACGCGCACGGAGCACGTTCACGGCCTCGTATCCGTTCATCACCGGCATTTCCATGTCCATCAGCACGACGCCGAACGCGCCGGGCAGTGCCGCCTCCACGGCCGAGAGTCCGTTGGCGACGCTGCGGAAATCCAGGCCGAGCTTGCCGAGCTGGAGCTCGACGAGGGCGCGGATGTCCTCGTTATCCTCCGCGAGCAGAACGCGGCCCACCAGCGGCTCCCGCATGGCGGCCGCATCGGCGACCGACTTCAGTGCCGCGGGCTTCTCGGCCGGTTCGCTGGGGATGCGCACGCGAAAGACCGATCCGTAGCCGACGCGCGACTCGACCTCGATCTCGCCGCCCATGAGCGCGACGAGATTCCGGGTGATCGCGAGGCCGAGGCCGGTGCCGCCGTAGCGTTGCGCAACGCGCGGATCCGCCTGCTGATAGGGCTCGAACACGCGCTGGAGCGCGTCGTCCGGGATGCCCGGTCCGGTGTCGCGCACCTCGAACTCCAGCGCCGCGAGGTGCCACGACACGCGCAACTCCACCTGGCCCGTCTCGGTGAAGCGGGTGGCATTCGAGAGCAGGTTGATCAGGATCTGGCGCACCCGGAACGCATCCAGCATGACCGCCGCCGGCAGCGGCGTGAGACGGGCGAACTTCAGGCGAAGGCGCTTCTCGTCGGCGAATGCCTGTGCCGTGCTGACGACATCGCGGCACAGCTGATCCGGATCCTCGGGCGCCGGCGCGATGGCGAGCGTGCCCGCCTCGATCTTGGCGAGGTCGAGGTTGTTGTTGATGAGCTGCAGCAGGTGCTCGCAGTTGCGCGCGATGACGGCGCTGTTCTTGATGCGCGACTCCCGGCCGAGGTCCTCGGTGAACTGGTTGACCTTGTTGAAGCCCATGATCGCGGTGAGCGGCGTGCGCAGCTCGTGCGTCATGTTGTTGAGAAACTCGGTCTTCAGGCGATTTGCCTGGTGCGCCGCGAGCGTCTCGTACCGCAGCCGCCTGCGCTCGTCGTGGAGCAGGAAGAGCCATACCGACAACACGATCGCGAGTGTCGTGAACCCCGCGATCAGTGCGAATACCCAGCGGCTCTGCAGTCCGCCGGCGAAGAGCGCGGTCCCGACGGCGGCGAGCACCAGCGGCAGCGCGACGAACGCCGCAAGGAAATGTCGCGGGGAGCTGTCCGCGCCGCGGCTGAGCAGCACGACGCCGAACCCCAGGGCGAGCAGCACCAGCAGCCCGTCCACCCAGAGCCGCGGCGGCGTGAGTACGTATCCCTCGCCGAGCGCCGCATAGCCGAGCGCCTGCAGGCGCAGGCTCGAGACCCGGCCGACCGGGGTGAACACGTCGTCGCCCCCGCCGATGCTCGATACCCCGATGAACACCGTCTTGCCTGCGACCTCGCGGGCGAGCGACTCGGACGGCCGCGTTCCGGTCGCGGCGAGCGCGAGCTGGTCGAAGGGGATGACGCGCAGACTGTCGATGTTGGCGGGAAAGCGCAGGAGCGCCTCGCCCTCGGACGTGACCGGCACGGAGACGCGCGGAAACCGCACGCTCTCGCCGTCGTAGTGCGCGCTCGCCTTCTCCCCGGAGGCCGCGAGGACGACCGCGGCGGGCAGGCTCGGGTAGATGAACCCCTGGGCGGCGTGGAACAGGCTGATCTTGCGGACTGCGCCGTCGTCGTCCGCGCGCAGATTGACCACACCCACTCGGATGCGGCTGTCGCGCAGATACTTGTCGAGCGGCAGCTTCAGGTAGTGCCAGCGGACGTGGGGCAGCTGCTCCGTGCTTGCGGATCGCAGAAAGCCGCCCCCGCCGACCGACGACATCAGCTCGCGCCCGATCGCGCGCGCGGCGAGACGGCGGCCGTAGCCCTCCGCGCTGTCCAGGGCCACCGGCAGCCCCGCGGCCGCCAGCACCATATTCGGCTGTAGCGCATCAGCGAAATCCTGCGAACCCGGCCGCTCCTCGGCGAGCAACAGGTTGAAGGCGACCGTCCTCGCGCCGTGGCGCGAGAGGTAACGCGCGGCATCGGCGAACACGTCGTGCGCGTAGGGCCATGGGCCGAGCTCGCGCGACAGGCGGACGATGGCGGCCTCGTTGGCGTCGACGACGACGACGGACTCGAGATTGATGGCGCGGGCGAGCATGCCCTGGTGTACGTCGTACAGCCACCAGTTGAGTCGCTGGTAGAACGTGGTCTGCGCGAAGAGCACGGCGAGCAGCAGCCCGACGGCGCACACCGCAACGGCACGCACACCAGCATTACCCGACACGCGCTCGGCCAACACGTCGCTTGTCCATCCTCCGGGAAGCGCTTATTCTAGCCCGGAACCTTCGCGCACGGACGCGGCCAGACGGTACAAGTCTCTGGTCGACGCTCGTCGCGGAGGAAAATCCGACATTCCGGTCGAAGTTCCGCGTCCCCGGCGCACGCCGCCGCGCCCTTCGTCGCGGCCGCCTTCGTCCGGCGCGCGATCCTGATTGCCTGGGGGAGCTCTGCGGGACCCCGTCATTCCCGCCCTCCGATAACAGCACTCGGGGGCGGGGTTCGCGGGAATCCAGTTCGAACGCAATCAACGACTGTCTGGATCCACGCGTGCGCGGGGATGACTCGAGCGGAGACTGCCTAGCCGAGCAGGCGCGAGACGGCATGGATGCCGAGCCCCACCAGCCCGCCGATCAGCGTGCCGTTGATGCGCACGTACTGCAGGTCGTCGCCGACGTAGGACTCGATGCGCTCGGTGAACGTGCGGGCGTCCCATCGCTCGACGGTATCGGCGATCAACCCGCCGAGCTCGTGCCGCTGCGATTCGGCGACGCGGACGATCACGCCGCGCAGCCACCGGTTGAGCCGTGCGCGCGCCGTGGCGTCGCGCAGCATCCCTGCGGCGAACTCCGCGATGCCGTGCTCCAGCTGGCGGACGATCAGCGAGTCGCCTTGCGCGAGGTCGGCGCGCAATGCGCCGAGGACCGCGTCCCATGCGCCCGCGATCTGCCGCTGGAGCGCGGCGTTGGCGAGGAGCTCGGCCTTGAATGCCGCCAGCTGCCGCCGGTATTCGTCCGAGGTCTTCAGGTCCTCCGCGAGGCGCGCGAGCGCGTCGTCGAGCTTCTGGCGCCACGGGTGGTCCGGATCGCGCGCCATGTCGGCGATCACTTCCTCGGCCGCGGCGATGATGCGGTCGGATACCGCAGTGTCCAGGCCGACGCTGCGCCAGTACCACGCGGTCTTGTCCCGCACCTGCGCGCGGATCGACGGCTCGTATTCGGCGAGGAGCCGCGCGAGCTCGGCGATGAGCTGGTCGACGAGGCCGCGGTGCCGGCCCGTCGCGGTCACCGCGCCGAGCAGCTCGCCGGCGACGCGCGCGAGGTCGATCTCCGCCAGCCACTGGTTCACGCTGGCCTGCAGGTACCGGCGCACCTCTCCGCCCTCGAGTTGCGCGAGGAGTGCCGGCAGCCGCTCTCCCACGCGCTCGGCCAGTTTGCGTGGCCGACCGGCCTCGCCGAGCCAGCCGGCGAGCGCTTCGATGAAATCGACGCCGGCGACCTTCTCGCGCACCACTCCGGGTGCGAGAAAGTTCTGCGCGACGAACTCGCCCAGGTTCCGGCCGATGCGATTCTTGTTTCGCGGAACGATCGCCGTGTGCGGGATCGGCAGCCCGAGCGGATGGCGGAAGAGCGCGGTCACGGCGAACCAGTCGGCGAGCGCGCCGACCATGCCGGCTTCGGCGAAGGCGCGCAGCCAGCCGAGCACCGGAAACCTCGGCTCCCACCAGCGCGCTGCGAAAAAGACGAGCACCATCAGGGCGAGCAGCCCCGTGGCAATGCGCCACATCCGGTCCGGACGCCGGCGACGCGAGGCGCTCTCGGCGGATGCGAATGGCGTTTCGTTCCCGGGCTGCGTCATTCTGCCTTCGGCCGCGGCGCGTGGGCGCCGGCTGCGGCGCGCGACAGTATGTCGCAAGAAGTGTGTCGGCGGCGCGTGAGCGTTCCGGCCGTGGCCTCGACCAATACCAGCCCCGCGCGCCGTCAATCCGGCGGGCGCGTGAGCACATCCGTTCGAGGCGCCGCGCCCGGTGCCGAGGAGGACGAGCCACGACATGAATTCGCGGGGGGCAGCCAGGTGGAGCGAGGATTCGGCGGGGATGCGCAGCGCGCGTTTTGCGCCCTTTGACACAGATCAAAGTCGGCCCGACGACCAGGGTGATTTCCTTGGCGACAGAAGAGCGGAATCAAGACGGAGGAAGGATGGCGGCGATGGCCGCAACGCCGATTCGCGTGCAGCAGTTCTTGCAGAACCTGCCGCTTTTCAGCGAGTTAACTGGCGACGAGGTCGACCGCCTGGCGGCGGCGACCGCCCAGGTTCGCGCTCCGGCCGGCTCGTTGTTGTTCCGGCGTGGGGATCCCTGCATCGGGTTTCACGTGATCGTGTACGGCCAGATCAAGCTCGCGCTCGCGGGCCGCGACGGCGCCGAGAAGGTCGTCGAGGTCCTCGGCCCGGGCCAGAGTTTCGGCGAGGCGGTCATGTTCCTTGAGCGCCCGTATGTGGTGTTCGCCGAGGCGCTCTCCGACTCGATGCTGCTCTTCATCGGCAAGTCGGCGATCCTTGCCGAGATCGAGCACAACCCGCGATTCGCGCGCAAGATGCTCGCCGGCCTCGCGATGCGCCTGCATCGCCTGATGTCGGACCTCGAGGCGTACTCGCTCAAGAGCGGCACGCAGCGGGTGATCGGTTACCTCCTGCGGGACGCGCCGGAGGAATCCGCCGCGGGCACGCGGCTCGCCATCGAGCTCGCCACGAGCAAGGGCGTGCTGGCTTCGCGCCTGAACATCACGCGCGAGCACTTCTCGCGCATCCTGCATGAGCTCTCCGCGGCGGGGCTGATCGAGGTGCACGGACGGCACGTCACGGTGCTCGACCTTGCGCGGCTCCGCTCGTACACGCCGTAGCCGCGATGCGACGGCGGAGTCTGCAAATGGTTTGCGCTCGGCGGCGTGACCTTGTTCCGCCGGAGTCGAGGCAGTCGGTCACGGCGAGGGCAGCGCCGCGGCCGACGAGGAACCTTTGTTTGATCCAGGTCACAGCGGCCGGCCGCACCGGGGATCAGACTTTGCGCGTGTCTCCTGGTCTAGGGCGGGATAACGGGGTGTTGTAAGACAGTCCGTTTCCCGCTCAATTTTTTTGGTGACCGAAGAACCATAGGAGACACCCGATGACTGGCAAAACGGCGCGAATCACCGAGCGGATCGACCGGATCACGCTCCTCACCGAAGACTACAAGAGCCCGACGCCGCCGGTCCCGAAGAGCGTCAAGATCGAGCTCACCGCGCGCTGCGATTTCCAGTGCTTCTTCTGCGCGTCGCACATGCGGCTGCGCGACAAGAGCGACATGCCGTGGCCGTTCTTCACCCGCATCGTGCGCGAGATGCGCGACGCCGGCGTCGAGGAGCTCGGCGTCTTCTACCTGGGCGAGTCGTTCCTCGTGCCCTGGCTTGCCGAGGCCATCCGCTACGCGAAACAGGAGTGCGGCTACCCGTACGTCTTCCTGACGACGAACGGGCGCCTCGCGTCCGCGGAGCGCGTGCGCGAATGCATGGCGGCCAGGCTCGACAGCCTCAAGTTCAGCTTCAACTTCGCCGATGCGGGGCAGTTCAGCGAGGTCACCGGTGTCAAGGCGAAGGAGTATCCCCGCATCGTCGAGCACATCAAGGCGGCGCGCGTTGCGCGGGACGAGGTGGCGCGCCTGACCGGCCACCGGTGCGGGCTGTACGCTTCGAGCATCCTCTACGACGGCGAACAGCAAGAGCGCATGAAGCAGGCGGTCGAGGAGATCCTCCCTCACGTCGACGAGCACTACTACTTGCCGCTCTACGGCCAGGCCGGCCTCACCAGCGGCGCCAAGGGAACGCGGCCGACCGCCGGCAATCAGGGCCGCATCGGCGCGCTCCGCAAGCCGCTGCCCTGCTGGTCGCTCTTCACGGAAGGCCACATCACCTACGACGGCCGACTGTCGGCCTGCTGCTTCGATCACGACGGGCGCTTCGACATGGGCGACCTGAACAGCACCCCGTTCGTCGAGGCGTGGCACAGCGCGAAGTTCCAGGCGCTCCGCAAGGCGAACCTCGCGGAGAACGTCATCGGGACGATCTGCGAGAAGTGCATCGCGTACGACGACGGCGCGCAGGCCGAGACCACGTCCAGGCCGGCGACCTTCCATCGGACGCGCGTAGCGGCGCCAACCTCCGGCTGAGTCCCGAGCCGATCGCGCATCGGCGGGGTGGTGCGGCTTCAGGCCGCAGCCGGCGCCGTACCGGTGAGCAGGTAGTTGAGGAGCTCGCGGACCGGCCGGATCTGCGACCCGAAGGGCAGCACGCCGGCGCCGCGGAAGAAGAGCCCGCGCTGGACGTCTCCTTTCAGCGCGGCGGCGAGCTGCAGGTCGATGCAGAACTGGCCGAACTGCGCGATGCCGTCGCGCAGCCCGCAGGTCGCCAGGCAGTCGAAGGCGAGGGTGCATTCGCGCCGCGGCTTGGCCCGGCGCGTGAGCGCCGGCAGCTTGGCGAGGTAGGCCACCAGCCACGGCGTGCGCACCGCGCGCGCGGGCAACCCGGCAACGCTGGTGAAGGTCACGATGTCCTCGGGCTTCGCCTCGGCCAGCACGCGCTTGAAGTTCACGTGCGCGTCGGCCTCCTCGGTCACCGCGAACGCCGTCCCGAGCTGGACCGCTGCGGCGCCGAGCGCAAGCATCTCTCGCATGTCTGCGTGCGAGCCGATGCCGCCGGCAACGACGATCGGCATACGCTCGCGCGCGATGCCGAGCTCGTCCAGCGATGCGTGAACCCCCTTGATTACAGTCGCGAAGTCGAAGCGGGGGTCCGCGACGTCCGCGACGCTCGCGGCACCGAGGTGCCCACCCGCGCGGGCGGGATGCTCGATCACGACCGCATCGGCCAGCCGCCCCTTGCGCAGCCACTTCTTCAACACTACGCCGACGCCACGAGCGTCCGAGAGAATCGGGATGAGCGCGACGTGCGGGTAATCGGCGGTGAGCTCGGGCAGATCCAGCGGTAGGCCGGCACCCACGACGATCGCCTGTGCCCCGCTCGCGCAGGCTTGGCGCACGTAGTCCGCATACTGTGAGACGGCGCGCATGACGTTCACCGCTACGAGGCCGCGCCCCTCGGCGAGCGCGAGCGCGGCGCGCACCTCGCGGTCA
Source organism: Burkholderiales bacterium (assembly GCA_020848075.1). Lineage (GTDB taxonomy): Bacteria > Pseudomonadota > Gammaproteobacteria > Burkholderiales > SG8-39 > JAABRB01. The sequence goes on from JADLAV010000037.1 coordinate 26,723, forward strand.
AGCGCCTCCAGATTGGCCGCATCGATCGCCTGTCTGTCGCGCTTGCTTTCGGTACGCTCCATCAGATCTGCGTGATGACGCCGCAGGTCGACGCTCGAGATCGTGCCCACGGCGCCCAGCCAGGCAACGCTGCCGGCGAGTCGGTGCGCTGAGACGCCGACACCCATCCCGCCCTGGACGACCGGCAGGAGCGCGCGTCCGCGGATGCGGAGTGGGGGAAAGTCCGAGGGGAGCAAGCGGACGTCGGCGGGAATCAATCGCGCACAGTGCGCGCCGGCCGGCGCGGGCGCCTTGATACAGATTAAGTTGACGCGCCCCCCGGGCGTCCGAGCCATCCCCTCTTCTTCGACGAGTGTCACGCGAAGCGTGACGGGGCGGTGTTCTGCCTGGGCTTGCGTGGTTCTTCGCAGATCCACTCCTTTTCAAGGGGTGCCGGCGCAGCCGGCGGGGTGGTTGCGGCGCCGGCAGAATGCAGCACCACCCCGTCACGCTTCGCGTGACACCCCTCCTCGCGGAGGAGGGGAAAGAGCCTTGCGGCACCAGAAGCCCGCCGCGTGCTTACTTCGGCCGCCGATCGACCACGCGCTTCGCCTTGCCGATCGAGCGCTCGATTTCTCCGGTCGGACGCACCTTCACGTGGACGGTGACACCGACCATCGACTTGACGTGGTGCTGGAGCTCGCGTGCGGCCGCATCGCGCACCGCCTGGTCGGCATGCGCGAACTCCGGCCTCATCTCCACCAGGACGTCGAGCTGATCGAGATGGCGGTCGTTGCGCCACAGCTCGAGCTGGTAATGCGCGCCGAGGCGTGGCTGGCGGAACAGGATCTCCTCGATCTGGCTCGGAAAGACGTTCACCCCGCGGATGATCAGCATGTCGTCGGAGCGGCCGGCGACCTTGGCCATCCGTCGCATCGCCGGCCGCGCGGTGCCGGGCAGGAGCCGCGTGAGATCACGCGTGCGGTAGCGGACGACCGGCATCGCCTCCCGGGTGAGCGAGGTGAAGACGAGTTCGCCCGGCTCGCCGTCGGGCACCGGCGTCCCGGTCTCGGGGTCGATCACTTCCGGGTAGAAGTGGTCCTCCCAGATGTGCGGGCCGTCCTTCGTCTCGGCGCACTCGCACGCCACGCCCGGTCCCATCACCTCGGAGAGTCCGTACAGATCGATCGCGGACAGCCCGAAGCGATCCTCGATCTCGCGCCGCATCTCGTTCGTCCAGGGCTCGGCCCCGAGAATCGCGACGCGCAGGCGCGTCGATCGGCTGTCGACGCCGAGGCGGTCGAACTCCTCGGCGAGCGCGAGCAGATACGAGGGCGTCGTGGTGATGACGGTCGCGCCGAAGTCCATCAGGAGCTGAACCTGTCGCTCGCTCTGGCCGCCCGCAATCGGCACGACCGCCATGCCGAGGCGCTCGGCCCCGTAGTGGTATCCGAGCCCGCCGGTGAAGAGCCCGTACCCGAGCGCGTTGTGACAGATGTCGGTCGCGCGCCCGCCGGCGGCATAGATCGAGCGCGCCATGACCTCCGACCACGTGTCGATGTCGCGCTGCGTGTAGCCGACGACGGTGGGCCTGCCCGTGGTACCGCTCGATGCGTGCACCCGGACCACCTCGTGCATCGGCACGGCGAACATGCCGAAGGGGTAGTTCGCCCGCAGATCCTGCTTCGACGTGAACGGAAATCGCGCGAGATCGGCCAGGGACTCGAGGTCCTCCGGGCGGACGCCCGCGGCCTCGAACTTGGCCCGGTAGTGCGGAACGTTGGCGAAGGCGTGTTCGAGGGTCGCCCGGAGCCGCTCGAGCTGCAGGGCGGCCAGCTCATCCCGGCTGGCGGTTTCGATCGGGTCTCTCGAGGCGAATCGCGCTGGCAGGCCCATCTCTGTCGGTTCCCCCGTTCCACGTGCTGCGATCTGCAACGCGCCGAGCGACGCCGTGCGTCGTCAGCGCCGCGGCCGGCGCCGCGATGAAGGCCGCGAACGGGCGCATCCTACATTCGGGCCGAGCCCTCTGCCCGTTGCCCGCATCAAACGTACGGCCATTTCGGCTTGGCCAATGTGATGCAACCAATGTGATACAGAATCTGTTACCATGATCGCTCTGTTTGAATCACGACTTGCGCGGTGCTGCGCATCGGCGCGCTGCGGCCATCGTGCATACTTCATCGATCATCATGGCCACCGGCAGTCGAGGTGGCGCGGACCACGGATGGAGGAATGAAGGATGAAGTCTGGCCTCGCAGTCGGCACCACCGCAACGCGCCAAGTCCTCATCGACCGGCCGCGTACCGTCGACTTTCTCGGCGAGAACCTGCGCGTCTACGCGACCCCCGAGCTCGTGCGCGATTTCGAGATCGCGTGCCGCGAGTTCCTGCTCCAGTACTGCGAGCCCGGCGAGGACTCGGTCGGGACCGGGATCGGCGTGACGCACGGCGGCGCGACGTTGCTCGGCGCGACAGTCGAGATCACCATCACGGTGAAGGCGGTCGACGGCCGGCGCGTGACCTTCGATCTCGTCGCGCGCGACCAGGCGGAGGAGGTATCGCGCGGCGAGCACGGCCGCTTCATCGTCGAGGTCGAGAAGCTGCGCGCGCGCGTGGCCGCGAAGGCGCAGAAATCCGCGGGCTAGCCGAGGCCTGCGGTCCCCTTCCACCCTGACGGAGGCGCCGATGGCGGCCGATGTCCGCAAGGTTCCAGAGTACTGCTACCAGTGCGTCGCCGGGCCCGACCTCTTGCAGGTCAAGGTCGAGAACGGCGTCGCCACCGAGGTCGAGCCGAACTTCCGCGCTGCGGAAGTGCACCCGGGCGGGGGCAAGTGCTGCGTCAAGGCGTATGGGCTGGTGCAGAAGACATACAACCCGAACCGGCTCCTCACTCCCATGAAGCGCACCAACCCGCAGAAGGGGCGCGAGCACGATCCGAAGTTCGTGCCGATCTCGTGGGACGAGGCGTTCGACCTCGTTGCGGGAAAGCTGAACGAGCTGCGTGCGAAGGGGCTCCTCGACGAGGTCGGCTATCCGCGCATTGCCGCGAGCTTCGGCGGCGGCGGCACGCCGACCTACTACATGGGCACTTTCCCGGCGTTTCTCTCGGCCTGGGGACCGGTGGACTTCAGCTTCGGCAGCGGGCAGGGCGTCAAGTGCTACCACTCCGAGCATCTCTACGGCGAGCTCTGGCATCGCGCGTTCACCGTGTGCGCGGACACCCCGACCACGCGCTACGTGCTCTCGCTCGGCGCGAACACCGAGGCCTCGGGCGGGGTGGTCGCCGCGTGGCGCCACGCCGAGGGGCGCATGAATCGCCACCTGAAGCGCGTGCAGGTCGAGCCGCACCTCTCGATCACCGGCGCGTGCTCGGCAGAGTGGGTGCCGATCCGGCCGAAGACCGACCCGGCGTTCCTGTTCGGCATCATTCACGTGCTGCTGCACCGGCACCCGCGCGAGGCGCTCGACGTGCCGTTCCTCAAGGACCACACCGGGTCGCCGTATCTCGTCGGCCCCCACGGCTACTACCTGCGCGAGCCGCAGACGCAGAAGCCGCTGCTGTGGGATCTCCGCCGCAACGCGGCGGTGCCGTTCGATGCGCCGGACACCGACCCGGCGCTCGAAGGCGAGTTCACGCTCGACGCGCTGGAGCTCGGGGCCGACGGGGAGACCTGGAACCATACCGGCGTACGCGCCGAGACCGCGTTCGCGAAGCTCGTCAGGCACATGGCGCAGTACACGCCCGAGTGGGCCGACAAGGTCTGCGACATCCGCCCGGGCACGGTCCAGCGCATCGCGGACGAATTCCTCGCGCACGCCCAGGTCGGCGCGACGGTCGACATCGACGGCGAGACGCTGCCGCTCCGTCCGGTCGCGATCACGCTCGGCAAGACGGTGACGAACGGCTGGGGCGGCTACGAGAGCTGCTGGGGGCGCACCCTCCTCGCTTGCCTCGTCGGCGCCCTCGAGGTGCCGGGCGGCACGCTCGGTACGACGGTGCGGCTGAATCGGCCGGCGACTTCGCGGCAGGCGAGCGTGCGGAAGGGGCGCGACGGGTTCATGGAATACCCGATGAACCCCACGGACAAGGCGCACTGGGCCGAGCGGCCGACCGTGCGGAACGCCTACTCGACCCTCGTTCCGCTCTCGGCGAACTCCCCGTGGAGCAACGCGCTCGGGCCGACGCATCTTGCATGGCTCTTCCGCGACGGCTCGCCGGAGCACTGGCCCGAGGTCACGCCGCCCGACCTCTGGTTCGTCTATCGGACGAACCCGACGATCTCGTTCTGGGACACCGCGGCAATTGCCCGCCGCATCGCCAAGTTTCCGTTCATCGTGGCCTTCGCCTACACGATCGACGAGACCAACTGGATGGCCGACGTGCTGTTGCCGGAAGCGACGGATCTCGAGAGCATGCAGCTCATCCGCATCGGCGGCACGAAGTTCGTCGAGCAGTTCTGGGACCATGAGGGCTTCGCGCTGCGGCAGCCGGCGGTGGCTCCGCAGGGCGAGGCGCGCGACTTCACCGACATCGCCACCGAGCTCGCGGCGCGCACCGGGTTGCTGGAGAAGTACAACCGCGCGATCAACCGCGGCGCCGCATGCGCACCGCTCTCCGGCGAAGGCTACGACTTCCAGCTCGCGATCGATTGCAAGCACACCTCCGAGGAGATTTGGGACCGCGTTTGCCGGGCGGCGAGCGCGGAGGTGACCGGCGGCGCGGCGACCGACGGGCTCGACTGGTTCCGCGCAAACGGCTATCGGACCCGGCCGATCTCACGGCGCATCTGGTACCTCTTCCTGGAGCTGCGCAAGCAGGGCATCCGCTTCGAGATGCCGTTCCAGGAGCGGCTCCTCCGCCATGGCGTCGAGCTCGGCAACCGCCTGCACGAGCACGGCATCAAATGGTGGGACACCCAGCTCGGCGAGTACCAGGCGCTGCCGGCCTGCAAGGATTTCCCGGGGATCTGGGAGAAGGACGCAGCGCTGCATGCGAAAGGCGCGGAGTACCCGTTCTGGCTGGTGACGACGCGCTCGATGCAGTACGTATGGGGCGGCAACGCCGGCATCCAGCTGATGGACGAGGTCTCGCGCAACATGCGCGGCCACGGCGGCGTCGTGATCAACACGCGGACGGCCGAGCGGCTCGGCATCGCCGAAGGCGACCTCGTCGAGGTCCGCTCCTACCTGCACGACACGCAGGGGCCGGCGATCCTGCGCGAGGGCATCCGTCCCGACACGCTGCTGATGATCGGGCAGTTCGACCACTGGGCGACGCCCTACGCCAAGGACATGAAGGCGCCGAGCATGAACTCGCTGGTGCCGATGTCGATCGATCTCACCGACGCGACCGGCTCGGCCGCGGACCTGGTGCGCGTCTCCGTGCGGAAGATCGCCGCATGACGCGCTGGGCGATGGCCATCGACCTGCGCGCTTGCGTGGGCTGCCAGACATGCACGACGGCGTGCCGGCACACCAACGCCACGCCGCCCGGGGTGCAGTGGCGCAAGGTGCTCGACCTCGAGCAGGGCGAGTTCCCGGACGTCAAGCGAACCTTCGTGCCGGTCGGCTGCATGCACTGCGCCGACCCGCCGTGCATGCACGTCTGCCCCTCGACCGCGACCAAGCAGCGGGCCGACGGCATCGTCACGATCGACTACGATCTCTGCATCGGCTGCGGCTATTGCGCCGTGGCCTGCCCGTACCAGGCGCGCCACATCGTGCACGAGCGCGAGTTCGCGTACGCCGACGGCCCGACCAAGTCCGAGGAGGCGCGCTTCGACGAGAAGCGCATGTCGGTGGCGACCAAGTGCACGTGGTGCGTCGACCGCATCGACAGCGGACTCGCCAAGGGGCTCAAGCCCGGCGTCGATCCGGACGCGACGCCCGCCTGCGTGAACTCCTGCATCGCGAACGCTTACACGTTCGGCGATCTCGACGATCCGCAGAGCAACGTCTCGCAGAAGGTGCGCGGGACGACGTGGTTCCGGATGCACGAGGAGCTCGGCACCGATCCGCACATCTTCTACGTCTGGGACGAGAAATGAACCGGAACCAGCCCGCGAGCGTCAAGCCCTGGCACCAGACCAACTGGGACTGGCGCGCGGCGCTCAATTTCATCTGCGGCGGCACCGGGACCGGGCTGCTCGTCGCCGCGGCGCTGTTCGGCGGCGCAGCCTATCCCTGGCTCGCGCTCGTGGCACTCGCGTTCGTCGGCTTCGGGCTGTTCTGGGTGTGGATGGAGATCGGCAAGCCGTGGCGGGCGATCAACGTCTTCTTCCATCCGCACACGTCCTGGATGACGCGCGAATCGATCGTCGCGGGCCCGCTGTTTCTCGCGGCGCTCGCAGCCGCCGCGACCGGGAAGGGATGGCTCATCGTGCTGGCGGCGCTGCTCGCGCTGGCGTTCCTCTACTGCCAGGGCCGCATCCTGAAGGCGTCCAAGGGGATCCCCGCGTGGCGCGCGCCCGCGATCGTCCCGCTCGTGATCGCCACCGGCCTCACCGAGGGCATGGGCGTCGCGGCGGCGGCACTCGCCGCAGCCGGCGGTCTCGCAGACCGCACGCCGATCATCGTGCTCGTCGTGCTGCTCGTTGCGCGCGAGATCGCGTGGCGCCGCTACCGGAGCGCGCTCGCGGCGAGCGGCGCGCCGAGGGGCACGCTCGACGTGCTCGGACGCATGCATCGGCCGTTCAGCGTTGCCGGTAACTGGGCGCCGGCCCTGTTGCTCGCCGCGTCGCTGCTCGTGCAGAGCGGCGCGGGCGGACTCACGATCATTGCCGGCGCCGCTGCAGCGCTCTTCGGCTGGTACGCGAAGTTCACCATCGTCGCGCGAGCGGCCTTCAACCAGGGTTTCGCGTTGCCGGTGCTGCCGATTCGCGGGAAGGGCGAGCGTGTGCCGGGAGCGAAACCCGGCTGGCAGAAGCCCGCAGGCGGTTGATGGGCAATTCCCTCGCCGTGCTGCGCTGCGGTCTCGCGTCGCAGGCGCTTTGATCTCGATCACGATGCGAAATGCGAGTGTGGGGAGTGTCCACGTCGCGTCAAGCGACGTTTAAGATTCATCAAAGAACCAGAGGCGGTGCGTCGGAAAGAATCGGCCTGATCGAAGGCCGAGACCCGCACACCGGAGGGCGTAATGGCGAGCATCGAGGAATTCATGGCCCAGCACCACAAGGCGTGCGACGCGCGCTTCGCCGAGGCGGAAGCGGCCGCGGGCGGCGGCGACTGGACGGTGGCCGGACGCCTGTTCAAGGCGTTCGAGAAGGAGATGGCGCACCACTTCGAGATGGAGGAGGCGGTGCTCTTCCCCGCCTTCGAGGAGCGCACAGGCATGGACGGCGGTCCCACTTACATGATGCGCGAGGAGCACGAGCAGATGCGCCAGATCCTCGCGGCGATGACGGCGGCCGCCGAGGCGCAGGATGCCGACGAGTATCTGGGCCAGGCGGAAACGCTGAACATCCTCATGCAGCAGCACAACCTCAAGGAAGAGCAGGTGCTCTACCGGATGATGGATCAACAGTTCGGGGGTGAGGCCGACATGCTGCTCGCTCGCTTCGACGAGGTCGGCGCGGCCTGACGCCGGCCTGCACGCGGCGCGCCGTACTCCGCGGGCCGCCCGGCGAGATCTCGGGGGCTCATGCTCCAGCCCGGACTGAAGTTCGAGCAGGCGCCGCCGATCTCGGTGCCGTTCCGGTTCTTCCTCTCGGCGCCGGTGTTCGGCCTCGCCTGCGCGGGCCTGATCCTGTGGCAGGGGCCCGAACTCTTCGCGTCGCGCTGGACGCCATCTGCGCTTGCCGCCACGCACCTGCTCACCCTGGGCTTCCTGGCCTCCGCGATGATCGGCGCAATGATGCAGATCCTGCCCGTCCTGGTCGGTGCGGCGATGCCCGCGCCGCGGGTGGTGGCGGCGGTCACGCACGTCCTGCTCGTGCTGGGAACGCTCGCACTCACCGGCGGATTCCTGCTGCTCCAGCCGGTCTCCCTGCAGGCGGCCGTCGTTCTGCTGAGTACCGCGTTCGCAGTCTTCGCCGCCGCCGTCGGAGCGAGCCTCGCGCGTGTGCGCACCTGGAATACGACCGTGGGCGTGATGGCGCTCGCGACGATCGCGCTGGCGGCCGCCGTCGCGCTCGGAGCGACCTTGGCCGCCAGTCTCGGCTGGGGCCTCGCGCTCCCGAGCGCGTCGATCCACGACCTGCACCCGGTCTGGGGTCTTCTCGGATGGATCGGCGTGCTCGTCATCGGCGTCGCGTACCAGGTCGTGCCGATGTTCCAGATGACGCCCGCATACCCGAGCGCGCTCACGCGGTGGCTTACCTGGACCATCTTCGCGGTGCTCGTCCTCTGGTCGGGCGCCCGGCTTGCCCTGGGCGAGGCCGGCGCACCGCTTGCCTCGGCGCTCGGTCTCGCGCTGATCGTCGCGTTCATCGCGTTCGCGCTGGTCACGCTCGGTCTGCAACGCCAGCGCCGGCGCCGGCAGGCGGACGTGACGCTCGACTTCTGGCGGGTCGGCATGGCCTGCCTGGTCGCGGCGGGCGCGTGCTGGGCCGCCCGTTTGCTCGTGCCCGAGCGGTTGCCGGACGGTTTCGACGTCTTTCTCGGGGTGCTGGCGATCGCCGGGGTCGCGCTCTCCGTGATCAACGGCATGATGTACAAGATCACCCCGTTCCTCGTCTGGTTTCACCTTCAATCGATCGTGGCGCGACGCACCACGGTGCCGCACATGCGCAAGATCCTCGGCGAGCGGGAGCAGCGCGCGCAGTTGCGCGCGCATCTCGCGGCGCTCGCATTGCTGTTTGCCTCCCCGTGGTGGCCGTTGCTCGCCTACCCCGCCGGGCTTGCCCTCGGCGTCTCGATGGCCTTGCTGCTGCGCAATCTGATCGCGGTCGTGCGCGCGTATCGCGAGACCGTCGATCGGGTCACGGTCTCGAGCAGCGGTTAGCGCAAGACCTCGCCGGCGGAGCCGGCGTACGCCGCTCGCACATGGTGCGCAAGCCGATCGGCTGGCGAGCGCGCGGGCGCGATCCGGAAGGGCCGAGCGCGCCGTTCAGCCCCGCTTCAGTCGTTGGCGGTCGATCTTGCCAGTGCCGGTCTTCGGCAGCTCGTCCAGATACTCGACCCGGCGCGGATACTTGTAGGGCAGGAGCGCCTGCTTCACGAAGTCCTGCAGTGCCTTCGTCGCCGCGGCGCCCGGCGCATGCCCGGGGCGCAGCGCGACGTACGCCTTGAGCGTCATCAGCCGGTTCTCGTCCTCGACTGCCAGGACGGCGCACTCGCGCACCGTCGGGTGCTCGGCGAGCGCCCGCTCGACCTCGAGCGGATGCACCCATTGGCCGCTCACCTTCACCAGATCGTCCGCGCGGCCTTCGAACCAGTAGAAGCCGTCGGCGTCCACGCGGAACCGGTCGCCGGTGCAGATCCAGCCTTCGCGCATCGTCTCGCGCGTCCGGTCGGGCCGGTTCCAGTAGAAGGGGGCGTTCGAGTCGCCACGCACCCACATGATGCCGGACTCGCCGTGCGGCACCGTCCGTCCATCTGGATCGCAGAGCTTGATCTCGTAGCCCGGGACTGCCGCGCCGCTCGCGCCGGGCTTCTGCCGTTCGGGCCGGTTGGAGAGATAGATGTGCAGCACCTCGGTCGAGCCGAGCCCTTCCACGATCCGCAGGCCGTAGCGGCGCTCCCACTCGCCGAACATCTCCTGCGAGAGTGTCTCCGCCGCGGAGAGGCATAGGCGCAGGCTCGAGAGAACGCGCTGCCCGGACCCCGGGTGGACGACCAACGCGTTGTAGAGGGTCGGCAGGCCGAAGAGGAGGGTCGGTCGATGCCGCTCGATCACGCCGAATACCGCCTCTGGGTCTGGCCGCCCCGGGTGCAGCACCACGGTGGCCCCGACCGAGAACGGAAAAGTGATCGCATTGCCGAAGCCGTACGCGAAGAAGATCTTCGGCGGCGAGAAGGCGACGTCGGTCTCGCGGATGCCGAGGACGCGCTTGCCGTACGACTCGTGCGTGTAGGGCGCGTCATGGTGCAGGTGTACGACGCCCTTCGGCCGCCCGGTGCTGCCGGAGCTGTACATCCAGAACGCCATCTCGTCCGGATGCGTCGCCGCCTCGGCGAGCTCGGTGCACGCGGCTTGCGTCCACGCCTTCCAGTGCACGATCTCGATCAGCTCGAGGGGCGGCGGCTCGCCCGCGCCGACGAGGACCAGGCTGCGCAGGCGGCTCGCGCCGACTCCGGGATGATCCAGCAGCCCGGCGAGCGAACCGTGCACGATCGCGGCTTCGGCGCCGCTGTCGGCGAGGTAGTAAGCGACGAGCTCGGCGGGGGAGAGCGTGTTGACGAGGACCGGTACGAAGCCGGCGCGCATCGCGCCGAAGATCGCCGCCACGTACTCGGGCGAGTCGAGCATGACGAGCAGCACGCGGCTGCCGCGCGCGAGGCCCAGGTCGGCGAGGGCGTTCCCCACCCGGCAGGCGAGCGCCGCGAGCTCGCCATAGCTCAACGTGCGGTCTTCGCAGATCACCGCCGGCTTGCCGCCGCGTCCGGCCGCGAGGTTGTCGAACAGGATGCGTGAAGCGTTGTAGCGCTCGGGCACGCGCCAGCCGATCTCGCGCGCCCCCGGAACGTCCGCCCCGCACGGGTCGGGCTGCCGCTCCGGATGTGCGGCGCGGGGATCGGCGCTTCGCTCGCGGTCCACGCGCGCCATGAACCGCGGCGCGAGCGCGCGCAGCCGCTCGTCGCTCATGCGCCCGCTGCGCGCCATGTAGTCGTAGGCGAGCTGCCAGGGCGCGAGCTTCATCTTGTCGGCGATCCGCTCGTACCAGAGCGAGCTTGCATTCGCCGCATCCACGAGCTTCTCGGCGATCGGCTTGCGGTCGCGCTCGAACGCGGCGAGGCCCTGCGCGACGTCCTCGCCGTGCGCCGCAAGGGCGGCCGCGAGCGCGATCGAGTCCTCCATCGCGAGGCGCGTCCCCGAGCCGATCGAGAAGTGCCCCGTGCGCACCGCGTCCCCGATGAGTGCGACGTTGCCGGCCGTCCATTGCTGCGTCCACAGGAGCGGAAAGTTGCGCCAGATCGAGCGGTTGGACACGAGCGGCCGCCCGTCGAGATCCGGCACGAAGACCCGCTCGCAGTAGGCGCGGCTCTCGTCGTCGCTCATCCGGTCGAGCCCCGCACGGTGCCAGGTCGCCGCGTCGCACTCGACGATGAAGGTGCTCATGTCGGGTGCGTACCGGTAGTGGTGCGCGACGAAGTGGCCGTGTGCGTCCTCGCGGAAGGTGAGCGTCAGGCACTCGAATGGCTTCGCCGTCCCATACCATGCGAACTTGTTGCTCAGGTACCCGATGCGGGGTTGCAACTGCTCGGCGAGCGTCCGGCGCACCATCGAGTTGACGCCGTCGGCGCCCACCACGAGGTCGAACCCGGCGAGCTCGTCGAGCGCGCGCACCGTCCGGCCGTATTCGACGCGCACGCCCGCGGCCTCGGACAGCCGCTGCAGCATGACGAGGAGCTTCAGCCGGCCGATCGCCGAGAAGCCATTGCCATCGACGAGGACGGCCTCGTCGCGATGCACGATCTTCTGCTCGGGCCAGTGTTCCATCCCGGCCTCGATCTCGGCGAAGATCGCGGGCTCGCCCGCCCGCAGGAACTCGAGGGCGCCGGCAGAGAAGACCACGCCGAAACCGAACGTCGCGCCGCGCGCGTTCTGTTCGATGACGAGGACTTCGTCGTGCGGGCGGCGGCGCTTCAGGAGCAGGCCCAGGAAGAGCCCGGCCGGGCCGCCGCCGATGATCGCAGATCTCATGACCGCTTCCGAGACCAGCAGGTTGATACAAATGGGGCCACACCCCCTTTTGAATCCCCAATTTCAGCGATGCAAAACGCCAATTCCCCTCGGACCAACGGCTGTCTCAAGGTTTCGGGCACACGAGTTTCCGCGTTTTGCATCACGTTGCTGGCTGCGTCCCGCGGGACGATACCAGCGCGCTAGCGGCGTGTCACGAGGCGCCCGGTGCCAGCGGGTCCGTGCGGTCGCCAGGCCGGCCACCGCGCCGCGCGAACTCGGCGAGCGCTGCGCGGAATGCAGCGAGCTCGGCCTCCGGCACCGGCGCGCCGCACTCGTAGCAGCAATTCGTCATGCGATCGAACCAGCGGCAGCCGCACTCGTCGCAGGCGAGCTCGGGCGCGCCAGAGGGGTTGGCGAAGATCACCGGCATGCCCCCATGAACGCGAGGCCGAGCGAGTCGAGGAAGTCCTCGTAGCCCGCTCGGGCGAGCTCGGCGCGGGTGCGGAAGGTGCAGAGCATCACGTCGCCGCGGCGAATTCGGCGCTTGAGCCGCCCGAGCGCATCCCCCTCGAGCGCTGCGTAGGCCTCGGCGATCGACTGTGCGTCGGCGAGGAGCAGGAAATCGGCGCGCGCCTCGCCGAAGCCGCCGATCTGCTCGCAGCGCGCGTGCATCCGGCCCTCGGCCGCTTCCCACGCGAGGAATGGTGCGCCGGCGGTGCCGAACCGCGCATCGCGCCAACCAGCCGGCTGCCGCCCGGGCGCGAACCCGGTTGGCTCGCGCGGGAGGATGCCGATGCGCGCGCCCGGAGCGAGCTCGGTGAAGAGCTCGGCATGGCGATCGAGCATGCGCTGCCAGCCGGCGACGTCGGCGAGCATCGTGTTCGCGTCGGACACCATGTCGGCAATCGGATCTGCGCGACCGCGGGCGGGTGCGGCGCTAGATCCTCGCCCCGAGCCGGTAGCCTTCGTGGATCGCCGCGTCGATGCCGCGCGGAATGAGGGCGTCGCCGCACCCGTGCAGCTCGTCGATCATCCACTCGAACTCGTGGAAGAGCTCCTGGTTCGATCGGCGTGGCGCGGTGGCGATCACCGTGTCGGCCGGGACGAGACGCGTCTCGCCCTTCGCGTTCACCACGGTGCAGCCATCGTCCGCCACGCGCGTCACCCGGCTCAGCGTGAGCGTCGTGATCTCGAGCTCGTCGACCCAGGCAGTGTGGCGCCACTTGAAGGAGGGCATCACGTCGCCGGCGATGCGCTTCTCCGCCTCGACGATGGTGACCTCCGCCCCGCCCTTGCGCAGCGACTCGGCGAGCGTGAGACCCACCTTGCCGCCGCCGATCACCACGATCCTGCTGCCGACGCTCACCGCACCCTGCGCGACCGCCAGCCCGTCGAGGATCCGCTCGTGGCCCTCGATGCCGCGCAGCGCTTCGCGGTCGACGCGCGCGCCGACTGCCACGACCGCCACGTCATACTGGTGCAGGATGCTGCGCATCAGCTTCGCGTTGGCCTCGGTGCCGAGCCTGAGCTCGACGCCGAGCTTGCGCGCCATCAGCTCGTAGTGGCGCACGATGCTCTCCAGATCGTCGGGGCGCGCGAGATCGCGCGCCGCGTAGCCGCGGAGGTTGCCGCCGACGTGGTCGGACTTCTCGAAGACCGTCACCTGGTGGCCGCGCTTTGCGGCCGTGATCGCGCACTCCATGCCGGCAGGGCCGGCGCCGATCACCATCACGCGCTTCTTCACCGCGGCGGGGGTCACGTGGTACTCGGGCTCGACCTCGTGGCCGAGCGCGGGGTTCATGGTGCAGGTGTAGGGGAGGTCGCGGAAGAGCCGCGAGAGGCAGTTGAGCGAGCCGATGCAGCGGCGCACCTCGTCCAGGCGATCCTCGGCGGCCTTGTGCACGAGCTCGGGATCCGCCAGCAGCGGCCGGCAGACCTCCCAGAAGTCGAACTCGCCGTCGGCGATGCACTGGTTCGCCATGCGCGGATCGGGCAGCCGCACGCCGAAGGTGATCGGGACGTTCGGCAGCAGCCTCTTCGCGCGGGCAGCGAGGTAGTTCCAGTGGCCGGGCTGGATGTCGCGGCCGATCGAGGAGTCGGGCGCCTCCTGCCAGCCCACGGTCACGCTGATCATGTCGACGCCGCAATCGGCGGCCTGCTGCATCAGCTCGAAGCACTCGTCTTCGGTGTTGCCGCCCCAGCGGTCCATCAGCTCGGCGCCGTTCAGGCGGACGATGAGCGGGTGCTCCGGCGTCGCCTGCTTGATCGCGTCGATCAGCTCGCGCATGAAGCGGCCGCGGTTCTCGAGCGATCCGCCGTACTCGTCGGTGCGCTGGTTCGTGAACTTGGAGTTGAAGGTGGCGAGCAGATAGCCCATGAAGCTCGTCACCTCGGTTCCGTCGAAGCCGGCCTTGATGGAGCGCTTCGCCGCATCGGCGTGCTGGCGCACCATCTCGCGGATCTCCTCCTTGGTGAGCACGCGCGGCGGGCGGAAGTGCGGGAGGGTCTGCGGTACGTCCGAGGGCTGGACGCAGTAGCCGAGATCGATGCCGCCGTAGCGCCCGGCGTGCAGGATCTGCTGAATCCCGATCGCGCCCGCGTCGCGGATGTCGCGCGCGATCTCCTCGAACTGCGGCAGGAACTTGTCGTCGTAGATCGCGACCTGACGGAAGTACGCCTTGCCCTCGCCGAGCGGGTCGGGATAGGCCCCCTGGTTGGTGATGATGCCGCAGCCGGTCCGCGCGATGACGCGCATGCGGGCGAGCTCGCGCGCGGTGATGAAGCCATCGCGCGTGTTGTAGTTCGAGACGCAGCAGGCGCCGTACTTGATGCGGTTCGCGCTGGTGAAGCGGCCGATCCGGCCGGTCTGAAAGAGATTCCGGAGCTTCAACTCCCCGGGTCGTGGCGTGGTCATGCCGTCCTCCTCGGTGCCGTCGCCCCGGGGCGCTCCCCCCGTGACGTCCAGCGCCGATGCTCGCCCGGAGGCGCGGCGCCGGCCTTGATTCCCGTCAAACGACGGCCGGCACGGGTGCGGCAGGGCGCACGCTTCGGCGCCCGCGTTCGACCAGCTTGAGCATGGTATCGATGGTGATCGAGCGGAAGGTGGCCCGTGCGATTTCGTCGATCTCGGTGAGCACGCGGTCGAGCGCGCGGCCGACTTCGGTCGCGGCCGTGCCCTTGTCCTCCGCGGCGCCGGCGCTGATGTCCTCGAACAGCTCGATCACGTCCATCAACGTCAGGCGGCGCGCGTTGCCGGCGAACCGATAGCCGCCGCCGACGCCGCGCGCGGACTCCATGATCCCGGCGCGCCCGAGCTCGCGCAGCACCTTGGCGAGGTGGTGCGGGGACACGCCGTACTTCTCGGCGATCTCGGCCGCGGCGATCTGGCGCTCGGGGTGCGCGGCCGCCTCGAGGACGCTCACGAGGGCAAGGCCGGTGCTCTTCTGGAGCTTCATTCGCTCAGTCGATGTCGCTCTCGAGGGCGATGAAGGGGGCCGCCATCATGCCCTGGCTGCGGAAGAACGAGAGGACGAGGTGGTTATCGCGCGCGACCAGCGTGCGGGCCTTCGTGACGCCCGCCGCGCGGAACGCGGAGTGCAGCGCCTCGAGCAGGCGCGAGCCGATGCCCGCGAGACGCGCTTCGGGCCGCACCGCAACGCCGAACACCCAGCCGCAGGGCGGCTCGCCGAACTCCCAATCCCGCACCTCGCCGACGACGAATCCCTCGACCGCGCCGTCGAGCTCGGCGACGAAAAAGAAACGCTGCCGCCCGCCGCGGGTGCCGTAGCGATGGAAGACCTCGTACCAGTAGTCCGTCTTCTCGACGCCGGTGACGCGCGCGTCGATCGCGATCACCTGGTCGAGGTCCGCGGTTTGCACCTGCCGTACGCGCAGGGTCTCCGTCGCTGCCTCCGACCCAACAGTCGCCCGGGCCATCCCCCCTTCCGGTTCGGAGCGTGCCTCGGTGGTCGAAATCGGCATTTGGATACGATATTACACGCTCGCGGCATGACCGCGGGCGATTAACCCCAGTAGGTTGACAGGAATTTCAAAATCGGTATTATAGTACCAAATTGCCTGAAACCGCGCAAGACGACCGCTGCTGATTGGCGGATGATTGCGGCGTAGCGTTCGAACAGGAGGCGAACGTGGTCAAAACCCCAGCCAAGGCGAAAGCCAAATCCCGCGGCAAGTCGTCGGCACCACGGGCGAAACCACCGGCGAAAGCGCGCACGCGCTCGGCTCGCGCGGTGGCGCCAGGACGCCTACGCGCCCCGAGCCGGTCGGCCCGGAGTGCGGTCCCGGCCGCGGCGGCGCTCAAGGTGCGGCGACTCACGCCAAGGGATCTCGACCAGGTGGTCGAGATCGACGCGTCGATCATGGGCCGGTCGCGACGGGTCTATCACGAGCGCCGCCTGGGCGCTGCGCGGCAGCAACCCGGTTTGCATGTGCAGTTCGGCATCGACGGACCGAAGGGCCTCGCCGGCTACCTGCTTGCGCGGAAGCTGCACGGCGAATTCGGCCGCGCGGTGCCCGCGTTCCGGCTGGAGATGATGGCGGTGGCCGGGAGCGCCCAGGGGCGCGCCGTCGGCACGGCGCTCATGCGCGCGCTCGAGGCCGAAGCGCGCAAGCAGGGCGTCCCGGAACTCTGGACGAGCGCCGCGTGGAAGCGCCACGACATGCTGCGGTTCCTGGACCATGCGGGTTTCGAGATCGGGCGCAACGTGATCGTCGACTGTTCGGTGCACTCCGGCCCGCTGGCGAGTCGCGACTCGCCAGCGGTCGCTGCGCCCGAGGCGACGCGCTGGTCCCAGGAGATCGACTACAGCGCGCAGCGGGAGAACGACTACGAGGCGCTCGAGCGCGACCAGGCCGACGTGCGCACGCTCAGCATCGACGACCTCTCCGATCTCGTGCGGATCGACCGGCGCGTCACCGGACAGGATCGCGCCGCCTACGTGAGGCAGCTCGTCGACGAGGCGCTGCACGATTCGGCGGTGCGGGTCTCGCTCACCGCGCGCGTGGACGGCATCTCCGCCGGATTCGTCGCCGCCCGCGCCGACTTCGGCGACTTCGGCCGCACCGAGCCGGTCGCGGTGCTCGACACGATCGCCGTGGATCCCGACTACGCGCACCAGGGCGTCGGCCGCGCGCTGCTGTCGCAGCTCTTCGCCAACCTGCAGGCGCTCCGCGTGGAACGCGTCGAGACCGTCGTCTCGCGCGGGAATTTCGCGCTGCTCGGCTTCCTGTACAAGGTCGGCTTCGAGCAATCGGAGCGGCTCAGCTTCGTCAAGGGCGTCGCCTGAGACGCAGCGGGCCGGCCCCCCGGCCTCGCACCGGGTGCGATCGATCGACCTGCCGGATGGAGGAGACGCAATGTCGGACGCACTGAGCCACGTCCTCGGGAAGTCGGCGCGCGAGAGCAGGTTCTGGAACGCGCATGCCGAGACCATGCCGCGCGCGCAGCTCGACGCCCTGCACCTGCAGCGGCTGCAGAAGCTCGCGCACTACGCGTACGAACGCAGCCCGTTCTACCGCCGGAAGTTCGACTCGGTCGGGTTGAAGCCCGGGGACATCCGCAGCCTCGAGGACTTCAAGCGCAAGGTGCCGCTCACCGACAAGAGCGAGTTCATCGACGAGCAGCTCGAGTCGCCGCCCTACGGCCCCACCGTCGCGCTACCGGACGACTTCATCGTGCATCACTGCGAAACCTCGGGCTCGACCGGCAAGCCGCTCGCGATCCCGTACTCGATGTACGACACGATCCGCTACGGCGAATCGTGGGCGTTCGGCTACTGGGCGCTCGGCATTCGGCCGAGCGACTCCTTCTACTTCGCGTTCAGCTGGGGAAATTTCGCGGGGTTCTGGAGCGCGTATTGGGGCGCGCGTCGTCTCGGCTGTCGCGTGATCTCCGGCGGCGGGCTGGACACCAAGGGCCACATCCAGGCGATCCTTCGCACCCGGCCGACGGTGCTCATCTCGACCCCGACCTTCGCGCTGCGCATGGCCGCGGTCGCGGCGGAGATGGGGGTCGACGCCGCGAACTCCTCGATCAAGTTCACCTATCACGCAGGCGAGCCTGGCCCGACCGCTCTGCCGGCGATGTGCAGGCAGATCGAGGAGGCGTGGGGCGCCAAGGCCGGCGAGCTGCTGGGGATCGCCGAGGTCAACGCTTTCGCGCCCGGCTGTCCGAACGGCGACGGCGTGCACGTGAACGAACTCGACAGCTTCACCTGGTCGATCGATCCGCAGACGCTGGAGGAGGTCGCCGAAGGCGAGATCGGCGAGAACGTGATCACGAGTTTCTCCAACGTGGCCCAGCCGCTGCTCAACTACCGCAGCCATGACCTCGTGCGACGCCGCGTCGGGTGCACGTGCGGCCGCACCTGGGTCAAGTTCGAGGGCTCGGTGCTCGGGCGCACCGATTTCATGGTGACCGTCCGCGGCACCAACGTCTACCAGACCGCGGTGGAGCACCTGATCGGACAGATCCCGGAGGTGAGCAGCGCCTACGAGCTGCTGCTCACGCGCGAGGACGAGAACGACGTGATGACGATCCGCTTCGAACCGGTCAAGTCGCTGGCGAGCGACCGCGACGCCTGGGGCGCAATCGAGCGGCGATTGAGCGACCACATCCACAAGGCGTTGCACGTCCGGCTCAAGACGGTGGCCGTGTCGCCGGAGAGCCTGCCGCGCTACGAGCTGAAGACCAAACGGATCATCGACCAGCGGCCGAAGGAGTTCCGCCGCGCGCTCGATCGCTGAGGGGATTCCGATGCAGATGCAAGAGCTGATCGCGAAGATACAGGCTGCGCGCACGCTGATGCAGGCCGCGATGGCCGATTGCGACGCGCCGCAGATCGAGATGATGCTGCGCAACGCCGACATGGAGCTGCACTGGGCACTGTGGAATCTTGGCGAGCCGGTCGAGCTGCGGCCGGAGGTCGAGTATCCCCAGGCGACGCGGTCGCGGTGAGGGGGCAAGGCGTGGCTTGACGCCACGCCTTGCGGCAAGATACTATCTGGACAGTATGTAAAGCGCTGTCCCGCCCGCTGCCCGACCGCCAGGAGGCCCCAGTGGAAACCGCCGCCGCCCCGCCCAGAACCTATTCGGCGAACGACCCCGGCATGCCGGCCGAGTTCCGCGAGCTGCTCGTCAAGCTGCTGCTGGACGAGCACCTCGAGAACAACGGCAACCCGGAGTACCGGAAGATCCTCGCCAACATCGCGAACGCGGGGCTGCGATTCGCGCCCGACGGCCGCGCGATGGAGATCGAGGCCGAGATCGTCAAGCAGGAGGTCCATCACGGCAAGATCGTCGCGGAGCTGATCGAGGGCCTCGGCGCCAACCCGAATCAGGTGCGTGCGATCAAGCAATACGCGTTCCACATTCCGCTGGAGGACTGGATCGATCTCGCGTGGTTTCACGCCCTGATCGACCGCGTGGGGCTCTACGTCGGGGTGGAGTGGACCGGCAGCCCCTACGAGCCGCTCGCGACGGTCGCACCGCGCCTGGAGGCGGACGAGCGGTTCCACACGCGTGCCGGCTTCGCGCATCTGCGGGCGATATGCGCGACGCCCGAGGGCAAGGCCGCCGCGCAGGCGCGCCTCAGGAAGTGGTGGCCGGCGGCGCTCGACATGTTCGGCCGCTCCGACTCGAAGAACTCCCCGCTCTACGTGAGGTGGGGCATCAAGACCCACGAGAACGAGATGCTGCGGCAGAAGTACATCGCCGAGGCGGTACCCGAGATCACCAGGCTCGGGCTCGAGGTTCCCGACAATCTCGCCAATCGGCGGTTCCTCTAGGGGCGGGCGCAATGAGCGTGGATTTCGCAATCGAGGAGGGCGTCGGCGTCATCTCGCTCAACCGCGCGCCCGCCAACGCCTACGACTGGGAGATGCTGCGCGGCTTGACCGATGCGGTGCGCCGGGCGCGCGAGGATCCGGCGGTGCGCGTCGCGGTGGTGCGCAGCGTGGTGCCTAAGTTCTTCTGCTCCGGGGCCGACATCTCGACCCTGCGCGGTTCCGACCGGACGCAGTTCGCCAACTTCCTCGCGGTCGCGCACGAGTGCGTCGAACTGATCACGCGCACCCCGAAGCTCTTCATCGCCGCGATCGCCGGGCACTGCATCGGCGGCGGCCTGGAGATCGCGCTGGCATGCGACTTTCGCTACGCGAGCGCCGGCAGGTACCGCTTCGGCCTCGCCGAGGTCAACCTCGGGCTCGCGCCGGGCATGGGCGGCACGCAGCGCCTGCCTCGGCTCATCCCGAAGAGCCGCGCGCTGCACATGATGGTGACGGGGGAGATGCTCGGACCGGACGAGGCGCTGCAAGCCGGTATCGTCGATCGGATCTACCCCGAGGACTCCTTCTGGAGCGAGGTGACGGGTGCGGCGCGCAAGCTCGCTGCGGGGCCGACCATGGCGCAGGGCTACATAAAGATGTCGGTCAACGCGGGGCTGGAGACCAGTCTCGCCGAGGGGCTGGCAATCGAGCGCGCGCATCAGAACATGCTGTTCGCGTCGGACGACGCCGCCGAGGGCGTGAAGGCGTTCCTCGAGAAGCGGCCGGCGAACTTCTCCGGTAAATGATGCGCGCCGGAGCGCCGAAGGGGAAACGGGTCTCGGTCAAGTGAGCGCCGGAGCGTCTTACGAGTTCCTCGGGCTGGAGCGGGACGGGGGCGTCGCCACCCTCACGTTGAACCGCCCGGCCGCGCTGAACGCCTGGCACCGGCAGATGCGCGCAGAGCTGCGGGAGGCGGTGCGCGCACTGGTCGAGGACGAGGAGCTTCGGGTACTGGTGATCACTGGCGCCGGGCGTGCGTTCTCGGCCGGCGAGGATGTGCGCGGGATGCAGGGGCTCGCCGAGATCGGCACGCGCGGCTTCCGCCGCGTGGCGCGCGCCATCCATAACGTGTTCGACGAGCTGGAAGCAATCGAGGTGCCGGTGATCGCGGCGATCAATGGCGTCGCGGCGGGCGGCGGCTTGGAGCTCGCCCTGTCGTGCGATTTCCGATTGGCCGCGAGCGGCGCCAAGCTCGGCTTCCCGGAGAACAACGTCGGGCTGATTCCCGGCTCGGGCGGATGCTCGCGGCTGGTGAAGCTGGTCGGACTGGCCCAGGCGAAGCGCCTGGTGATGACCGGCGACATGATCACCGCCGAGCGCGCGCTCGAACTCGGCCTGGTCGAGGAGGTGCTTGCGCCCGAGCGCCTGATGGATCGCGCCCGGGAGCTCGCCGGACAGCTCGCCGGCAAGGCGCCGCTCGCCCTCGGGCTCGCGAAGGTGATCCTGAACGCCTGCGTGAATGTGGACCCGGAGACTGGCCGCGACCTCGAGCGCCTTGGACAGAGCATCCTGAAGAAGACCGAGGATCATCTCGAGGGCGCACGGGCTTTCGTCGAGAAGCGCAAGCCGCGCTTCCAGGGCCGCTGAGTCTCGGCGCGTCCGGCCCGGCGCACGATCGCCCGAGCGGGCGAGGAGGAATAGGTGCCGTACCAGCAGGTGCTCTACGACGTACGGGATGCGATCGCGACGGTCACGCTGAATCGGCCGGAGCGCCACAACGCGTGGACCGACGTCATGGCGGGCGAGTTGTACGACGCGGTGCGCGCCGCGGCGGCCGATCGCGCGGTGCGCGTGATCGTGCTCGCGGCGGCCGGCAAGGCGTTCAGTGTGGGCGCCGACGTGGATGCGCTCGCGAGCCTCGATCCCGACGCGCTCCTCACCAAGCTGCCGCGACCGCTCGACATGCGGATCCGGGCCGACTATCAGACCCGCTGCGCGTTTCCGGCGGCGGTGCCCAAGCCGATCGTGGCCATGCACCAGGGGGTGACCGCCGGGATCGCGCTCATGCACGCGCTCTTCTGCGACGTGCGCTTCGCTGCCGAGGACGCTTTTTTCACCACTGCTTTCGCCAGGATCGGGCTCGGCGCCGAGTACGGCGCCGCGTGGATCCTGCCGCGCATCGTCGGGCACGCGAACGCGCTCGACATGCTCCTCTCCGGCCGCCGCGTGGATGCGCGCGAGGCGCTGCGCATGGGACTCGTCAATCAGGTGCATCCCGCCGACAGGCTCGCCGAGGCGACATACGCCTACGCACGCGAGATCGCCGAGCGCGTCTCTCCGCGCTCGGCACGAGCGATCAAGCACCAGGTGTGGGAGGCGCCGTTCCAGACCCTTGCCGAGGCAGTCAATCTCGCCGCCGCCGATATGCTGGAAGCGGTGCGCAGCGCCGACTTCCGGGAGGGCCTCGCGGCTTTTCGCGAGAAGCGATCGCCGCGTTTTCCCGGGGAGTAGCGCGAGCGCTGCGATCACCGAGCCCGGCACGTGAAGGAGACCCGCAAGAGCGTGCGGTCGCAGAGCGCGACCACGAAGCGCGCACAGCGCCAGGCGAGCACCGAGCGACTGCTCGAGGCCGCCCAGGGCCTGTTCGTCTCGCAGGGCTACCGGCAGACCAATCTCGATCAGATCGCGAGCGCGGCGGGCCTCACCAAGGGCGCGGTGTACTTCTACTTCCGCAGCAAGGAGACCGTGCTCCTCGAGCTGCTCAAGCAGGTCCAGGCGATCGTCGTCGAGCGTGCGCTCAAGGCCACGGCGAGCGCCGGTCCCCGCGCAATCGACCGTCTGGTTGCATTCCTGCATCATCAGAGCAAGCTCGGCGTCACGCATCGCGACGCGGTGCTGCTCCTCATCCTGATGTCGCTCGAGTTTAGCGAGCGCAAAGGTCCGGTGCGCAACATGCTGCGCCGGGTCTATCGAGAGCTGTACGATGCGGTCGAACGGCTGATCCGGGACGGCCAGCGCACGGGCGAGATCAGGACCGACGTCAGAGCCCGCGAGCTCTCGGCGATCGTCATGGCGATCCACGACGGCACGTTCCTCGAATGGTACCGGCGCTCGCCGACGCTGCGCGGGCCGGAAGTGGTGCGCGCGTTGCGCGGCGTGCTGCTGACGGGCGTCTCCGGGCAACCGGCGCACGCGTTTGCCAGTCGCGCGCGGCGCACGCGGGCGCGGGTGGCGTGAGCTTCCTCGGCCTCGCGCACCGCACCCTGCCGCCGCAGACCGAGGGGCTGCGGCGCGAAGTGCGCGAGTTCCTGAGCGAGGCGCTTGCCGGGCGGAGCGCCGCCAGTCGCGCGCAGTCGTGGGACGGGTTCGATCCCGAGTTCAGCCGCAGCATCGGCGCGCGCGGATGGATCGGCATGACTTGGCCCAAACAGTACGGCGGCGCGGAGCGCAGCGCGCTCGAGCGCTATGTGGTGATCGAGGAGATGCTCGCTGCCGGCGCGCCGGTCTCGGCGCACTGGTTCGGCGACCGGCAGACCGGCCCGCTCCTTCTGCGCTATGGCACCGAGGCGCAGCGCAGAAGCATCCTGCCGTCGATCGCGCGCGGCGAGCTATGCGTGTGCATCGGCATGAGCGAGCCGGATGCCGGCTCGGACGTCGCTGCGATCCGCTCGCGCGCACGCAAGGTACCCGGCGGCTGGGAGATCACCGGCGCGAAGGTCTGGACCACCAACGCGCATCGCGCGCATTACATGCTCGGCCTGTTTCGCACGGTGCCGGAGCCGTCGGAGCGGCACGCGGGGTTGTCCCAGTTCCTGGTGGACATGCGCTCGCCGGGGATCAGCGTTCGACCGATTCCCGACATCGCCGCACGCGAGCATTTCAACGAGGTGCGGTTCGACCAGGCGTTGGTGCCGGAATCGGCGCTGGTCGGCAAGGAAGGCGACGGCTGGACGCAAGCGATGGCCGAGCTCGCGTACGAGCGCAGTGGGCCGGAGCGCTACCTGAGCAGCGTGCAACTCCTGCTCGAGCTGGTGCGCGCCGTGGGCGCGGCTCCCGGCGAGCGCGTCCGCGTCGCAGTGGGGAAGGCGGTGGCGAGCATGGCGACGCTGCGGCAGATGTCGCTGGCCATTGCGGGCATGCTCGACTCGGGCGCCAATCCGGCGCTGGAGGCGGCGATCGTCAAGGATCTCGGCACCGCGTTCGAGCAGAGCCTGCCCGAGATCGTGCACGATCTGCTCGGCACGGAGCCGGACCGCGCCGCCGTTGCCGACCTCGGCCGCGTCCATGCGCTGCTTCTCGAGCTCGCGCCGTGCTTTTCGCTGAGGGGCGGCACCCGCGAGGTGCTGCGCGGCATCGTGGCGCGCGGCCTCGGGCTGAGATGAATCCGATGCGGCAGGTGCGGCGCTCTCCGGCTTCCGCGTGCACGAGGGCGCGGCGGGAGGCGGCGCTGCCGCGTCACGCCGCGAAGGACTGAGATGAGCGAGATGCGGGCGTTCGTCGGCGAAACCGTCGAGCGCATTCTGCGCGACGCGGTGGACGAGCGGCTGCTCGCCGACGCAGAGCGGGGCGAATGGCCGGAGGCGCTGTGGCGCACCGTCGTCGCGAGCGGCCTCGCCGGCGTGCTGTCGGCGGAGAGCGCATCGCTCGGAGCGGGCTGGCCCGAGGCGTTCGACATCGTGGCGGCGGCGGGGCGTCACTGCGCGCCGCTGCCGCTCCCCGAGGCGATCGGTGCCGTCTGGCTGCTCTCTCTCGCGGGCATTGAATCCCCTGTCGGCCCGATCACGCTGGCAGCGGCCGGAGGCGACGAGGACTTGCGCCTCGCGCGACAGGGTCACGGCTGGCGACTTGCCGGCACGGCCGCGCGGGTGCCGTGGGGCGGACGGGCGACGCACGTCGTGCTCACGGCTGACGTCGGCGCCGAGCCGCACGTGGCTTGCGCGCCGACCTCCGGCTGCCGCATCACCCCGGGCGAGAATCTTGCGGGCGAGCCGCGCGACACGCTCGAGTTCTCCGGCGAAGGCGTGATCGCGGCGCCGGTGCCGGCCCCGCACGGTCGCGTCGACGCCGGCGCGCTCGGCGCGCTGTTGCGCTCGGCCCAGATCGCCGGCGCAGCGCAGGCCGTGCTCGATCTCTCGTTGAGCTACGCGAACACGCGCCGGCAATTCGACCGCCCGATCGGCCGCTTTCAGGCCGTGCAGCAGAGTCTCGCCGTGCTCGCCGCCGAGGCGGTGGCGGCGCGCATGGCTGCCGAGCATGCGTTCTTCCTGGCCGGCTCCGGCGGCCGCATGGAGGACGCCGCAGCAATCGCGAAGATCCGCGCCGGCGAGGCCGCCGGGCGCGCGGCCGCCATCGGGCACCAGGTGCACGGGGCGATCGGCTTCGCCCGCGAGCATCGGCTGAACCTTCTCACGCGCCGGCTGTGGTCGTGGCGGGCGGAGTTCGGCGCCGAAACCGTCTGGGCCGATCGGCTCGGCCGCGACGCCGTCGCGCGCGGCGCGGACGGACTGTGGCCATGGATCACCGGCGAGCTGTCGGGTGCGCGAGGCGAAGAGGTGAAGACATGAGCGGCTTTCTCCTGCGGGAACTGCGAGACGGGGTGGCTACCTGGACGATGAACCGTCCGGACGAGCGCAACGCGCTCGGCGGCGAAGATCAGTTCGACGAATTCGTCGCCGCCTGCCGCGAGGCGAACGCCGATGCGTCCACGCGCGTGGTGATCCTGACCGGCACCGGCCCGGCGTTCTGCGCCGGTGGCAACGTCAAGGACATGGCGGAGCGGGCCGGGATGTTCGGCGGCGGCCCGGAGCAGGTGCGCGCCAGCTACCGCTCCGGGATCCAGCGCATCCCGCTCGCCATGGACTCACTCGAGGTGCCGATCATCGCCGCGGTGAACGGGCCGGCGATCGGCGCTGGCTGCGATCTCGCGTGCATGTGCGACATCCGCATCGCGTCCACTCGCGCGACGTTCGGCGAGGTGTTCGTGAAGCTCGGGCTGATCCCGGGCGACGGCGGGGCGTGGTTCCTGCAGCGGGCCGTCGGCTTCGCCAAGGCGGCCGAGATGACTTTTTGCGGCGAGCCGATCGACGCCGGCGAGGCGCTCGCCTGCGGCCTGGTGTCGAGAGTGGTCGCCCCGGAAAAGCTGCTCGACGAGGCGCGCGCGCTCGCCGGTCGGATCGCGGCGAACCCGACCGGGGCGGTCCGCATGGCGAAGCGCCTGATGCGCGAGGCGCGGCATGCCGGGCTCGCGGGCGTGCTCGAGCTCTCGGCTGCATTCCAGGCGATCGCCCACCACACCGACGCGCACGAGCAGTCGCTACGACGGCTGGCGCCGCGCGGTGAGCCGCGATGAGCGGAGGAACGGCGCTCGGAATCGCGGCCTGCGGCGGGTATGTCCCGCGGCTGCGGCTCGCGCGGCGCGCGATCGTCGAGGCCAACGCCTGGTTCAATCCCGGCCTGAAATCGCATGCTGCCGGCGCTCGCGCGATCTGCAACTGGGACGAGGACGCCATGACGATGGCGGTCGAGGCAGCGCGTGACTGCCTGGCGAGCGACGGCGTGCCCGAGATCGACACCCTGCTACTCGCGTCGACGACGCTGCCCTTTCTGGAGCGGCACAACGCCGGCGTCGTGCGCGCCGCGCTGGCGCTCCCGGAGCACATGATGACGCTCGACGTCACCGCGTCGCAGCGCGCCGCCACCTCCGCGCTGATCACCGCGCTGCAGGCGCGACGCGGACGCCCCGGCGGCGCCCTGGTGGTCGCCGCGGAACAGCGGCGCGCCAGGACCGCGAGCGCGCAGGAGTTGAGCTACGGCGACGCGGCGGCGGCCTTGGTCATCGCGGAAACGACCACGCCGATCGCCGAGTTCATCGGCGCGCACCAGGTGGCGGTCGATTTCGTCGACCATTACCGCGGGCAGCACGCGCCCTTCGACTACCAGTGGGAGGAGCGCTGGATCCGCGACGAGGGCTACCTGAAGATCGTGCCGAGGACGCTGCGCGGGCTCGCCGCGGCCACCGGGCTCGCCGCGGCGCAGATCGGCCGCCTGGTGATCCCGGTCGGACGCAGCGCAGCGCAGGCCATCGCCAAGGCGATCGGCGCGCCGCCGCAAAGCGTGTGCGACGATCTGTCGCAGGGCGTCGGGGATAGCGGTGCGGCGCATCCGCTCGTCATGCTCGCGCACGCGCTCGAGCACGCAGTAGCGGGCGAGATCATCGTTGCGGTCGGCTGGGGCCAGGGCTGCGACGCGATCGCGTTCCGCGCCACCGGCGCGGCGGCGCATCGGCGCGTGGGCGGCGGCATCGGGCAGAGCATCGCGCGCGGCGTGGCGGACGCGAACTACATGCGCTACCTTGCCTTCAACCGCCTGGTCGAGCAGGAGCAGGGCATGCGCGCCGAGGCGGACCGTCAGACCGCGCTCAGCGCCTTCTACCGCCACCGCGACATGGTCACGGCGCTCGTCGGCGGGCGCTGCGTGCGCTGCGGGACGCCGCAGTTTCCGCCGAGCAGCGTGTGCGTCAATCCAGAGTGCCAGGCGCGCGGCGAGCAGGAGCCGTTCCGGTTCGCCGATGCCCCCGCACACGTGCAGAGCTGGACCGCGGACAACCTGACCTACTGCCCCGATCCCCCGCAGTACTTCGGCATGATCGTGTTCGAGGGCGGCGGGCGCATGATGGTGGACTTCACCGACGTCGATCGCGAGACCATCGCTACCGGCGCCCCGGTGCGAATGGTGTTTCGCGTGAAGGAGCGCGACTCGCGGCGCGGCTTCGTGAAGTATTTCTGGAAGGCGGTCCCGGGGCGCGCCCGGGCGGAGGAGGACCGTGGCGACGGGCATTAGGGACAAGGTGGTGGTGCTCGGCATGGGATGCAGCCGCTTCGGCGAACGCTGGGACCAGGACGCCGAGGATCTGATGCTCGAGGCATTCGACGAGTGTCTCGCCGACGCCGGGATCGAGACCGCACGCATCGACGCCGCCTGGTTCGCCACGGCCATGGACGAGGTGAACGTCGGCAAGTCGGCGATGCCGCTCGCGATGGCGTTGCGGCTACCGCTCATTCCGGTGACGCGCGTCGAGAACCTGTGCGCGAGCGGCACCGAGGCGTTTCGCGGCGCGGTCTACGCGGTGGCTTCGGGCGCAGCCGATATCGCGCTCGCGCTCGGCGTGGAGAAGCTGAAGGACACCGGTTACGGCGGGCTGCCACAGCGCGCCCGCGGCGTGACCAATTCGCTGTTCATTCCGAACCTCTCCGCCCCCGGCTGTTTCGCGCAGCTCGCGACCGCCTATGCCGCGCGCCACCGGGTGGCGCCGGCCGACCTCAAGCGCGCGATGGCGCAGATCTCAGTGAAGAGCCACGACAACGCGCTCGAGAACCCGCGCGCGCATCTGCGCCGCAAGATCGACATCGAGGCGGTGCTGCGCGCGCCGATCGTCGCGGAGCCGCTCGGGCTCTACGACTGCTGCGGGGTGAGCGATGGTGCGGCTGCGGCGATCGTGACGACGCCGGAGCTCGCCCGCAGCCTGGGCAGGACCGACCTGGTCTCGGTGAAGGCCCTGCAGATCGCGGTGTCGAACGGACAGGAAGCGGGTCACAATTCCTGGGACGGCAGCTACATCCTCACGACGCGGCGCGCCGCGGCGCGTGCCTACGCCGAGGCGGGTCTCCGCGACCCGGCTGCGGAGCTCTCGATGCTCGAGTGCCACGACTGCTTTTCGATCACCGAGCTCGTCACCCTCGAGGATCTCGGCCTGTCGCCGGGCGGAAGGGCCTGGCATGATGCGCTCGAGGGGCGCTACAACGCGGACGGCGCACTGCCGTGCCAGATCGACGGCGGCCTCAAGTGCTTCGGGCATCCGATCGGCGCCTCGGGCCTGCGCATGCTCTACGAGATGTACAGCCAGCTCCTCGGCAGGGCGGGAAAGCGCCAGCTCGCGTCCCCGCGGCTCGGGCTCACGCACAATCTGGGCGGCTTTCCCTACCAGAACATCTCGAGCGTATGCGTCGTCGGCCTGCTCGCGTGACCCGCCCTCGGCCGGTTAAGATTCGGTCGCGCTCCGCCGCGACGAGGCTCGCAACCAAGGACTCGAGAATGCGAAATGAGTGAATCCCTGCACCGCGCCACGCAGCCGCGTCCCCACGGCCGCACGGGCGTGCGCCCGCCGAGCACCATCACCAGCGCCTACGTGAAGGAGCGCGCGCTCGCGCTCGGCGCACACCTGGTGGGCGTCGCGAGTGCGGCAAAGCTCAACGCCTTTCCGCCCGATCCGCGCTGGCCGCAGACGCCTGAGCGGATCTCGCCGTACTGCAAGTCGGTGATCGTGATCGTGAGCCGTATCCCGGCGGGCGCGTTCCGCTGCAAGAGCAACGTGCCGGTGCAGTATCTCGACATGCTGGTCATGCGGCGCATGGACAAGATCTCCTATGTGCTCGCCCAGGAGCTCGAGGCGGCCGGGCATCCGAGCTTCGTGACGGCGGCGCAGGAGACCGACTGGAGCTACAAGCGCGCGAGCTACGGGCGGCTGTCGACGCGTCACCTCGGGGTCGAAGCGGGGCTCGGCACGCTGGGGCTCGAGGTGAACCTCCTCACGCCCGAGTACGGTCCGCGCCTCTATCTCACCGGAATCCTCACCGAGCTCGAGCTCGAGCCGGATGTACCGATGGCCGAGCAGGTGTGTATCGGCGAGTCCTGCAGCCGCTGCCTGCACGCGTGCCCGGCGGACGCCGTGCTGCACTTCGGCATCGACAAGCGCGCCTGCGCGACGGAAGCGCAAGAGTTCGGCTTCGCGCAGATCCTACGGTTCCTGGACGGCCTCGTGGACGGCGCGCACCCGGATCTCGCTGCCGCGTTCCGCTCGCGCGACTTCTTCGGTTTCTGGCAGGGGCTCCTGCGCGTGGTCGGCTCGTTCGGCGACTGCCCGCGCTGCCTGGCGGTCTGCCCGGTGGGGAACGATTATCACGCGCACCTCGCCGACGTTCAGAAGGCGATCCCGGAAAAGACGCCGGAGAAGGTCGCACTCGGCAAGAAGTACAAGGACCTGCGCGCCCAGCACGATGGCGGTGCGCTCGAGGCGCCGGGACTGAGCGAGTGGAATCGCCGCTGGGTCGGACCGCTCGGCTACCAGGGCATCGTCGCGCGGCAGCTGCAGGCCTTCAAGGCGGCGCAACGCGAGCGCGCGGCGCCAGCGGCAACGACGGACGTATCGGACGGGGAGTAGCGAATGGTGGGGATGTTCACGGCGCCGATCACGGCGGAGGCGGTAAAGGAGAAGGCGCGCGCGCTTGGTGCGGACCTCGTCGGGATCGCCGACGGCGCGACACTCGACGCCCACCCGTGGGATCCTGCCGACCCGCGCGGCCCGAAGGACATCACGGAGGTCGACAGCGGGCGCGTCATCGTGATGTCGAAGCGGCTGAGCGCGGGCGTCTCGCGTATCGTGTCGTGGAGCGATCGGCACAAGTACTACAACGACGAGCTCACCCTGACGCTGCTCGAGGAGACTTCGCTCGAGCTCGTGTACTGGCTCGAAGACCAGGGCTATCCGGCGATCGCGGTGCCGCCGACGCACGTCGACCCGTGGCGCTACCAGGGCGATCCGCGCCAGCACATGACCCCGCTGCTCTCGCTGCCGCACGCCGCCGTCGAGGCGGGGCTCGGGACGCTCGGTCTGAACCTGCAGCTCATCACGCCCGAATACGGGCCGCGCGTGATGCTCGCCGCCGTGCTCGCGTCGATTCCGGTCGAATGCGATCGGCGCATGGAGCAGGCGCTGTGCCGCGGGCCGAAATGCGGCCGCTGCCTGAAGGCGTGCCCGGCCGATGCGGTCCGGCACTGGGAACGCGACTGGCCGGCATGCGACGAGTACCGCTCGCCCCACGGCTTCGCCAAGCTCACCGATCACGTCGAGCGCATCATCGCGGCCGAGGGCGCCGAGCAGAAAAAGACGCTGATTCGATCCGAGGCGAGCTTCTACCTGTGGCAGAGCATCCTGCGCGGCGCCGGCGCAATCACCGGTTGCCGGCGCTGCGCCGACGTCTGTCCGGTCGGTGCCGACTACGAGGCGATGCTCGCGGATGCGCTCGACGCGATTCCCGAAGATACGCCGGCGAAGGCCGAGCGCCTTTCCGGGATGGTCGCGCGGGAAGCCGGCGGCGAGACCGGCGGACGTACGGCCCAGGAGCGTTGGATCGGCAAGCGCTAGGGGATGCGCACCCCGAGGAGCTTGCGCAGCATCGCGACCAGGCCGTGCCGGAACGTCACGACCAGGAGGATCATGAGCACGCCGTAGACCATGACGTTCAAGCGTCCGAGCGGCCGCACGATCTCGTCGAGGACGGTGAACACGACGCCTCCAAGGACCGGTCCGAGCAATGAGCCCATGCCGCCGAGGAGCAGGGTGACCAGCACCGCGATGTCCACGCTGACGAGCGAGTACACGGTGGGGCTGATGAATCCGCTGTAATAGGCGTAGATCGTGCCCACCACGCCGAGGAGCGCCGAGCCCGCGGTTGCCGCGAGCACCTTGTAGAACGTGACGTCGATGCCGGCGAGCTCGGCGGCGAGCTCGTCGTCGGCAATCGCCTGGAAGGCCTTTCCCGCGCGCGACCGCAGCAACAGGTGGTACACGAGCAGCGCGAGCACCAGGACGGCGAGCACCACGTAATAGCTCGCCGGCGAGCTTGCGAGGATTCCGGGGCCCGCCCCTTTCGTCTCGATGCCCGTCTCGCCGTTGGTGAGCCCGCGCATTCCGAGGACGAGGTTGTGAAAGATCATGGAGAAGACGAGCGTCACGATCCCGACGAAGATCACGCCGAGCCCCCTGCGCACCGAGACGTAGCTGAAGACTCCGCCGAGCAGCGCCGCGCAGGCGATGCCGAGCGGCATCGACAGCCACGCAGTCAACCCGAACTTGACCGTCAGCACGACCGAGACGTAGCCCGAGGCGCCGGCGAGCGCACCCAGGCACAGGAAGAGCTGCCGCGTATGGCCGAAGATGACGTTGAACGCCACGGCGTACGCCATGTAGATCAGCATCAGCGTGGCGATTCGCATGAAGTAGGCGCTGTCGCCCACGGCGAGGGGCACGAGCCCGAGGGCTGCGGCCACGACGACGAGCGCGACCCAGTCGGCGCGATGGCGGCCGCGTTTCATGTGCGGTGCGCGAACAGCCCGTGAGGGCGGAGCAGAATGGTGAACGCCGCGGTGGCGAGCAGGATGAGCAGCGTGAGGTAGGCGCCGACGTGGTAGCTCGCGAAAGCGTTTACGATCCCCAGCAATACGCCCGCCACCAGCGTCCCGTTGATGCTTCGTACGCCGCCGACCACGGCGACGATGAGCGCGAAGCTCGTGAGCTCGTTCCCCATCTCGGTCCCGACCGACGAGAACAGGCCCTGCGCGATTGCGCCCAGACCGGCCATCATGGCGCTCAGGACGACGATCAGGGTGCGGATCTTCCCCGAGTTGATTCCGCACAGCCCGGCCCCGACCTCGTTCTGGATGATGGACCGGATCACCTTGCCGAGCAGCGTTCCCTTCAGGAAGGCGAAGAGAAGCGCGAACGCGACGATCGCGACCAGGGCGGCGGCGGCGCTCGCCGTCCGGATGACGACGCCGCCGACGCTGAACGACGGCGTCGGCAGGCTGAGCGTGAGTGCGACATCCGGGTACTTGAAGTCGAGGTATCCGTTGACGACGAAGGACAGTCCGAGCGTGATCAGCAATCCGAGGAGCAGCCGCTCCTCACCGGTGGAGCGGTAGGCGGGGATGAGCAACGTGCGGTCGACGATGAGGCCGACGACTCCCGCGGTCAGGACCCCGAGCGCGCACGCCGCCCAGGGGTTCAGGCCCTCGCCGATGAAGAGCGCGGCGGCGATGCCGCCCACGACGGCGATCTGCCCGTGGGCGAGATTGAGCACGCCGCCGAGACCGAAGATGAGGGTGATGCCCACCGCCATCAGCGAGAGCTGCAGCCCTTGAACGATCCCGTCCACCAGGATGGC
The DNA here is from genome assembly GCA_020848075.1 of Burkholderiales bacterium. GTDB lineage: Bacteria > Pseudomonadota > Gammaproteobacteria > Burkholderiales > SG8-39 > JAABRB01. Next base: position 59,269 of record JADLAV010000037.1, read on the forward strand.
GATCACGGCTCAGGCCACTCCCAGGTAGGACTTCTGGATCTCGGGATCCCCGAGCAGATCCCGTGATTGGCCGGACAGGCGGATCCGCCCGTTCTCCAGAACGTAGGCGCGCTCGGTGAACGACAGCGCGTGCGGCACCTGCTGTTCGGCGAGCAGGATGGTGAGCCCCTCTTGCTTGAGGCGGGCGAGCTGCCGGTACATCTCGCTCACGAAGAAGGGTGCGAGCCCGGTGGATGGCTCGTCCAGCAGCAGGATCCGGGGCCGCGCCATCAACCCACGGCTGATGGCGAGCATCTGCTGCTCGCCGCCGCTCAGGGTGCCCGCCATCTGCTTTCTCCGCTCCCGCAGCCTCGGGAAGAGGCCGAGGACGAAGCTCAGGCGCTCGGCGCGCGACTTGTAGCTCACGTACGCCCCGAGCTCCAGGTTCTCGAGCACGCTCATTTGCGGGAAGAGCTCGCGCTCGGCGGGCACGTAGACCACGCCGCGCCTGACGGTCTCGTAGTGACGAAGTCCGTCGATCCGGTCGCCCTGGTACCGGACCTCGCCGCCGCACGGGCGGAGCACGCCCGCGATCGCCTTGAATAGCGTTGTCTTGCCGGCGCCGTTCGGGCCGATGACCGCCACCGCCTCGCCTTCGTGGATGTCGAGGCTCACGCCCCGCACCACTGGGATATCCGCATAGGAGACCTCGAGACGGGCGACTCCGACGAGCGCGCTCACTCGGCCCGACCCAGGTACGCGTCGATCACTGCCTGATCGCGGGCCACCTCCGCGGGCGTCCCCATCGCGATCAGCTGGCCGAAGTTGAGCACCAGCACCCGTTCGGCCACGCCCATGATCGCCTTCATCACGTGCTCGACCCAGATGATGGCGACGCCAAGCTCGTCGCGTATCCGGCGGATCAGGACCATTGCCCGTTCCATCTCCGTGGGATTCAAGCCGCTCATCGCCTCGTCGAGCAGGAGCAGATCCGGCCGCGTCGCCAGCGCGCGCGCGAGCTCGAGCATCCGCTTCTCCTGCAGGGTGAGGCCCGCGAGCGGCAGATCCTTCTTGTCCAGCAGACCCATCAGCTCGAGGAAGTATTCCGGGTCATCACGGCCGGAGGCACTCGCCTGCGCGCGATCTCTTCCGGCGAACAACGATCCGATCGCCACGTTGTCGAGGACGCTCATGCTGGGAAAAGGCCGGGGGGTCTGCAGCACCCGCGCGACCCCCCGATGTGCGATCTCGTGGGGCCGCAGCCCCGTCACGTCGCGGCCCATGAAGCGCACCCTGCCTCGACTCGGGCGGAAGATGCCGCTCACGAGATTCAGCAGGGTCGACTTGCCTGCGCCGTTCGGGCCGATCAGCCCGAGGATCTCACCGCGCTCGACCGCGAAGGTGACGTCCCTCAGCGCGGGCAACCCTCCGAAGTATCGTGTCAGTGCCTCCGTCTCGAGCAGCGCCTCAGTCCTTCGGGACATACGCCTGCACCGGAGGCGAGCGGAAGATGATCTTCGTCCGCCAATTCGCTCCGGCGTTGACCGGTCCGGGATCGCCCTTCTCGTAGGTGTAGAGGATCGGCTTCGCCCCCTTCATCTCGCCCCACTCGGTGTACGAGAGCGGCCAGCCGTAGCCCGGCTGATCGAACGTTCCCGTGCGAATCGCCTCGGCGATCGCCTTCGGATCGGCCGACTTCGTCCGCTGCATCGCATCGGCCACCATCCGCACCATCACGTAACCGGAGAAGGCGTTGTTGTCGAGCATGCGCTTGTACGCCTTGTTGTACTTCTCCGCGAGTTGTTTGTACGCCGGGCTCTCGAAATCGACGCAGCTGTAATCCACGTACTGCCCGAACATCGACTCGCCGACGCGTTGCACCATGAACTCGGTCGGATACCAAGGCCCGATGATGAGCGCCTTCATGCCGAGCTCGATCGCCTGCCGCGTGATCGTCGGTGCGCCCGGAGGATGCCCCAGGGCGACGATCATCTCGGGATCCAGCCCCTGGAGCTTGCGCAGATAGGGCGTGAAGTCCTTCTCCGGCACCGGGGCCACCTCCATCTGCAGCCTGACGCCCGGCAGCGGTTTGATCTGGGCGTCGATCGCATCGCGCGTCGAGTGCCCCCACGCATAGTCGGCCACGATGGCGCCGACCCGCGTGTACTTCCGATCCTTGATCATGGCCGCCACCGCCTCGACATCGGCCGGTGCCGGCAGCAGGCAGGTCCGAAAAGTGAACCGGCTGCTCTTCTTCAGGATCTCGGCGGCACCCGACATCGTGAGAAAGTAGGGGACGTACAGGGACTCCGCCTCCCGGCCAAGTGCGAGCCCGACGTCGCTCGAGATCACGCCGCCGGCGGCGACGACGCCCTCGCGCTCCACCATGTAGCGGAACGCGGTGACCCCCTCGTTCGGGTTGTTCTTGTCGTCCCGCTCGATCACCTCGAGCTTGCGCCCGAGGACGCCGCCCTTCTCGTTGATCTCCTCGACGGCCATCTTCATGCCGTCGCGCACCTGGATGCCCCAGGGTGTGAAAGGACCGCTCAGCGACGTCACCATGCCGAACTTGATCGGCGCCTGTGCGAGGACTGCGTCGGATAGCGCAAACGCCGACACCGCTGCGAAGCACAGCGGCGCAATTCGTTTCCCCAACATTGCACACCTCCTCCGTTGCCCGGTTATTCGAACTTTCGCTTGCGTCTCCTTCCACGGCCACGGACGCCGCGAACGCGACAATCCGTGGCGCGAGTGCGCACTGCCGTGCACCGTGTTCCCGGCGCGACATGAAGCAGCGAGGCTACTCTAATCAGGCACATACCGAGAGTCAAGGACGCAGACCGGGGTTTTCGCGGTTCGCACGATTCGCGCCGCTGCAAGGATCGGTGCTCGCCGACCGTTTGCCCGCTCAGATCCCGGCTCAGGCGCGAGCGGACCGGCGCACACGCCCGATCCGGTCAGCGGATCCGCCGGCGATCGTCCGGATTCGGGACGCGGAGGCCGAGCTTCTCGATCTGCGGGTCGATGTCCTTGCGCCACATCTCGCGCAGCTCCTCGTTGCCCCAGCGTCGGATGCCGTGGGAGACGGCGAGCTCGCTGAACTTGGACCCGGCCGACCCGAACGTGTCCATCGCGTGCGGGTACCACTTGTCGATCGCCCGCTGCGCGTCATCCGGTCCTGCGCGCGCGAGATCCTGGTAGCGCGAGTCGCGCACCAGATCCTTGATGCGTCGCGCGCCGAAGGAAGCGTGGAACTTCTCCTCGCCCACCATGGTGGTCATCTCGCGCGCGAGCGGCGCGTAGCTGCAGTCCTCCATGGCGCGCAGGTGGTGCCAGGCGACGAGATCCATGCAGAAGCAGAAGCCGACGACTTCGGTCCAGCTCTCCATGGGGACGTTGAAGGCGGCGATCGGATGCTCGCCCATGCGCAGCGTCAGGAGCTTGTCGGCCATCTCCTCGCCGTCGGAGCCGAATTGGCGCAGCATGCGGCAGTCGATGAATCCCTGGTGCGCCTCGTCGGCCGCGATCTGCGCCTGGATGAAGCGGTCCTCGGCGGTCGGCCCCTGGTTGATCCAGGGCTGGTGCTGCTCGACCGATGCGAACTCGGTGGAGGCGAGCGCGTAGACGATCTTGAGCAGCGTCGCGCGGTACTCGTCGGTCATCTGCTCCGGGGTCTCGACCTTCCGCATGCCGGTCAACGAGCCCCACTGGACCGAACGCGAGACGCGCATGGCTGGCTTCCTCCTCGATCGATTGCGGCGATCTGCCGCGATGGCTCTCAGGCTCCTGGCGAAACCCGGCGCCAGACGGTACTGACTATCCGGATAGTATTTACCGCGGCTAGGCGTGTCAACTTGCGGAGGTACCACCCATACTCCGCGTGCAGCGCCGTCCACGGCGCGGGGGTACGCCGCGTAGGTCAGCACCTAGCCGACCCGGGTTGTTGCATGATACAGTGCACTAGGCTCCGAAGTTGATTCCAAATATGTTCTTGCTTCTGATGGGCTTCGCGCTTGATCGGTCGAGCCGCTTGCGTGCCGAGCCGCGGGTGCGGCCGGATCGAGTGTCGTCCGAGTAGCACGGCTTCGTTGAGCGGGGCGGAGTCACGCGATGCCGAAAGGGCGGGCAGCGTTTCTGACCGCGACCATGATCGCGGTCGCAGCCTCTGCCGCACCTGGTGCGCTGGCGCAGGAGCCGGCGCTACGGCTGCAGGAGGTGCAGGTTACAGCGCCGGCCGCGACATTCGACGGCACTGCCGACGCCGCGAGCCAGGGCGAGTACCCCGGCCGGCGGTTCGAGGTCCGACCGCTCCTGCGCACCGGCGAGATGATCGAGGTGATCCCGGGTGTGATCGCGACCCAGCATAGCGGCGGCGGCAAGGCCAACCAGTACTTCGCACGGGGCTTCAATCTGGACCACGGCACCGACTTCCGTTTCACGCTCGACGGTGTACAGATCAATTTCACGACTCACGCACACGGCCAGGGCTTCACGGACCTGAACTTCATCATTCCCGAGCTCGTGGAGCGCATCGACTACCGGATGGGAACCTACGCAGCCCAGGACGGCGACTTCGCGGTTGCCGGTGCGGCAGACTTTCGGCTCTATCGGAAGCTTCCCGCCGACATCGCGCAGGTGGGCGCCGGTAGCGACGGCTACTACCGGACGCTTCTGGCGGGCTCTCCGCAGGTCGGTCCGGATTCGCGCAGCCTCCTGTACGGCATCGAGTACTACCATGACGACGGGCCGTGGGTGAGTCCCGACGGATTCCGGCGAATCAACGCGATCGTGGGTGTCGCCGACGGCACGCGCGACGAAGGATGGTCGGGCACGGCCATGTTCTACACGGGCCAGTGGCATGCGAGCGACCAGATCCCGGCCCGAGCGGTCTCTGACGGGAGGCTATGCCGCTTCTGCACGGTCGACGATACCACCGGTGGACGCACCCGCCGTTACAGCGTGGCCGGGAATTGGGCCCGGACCGGCGCGAGCACGGTCACCCGCGCCAATGCCTACGCGCTCGGCTACCAGCTCGATCTGTGGTCAAACTTCACCTACTTCCTCGAGGATCCGGCGCACGGTGACCAGTTCGAGCAGCGCGACCGCCGGACGACGTATGGCGGCCAGGTGAGCCACTTGATGCTGGGAAGTCTCGGTGGGCGCGAGATGCAGAACGAAGTCGGCGTCCAAGTCCGCTACGACGATATCGACGAGGTGGGATTGTTCAAGACCGTCCGCCGCGCCCGCCTGTCCACGGTGCGAAGGGACACGGTGCGAATTCCCTCCGGAGGCCTCTACTGGGAGAACCGGGTGCCCTGGACGTCGTGGTTGCATAGCGTGGCGGGACTGCGCTATGACCGAGTCGGGGCGGAGGTGAGAAGCGACAACCCCGTCAATTCGGGCCGGGTGCACGATGGCATCTGGAGCCCCAAATTCTCCATGGTGTTTGGCCCGTGGAAGAATACGGAACTGTACGTCAACTACGGCCAGGGCTTCCACTCGAACGACGTCCGTGGCGGCACCATTTCGATGGATCCGGCCACCGGCGAGCCGGCCGCGCGAGTCCCGCTGCTGGTGAAAGCGAGAGGCAGCGAGGTCGGCGCACGCACGAAGGTGCTGGACAACGTCGAGTCCACGCTGTCGCTATGGCAGTTGGCGCTCGGCTCGGAGCTCGTCTACATCGGCGACGCCGGCACGACCGAGCCGAGCTACGGCAGCCGTCGCCATGGTGTGGAATGGGCGACGACCTGGTTCCCCATGCCTTGGCTGTCGCTGACGGCGAACCTCGCCTGGTCACACGCCGAGTTCCGGGACAATCCGGCCGGAACGCAAATCCCGGGTGCGATCGCGCGCTCCGCGTATCTCGAGGCGGCCGTCGATGGCTACGCGGGCTGGTTCGGCAGCGTCAACCTGCGCTACTTCGGCCGGCGCCCGTTGACCGAGGACGGGACGGTCGTCTCTTCGCCCGCGACGCTGCTCAACGGTCGCGTCGGCTACCGGATCAGCAAGCAGGTCCGGGCATGGCTCGATGTCTTCAACCTGCTCGGCCGCGAGGTGAACGACATCGAGTACTTCTACATCTCCCGCTTGATCGGGGAGCCCGCGTCCGGTGTCGCCGATCGGCACTTCCACCCGGCCGAGCCGCGGCGATTTCGCATCGCAATGCAGCTGGAGTACTGACGAGGCTCCGCCTGCCTCAGCTGTGCAGCGCCTCGTACTTTGCCTGCAGCTCCTCGCGGCTCTCGGCGAAGTCCGGGTTCGGGACGATGCAATCGGCCGGACAGACGAGCTTGCACTGGGGTTCGTCGTGAGCGCCGACGCACTCGGTGCACTTCAGCGAGTCGATCACGTAGGGGCTGCCCGCGGTGATCGCATCGTTGGGGCAGACCGAGGGGCACGCGTCGCAGGACGTGCAGTCCATGGTGATCATCAAAGCCATGTGTCTCTCCTTGGTGGGCGGGGCATGGCCCGCCCGGCAGGTCACCCGAATACGCGGTCGATTACGCAGCGGCGCGCGTCTGCAGGTCGTGCAGCCGCTCGTGCCGGAAGGCGCCCCACAGCGCGGCGCCGATCGCGCCGGCGTAGATCGAGTCCGGATGGTTGGTCGCGTCCAGGTTGACCTTCTCGTTCGTCATCTCCTCCTGGATCGCGGCCAGGAGGCCCGTGTCCAGCGCGAGACCGCCGGTGAGCAGCACCCTGCCGCTCGTGATGCCGGTCGCCTTGAGCAGCTTCACCACCCGCGAGGCCATCGAGATATGGATTCCCTTGAGGATGTCCGGGGTCGCGATCCCGCGCGAGACCATGTTGATCACGTCGGTCTCGGCCAGCACCGCGCAGATCGAGCTCACCTTCTCCGGATCCTGCGAAGTCTGCGACAGCGACCCGATCTCCTCGACCGCGACGCCCAGATAGCGCGCGATGTTCTCGAGGAATTGCCCCGAGCCCGACGCGCACTGGCTGGTCATCTTGTAGCCGAGCACCTTGCCGCGCTCGTCGACGCGGATGGCCCGGCCGTTCAGCGCGCCGATGTCCATCACGGCCCGCGCCTCGGGATGGAGGAAGACGCCCCCGCGCCCGTGCGTGGTCATCGAGTAGAAGTGGCCCGTGGAGAACTTGACGTTCTCGCCCTCGCCGGTGGTGGCGATGTAGGCAACGTCGTTCGCGGCGAGCTTCGCATCCGCGAGCACGTCGTCCAGACCCTGCTGCGCGAGCTCCATCGGGTCGCGCCGGCGGATCCGCTCGACGCGTTTCGCGAGCCACTCGTGCCGGCCGCCGTCGTTCCTGAAGAGCACCGTTTTCACGGCGCCCGAGCCGATGTCGATGCCAACCGTGTGGATCTTCATTATCGCGCCTCCGCAGTCTTGCCTTCCTCGACCACCGCGCGCCAGGCGAACGTCGCGCCGCCGAGCGCGCCGGTGTAGATCGAATCGGGGTTGATGTTGATAGTCATCTCGCCGTAGTTCTCGAAGATCAGATCGCGCAGCGCCTTCACCGCCGCCTCGTTCTTGGCGACCCCGCCGGTGAAGGTGAACTCGTTGCGGATGCCGCCAGAGCGTGCGAGGATCGACATCGCGCGCAGGACGATCGCGCGGTGCAGGCCGGCCATGATGTCCTCGCGCTTGTCGCCGATCGAGAGCCGGTCCCGGAGCTCCGCGCCCGCGAACACCGTGCAGGTCGAGTTGATCTTGATCGTCTTGGTGGACTTCATCGCCATCGGCCCGAGCTCGTGCAGGCCGAGGTTCATCTCGTCGGCGATGTAGCCGAGGTAGCGTCCGCAGCCGGCCGCGCAACGGTCGTTCATCTGGAAGCTCTCGACGATGCCGGCCTTGTCGACCTGGATCGCCTTGGTGTCCTGGCCGCCGATGTCGAGCACGGTCGCGGTCCGGGGGTACATCACGTGCGCGCCGAGTCCGTGGCACAGGATCTCCGAGCGGATGTGCTCCTTGGAGAAGGGCAGGCGCGCCCGGCCGTAGCCGGTGCCCACCGTGTAGGTTTCCTCCATGGGGGTGTCGAGCACGCCCTTGATCGGCGCGCTGATCTTCGCGCGCTTGGTCGTCGTCTCGGGGAGCGCCTTGAACGTCCGCTCGAGTCCCGCCAGCAGGTGCCGGCTGACCGAGTCGTTGTACACCCGGTTTTCTACCTCGATGATCGAGCGGTCGAAGACGTTGAGCAGGTTGTCGTAGTGGACGCCCGCGTCCCTGGCGACCTCCTCGCCGAGCGCCAGGTACCGGCTGCCCGCGATGTCGCGGAAGAAGTCGCTCTTCCTCTTGGCGCCCGGCGCGAAGAGCTCCGGGGCTTCCGCCTGCAAGCGCTTGAACGTCTCGCCGAGCGCCGCCTGCACGGCCTTCGTCTCGCCGCCGAACCGGCCCTCGGCGTTGCGCTGGCAGACCTCTTCGAGGTCGGTGAGCTGCTCGAGGAACTGCTCGAGCCGGAAGTCGCGCTCGAGCTGCTCGATGAACGCGTCCAGACCGCCGTTCAGCGCCTTGGACCTGCCGAGCGCCTCGCGGAACAGCTGGAAGCGCGCATTGACGAGCGCCTCGGTCTTGGCCACTGTTGCGGCGGTGTCGTAGTTCGAGCGCGAGTTGGTGATGCCGCGCCCGAGCACGTTGCGGTCCTCGTCGATCACCACCGCCTTGGTGGTGGTCGAGCCGAGGTCGATGCCGATGAAGAGTCGCATTGCGTGCCCCTCAGTGCGCCGCCGCCGGTTCCGCGGAGCCCGCGCGGCGCTTCTGGTTGATCATCTGGAAGTAGCTCTCCAGCCGATTCTTGATGTTCGCCCCCGAGAAATAGCGCGGATCGACGAGGTCGGATTCGACGAACGCCGCCGGCTTGCCGGTGCGCTTCTCGACTTCGCGCAGCATCAGGAGCTGCCCCGCCGAGAAGCTGTTGCAGCTCTTGATCGAGTTGATCAGCAGCCCGTCGGCCTGGTACTCGTCAATGTACTTGCAGATCATGTCGATGCGCTGCGGGAAGTTGAGGTTCGTGTAGCAGCCGAGGCAATAGCGCGCGAGCGACTCGAGCGGGTGATCCGCGTCGTGGCGGAAGCCGAAGTCGTAGACGCCGCCAACCTTCGAGTAGGTGGAGGCGACTACCACGGCGCCGTCGTCGTAGAACATCTTCCAGAAGTCGCGGAAGCTGGTCCAGTTCGGCGGCCCCTCGGTCACCAGGCGGTACTTCTCCTCGCCCATCTCGCCTTCGGGGGTGATCGGGCCCTTCTTCAGGCGCACGCGCTCCTCGATCTCGCCCCGCAGCACGCTGTAGAACTTGGTCGCCTCGCGCGTCCCGCGAAACGCCGTGAACATCGGCCCGATGTAGTAGACCCCGCCGAAGTAGCCGTCGATCGGGCTCGGCCGGTTCTTGGCCGACTGCAGGACCGCGACCAGATCCTCCTCGGCCTTCACCGACTCCTTCATGTACTCGCGCAGGCGGTCGATGTCGAACTTCACGCCGGAGACGCGCTCGAGCGTCGGGATCATCTCCTCCTTGAGTTGCTTCACGACGTACTGGACCATGTTGTCGCTGATCTTGCCGTCGCCCTGGTACGGGACGTGCAGCATGGTCGTCTCGCAGTCGTACTTCTGCCGGATGAGCTCGAACCACTTCATGAACGTGAAGCAGCCAGTGTAGGAGAGCACCAGGACGTCCGGCACCGGCAGCTTCTCGCCGGTCGGCCCGATCTGGCCCGCCTGCATCATGCCGAGGTCGGCCTTGACGTAGGTGCACACGTCCTCCGAGTGCCCCTCGCGCTCGGCGTCCATGATCATCTTGCCGGACTTCTTGCGCATGCCGTTCTGCAGGGCGTTCGTCTCCGGCAGGCTGCGCGCGAAGTCGAAGCACATCAGGAGCTCGTTCAGGTTGCCGGGCACGAACGTGGCCGAGACCTTACGGCCAACGTCGTGCGCGATGGCGAGGTCGTGGTAGTTCCCGTTGATCATCTCCTTCTGCAGCCACATGGAGTCCTCTTTCAGGACTTCCTTCTTCGGCTTCGCGGCGGCGGGTTGCGCGACGGGTCGCGGGGTCGGCGGATTGTGCGGTGTGGTCATGCTGCGCTCCAGAGCTTGATCGAATCGGCAAAGGTTCCGGCCTGCTCCCGGATCGGGGCCATCTGGCCGGTGTTCTCGGCGAACTTGAACGCGGTGTACGGAATCCCGTGCTTGTCGAGGATCTCGAGCAGCATCGGCCGCTCAAGGAGCGCCGGATCGCAGAACGAGGCGGCGGCGAAGACGACGCCCTCGGCGCCCGACTTGCGCACCGAGTCGACCACGAACTTGCCCTTGTCCTCGCGGCGCTCGGTGTACTTGGACGGCGTGTCGGCCGAGCGGTGCAGGAAACCCTTGGAGAGATTCCACAGCGGGTTGCCGTCCACCTCCACGTCGTCGAGGTGCCAGCGCGTGACGAGGTGGAAATCGTCGTCCACGATGTAGCAGCCGGCCATCTCGATCGACTTGATCAGGCCGAGCGGCGGCTGCTCGCAGAACGATCCGGTCAGGACCACCCGCGCGTTGTCGCGCTTCGGCCGGCTCTCCGCCTCGGCCGCGGCGATGTACTCGCGCACGAGCCTGGTGTGCTCCTCGGGCGGCAGCACCATGCCGGCGCGCATCACCAGGTAGACCTCGGAGGTCGGCGCCTGCCACGGCTTCTGCGAGCGGTAGCGGTAGAGGTCGCGCACCGCCCTGCGGTTCTCGTTGTAGACCTTGATCGAGTTCCTGAGGTCATCGTCGGTCACCTCGCGGCCGGCGAGCTTCGCGAGATCGTCGCGCAGGATCTCCATCTCGTGCACGTAGTACTCGCCCCCGATCGCATCCTTGAAGTTCTGCGGGACGTCGAAATAGCGTACGTACTTGTCCTTGAACATGATCTGCCACATGCCGGAGAGGTTGCGGATCACGTCGCAGATCGACGGGAAGAGCATCCCGTCCAGGCTGTCGAGGCGGCCGGTCACGCCGAGCTCGATGGTCGAGCGCGGGATGCGGCAGATGTAGCTCTGGTAGTAGGCGTCGCCCTGGATCACCTCGATCTGGTCGCCGCCGCCGAAGATCCCGACCGGCAGCATCCCGGCCGCGTGGATGATCTCGCGCGGGACGTAGATCGGCATGAATCCGATCGCCTTGCGGCCGGGCTGCGCCGCCTTCCAGTCGCGGACCGCATTGAAGTGCAGGTCCTCGAAGAGCGCCTGGCAGCGCTCGACGACTTCTTTCAGAGGCATGTGCCTTTCCTCCTCGTTTGCCCGCGTCGCCGCGGGCGCTTTCCGGTTAACCGTGCCGCCACTCCGGCACGCGCTTGGCGAGGAACGCCCGCAGGCCCTCGATCGCGTCGTGCGTCGCCATCGTCTGCTCCAGATACATCTGCTCGACCGCCGCGAAGCGGCGCCGCGCCTCGCCGAGCATGCCCGCGCGCGCGGCCCGCACGGCGACGCCGAGCGCTGCCGCGCTCTTGCCTGCGAGCTGGGCGTCGAAGTACGCGAGCGCGGCCGCCTCCGGGTCGTCGGCCGTGAACGAGACGAGGCCGAGCGCCTTCGCTTCGGCGCCGCTCACCGAGCGTCCGGAGAGCAGCAGATCCTCGGCGGTGGACTGGTTCACCCGGAAGGGGAGCAGGGACGAGGCCGCCGGCGCGAACACCCCGAGCTTGATCTCGGGCTGGCCGAACTGCGCCTCCGGCGCGGCGAAGATCAGGCTGCCGGCCAGCGCGAGCTCGACACCGCCGCCGAGGCATTGCCCGCGCACCGCGACCAGGATCGGCCGCGGCCACTCGAGCATCGTGATCAGCAGCGCATGCAGTCCCCGCAGCATATCCGCGCATTGCCCGGGCAGATGTTCCTCGACGCTCGCGCCGAAGCTGAAGTGCGGCCCCTCCGCGTCGACGAGCGCCGCGCGGATCGGTCCCGGTTCGCGACGCTCGGCGATCGCCGCCGCGATCGCCGCGATCATGGCGGCATCGATGATGTTCGCCTTGGGCCGGGCGAGGCGCAGCCGCAGCAGCGCGCCGTCGCGATCGAGCCAGACTTTGAGGGGGGATTCGCTCATCTCCGCTTTTCGTCAGTGCCTCGTGCGTTCGCCATTGCTCCTGGATCCCCGCATACGCGGGGATGACGGCGCGCGCTGCGCGCCGTCACTTCTTCTTCGCCTTCGGCTGGATCTCGTCATGCAGCGAGCCGATCCAGCTCTGACCCTGCGCGAGCTTCTGTCGCAGCAGCACGAAGTCGACTTCCCGATCGTCCTTGGCGCCCTCGTTGAAGGCGGTGAAGCCGGAGCGCCCCTCGGTCAGCATGTTGAGAGCGAGCCAGGCGCGGTGGTTCTCCTTGTTCCGGTTCCACGCCTCGAGCTTCGGCTTGCGCAGCTCCTCGATCGACTTGATCGTGCACTCGGGGAAGGTGAGGAGGAGTCGCGCGCAGTACTCCTCCACCTTGGCGTCGAGCAGCGACAGGTCGACCGTGCCCCTGGCCATCAGCGCCTTGCCTTCCTTCGCGGCGTCGCCCGTCTTGAAGTCCCCGTAGACCATCCGGCCGTACTCGTCGGTGAAGCGCTGCGTCTCGACGAGCGGGTTGGCGACGAACTTGCCGTCGACTTTCAGCGCCGGAACGATCTCCACCAGCATGCCCCATTGGTGCGCCTTGTGGGCCGAGAAGGGCTCGCACATCACGCACGCCCACATCGCGCGGTCGGCGCCCATGATCGGCGGGAGGAAGTCGGTGGCGCCGCCGATCGGCGCCGAGCCGTGCTTGGGGCCGGCCTGGCCGAAGCGGGCGAGGTCCTGGGCGATCGAGAAGTCGCAGGCGAGGCCGATCTCCTGGCCGCCGCCGATGCGCATGCCGTTCACGCGGCAGATCACCGGCTTGTCGCAGGCGAGGATCGCGCTCACCATGTCGTTGAACACGCGCATGTACTGGCGGTATTCCTGCGGGTGGCCGGCGTAGTACTCCGCGTACTCCTTGGTGTTGCCGCCGGTGCAGAACGCCTTGTCGCCCCCGCCGGTGAACACGACGCAATTGACGTCGCGCGCGTTGGACGCGGCGCGGAAGGCGAGGATCACGCCCTTCGCCATCTCGGCGGTGTACGAATTGAACTGGGTCGGGTTGTCGAGCGTGATCCAGGCGTTGTAGAGCCCCGCTGCCACCTTGCCGTCCGGCGTCCGCGCCGGGCGCTTCTCGAAGCGCACGCCGGGCTTGGAGAAATCCTCGACGAGATTATGGTTCTTGAACTCGCGTGCCATCGGTTCTGCTCCTCAGTAGCGTTCAGGGAACGAGGATCGCACGGCGCTTGATGGTGCGCGAGTGCACGGCCTCGAAGACGTGGTTGATCTCGGCGAGCGGCTGCGTCTCGACGAACGGCTTGAGCGACACCTTGCCGTCGAGCACCAGGTCGAGCGCGGCCGGGTAGAGCTCGGGCGGGCAGCCCCAGTTGCCGATCGCGCGAGCATCGAATGCCATCAAATTAGAGAGCCGGATCTCGACCTTGTCCATCGTGAAACCCACGACCGAGAGCGTGGCGCCGTGCACCAGGAGGCCGTACGCCGTCTGCTGGCCCGCGGCCGTTCCCGAGCACTCGAAGATAAACCATTCGGCCGCCGGCAGGCCCTGCTCTCTTGCGAGGCCGCTCACCGCCGACTTGAGCGCCCTGCCGTCCAGCTCGCGCGCGTTCATTCAACGTGAGGGCGGCGCCGGCGGCCTTGATCGCGGCGAGCTTGTCGGCGTCCACGTCGATCGCCACGACCGTGGCACCGAAGGCGCGTGCGACCTGCGCGCAGTAGCCGCCGACCCCGCCCACGCCGACCACGACCGCCAGGCTGCCGGGCGCGACCCCGGCGCGCACGACCGCCTGGTACGGGGTCGTGACCGCGTCGGCGACGACCGAGACCTCGGGAAGCGTCAGGCCGGCCTTCGCGAGGCGGGCCTCGTCAACCTTGCACAGCCCACGGCTCGGCACGACGATATGGGACGCGAATCCGCCCTGGATATCGTTGCCCGGCATCTTCTGATTGCGGCAGATGTTGGGGCGTCCGCGCTTGCATGGCCCGCACTCGCCGCACGGGATCACTGCCGGGACGATGACGGCCTGGGACACCCATTGCTCGGCGCCGGCGCCCGCGGCGGTGACCCGGCCGCTCACTTCATGGCCGAGCGCCAGGGGCAGCGCATGATTCACCCGGACGCCGTCGTAGAAATAGCCAAGGTCCGTGTGACAGACGCCGCACCCGGCCACCTCGATCACCACTTCCCCGGGTTGCGGCGACGGGTCGAATGCCTCGCGCACCATCGGTGCGTTGGGCGCTGTCATCAACCAACGATGTGCTGGCGCGGCCACCAAGCCTCCTCTACGATCTCCCGCCCACTCCGGGCGGGATCGCCCGGTCCGCCGTGCCACTTGACTTCCGGGGCAGCCTTAATCTAGCATTACGGTACCAGAATACGAAAATCGAGTCAAGCAAGAATCGAGTCAAGCAGGATCGCAAGGCAAACCAGGCGGGGAATCGACACCGGATCCCAGGCGGCGTCTTGCAGTCTGGGCAGGAGGATGTGATGGCGAGCGGGGAAACACACGGCGCCGGCAGACCGGACGCGGGCGGACCCGGGCAAGGGGAGTTGCGCAACAGCGTCTCGGTCGCGATCGCCGGAAGCGGCGGCGCAGGGGTCATGACCGCCGGCAACATGCTGCTCGAGGCGGCGGCGCAGGCGGGCTACTACGCGCTGATGACGCGCTCGAGCGGCCCGCAGATCCGGGGCGGGGAGGCCGCGGCCATGATCCGGATCGCCACCCACCCGATCGACGGGACCGACGACCGTTACGATCTGCTGATCGCCCTCGATTGGATGAACATCAACCGCTTCGCCGCGGAGATTCCGCTCGGGCCGCAGAGCGTGCTCGCCGGCGACCCCGACCAGGGAGAGCCGCCCGAGGTATTCGTCAAGACCGGCGCGCGCTACACGCCGGTCCCGTTCAAGGCGGCGGCGAAGAAGATCCCGAACGGCTGGCCGAACATGATCGCGTTCGGCCTCGTCGGGGCGCTCGTCGGCCTCGCCGAGGACGCGCTCGTCAAGACCGTGCAGAAGTCGATGAAGAAGGGCGGCGACGCGCTCGCCGGCAGTCTCGCCGCGGTGCGCGCGGGAATCGAGGCGGCTGCCGGGATCTCCGGCGTTCCGCGCATCGGCTCGCCGCCGCCGCAGAGCCCGCGCTGGCTCGTCACCGGGAACCAGGCCGCGGGCTACGGTGCGATCCGCGGCGGCGTGCGCTTCGTGGCGGCCTATCCGATCACGCCCGCGACCGAGCTACTCGAATGGATGGCGCCCGCGCTCAAGAAGGTGGGCGGCGCGCTGGTGCAGGCCGAGGACGAGCTCGCTTCGATCAACATGATCCTGGGGGCCTCGTACGGGGGCGTGCCGGCGCTCACCGCCACCTCGGGCCCCGGCCTCTCGCTCATGATCGAGTCGATCGGCCTCGGCATCACGGCCGAGGTGCCGATCGTGATCGTCGACGTGATGCGCGTCGGACCCTCGACGGGGATCGCGACGAAGAGCGAGCAGAGCGACGTCAACATCGCGCTCTACGGCATGCACGGCGATGCCCCGCACGTGGTCGTCGCGCCGAACTCGGTCGCCGACTGCCTGATGACGACGCAGTGGGCCGTGCATCTCGCCGAGACGCTGCAGGTGCCCGCGATCGTGCTCGCCGACCAGTTTTTCGGCCAGGCGCGCGCGGTGGTCGAGCGGCCGGCGGACGTTGCTTTCGCGGGGGAGCGCCGGACCGCGACGGCAGGCGACGAAGGCTACCAGCGCTACGCGCTCACCGAGTCGGGGGTGTCGCCGATGGCGATCCCGGGCACGCCCGGGATCACGTACACGGCCGATGGGCTCGAGCACAACGAGCGCGGCACGCCCTCGTCGCAGGCGGCCGACCACATCGCGCAGCTCGAGAAGCGCGCGCGCAAGCTGGCGTTGCTCGACTGCGGCAGCCACTGGGCGGACGTCGAGGGCGAGGGCGACGTGGCGGTGATCACCTTCGGCTCGTGCACCGGACCCGTGCGCGAGGCCTTCGCGCGCGCGGCCGCCGATGGCGTGCGCGCTCGGCTCGTCTCCCTGCGGTTGCTCGCGCCGGCGCAGCCGGCACGGCTCGCCGCCGCGCTGGAAGGCGTCAGGCGGGTGCTGGTCGTCGAGCAGAATCACACTGGGCAGCTCTACCGCTTTCTGCGCGCAGAGTACGATCTGCCGGGTGAAGTCTCGAGCTTCCGCCGTCCAGGCCCGCTGCCGATGCGGCCGGACGAGATCCATCGGCAACTCATCGAATGGAGCCGCGCATGACGACCCCCGTGAAAGCGCAGGCGGCGGTCACGCCGCAAGCCTTCAAGTCCGACTACAAGCCGGTGTGGTGCCCCGGCTGCGGCGACTTCTCGGTGCTCTCGTCCATCACCAAGGCGTTCGCGCTGCTCGCCCTGCAGCCCGAGAACATCGCCATCGTCTCGGGCATCGGGTGCTCGTCCCGGATTCCCGCCTACACGACGTGCTACGGCTTCCACGGCGTGCATGGCCGTGCGCTCCCCGCGGCGACCGGGCTCAAGCTGGCGCGTCCGGAGCTGACGGTCGTTGCCGCCGGGGGCGACGGGGACGGTTACTCCATCGGGGGCAACCATTTTCTTCATGCGTGCCGGCGCAACGTCGACATGACCTACGTGGTCATGGACAATCACGTGTACGGCATGACCAAGGGACAGCCCTCGCCGACCACCGAGCCCGACTGGGATTCGAAGCTCTCGCCCGGCGGCACCGGGATGCGCGCGTTCAACCCGCTGGTGATCGCGCTTGCGGCCGGCGCCAACTTCATCGCGCGCGGATTCGCCGGCGACCCGAACACGACGGCGACGCTGATCGCCGAGGCGATCAGCGCGCCGGGCTTCTCGTTCGTCGAGGTGCTGTCGCCGTGCGTGACCTTCCGGCCCGAGCAGCGCGAATGGAAGCAGATGGTCCGACCGGCGCCGGTGCAGTCGACCGACGACCCTGGGCGCGCGGCGCGCAGGCTGATGACCGACGATGGAATGAACGTCGGTGTACTCTACAAAGGAAGCCGCGCGGCCTATCGCACCGCGATCGCCAAGGCGCAGCGGCGCCCAGCGGAACTGGAGGAGGAGTTCAAGATATGAGTCCCGCCCGAAAGCCGATCAGGCGCGGTGCAGCGGTTGCGAAGAAGCCGGCCAAGAAGGCCGGACGCAAGGCGCCGCCGGCGACGAGCGCCCGCCGGGCGCAGCTCAAGGTCGTGCCCGCCGCGGTCGCCGCGCATTCCGCGCCGCCCATCAAGGATGTCGAGGGCCTGATGGCGTATGCCTATGCCCTCGAGGCCGAGGCGTCGGAGCGTTACAACGAGTTCGCCGACGTGATGGAGACGCACAACAACCGCGAAGTAGCGGAGCTCTTCCGCAAGCTCGCGCGCATCGAGAACATCCACGCCGAGCACATCCTCGAGGAGATGGGCTGGACGAGCCCGCCGCCCCCGCCGGCCGGCGGCTGGCGCTGGGAGAGCGTGGAGGGGCCGGAGACGGCCGATTTCACGGATCTGCACTACCTGATGCAGCCGTATCACGCCCTGCAGATCGCGCTTCACAACGAGAAGCGCGCCGAGGCCTTTTTCAGGGACCTCGTGCAGCGGGCGCCGAGCGGCAAGGTGCGCACCGCGGCGAAGGAGATGGCGGCCGAGGAGGCCGAGCACGTGCAGCTCGTCGAGGAATGGCTGAAGCGCACGCCCGAACCGGAGTCGGACTGGGCGCACGATCCGGATCCGCCGCGCTGGTCCGATTGAGGCGTGACGCACGCAGCCGCCAGGTGCAGGGCCGCGACGCCATCGCAATTTCGCATCCGCCGCAATTTCGAGGCACGAAAATGGGCGTATCGGAGCGCGTGATCCCGGGCGGCATCCTGGGCGACATCGCGGCCCAGGTGCGCGCTGCGCTCGGGCCGCGGCTCGATGAGCTCGCGGTCGAGCGCGCGGTGCTGGGACTCTTCTTCACCGGCGTGAAGCTCTCCGACGGGTCGGGCGGAATCTGCGCGACGCTCACCCAGGACATGCCGGAAGCGGTGTGCTGTCCGAGCTCGTCCGCGCAGATCAACACGCCCGGCAAGCTGCGCGGACGCAAGGCCGTCACCTTTCTCGACGACCTGGTAGCGCGATCGCCGCTGAAGCGCATTCTCGCGGTGGCCGTGCTGTCGGCGCTCTGCGCGACGGCGCGCAAGATCGGGCCGCCGGCCGGGTACACGATCCGTCGGGGCGTCGATGCGCTGGACGCGGTCGAGGTGCCGCCGGACGCGCACGTGGTGATCGTCGGGGCGTTCGTGCCGGTGATCAAGGCGATGAAGGCACGCGGCCGGTCGTTCTGCATCCTGGAGAAGGATCCGGCAACGCTGAAGGCCGACGAGCTGCCGTTCTACGCGCCGGCGGAAGCCGCGCCCGTCGAGGTGCCGAAAGCCGATGTGCTCTTCATCACGGGCACCACGCTCATCAACGACACCCTCGAAGGGATCCTGGCGTCGGCGAAGGCCGGCGCGCGCGTCGTCGTCGTCGGCCCGACCGCGAGTCTCGCGCCGGAGGCGCTCTTCCGCCGCAGCGTGTCGATCGTCGGCGGCGTGGACATCACCGATCCCGATCTCCTGCTCGATCTCCTGGCCGAGGGCGGCTCGGGCTATCACTTCTTCGGGCGCGCGGCCGATCGCATCGTCATGGCGCCGGCCGCGGCCTGAGCGCCAGCGGAAAACGGGGCCAACTGCTTGGGGCTCAGGCGCCCGGCGGGCGCAGCAACCCGAAGTGTCTAAGCAGCGCCACGAACGCGCCGAGCCGCTCGCGCCGGTAGGCGTCGATGTCCATGCCCGAGAAGTCGTAGAAGCCCTTGCCGGCACGCAGTCCGATGCGCCCCGCGTGCATGTTGTCCTCGACGATGCGTGGCGCGGCGAACCGCTCGTCGTGCAGCGCCTCGCGCAGGTAGCGACTGGCGTAGTAGAGGATGTCGCCACCGCCCCAGTCGATGAACTCGACCAGGCCGAGGACGGCGTAGCGCAGCCCGAAGCCGTACTTGACCGCACGGTCGACGTCGGCGGCGCTCGCGACGCCCTCCTCGACCAGGCGCGCCGCCTCGTTCATCGCGAGCGCCTGGATGCGCGGCACGATGTAGCCGGGGCTCGCCTTGCACACCACCGGCACCTTGCCGATGCGCTCGAGGAGTTGCCGCAGCCGGTCGACGACGGCCGGGTCGGTGCGCGCTCCGGGGCTCACCTCGACGAGCGGAACCAGATACGCGGGATTGAGCCAGTGCGCGTTGAGGAAGCGTCCGGGCGGGTCCACCATCGCCTGCAGCTCGTCTGAGAGTATCGTCGAGGTCGTCGAGGCGACGATCGCATCGGCGCGCGCCGCGCGCGAGATCGCCGCGAGCGCTTCGCGCTTCGCCGCGCGCGTTTCCGGCACGCCCTCGAAGATGACGTCGGCGTCCCCGAGCGCCGCCGGGCCGGCGTGGTACGAGATGCGCGCCGCGATCGGATCGATCGATTCGCGCGCCATGACGCCGAGCTCGGCGAGGGTCGCGAGCGCGGCGCGGATCTCGCATGCCGCGTCCCGCGCCGTCTCCGCGGCGTCCGCCGCGCCGCGCGGCTTCAGGTCGACGAGGCGGACGTCGTGACCGGCGTAGGCGAACACGATCGCGATGCCCCGGCCCATGCGGCCGGCGCCGGCGGCGGCGATGATCTCGCGCCCGGTCATTGGAGGCCGTCTGCGAGGAGCCGGCGCATGGCGGCGCGGTCGAGTCGGGCGAGGCGAAGCCCCTCGAGCGTCCGGCCGTCGGCGCGGAAGTCCTCGCCGCAGATGGCGGAGCCGATCGTGAGCAGCGCACGCGCGACCGGCGCCGCGGCGCCCGCCCACTCGGCGACCGAGACGAGGAAGGCGAGCCCGCACGCGACATCCTCCCGCATGTACCGGTGCTCGGTGAGCACGAGGCGCTCGCGCCAGTCCCCGGACTGCACGAGGCGCTCGTGCGCGAGATTGCCGTACATCCACTCGTCGCCGGCCGCGTCGTAGTGGTCGCGCAAGGGGAAATGCGGCGCGCCGTAGCCGAGCGCCGCGCGCACCGCGATGCGCTCGGCGTCGAGCGCGTCGGTCACGCGGCGGATCGCGGGCGTGGTGCCCTCGTCGTGGATGTCCCAGTGGTCGAAGTGCTCGATCGGCCCGGCGTTCATCGTGATGAGCGGCGGATGGATGATGGGCCCCGCGTTCAGGAGCGCGGCCGAGAGCGCGTCGCCCGCATTCTCGACGCTCGGGTAGGCCTGGCGGATCACGGTGAGCGCACGTTCCTTCTCGGCGAGCGGAAACACTCCGGTCGGCAGGCGGGTGGCACGCGTCGTGACCGCGATCGTCCCCTCGCCGTGCCTGCGCGTGAGATAGGGCAAGGTGCCGGCTTCGGCAAACGCGACGCGCGCACGGCTCCCGCGGTCGCGAACCACGCGCGCCATCACGTAGCTGCCGAACGTTCCGGGCGGCAGGAACACCACCTGCCCGTCCGCGACATGCTCGGCCATGCGCGCGGCGATCGCCTCGTGCGCGAAGGCCGGCGCCGGACACACCACGAGGTCGGCGCCGCGGACGGCCGCCCCGATGTCGCCGGTGACGACCGCGATCTCGACCGGTCGCTCGCCGCGATGGTCCTTCAGGGTGAGCCGGTTTCCGGTGCGATTGAGCGCGGCGACGCCGCCGGTGTCACGACGCCAGAAGCGCACGCGATGTCCGGCCTCGGTGAGATCGGCGGCGGCCGCGTGCGCGCCGTTGCCGCCCCCGAGCACCGCGATATCCATGGTATGCGCGCCGAGATCGTGGATCCGGCGCAGTCTACACTACGGCCACCGCCTGTCCTCGCACGCGTGCGCGCACGCCCCGCGCCGAGGTTCCGCTTGCTGCTAGACTGAATCATGTTCTCGCTGTTCCTCGTCTTCGACGAGCGCCTGCCGATCGACGACGCGCTCCTCGCATCGACGGGAATGCGCAAGGCGCACGTGTACACGCCGGTGCGCGCCTCCGATCCGCTCCTCGACGAAGCCGCGCCCCCGCCGCTCGTGCTGCAGGTCTATTTCGACGAGCTGACGGGACTGGAAGCGGCGTGCCGCGGACCGTTCGCGCGGCTCGGGGGCAGCGTCATCGCGCAGGCGATGGCGGTGCGCCGCTATCCCGTTCCGGTGCCGGCGGATCCCAAGTGCACCTATCTCGTCGCCTACGACGGGCCGGCCGAGGACGAGCGCGCCTGGCTCGCGCACTACCTCGCGCATCATCCGCCGCTGATGGCGCGGCTGCCCGGCATCCGCGAGCTCGAGATCTACATCCGGGTCGACTGGGTTGCGCCGGCAGCGTGGCGGCGCGCGACCTGCATGCAGCGGAACAAGGTCGCGTTCGACAGTGCGGGCGCGCTGGCCGCTGCCCTCAGCTCCCCGATCCGCCTGGAGATGCGCGCCGATTTCCGGAGCCTGCCGCCATTTTCCGGGGCGGTCACGCACTACCCGATGGCGACGCGCGTCGTGCGACCGGCCTGACGGCCGGCCGGCGCCTGCCGGCCGCACGGGCCGCGTCTTCGTCAGGTGCGCGCGCCCAGCGCTTCCGGATTCACGACGTTGATCGGCGCGCCGGCCGCGTAGGCGAGGATCTGCTCGAAGATCTTGCCGAACATGATCTCGAGCTGGCCCCGCTCGACGTAGCCGAGGTGCGGCGTGCAGACCACGTTGTCCAGCGCGAGCAGGGGATGGCGCGCGCCGAGCACCGGCTCCTCCTCGTAGACATCGACTGCCGCCATGCCCGGCCGGCCGGCCGCCAGCGCAGCCTCGAGAGCGCCTGGCGCGATCAGCCCGGCGCGGCTCGTATTGACGATGAGCGCGGACGGCTTCATCCGCGCAAGGTCGGCGGCGGTGACCAATCCGCGCGTCGCCTCGACCAGCCGCAGGTGCAGCGTCACCACATCCGACCGCGCGAAGAGCTCGGCCTTGCTGTCGGCGATCGCGTAGCTGTCCGCGCGCGCCCTCGCGATCGTCGTCTCGCGCCCCCAGACCAGCACGTCCATGCCGAACGCCCTGCCGTATCCGGCCACGACGGCGCCGATCCCCCCGTAGCCGAAGACGCCGAGCGTCTTGCCGCGCAGGCCGATTCCGACCGTCGCCCCTTGCCATCGGCCGGCCTTGAGCGCGGCCGTCTCCTGCGGAATGCGTCGCATCGCGGCGATGATGAGGCCCCACGCGAGTTCGGCGGTCGCGTACGAGGGCTGGGCCGGGGCCATGCAGGATGATAGGAGAACGCCGCGCCGCGTGCACGCTGCCACGTCGATGTGCGGATAGGCGCTCATCTGGCTGATCAGGCGCAGCCGGTCGAGCCGCTCGAGCAGCAGGGCGCCGATCGGCGTCCGCTCGCGGATGAGCGCGAGCGCCTCGGCGTCCCGCAGCCGCTCGGCGAGGATCTCGACGTCCTCGGTGTGGTCGCGCCAGATCGTCACGTCGTGCCCGGCGACCGTGCCGAAGCAGGCGAGGGTGCGCACCGTGTCCTGGTAGTCGTCGAGAATCGCGATGTTCATCGGGCGTCCCGTAGCTCAGAGCACGACGACCTTGCCCGGGTCGAGCAGGTCGTCGGGGTCGAGCGCGCGCTCGATGTCGCGCATGACCGCCACCGCATCCGGCGCGATCGGCGGAAAATGTGATTCGTCGGGGCCGTGATGCTCGCGCACCTCGCGCGAGCGCGTGAAGCGATCGCGGAGCAGGGTGGCGAGCGCCGCGACGAATGCCTGGTCGAGTCCTTGTCCCAATCTCGCCTCCGAGGGTGCGGCGCGGTGCCTCGAGTCTAGGTGGCCCTTGCCGGCGGTGCATGGATGAGCGGCATTCATCGCGAAGCGGCGCTCATACCAATGTTAGCGTGGCCTCACTTTTCGCTCTTGGGGCTGTCCGGCTGGCCGCCCCCCCGTCGCCTTCTTCGCCTGCATCACGGATTTCGCGGCGCAGCGTGACTTCCGGACGTTACGGATGTATACGGTACACATTCGTTCGCGACCGTATGCCGAAAGGTCGCGGACGCGTTTTCCATGGAGGAGAGGATGGACCGGGCGCTCAAGCCCCTCGACCGGCCGGTCGCGCTGGCCGACCAGGTCTACCAGACCGTGCGCGAGCAGCTGCGCACCGGGCGCATCGCTCCGAACCAACGGTTGCAGGAGGTGATGCTCGCCACCCGGCTCGGGGTTTCGCGCACCCCCGTGCGCGAGGCGCTCGCACGGCTCGCGAGCGAAGGTCTGGTGGAAGCCGACGGCCGCAGCTTTGCGGTGCCTGGCCTCACTCCGGGCGACGTCGACGACATCTACGAGGTGCGCGGTCTGCTCGAGCCCGAGGCGATGCGCCATGCGGCGAGGCGTGCTGCGGATCGGGCTGCGCGGGTGCCGCTCGAACGCGCCTTGGCCGACGCTATCTCGGCGCATGCCGCCGAGGACTCCGATCGATTCATCGCGGCGAACGGCCGTTTTCGCGAAGCGTGGCTCGCGCTCGTGGCCAACCGGCGGCTGGTGCGCGCGATCGGGCTGTACGCCGACCACGTGCGTTACCTGCGCGCGCTCACCCTCGCCGATTCCGATGTGCGCGCCGGGGCGCTTGCAGGGATGCGCGAGATCGCGGCGGCGCTCCGTGCAGGTGATGCGGCGGAGGCCGCGCGTGCCATGCAGGCCCAGCTGGAGCGCGCGAAGCGCGCGCTGCTGCCGCATGCGCGGGCCGACGCGCCTGCGACGGGCGTCAAGTGAGCTGAATCGAACGAGAGGAGACCACGATGCAATACAAGGCCCAGATTCCCTACGGCGCCTACTGGAGCACCCCATTCGTACGCTGGCAGGGCAGCTTTGCGAACCTTCACTCGATCGAGTTCGCCGCGCACGTCGCGAAGCGCGAGCTCGCGAAGCGCAAGATCGCGCCCGACGAGTTCGACCATGCCGTGCTTGGCATCTCCGTGCCGCAAAAGCACGCTTTCTTCGCCACGCCATGGTTCACCGGGCTCGTGGGGATGGGGCGCGTGGGCGGGCCGACGATCATGCAGGCCTGCGCGACCGGCGTTCGCGTGCTCGCCACGGCCGCCCATGAGATCGAGAGCGGGATCGCGCGCACGGCGCTCGCCGCGACTTGCGACCGCACCTCGAACGGCCCGCATCTCTACTACCCGAATCCGAAGGGGCCCGGCGGCACCGGCGCGCACGAGGATTGGGTGATGGACAGCTTCGGCTGCGATCCGCTCGGTCAGCACTCGATGATCCAGACCGCCGAAAACGTCGCGGCGCGCCACGGCTTCGCGACCGCCGCGCAGCACGCGGTCGTCCTGCGCCGCGAGGAGCAGTACCGCATGGCGACCGCCGACGGCAGCGCTTTTCTGAAGCGCTACATGACGCTCCCATTCGAGGTGCCGGCGCCGGGCTTCAAGAAGACGGCAGGCATGCTGGAGGGCGACGAGGGGATCAATCAGTCGACCGCCGAGGGTCTCGCGAAGCTGAAGCCGGTCGTGCCGAACGGCACGGTCACGTTCGGCGGGCAGACCCACCCGGCCGACGGCAACGCCGCGATCGTGCTCGCGACGGCCGAGCGCGCGCGCGAGCTCGCGTGCGATCCGAAGATCGCGGTGCGCATCCACGGCTTCGGGCAGGCGCGCGCCGAGCTCGCCTACATGCCGGAGGCGGTGGCGCCTGCGGCCGAACGCGCGCTTCAGCAAGCCGGCCGCACGATCAAGCAGATGGACGCGATCAAGACGCACAACCCGTTCGCCGTGAACGATCTGCTCTTCGCCAAGGCGACCGGCATCGACGTGATGCAGATGAACAACTACGGCTCGTCGCTCGTCTGGGGCCACCCGCAGGCGCCGATGGGCACGCGCGCTGTGATCGAGCTCGTCGAGGAGCTCGCGCTGCGCGGCGGCGGCTGGGGGCTCTTCTCCGGCTGCGCGGCCGGCGACACCGGCATGGCGATCGTGCTGGAAGTGGGCGACGCCTGAGGCGCCGATGGACCTCGCGCGCTGGATCCACGCGAACGCGAGCTTCTCCCCGGGGAAGGCCGCGCTCCGCTACGAGGGGCGCGACATCTCGTACGCGGCGCTCGCCCGCAGGATCGACGCGCAGGCGCAGGCGCTCACCACGGCGGGCATCCAGCCGGGCGACCGCGTCGCGTTCCTCGGCCTGAACAACCCAGAGGCGCTCGGGCTCCTCTTCGCCTGCGCGCGCCTCGGCGCGATCTTCGCGCCGCTCAACTGGCGTCTCGCGCCGCCGGAGCACCAGGCCGCGCTCGCCGATTGCGCGCCGCGGCTCCTCGTCGCGGAACCGGCGTTCGCCGCCGGGATCGACGGCGTGCGAGCGGGGCTCCCGCCGATGCGCTTCCTGTCGCCGGGAGCGGCCGCAGGATGGGAATCCTACGACGCGTTCCTCGCGGCGGGCGCGGACCACACGGCGGCGCACGCCGACGCCCGCGACCACCCCGTGCTGATCTCGTACACGTCCGGGTCGACCGGGCACCCGAAGGGCGTGGTGCTCACGCAGGGGGCGCTCTTCTACAACGCGGTGAACAGCACGCACATGCACGACCTCGCCAGCACCGATCGCGTGCTGACGACCCTGCCGCTCTTCCATGTCGGCGGCCTGAACATCCTCACGCTGCCCGCGCTGCACGCGGGCGCGACCGTCACGCTGCATCCGAAGTTCGACCCCGGCGCGACCCTCGAGGCGATCGAGCGCGAGCGGATCACCCTCACGGTGCTCGTTCCGGCGCAGATCGATGCGCTCGCCGCGCACCCGCGGTGGAGCGACGCCGACCTCGGGAGCCTGCGCATGATCACCACCGGATCGCAGATCGTGCCGCCGCGCGACTACGCGCGCATGCATGCGCGCGGCGTGCCGCTCGTATCGGTCTACGGCTCGACCGAGACGGCGCCGATCGCGACCTACGTGCGCGCAGCGGAGGCCCGGCGCAAGGCCGGATCGGCGGGCCAGCCCGCCCTGCACTGCGAGTGCCGGGTGGTGGACGAGGCCGGACGCGAGGTCGCGGCGGGTGTGAGCGGCGAGATCGTGGTGCGCGGGCCCAATGTCATGGCGGGCTACTGGGGCAACCGTGAAGCCACCGCGGCCGCGCTGCGCAACGGCTGGTTCCACTCGGGCGACGTCGGACACTTCGACGACGAGGGCTGGCTCGTGGTGGACGGCCGCATCAAGGACATGATCATCTCGGGCGGCGAGAACGTGTACCCCGCGGAGATCGAGAACGTGCTCGGCGAATCGGATGCCATCGCCGAGGTGGCCGTCGTGGGACGCCCGGACGAGCGCTGGGGCGAGGCGGTGGTCGCCGTGGTCGTGCCGAAGGCGGGTCGCAGGCCGACCGAGCGCGACGTGCTCGCCTTGCTGGAGGGAAGAGTCGCGCGCTACAAGCACCCGCGCGAGGTGATCTTCGTCGAGGTGCTGCCGCGCACCGCGCTCGGCAAGGTGCAGAGGGCCGAGGTGCGCGAGATCGCCGTCCGCCGGACCGGCAAGGGAGTGACGGCATGAGCCTGAAAATAGGTATCGACGTCGGGGGGACGTTCACCGACTTCATCGTGACGCGGGAGGGTGCCGAGCCCGCGATCCACAAGACGCTCTCGACCCCCGCCGACCCCTCGATTGCCGTGATCGAGGGCCTCGCCGAGATCGCGGCGAGCCAGGATCCGCCGCAGACGCTCGCGGCCTTCGCACCGGCGATCGACGCGATCGTGCACGGCACGACGGTCGCGACCAACGCGGTGCTCACGCGTACCGGCGCGAAGTGCGGGCTGATCACGACGCGCGGCGTGCGCGACGCGCTCGAGATGCGGCGCGGCATCCGCGAGGAGCAGTACAACAACCGTTACACCAACGTCGCGCCGCTCGTCCCCCGCTGGCTGCGCGTGGGGGCCGGCGGCCGTCTCGACCGCGCCGGGCGCGAGGTGGAGCCGCTCGCGGTCGGCGACGTGAAGGCGGCGGTCGAACTCTTCCGCGCCGAGGGCGTCGAGGCGATCTCGATCTGCTTCATGAACGCCTTCGCGAACCCTGCCCACGAGCGCGCCGCCGCGGAGCTCGTGCGCGAGACTCTGCCCGGGGCCTATCTCACGGTCTCGACCGATCTCCTGCCCTCGATCCGCTTCTACGAGCGGGTGTCCACCACCGCGCTCAACGCGTACGTCGGGCCGAAGCTGAACCGGTACCTCGACCAGCTCGTCGGCCGGTTGAAGGCTTCGGGTTTTCGCGGCGTGCTGCTCGTCATGCAGTCGAACGGCGGCGTCGTGACGCCGCAGGTCGCGCGCGAGAAGGCGGCGCTCACGCTGCTCTCGGGGCCAGCTGGCGGCCCGGGCGCAGGGCTCTTCTACGCCGGCGCCCACGGGCAGGACAAAGCGATCACCGTCGACATGGGCGGCACCAGCTTCGAGGCCTCCGTCGCGGTGGGCGCGCCGATGCTCGTCACCGAGGGCGAGATCGCCCGCCTCAAGACGGCGCTGCCGATGCTCGACATCCGCACGATCGGCGCAGGCGGCGGCTCGATCGGGTGGATCGACGAAGGCGGACTGCTCCGCATGGGGCCGGCGAGCGCCGGCGCCGATCCGGGGCCGGCGTGCTACGGCAAGGGCGGCGAGCTGCCGACCACCACCGACGCGAACGTCGTGCTCGGCTATCTCGACCCGGAATACTTCGCGGGCGGCAGGATGAAGCTCGACCCGGCCGCAGCACGGCGGGCGATCGAGCGTCACATCGCCGGACCGATGGCATTCACGGTCGAGGAGGCCGCGGCCGGCATGTACCGCGTCGTGTGCAACAACATGGCGCAGGGCGTGCGCGAGGTGACGATCAAGCGCGGCTTCGATCCGCGTGAGTTCCCGCTGATCGCGGCCGGCGGTGCCGGGCCGATCCATTCGTGCCTGATCGCCTCCGAGCTCGAGATCCCGCTGCAGATCGTTCCACGCGAAAGCTCCGTGCTGTGCGCGTTCGGCATGCTGCTCTCGGACCTGAAGCACGATTTCGTGCGCACCTTCGTCGGGCGGCTGGCGGCGCTCGATTGGGCGCGCCTCGCGGCGCTCGTGGACGCGATGGCCGCCGAGGGCGAGGGGCTGCTCGCCGAGGAGGGCGTGCCCGAGGCGCGGCGGCAGACGGCGGTCAAGCTCGACTGCCGCTACATCAAGCAGTATCACGAGGTGTCGTTCGCGGTGCCCGAGGGGGCGATCGCGCGGCGTGACGCGGAGGCGATCGCGCGCGCGTTCCACGCCGAGCACGAGCGTCTCTACGGCTACGCGCTCGCCGAGGAGGGGACGCCGGTCGAGATCATCAACGTGCGCGTCCAGGCGATCGGCCGGACAATGCGGCCGCGCTATCGCGAGGAAGCGTGGGGCGGGGAGGATGCGGCGCACGCGCGCAAGGGCCGGCGCAGCATGTACATTCCGGAGACCGTGTCGTTCCAGCCGGTGACGGTCTACGACGGGCACCGGCTCCGCTACGGCAACCGGATCGCCGGCCCGGCGCTGATCGAGGAGATCACGACCGCGGTCTTCGTATCGGCGGGCTACGACTGCGCTATCGATGCGCTCGGCTCGTTCGCCGTGTATCGCAAGGGCCGCGAGGACCTGGTGCGCCTGCGCGCGGAGGAGACCGTAGCGTGACGGAGACGAGTCATCTCCGCGTATGCGGGGATCCAGTGCGGGGATCCACGAACCGGCGACGCAGCTGGATTCCCGCCCCCGATGAGAACATCCGGGGGTGCCGACTTTGCGCGGGAATGACGATGCAACGAGGGACGGCCGCATGAAGATCGATCCGATCCTGCTCTCCGTCTACGCGCGGACCTTCAAGTCGATCACCGACGAGATGTCGATCTCGATGGAGAAGACCACGCGCTCGCCGATCCTGTGCGAGGCGAAGGACTACGTGACCGGGCTCTACGATGCGCACGGGCGGATGCTCGAGCAGACGGAGAACCTGCCGATCCTCGCGTTCTCGCTCGCGCCGGTGTGCAAGTACATCATCGAGTACTTCGGCGACGACATCCATCCCGGCGACGTCATCTTCCACAACGATGTCTTCAGCCTCGGCAACCAGAACAACGACGTGGCCGTGTACGCACCGGTGTTCCACGACGGCCGGCTCGTCGCCTGGACGGCGGTCAAGGGTCACCAGGCCGACATCGGCGGCGCGGTGCGCGGCGGCTACAACCCGAATGCGGTCGAGGTCTGGCAGGAGGCGCTGCGCATCCCGCCGGTGAAGGTCTACGAGAAGGGCAGGCTGCGCAAGGACGTCTGGGATCTCATCTTCGCCAACATCCGGCTCGACATCGTGCAGCACGACATGAAGGCCGAGGTCGGCGCGTGCAAGGTGGGCGAGCGGCGGGTGGTAGAGCTCATCCGCAAGTACGGGGTGGAGAGCTTCGCGGCGCACAAGCAGGCGCTGTTCGAGGCGACGCGCCGGATGATGGAGGCCGAGATCGAGAAGATTCCGAACGGGCGCTACTCGGGCGAGGGCTACGTCTACTACGACGGCCGCCACCCCGGGACCAAGTTCACCATTCGGGTCGACATCGACGTGCGGGACCGGCGCATCCGGTTCGACTACTCGCGCACCGACGCGCAGACGAACGGCTTCGTGAACGGCACGTTCACCTCCAGCGCCTCGGCGACGATCCTCACCCTGCTGCAGATGGTGAACCCCGACATCCCGCACAACGAGGGGATGGTCGAGCCGGTCGAGATCGTGATCCCGGAGGGCACGGTCCTCAACGCGGCGTATCCCAAGGCGACGACCTTCGGCAACCACCTGTGCCCGCCGAATGCAGACGCGATCCAGCGCGCGCTCGCGCCGGCGATGCCCGACCGCGTCACCGCAGGCTGGAACAATCTGCTCTGCTCGCTCACCACCGGACTCGATCCGGAGCGGAAGGAGCAGTACGTCGACATCGGCTTCATGGGCTTGAAGGGCGGTTCGGGCGCGATGCAGGGCACCGACGGCTACGACCATATCGGCATGATCGACGCCTCGGGCGGCGTGCTCGACCAGGACTACGAGATGTTCGAGCAGCAGACCCCGCACCGGCTCCTGCGGCACGAGTACATCACCGACTCGGCCGGCGCTGGCCAGTGGCGCGGCGGGCTCGGTGTCGAGACCATCTTCGAGATCGGTTCGGACGACACGCAGCTCGTCACGTTCGGCGACGGCGACTTCGAGCCGGCGTTCGGGCTGTTCGGCGGCGGCAACGGGACGCTCAACTTCATCAAGCTCAGGCTTCCCGACGGCCGCGAGGTCACGCCGAAGAACAAGGATCTCATCACCGGCGTGCCGAAGGGCACGGTCTATCACCAGCAGGCCGGCGGGGGCGGCGGCTACGGCGATCCGAAGAAGCGCGATCGTGCGCGGGTGCGCGAGGAAGTGCGGAACGGCGTCGTCTCCGATCGCGCAGCGCGCGAGATCTACGGCTTGAAGGAGTGAGGAGTGAGGAGTGAGGAGTGAGGGGTGAGGAGTGAGGAGTGAGGAGTGAGGGGTGAGGGGTGAGGGGTGAGGGGTGAGGGGCGAGGAGTGAGGAGCGAGGGGTGAGGAGTGAGGAGTGAGGAGTGGCATTGAGGATTGAAGCGCGGCAGCGGGCCATCCCCTCCTTTTCAAGGAGGGGTGCCGGCGCAGCTGGCGGGGTGGTTGCGACGCCAGCAGAACGCAGACACCACCCCGGCTGCTTCGCAGCCACCCCTCCTTCTATGAGGGGCCGGTTTGTCAAGGTCTCTGGACCGTCCAGGGGTGTGAATGATCTGGCTGGGGCGTTTCGTTGAGCGACCGGGAAACCCAAGTGCTCCACC
>JADLAV010000038.1 GCA_020848075.1 Burkholderiales bacterium
CGGGCAAGACGGCGGGCGGCGTGTCGGGCGAGCAGGTGATCGCCGACGCCCTGTACTACACGCTGACCAAGAACGGGCTGCAGGCCGGCGGCGCGGTCGCCGGGACCAAGTACTGGAAGGACAAGGAGCTCAACTAGAAAAGCTCTGATTGAGCCTTCCCCGCGCAAGCGGGGATCCAGCAAGCCTTTGATCGCGCACGAGCTGGATTCCCGCGAACCCTGCCCCCGAGTGCCGTTATCGGGGGGGCGGGAATGATGGACTTCTTCGGAGCTTACCTAGCCGAATCGGCGATCCGGCCGCTCGGTCTTCGGGCGGCCGGCGAGCGCAACGCGCGCTACTTGATTCCCGCCTGCATGAACGACTGCATGAACTGGCGCTGAAAGAGCACGAAGGCGACCAGGAGCGGCGCCACCGCCATCAGCGTGCCCGCGCTGATCACGCCCCAGTCCACGCCGGATTCGGGCGCGCCGAAGATCGCGAGCCCCACGGTGAGCGGCCGCGTCTCCACGGTGTTGGTGACGATGAGCGGCCAGAGAAAGTTGTTCCAGTGATAGCTCACCGACACCAGCCCGTAGGCGAGGTAAGTCGGTCGCGCGAGCGGGACGTAGACGCGCCACAGCACGCCGAGGACGGAACAGCCTTCGACGCGCGCCGCGTCCTCCAGTTCGCGCGGCACCGTCTTGAAGGTCTGGCGCAGGAGAAAGATGCCGAAGGCGCTCGCCATGTACGGCAGGCCGATGCCGAGGAGCGTGTCGACCAGGCCGAGGCGGCTCATGATGCGGTAGTTCTCGACGATCAGCACCTCGGGCATGATGAGGAGCTGCACCAGCACGAGGCCGAAGGCGATGTCGCGCCCGGCGAAGTCGAAGCGCGCGAATGCGTAGCCCGCCAGCGTGCACAGCACGAGCTGCGCCGCCAGGATCATCGTCACCAGCATGACGGTGTTGAGGAAGTGTCGCGCGAACGGCGCGTACGTCCAGGCCTTGGCGAAGTTCGCCAGGGTGACCGGCGCGAGCGGGTTGAAGCGCGTGGCGTACTCGACCGGATGGAATGCCGCCCAGAAGGCATACAGGAGCGGCGCGAGCCACAGCAGCGCGAGCAGCCAGGCCGCGGAGGTCTCGAGAGTCGATGCGCGTCGGCCGGCGGGGCTCATCGGTAGTGCACCCGTTTTTCGACCAGGTGGAACTGCACGAGCGCGAGCCCCGCGAGCAGCGCGAGGAGCACGACCGTGAGCGTCGAGGCGTACGCGGTGTCGAAGAAGCTGAACGCCACCTGGTAGATGTAGTAGAGGAGCAGGCTGGACGCGTTGTCCGGCCCGCCCTTGGTGAGGATGAAGAGGTGGTCGACCAGCTTGAACGAATTGATGGTTGCGTTCACCAGCACGAAGAGTGTCGTCGGCATGAGCAGCGGAAACATCACGCGGCGGAAGAAATGCCAGCGCGAGGCGCCCTCGATCTTCGCGGCCTCCTCCAACTCGGGCGGCAGCGACTGCAGCGCCGCGAGGTAGAAGATCATGAAGAACCCCGCCTCCTTCCAGATGACCATCACCATCAGGCAGGCGAGCACGGTGCCAGGGTCTCCGAGCCAGTTGTGGCTCGGCGCACCGAACAGCGCGCGGAACTGGTCGACCAGCCCGATCTGCGGCGTGTAGAAGAAGAGCCAGATGTTGGCCACCGCGATCATCGGCAGGACGGTCGGCGTGAAGTACGCCATGCGCACCAGCGCCCGCGCGGGCAGCCGGTCGTTCACCCACACCGCCATCAGGATGGCGAGCGCGATCGAGGTGGGAATGGTGCCGAGCGCAAACCAGAGGTTGTTGCCGAGCACCTTCCAGAAGATCGGGTCCTCGGCGAGCAATGCGTAGTTGCCGAAGCCGATGAACCGGGACGGCCGTATCGCGGTCCCGGTCGAGAAGAAGCTGTCGACGAGCGTCGCCGCCGCCGGATAGTGCGTGAACCCGACGAGCAGGATCGCGGCTGGCGTGAGCAGCAGCCAGCCGTAGACGTGCTTCATGATCCCCGGGGAACTCCGCCTGGTTCAGCGAACCGGGCAGAGTCTCCTGCGGGATCGGGGGCGCGAGGGGGAGAGATTCCCCCGGGCTCACACATCCGCTAGCGATACGGCTTCAGCAGCCGGTCGGCTTCGGCCTGAGCCGCCTGCAGCGCCGCGGCCGGGGTCTTTTGCCCGGTGAGCGCCGCCTGGATCGCGTCGTCGAGGAGCTTGCGCACGCGGCCGGTCTGGAAAGTCGACAGCTCGGCCGTTGCGTACTTGAGCTGGTCGCGCGCCACGACCGCTTGCGGGAAGTCCCTCGCGTAGTCCTTCAGCTTCGGCGTCTCGTAGGCGTCGGGGCGGGTCGCGACGTAGCCCGTGGCGATGCTCCAAGCGGCGGCGCGCTCGGGCGTGGTCATCCACTTCACGAACGCGAGCGCCGCCTTGCGCTCCTCGCGCGTGGTCTTCTTGAACATGTAGAAGTTGCCGCCGCCGGTGGGCGAGCCGCGCTGCTTGGAAGCGGGCAGCATGGCGACGCCGAACGGGAACTTCGCGGTGTCCTTCACCGCGGTGAGGTTGCCCGTGGTATGCCACATCATCGCGGTCTTGCCCTCGGTGAAGGCCTGGCGCAGCGTGCCCCACTCGATGGTGCCCTCGGGCATCACCCTGTACTTCGCGCCGAGGTCGCGCCAGTATTGAAGCGCGGCGATCACGTCCGGATCGGCGAAGATGGTGCGATTGCCCTCCGGGTTCATGAGATCATGGCCGTTCTGCCGCGCGAAGGCCTGGAACATCCAATACGTGTAGCCCGTGGACGGGACCATCACGCCCCAGCGCACGACGTTGCCGGCCGCATCCCTCTTCACGAGCTTGGTGGCCATCTGCGTCATTTCGTTCCAGGTCGCCGGAGGCTTCTCCGGGTCGAGCCCGACTTCCTTGAAGGCGTCCTTGTTCCAGAAGAGGACGATGGTCGAGCGCTGGAACGGGATACCGTAGACCTTGCCCTTGTAGGTGCCGTTCATCATCAGGGACGGATAGAAGGCCTTCAGCCAGGCCTTGTCGTCGGCCGTGGTCGCGACGTCGTCCCAGGGCACGATCACGTCCTGCTCGAGCAGCTCGTAGAGGTCGATGGAGTAGAGCACCGAGATCTGCGCCGGCTGACCGGCCTTAAGCGCCGCCAGCGCCTTGATGCGCGCGTCGTCGTAGTTGCCGGCGTAGATGGGGTGGACCTTGATACCCGGATGCTCCTTCTCGAAGTCGCGGGCGAGTCCGTCGATCACCTTGGTGAGGGGCCCGCCGACCGCGATCGGGTAGTAGAAGGTGAGCTCGGTATCGGCGCGCGCCGGAGCGGCGGCCGCGAGCAGTCCTGCAAGCAGCAACGCGAAGAGCGATCTCATGAGGTTCCCTCCCTGGGCGCGAGCGTGCGCCGTTCCTGTTGCAGCGTAGTCACGCCGGCTGCGGCAGCGTTTGATTCAAGTCAAGCCGCACGCCGCTGCCGGCATCGAACAGATGCGGTGCCTCCGGCTTCCAGCCGAGCCGCACGCGAGCGCCGGGTCCGAGCTCGCGGCGCCCCGGCGCGCGCACGAACAGGGTCTCGTCGCCGACGCGCACTTCGAGGATTGTATCCGCCCCGTGGTACTCGGCGCTCGCCACGCTGCCCGGTACGCCGGGCTCGCCGGTGAGCGCAACGTGCTCCGGCCGCACGCCGAGCACGCGCCCAGCGCCGGGGCCGGCGAGCACCGGTGTCTCCGGCGCGCCGCGGATCGTGGCGCCACGCGGCCCGTCGGCGAGCGCGACGAGGTTCATGGCCGGCGTGCCGATGAAGCGCGCGGCGAACATGGTCGCGGGCTGGGCGTACAGCTCCTCGGGCGCACCCTCCTGCTCGATGCGCCCCTGGCGCATGAGGATGACGCGGTCGGCCATGCTCATCGCCTCGACCTGGTCGTGCGTCACGTAGACCACCGTCATGCCGAGGCGCTGTTGCAGCGCACGGATCTCGACGCGCATGCCGTGCCGCAGCTGCGCGTCCAGGTTGGAGAGCGGCTCGTCCATCAGGCAGATCTTGTTCTCGGCGGCGATCGCGCGGGCGAGGGCGACGCGCTGGCGTTGCCCGCCGGAGAGCTGCGCCGGCTTGCGAGCGAGCACTTCGGTCAGGCCGACCAGCGTAGCGACTCGCGCGAGGCGCTCCTCACGCTCGGGGCGTGGCGTGCGGCGGACCTTGAGGCCGAAGACGATGTTCTCCGCGACCGAGAGGTGCGGGAAGAGCGCGTAGGATTGGAACACCATCGACACGCGCCGCTTGTCGGGTTCGAGGCGCGTGACGTCGTGCCCGCCGATGAAGATCCGTCCCTGCGTGGGTTCTTCCAGTCCGGCGATCAGCCGCAGCACCGTCGACTTGCCACACGCGGACGGACCGAGGAGGACGAGGAATTTCCCCGCGGCGGCGCGGAGGCTCACGCCGTCCACGGCGCGCACGGCGCCGTAGTGCTTCGATACCTCCTCCAGTACGATCTCGGACATGCGGGTCGGATTATGCTGCAACCCGGGCCGGCCCGGTGCAGGCACAACGGAGGATATTCGATGGTCAGGATGCCTTCGCGGCGCGGGTTTCTCGCCGCTCTGTTCGCAACTTCCGGCGCTGCACTCGGCGCGGGCGCGCTTGGTGTCGCCGCGCAGGAACTGCGCGCCACCCCCGATCTCGATCGCCAGGTGAGCCGATTCCTCGACGCCGAGCGCGGCCGCTGGGACTACCTCAACGTTCCGTACCGGGACGGCAAGATCCTGCACGATCTCGTGGTCAAGCTCGGCGCGAAGCACATCCTGGAAATCGGCACCTCGACCGGTCACTCGACGATCTGGCTCGCGTGGGCCGCCGCGAAGACCGGCGGCAAGGTCACCACGATCGAGATCGATCGCGGCCGGCACGAGCGCGCGCTCGCGAACTTCAGGCGCGCGGGGGTTGCGGACTGCGTCGACGCGCGCCTCGGCGACGCGCACGTGCTGGTGAAGACGCTGCCCGGACCGTGGGACCTCGTGTTCCAGGACGCGGACAAGGCGTGGGCCCTGCAGTACTTCCTCGACCTCGATCCGAAGATGGCGCCGGGCGGATGCTATACGGCGCACAACGTGGCGCGGCCGTCGGCGCCGGGGATGCGCGAGTTTCTCGCGCGCGTGCGGGCCGACCCGCGCTACGAGACGCGCCTCGCCGAGGGCGCGAGCGGTGAGGGGATCTCGGTGAGCTGCCGGAAACCCTAGCCGGATCTCCGGTCCCCTCCGAGGAGAGCTGCCGCGCGAAGCGTGACGGGGTGGCGCCTGTGTCCCCTCCTCTCCGAGGAGGGGTGTCACGCGAAGCGTGACGGGGTGGTGTGTGTGCGTGTTGCCACGATGTGCCAGCGGCTGCGCCCACCCGGCGCCTGAGGCCGCGAACGCCCTCCTGCGGGGGCCCGGTTTGCGGCGGCCAGTCAACACACGACTGGCCGCCACAAACCACCCGCAACGGACGGCGCGGCCAAAGGCGCCGGGCGAGCGCAGCCGCTGGCGCTGGAACCCGCTCGCGGACGCGCTTTGTGGCACCATGAGCCCGCCGCGTACCGGCCCACCCTGCGCGGTCAAATTCTCGCGAGCGAACGGCTGCTCGCTCGGAAATGTCAGCGGGACGTCAAGCCGCCTGCGGTGCGGCTTTGGACTTCGGTTGCTGCGGGACAGCCGATGCGCTGTCGTGGATGAGCGGGCACCCCGGTGGGCTCGCGGCCTTCTTCTTCGCGATGATCCCGCCAGCGTGCTTCTCGAGGTAGTGTGCGATCGTCTCGACGCGGATCTTGACCGAGCCGGCGGGCTTGGTCGAGTCGAGGTCCTGGAAGGAGAAGAAGAGGGTGCCGGAGCGCTCGACGATCTGCTGGACCGGGGTGTAGGTCGGCTGGTCCATGCCGCACTCGTAGCTCGACATGCGGATGACGCAGGCGATCCACGGCATCCGCGCCGCGAACTTGGCGCCCCACAGTATCTCGTTCGTGTTCGCGCTGTACGAGGACGGCCACACGTCGGCGATGTCGAGCGGTGAGCGGATGAACCCGTCGTGGACGTCCGGTCCGAACGTCCAGGCGAGGAGATCGTCGTCGATCGGCAGATACTGGGCCCACAGGATCGGGTAGCCGTAGCTCTGCAGATCGACCTCGATCTCGTGGCCGACGCCCGGATCCATGTGGTACGGCCGCGCGAGGACGAGCAGGCAGGGGCTCTCCGTCGCGGCGCAGTGCTCGAGGATCTCGCGGCTCCGCGCGCGCGCGCGCCCGTCGAACGCGGCGAGGGCCGCGAAGCCCGCCCGCACGGCCTCCCGCGTCTCGATCGGCGTCAGGCCGGGGATTGCGTCCTTGAGCCCCTCGAAGAGCTGCTTCGGCACGATCGGCGGATCGCCGAGCGACACGTACGGCGTGACGTAGCGGATGCCGCGCTCGGCGAAGGCGTCACGCTCCTTGATGAATCCGGCCTTGATGTTCTCGGGCGCGGCCATCACGCGCGGGCAGGCGAGCGAGGCGACCACGTGGGTGCCGAGATGCGACGGCAGCGACCTGATCATCGGCGCGAACAGGATGTCGATCTGGCGGTGCTTCTCGCGGTTCACGAGCTCCCCGTAGTGCCCGGAGATGCACTTCACCGGGTAGCAGCAGTCCACGGTGCCGCGGCCCTTCGCGTGCTCGCGCCCCTGCTGCTCGGAAGTGTCCGACGAGAATGCGATCTTCTGCGGCTCGAAGCCGAGCGCGGTCAGGAACCCCATCCAGAACTGATGGGTGGACCACAGGTTGAGGACCCGCGGGATGCCGATCCGCAGCTTGCTACGCGCTTCGCGCGCGCCGGAAGGCGTCCTCGCGAACCAGCTCCGCCACGTTGGGATGAACACGCTTCGCCTCCTCGAGCTGCGCCTTCACGATGCGCATCTCGTTCGCGTCCTCGAGCAGCCCCTTCGGGCACGAGTTGCCGCTGATCACCCGCTCCCAGCCTTCCTCGACCGGCACCTTGCTCCAGGATCGCCCTTTCGCGCCGGACAGCTGGACGTCGATGAACGTGCGCCGGCAGTTGACCGCGCACCAGTTGCAGGTGGTGTGCTCGTTCGTGGTGCTCCGGTGCACGAGCGCCTCGACCGCGTCGAAGCCGCGAAACCGGCTGGGCTTCTCCGCGCGCCGCGACCAGTCGAGCGCGCAGAGCGCCGCGCCGATCGCGCCGGCCTCGCCGGGCTGCGGATGGACCACGATCTCCGCGTTCGGCACCTTGGAGCCGATGAAGTCGACCTGCGCCTTCACGACCGCGAGATTGCGGTGGGTCCCGCCCTGCAGGACGAACTTCCGGCCGGCCGCGGCGAGATTCTGCAACTGCCCGGCGTACACCCAGACGTTGAGCGGCAGCACCGCGGCGAGCGAGGCCATGATCTCCTCGGCGGCCCAGCCCTTCCGCTGCTGGTTGACGATGTCCGACTGCAGGAATACGCCGCAGCCCATCGCGAGCGTCGGGATCGCGCGCGCCTTGAAGGCGCGCTCGGCGTACTCCTCGAGCGGGATCGCGTAGCGCTCGGCGACGCCCTGCAGGAACGCACCGTTCCCCGACGAGCACTGCGAGTTCAGGCGGAAATCGGACACGGTGCCCTGGCGGAGCAGCATGATCTTCACGTCGCAGCCGCCCACGTCGCAGATCACGTCGGCGTCCGGGAAGTAGTGCAGCGCCGCGGTGGCGTGCGCCACCGTCTCGACGACGCCCACGTCGGCGCCGACGATGTCCTTCAGGAGATCCTTGCCGTAGCCGGTGATGCCGAGGCTGCCGATGCGCGTGTAGCCCGCCGCGCGGATGTCGCGCAGGACGGCCTTCGCGTCCTCGATCGGGTTGCCGCGGGAAAGCGCGTAGCAGGAGTAGACGAGTTCGCCCGCGCCCGCGAGCACCACCGCCTTCACCGTGGTGCTGCCGAAGTCGCAGCCGAGGAAGATGGTCTCGCTCGCGACGGCGGGGCTGGCGCTCGCGCCCTTGCCGGTCGCACCGGACGGCCGCGCATAACGCCGGAGGAACGATTCGAGCTCCGCCGCGTCGCCAGCGAGCCCGCGGCTGCCCTCCTTCGCCTTCTGTGCGTGCTGGCCTTCCTCGACCCACGCGCGCAGCCGCTCGCGGCCCGCGTACACGCCGACGCCGAGGCTGTCCTTCGCGCCGACTTCCACGCAGCCGAGCCCGGCGTAGTAGAGCGCGTCGTCCGGCACGACGATGTGCTCCTCCGGCTCGCCGCTGCCCGGCAGCGCAATGCCGCGCTCGGTCCAGACCTTGCGCAGGTGATGCCGCCAAGCCTCCTGCAGCCCGGCAAAGAAGAGGTTAGGCCCGCCGAGCAGCAGGACCTTCGGCGCGGGCGTGTTGCCCTTGGTGAGCGTGGCGAGGTTCTGGTAGACCACCGCCTCGTACAGGCTCGCGATGATCTCCTCCACCGGGACGCCGCTCTTCACCAGCGTGTTGGCGTCGGTCTCGGCGAAGATGCCGCACTTCGAGCTGATTCTGTGCAGCGCATGGCCGCCGTAGCGCATCCCGGCGAGATCCTCCAGCGGGATGCCAAGCTT
This sequence comes from Burkholderiales bacterium, assembly GCA_020848075.1. Classification (GTDB taxonomy): domain Bacteria; phylum Pseudomonadota; class Gammaproteobacteria; order Burkholderiales; family SG8-39; genus JAABRB01. The sequence continues at coordinate 8,574 of JADLAV010000038.1, forward strand.
GCGCGCCGTCTTCTCGATGAAGGTTCCCGTGCCGCCGCTGCACGCCGACTGCATGAAGACCTGCTTGCTCGAGCCGTCCGGCTTCGGCGCCGGCGGAGGTATTGGCTCGCCCTCGGCATCGGGCACGAACTTGGTCCGCGAGATCTCGAGCAGCTTGCGCGTCGTCTTGCCGACGAGCGTGCCGCCGGCGCCCGAGCGCATCGAGCTCGCGTAGATCTGCCTGCCGCCGCCCTGCGTGGGCGTGAAGAAGACCGTCTTCATGTCCTCGCCGCCGATCTCGGAGACGAAGCGAACGTCCGGGTGCAGCTTCTCCACCGCCGCGGCGACGGCGACCACCTCCTGGACGAACTTGGCGCCGATCATGGGGGCGAGCACGCCGCCGCCGGATCCCGTGACGAAGATCCGGTCGCGGCCGGGCGCGAGCCCGCAATCGGCCTCCATGCGTCCGAGGAACTCGAGCGCCATTTCCGCCTGGCGCGTATGGTGCCGCCGGTAGTCGCGCCACAGCACTTCGCCGTTCTCCACGACCACCGCCTTGACCGTGGTGGAGCCGACGTCGAGGCCGACCGTCTTCATTGGCGGCTCCGCTCCGCGAGGTGCAGCACGAGATTCGCCGCGGTGCCGGCCGCGCCGCGCCGCGGCACGCGGTAGGTGGCCTGCTTCATCTCCGGATGGCGCTCGAGCAGCGCGCGCGCCGACTCGACCGTGAGCCCGTTCACGCCGAGCGCGTCGTCGAACTCGCGCTGGGCGCGCCGCTTCGCCTCGGTGAGGATCATCTGGCAGCGCGAGAGCGCGTGCACCTCCGCATCGCCCTTGATCTCGAGCGGCGCGTAGAGGAGATCGGGATGCTTGCCGATCACCCCCGCCATCGCCCCGATGCTCATCGTGTTCGGCATGCAGGCGTAGGGCGAGAGCTCGCACGTCATGTGCGCCTTCTTGTGATGGTAGGCCCACAGGGCCTTGCCGATCAGCATGTCGCCCTCGCCGCCGTCCAGCCGGCTGTGGAAGTAGGGCGCGGCGAGACTGCGCAGCTCGTACTGGTCGGGGATCTCGTGCGGCAGATCGCCGAGGGCGCGACGCATGCGATCGTAGCTCCAGCGGAGCAGCCCTTGCGCGGCGCGCAGCGCGAGGCGTTTGACGCGCGCGTTGCGCGCGACGCCGATGCGGTCCTCGGCCTGCTGCGCCGCGAACCGCAGCAGATAGTCGAGCCAGACCGTGACGGCCGCCGGGTAGACCTCGGCGCCCTCGGACTCGAGCCACCGATGGATGTCGTAGTTCGGCTCGCCTTCGACGGTCTGCAGGTAGAACTCGCCGGTGATCTTGACCACCGGCTTCACGCGCAGGCGATCCACCTCGATCGCGCCGAACCGGCGGTGCACCTCCGCGAGCGTCCTCAGGAAGTAGGGCGTCACGATGTGCCACGCCGCCGCGCCCCATTTCCTAGAGCGCACCGGACGGTCGCGGAACGCCTCGTAGAGGAGCTCGACGCATTCTCCCGCGACGCGCTCGGTCGCGCCCGGCACGACCTCGTAGGGCCGGATCTGGTACTCGAGATCCTGCACGACGTCGGTCGCGAGGATCGCCCAGATCGCGCCCATCGTGAACGGGACGTCGAGCTCGAGACCACCGCCGGCGCTCGGCCCCTGGTCCATCCCGTCCTGCGCGAGCAGGAACATGCGGAAGGACTCCATGCCGATGTTGCGCAGCGCGAGCTCGTAGCTCTGGTGGTATTGGCCGAAGCGGCACGAGCCGCACGAGCCCGCGGTGACGTACACGTACTTCTTCGCCACCTCCTCGGGGCCGATCCGCTTCGCCTCCCCGCGCAGGAAGTTCACGACGTTGCCGGTGGTGAAGCTCGTCGGGCAGCACTGGCCGATGTCCGCGACCTCGCGCCCGGCGAGGAGATCCTCCTTGGTGGCGGTGGGCAGCATGCGCGCGCGGTAGCCGAGGTTCTCCAGCGCACCCTGCAACACGCGCTCGGCGCGCCAGTGCAGGCCGCCGAAAAGCACGGTGACGTGATCGCGCTCCGACCGGGTGAATGCCTGCGGCTTGTATGCGCGGTACGGCGATGCGACTGCGGTGTCCATGGTCTCCTCGACTCGAACGCGGCCGGCGTGTTGTCCTTGTGCGCTCCCCCGCCCCGGTGTTCGCCCGGTTACCCGAACTGCGCGGCGAATAGGTTACAACATGCGAGGCGCGCGTGGGAGCGCCGGCGGTCAAGACTGCACCCCGATGTGCCGCCGCGCCGCCCCCCGGGCGTGGGCCCCGTCGCACGCTGCCGTCGGCCACGCGCGCATTTCTTCAAGTAGCGCGTGGACTTCCCGATTCTTGGCCAACGCCCCGCGCGCAGCGAAGCACGCACCATTCCATCGTCACCACGAGGGGCATTGCTGATTGCGCCGCGCGCAGCCTCACGCGCTGCTGCGCGGGCGCTCGCGCCTGTCGATGCAGTGCTCGCCGCCTGCTAGAGCCGCCCGGCCCGCTTCACGTCCAGGTAGCGGTTGACGAGCGCGATCGGCAGCTCCGCGGGCTCGACGTCGAGGCACATCGTTCCGGCGCCCTCCATCGCGCGGAACGCGAGCGCGCGGGCGCGCAGGTAGTCGGCGGTGGCGGCGTGGGTGAGCGCGCGCTCGAAGGTATCGACGCGCGCGGCGAGCGCGCGCGCGAGGATGCCCTCGCGCAGCGAGGCGAACAGCACGAGGTGGCGGCTCTGCAGCAGCCGGAGCGCCGGCGCGAGCGTGTCGTCGTCCTCGTCGCGGAGGTTCGAGAGGAAGACGACGAGTGCGCGCTTGCGGCAGTGCTGCATCACCTCGAGCGCGGCGGCGTGATAATCGGGGGTTTCGAGCGAGGGCGCGAGGTCGAAGACCCGGTTCAGGATGAGGTTCACCGTTGCGCGCGACTTGCGCGGTGCGAGGAAGCGCCGCTCGCCGCTCATCGTCATCAGGCCGACGGCGTCGCCCTGGCGCAGCGAGACGTAGGCGAGCAGGAGCGCGGCGTTCAGCACGTGGTCGAAGTGCGCGAGCTCGCCGTCCTTGGCGGCCATCCGCCGCCCGCAGTCGATCACCAGCAACACCTGCTGATCGCGCTCGTCCTGGTACTCCCGCGAGATGAGCTTCAACGTGCGCGCGGTCGCCTTCCAGTCGATCTGCCGCTGCACGTCGCCCTCGCGGTACTCGCGCAGCTGGTGGAAATCCAGCCCTTCGCCGCGCCGGCGGCGCTGCAGCACCCCGATCTGCGAGAGACGGTTGTCGGTCGCGAGGAGCGCGAAGCGCGTGAGCGCCGCGAAGTTCGGATACACCCGCACCGTCGCCTCGTCGCCGACGTAGCGGGTGCGCAGCCACAGCCCGAGCGGCGAAAGGATGCGCACCTCGATCCGGCCGAACGCCGCTAACCCGCGCTCGACCGGCTTCGCTGCGTAACGGAGCTCGGCCCAGCCGCGCGCCGGCACGACGATGCGCTGCGGCAGACCCTCGGCCTCCATGCCCGGTGGGTGATGATCGAAGGCGTCCAGCGTGACCGGGCGGCGTCCCTCGTTCGCGAAGCGGACGAGCACCTCGTGGCGTACGCCGAGCGGCAGCGATCCCGGAACGCGCCGGACGGCCGCCAGCGTGCTGCCGCGCAGCGCCGCTGCCGCGTCCGCGACCGCCGCGAGGGCGATCGCGGCGACAACCCCCGCCCACGCTTGCGCGGGGGCTGGCACGAGCGCGGCGGCGACGTCGGCCGCCACCACTGCACCCGCGAGCCACATGAGGCGCGGCGCGGGGAGGAGGGGCGCGAAGCGTCGCGTCACGTTCGCGGCGCCTCCACTTTCTCGAGCAGCGCCTTCAGGATCGAGTCGCTGCCGTGGCCCTCGATCTCGAGCTCGGGCGCGGGCAGCATGCGGTGGCGCAGCGCCGGCACCGCGATGCGCTTGACGTCGTCGGGCGTCACGAAGTCGCGGCCCGCGATCAGCGCGATCGCGCGCGCCGCGCGGACGAGCGCGATTCCGCCGCGCGGCCCGCAGCCCATCGCGACGCCGCTCCACGTGCGCGTCGCGCGCACGATGCGCACGGCGTAGTCGACCACCGCGTCGTCCACGGTCACCGCCGCCGTGATGTTCTGCAGCGCGATGATGCCGCTCGGCCTCAGGAGCGGTGCCACCGCATCGACGTTCAGCCGCTCGCCGACCTGCCCCGCGGTGACGCGCCGCACCATCCCCGCTTCCTCGTCGGCCGGCGGATAGTCGATGCGGATCTTGAGCAGGAAGCGGTCGAGCTGCGCCTCCGGCAGCGCGTAGGTACCCTCCAGCTCGATCGGATTCTGCGTCGCGAGCACCATGAACGGCGGCGCGAGCGGATGGGCCACGCCCTCGATCGTGACCTGTCCCTCCTGCATGACCTCGAGCAGCGCCGCCTGCGTCTTGGCCGGCGCGCGGTTGATCTCGTCGGCGAGCAGCAGGTTGGTGAACACCGGCCCGCGCCGCGTCGTAAACTGGTGCGCGCCCTGGTCGTAGAGCGTGTGGCCGGTGACGTCCGCGGGCATCAGGTCGGGCGTGAACTGGATGCGGCCGAACTGGCCGTCGAAGGTGCGCGCGAGCGCCCGCACGAGCAGCGTCTTGCCGAGCCCGGGCACGCCCTCGATCAGCACGTGCCCGCCGGCGACGAGCGCCGCGAGCGCCTGCTCGACGACGTCGCTCTGCCCGACGACCGCCTTGCCGATCTCGGAGCGCATCGCGGTGAGCGCACGCACGGCCTGGGCAAAGCTCTCCGGCGGAATGCTCGCCTTCGACATGGTCTCTCTCCTTGCGTCTGGGTCCGGCGCGGACGCCGGAGGATTTTTCTCGAGTTGGCTCTCGCGCCCCGCTCAGCGGTTGCGCGCCAGCCGCTCGTGGATCGCCTGGCACACGCGCACGCCGCGCACGAAATCCGGAATCGTACGCGGCGTCTGCGGCGCGAGCACTTGGCGCGCTTCTTCCTCCCCGAAACCGAAGGTGGCCGCGAGCCGTGCCCGCTGCTCGCTCGCCGAGAGCCCCGCGAAGTCCGGGTGCGCGTACTGCAACCGGCGCAGCGCTGCCTCGCGCGCCGCCTCGGCGAGGAGCGCGCCCTGGCCGGCCGCCCACAGGAAGCGGCCGCTCGCCCGCAGATGGTCGAGCAGGCTGCGCCGCGCGCGCTCCGGGTCCGGTGCGATCGGGCCGAAGCGCGGGGCGGTCCGCCACAGCCACAGCGCGATGAACGCAGCGGCGGCCGCGAGGGCGTGCGCGGCGTGCGCGCGCAGCCAATCGACGAGCGAGAGCTTCTCCGGGTTGTCGAAGACGAGGAGCCACCCACCCGCGCCGCCGGCGCGCGCGAGCCGCCAGCCGAATTCGGCGTGGTCGTGCCGGCCGATCGCATCGTTCCGGAGCGGCGCGAGATCGACGAGCACCGTGGCGAGCCCGCGCCCGTAGGGAATCTGCACGAGGAGGGCGCCGTCCTTCGCGTCGACGGAATGCTTGGCGTGCTTCGACTCGAGCAGCTGCGCCGCCGGCAGACTCACGAGGAGCGCGTCGTCGCTCCCGGCGAGCGTGACCTGGCGCGGCCGCGATGCGATCGCCTCGCTCGGCCGGACGCGCCGCACGCCGAGCGCGTCCAGTATCGGGTCGGCCGTGCGCGCCGGCTCGGCCTCCACCACGATGGCGCCGCCTTGCGCGACCCAACCGAGGATCCGGTCGCGCTCGAGCCGTCCGAGGTCGCCGCGCGGCCGCGGCAGCAGGAGCACGCCGCGTGCCGGCAGCCGGCCGAGGTCTGCGAGCGTGCGCAACTCGCGCGCGGGCTGCCCCATCCGCCCGGAGAGCCGTTGCAGCGCGAGATAGGGGTTGCGGCGTGCCTCGCCGGACATGCCGACCCGCTCGCGCACGGTCACCCGCTCGAAATTCATGAAGAACCAGATCGCGCCGAGGCCGACCAGCGCGGCGAGAGCCGCAGTCCAGATGCCCTCGCGGCTCACGCAGGCCCTCGCTTCGCCTGCGCGCGCACCGTTTGGTCCGGCGCGCTGGCGTCTGCCGCGGTGCTGAAATGCGCCGGCCACTCGGCGGCGAGACCGGCGGCCACGCCGGGATCGGGCGGCCGTGCGGCGTACGCCACGGCCTGCCACGCGCCGACCAGGCGCTCGAAGTAGCGCGCGGCGGCTTCCGGCAGCGCGCCGCGCGCGGCACGCGCGCAGTCGCCCTCCGTGTCGCCCTCGGTGAGCTCGACGCGGTGCCGGTGGACGAGCGCCGAGAGCGCGCCGCGGTAGAGGAGGGACAGCGCCTCGCGCAGGTTGCCGCGCGCGACGAGATCGCGGGCCGCGGCCGCGAGATCGCGCGGCAGCGATTCCGGGGTCACCGCGAGCCCGAAGAGCGCCTCGGGCGGCCGGTAGCGCTCTTCTTGCGCCTCGAGGAGCTCAGGAAGCCAGCGGCGCGCCGCGAGCAGCGCTACCACGACGAGCGCGCCGGCGACGAGCCAGAGGCCGAACTCCGCCAGTCGTGCGAGAAACCGACCGAGGCCGGTGAGGAACGACGGCTCGCCACGTCCGCTCGGTTCGTTCGATGCGGAATCCGAATCGCCGCGGTAGCGCCAGCGCACGACGTCGCGATACGTCTGGAACTCCGGCGCCTTGAGCACTTCGGCGATCTCCTGTTTGGCCGACGCGCCGGGCGGGTCCGCCCGCGCCGCGGGCTGCGCGAGCGTCTCAGAGCTTCCGGAGAGAAGGGCGAGGGCGAGTGCACCGCAGGCAAGCATCGCTGTGGCGCGCGATGCGGCGAGCCGTTCGGCCAGGCGCCGCAGCGCGAGCTCCACGTCCCAGCCCTCGAGAATGGCGCGCCGGTTGAGATAGAGCGCGAACCCGCCCGCGACGTAGAGCGGCTCGATCACCGCGACAGCGGTCATGTAGGCGAAGCTGTCGGCAAGCGACCATCCCGCGGTGCCGTCGCGCCACCACGCGGCGATGTCGAACTCGAGATCGCCGGCGGCAGGATGGATCAGCGCAACGAGGGCGCCGAGCGAGAGCATGACGACGAGCTCGAAGTGCACGCACACGATCGTGAGCCCCACCGCGTGGCTGCGCATGCGCCCGCCAAGCGTCGCGCGCCGCGCACGGGCCGCGCGACCGCCCATCTTCTCCAGCTGCCACACCGGCAGAATGAGCGAGCGCGCCAGGTTGAGCCGGTGCAGGGTGAGGCTCGCGACGAGACCCGGCGAGAGGATGTCGCGCGCGGCCGCGAGCGTGGCGCGCACGCCCGCAACCTCGCCGAACACCGCGCGGCTCACGACGTGGAGCGCGAAGCGGTCGAAGAGCGGCTTCAGCCACCATGCGAGCAGCGTGGCGAGCCAGAGCCGGTCGGCGAGCGCCGCGTGCAGCGCGACCGCGACCGGCACGAACACCGCGAGAAACGCGGCGTAGAGCGCTCCGGACCATTCGCGCGCCATCACGAAGCCGAGGTCGATCGCCTCCCACGGCTGCCGCGGGCGGAGCGCGACGCCGGCGCGCTCAAGCTCCACGGCGGCGCCCCGCGAGCAGGAAGTAGCCGATGACGAGCGCCCACAGGATCGCGCCGACCGCGTACTTGGTCGCGGGCGGAAACGCCGTGAGCGGCGACCAGAACGCCTCGATGAACGCGGCGGCGAGGAACATCGCTGCAGCGCCGTACATGAGGCGGATGGCCGCCTGCGCGGATGCGACCAGCGCCGCGCGGCGCGACAGGTTCCCGGGAGCGATGAGCGCTGCGCCCAGCTTGAGCCCGGCGGCGCCGCAGACCACGATCGCGGTGAGCTCCATCGCGCTGTGGCCCGACACGAACGACCAGAACGAGGTGCCGAACCCGGCCTGGGTGAGATGACCGGCGACCGCGCCGATCTGCAGGCCGTTCGACACCAGGTAGAAGAGCGTGCCCAGCCCGAACAGGAGCCCGGTCGCGAAGCACTGGAAGCCGAGCTTCACGTTGTTCCAGATGTAGAAGGCGAACATCATCACGCTGGTGTCGGCCTGGCGCATACCGAGGCGCGGATTGCCCGGGTCGTACATCTCCTCCAGCCGCGCGAGCGCGCGGGGCGAGAGGAGGTAGTGGACGAAGTCCGGGAAGATCTGCAGCGCGACGGCGAGCGCAGCCACCGGCCCGAAGAAGGCGAGGCACGCGATCGCGAGCAGGCGCCACTCGGCGCGCACGCGGCGTGGGAAGTCGGCGAGCAGGAACTGCGCGATGCGGCCGCGTCGCCGGCTGCGCGCGCCGTAGAGCACCTGATGGCCGCGCAGCGCGAGCTGGTTCAGGCGATCGACGAGGTCCGGGCTGTACGCGCGGTCGCGGGCGAGGGCGAGATGCTGGCAGAGGCGGCGGTACGCGCGCGGCACCTCGGCGTCTTGCATTCCGGACGGCGCCAGGCGCTTCGGATCGGTGCGCGTCGGCCGCTCGCGGCGGTCGAGCCAGCGCTCGAAGCGCAACCACGCTTCGGCGTAGCGCTCCTCGAACGCCGCCTGCTTCATCGCCGGCCGACCAGGAAGTTGGCGATGCGCACGAGCCGGCTCGCGGCGTTGCCGCCCGCACCGACCAGCGGCCGCGCGAGCGCGGCGAGCTCCTCGGCCCGCTCGGCGGTGAGACGGGGCGCCCGCTCGGCGAAGTCGAGGATCGCGCGCTGCTCGGGCACCGAGAGCGGGTACGCGGGCGCGAGCGGCGGCGCCGGCGGGATCATGACTCCGCCGGGCGCAGGCTCGCGGTAGACGACGAGCGTGTTGGCGGCGAGGTCGCCGAGCCGCTTGAAGTCGCGGTTGACGAGCATCGTGGCGAGCCCGAAGCCGTAGCAGAACGGCAGGAAATCGACTGCGCGCAGGAGGTTGCGCGTGAGCGCGGCCGGCCAATGCACCGGCGTCCCGTCGTCGTTCAGCACCGCGATCCCGAGCGAGCGCTTGCCCGGCGTCTGGCCGTTCCAGTACACCTCGCACCAGGCCGGGAACAGCCACTCGAGGAAGAACCAGGCGAGCAGCACGGCGGCCCAGCCGAGGCCGCCGACCGGCGCGAGCACCATCATCAGGACGACGAGGATCGCGGCGCGGATCAGGAAGTCGAGCAGCCACGCGAGCGCGCGCGGCACCGGGCCCGCGAGGCGCAGCGTGAGCTCGATGCCTTCGGGGGTGGCGACGCTGCGCGCGGTGTCGAGCAAGCGGCCGGGCGTGTGGCGAAGGGAGGGGCGGCGCTACCTGGCGAAGAAGATGTCACGGTAGGCCGTGTACACCGAGGCGATCAGGACGGGCGCGAGCACGAGCCACCCCAGCCCGAACGGGATCGAGGCGACGATCGCGAGCGCGAACATGATGACGCCGTACACGAGGAACGCGAGGACGTTCTTCAGGCACGCGAAGAAGCTCGCCTTCAGCGCCTCGATGGCGTCCGTCCCCTGGAGCGCGACGAGCGCCGGGGCGAACCACATCGCCATGTAGATCGGCAGCGCGAGCGCGAGCCCGACGAGCGCCGCGAGCGCGATGCCCATGAGGCCCGCGCCGACGTGGCCGCCGCCGGCAGCGAGCGCGAAGACGCTGCCGCCGACCATCAGGCCGATGACGACCATCACCAGGATGAACGCCACCAGGCCGAATACGCCGACGAGGACCAGCTTGCCGGTGTTCTCGCGGAAGCCGGCGAAGAGATGCCCGATCTCGAGCGTATCCCCCTGCTCGAGCGCGCGGCACCCGATCATCAGCCCGCCGGCGAGCACCGGTCCGAGCAGCGACATGGCGAGCGGCCCGAGCACCGGGATGAACTGGACCACGACCGCGAGCACGAAGAAGATGACGGCGATCAGGATCCAGACGCCCGGATTCTGCCGGAAGACGTCCCAGCCCGATGCGATCCAGTTCCAGCCGTTGCCGGCCGGCAGTGCCCGGCCCTCCGGAACGAATTCCCCTTCGAGCGCCGCCGCGGGGGCATCGGCGACGGGTGCCTTCGGCGCTGCGTACGGATCGGTGGCCATCTCGTCTCCCCTTTCGAATTCTTGCCCGCGTTGCCGGGGACCCGGGCGGGTGCCCACGTTGGCGTGCAGGTGCGTGCCGCGTAGGGTAGAGGACGATCGGCCCCGGAGCAAGCGCGGCGACGCGGGGAACCGGCGCGTTTCGCACATCGCGCGACGAGGATGCGGGATGCGGCGGACGCGGTTTCGCCATCGAGCGGATTGCGAAAGCGACGTCCGCCGGCGCGCGACCGCGGCTACGATGCGATCGCAAAGACGCTGAGCAGGCGGCCCCGGAGCCGCAGGCGCGCCGAGGTCCGCCGCGCGCGTCAGCCCTCGACGACCGGGTGGAAGTGGCCGAGTTCCTGGTCCACCACGTAGTCGGTGCCGTCGATCTCCAGGCGCCGCGGCCACTCGCCGAAGAAGCGGCGCAGCGTCTTGACGACGTCCTCGACCTTGTCGGTCTCGAACTCGCCGCTCATCGCGGCGAGCTGGATGAGCTCGTAGTAGTCGAGCGTGTAGCGCGTGCGTGCCTGCAGCGCGAACGGGCTCGCCGGATCGAAGTCCGGATTGAGCGCGAAGAAGCGCTCGGCGAGGCGCCGCGCGTACTCCGGGTCGCTTCGCCAGCCTCGATCGAGTGCCGGCGCCTCCAGCCGCCCGAAGGCGTCCGCGCCGATGAGAAAGCACACCTTCATCGCGAATGGCTGCTGGTTGGCCCCGTTTCCCCGCGGGGATTCTGCCCGGTTGGCGCGCGCCCGCCAACCGGGTGCGCTTCGCAGGATGTGTCCTGGTTCCTGTCGCCGCGTGCCCGGAGCGCGGCGTACGCGAGGGTAACCCAGGCGGCGATGAAGGCGACGCCGCCGAACGGGGTCACCGCGCCGAGCCAGCGCGCCCCGGTCAGCGCGAGGAGGTAGAGGCTGCCCGAGAAGAGCACGATGCCGGCGGCCATCAGCGCACCGGCCCAGGCGAGCGGGCGCGACGCGGGGACGCGCAGCGCCATGGCGCCCACCGCCAGCAGTCCGAGCCCGTGGACCAGGTGATATTCGACGCCGGTGCGATACGCGCGCACGAGCCCGGGAGCGAGACGCCCGTCGAGCACGTGGGCGCCGAACGCGCCGAGGGCGACGCCCAGGGCCATCGCCGCCGCGCCGAGCGCGATGAACAGCCTTGCAGTGTCGGGGAGTCTCGTCTCCTGCACCTTCTGCGTCCGGGATATCCGGTCACGCGGAGTCGCGCGCCGGGGCGCATTGTGGCGTGCGGCGCCGCGTGCCGCAACCGGCCGGGTGATGGGTGCGGGATGTGGCAGAATTTCCCGCATGAGCGCGAGCACGATCGTCTCGGTCGATGAGTTGCGGACCCGCGTCGGCACCGAAATCGCGGTGAGCGACTGGTTCGAGGTGACCCAGGCGCACATCGACGAGTTCGCCGAGGCGACCGGCGACCGGCAGTGGATCCACGTCGATCCGGAGCGCGCGGCGCGCGAATCGCCGTTCGGCCGCACCATCGCGCACGGATTCCTCACGCTGTCGCTGCTCGCGCACCTCTACCAGAAAACGATCTCGGTGACCGGGCTTCGGATGGGGATCAACTACGGCTTCAATCGCGTGCGCTTCACCGGCCCGGTGCCGTCCGGCGCGCGGATCCGCGCGCGGTTCCGGCTCGCGGCGCTCGAGGACATCGCGAACGGCGTCCAGATGACGTGGGACGTGCAGGTCGAGCGCGAAGGCGCCGAGCGTCCGGTGCTGGTGGCCGAGTGGCTGAGTCGGCGGCAGAACTAGAACCCGGGTCGCGAGGTGAGTCGGCGCCCGCTTCGCGCCGATCGGTCAGCGCGAATCCGCGCCGCATCGCCGCGCTATACTGGGCCGCCATGTTCGAGCTCGCCGCCGCGCTTGCGATCGCCGTGCTCGGCTGGTTGTGGTACGACTCGATGCGCGCGCGCGAGCGCGCGCTGGCCGCCGGCAGGCAGGCGTGCGACCGCGACGGTCTGCAGTTTCTCGACGAGACCGTGCAGATCGTGAAGCTCCGGCCGGCGCGCGACGATGGCGGCCGGATCGTGCTGCGGCGCACGTACCGGTTCGAGTTCAGCGACGACGGCGCGCGTCGCCGCGACGGCTCGGTGGTGATGCTCGGGGCGGATGTGGAATCGCTGCACCTCGACCCGTTCGTGGTGCGCTAGCAGGGGGCGGGTGGCAAGGGGCATGGCGACGACGAAGTGGATCGAGGGCACGGTGGTCGGCCAGACGCGCTGGACCGACCAGATCTTCTCGCTGCGCGTGCAGGCCGACGTCGGCGCGTTCGAGGCCGGGCAGCATGCGACGCTCGCGCTCCCGGTGGACGGCGAGCTCGTGACACGGCCGTATTCGTTCGTGAATGCGCCGAAGGAGCGGCCCTGCGAGTTCCACTACATGGTCGTGCCGGAGGGCCCGTTCACCGCGCGGCTCGCGCGCCTCGAGCCGAGGGACGTCGTGTTCCTCGCCCCGGCGCCCTCGGGGCTGTTCGTGTTGTCGGCGGTGCCGGACGCGGAAACCCTCTGGCTGCTCGCCACCGGCACGGGCGTCGGTCCCTACCTGTCCATGCTGAAGACCGAGGCGCCGTGGCGGCGCTTCGGGCAGGTCGTCCTCGTGCACTCGGTGCGGCATGCGGCCGAGCTCACCTACCGCGATGCGATCGCCGCGCTCGCGCGCGAGCACGCGGGGCGGCTCGGCGTGGTGACGCTCACCAGCCGCGAGAAAGCCGCCGGAGCGCTGGCCGGGCGGATCGCCGAGACGATCGAGGACCGGCGGCTGGAAAAAGCCGCGGGACGGGAGCTCTCGCCCGCGGCCTCCCAGGTGATGATCTGCGGGAGCCCAAAGGCGATCGCCGACATCACCGAGGCGCTGCGCCCGCGCGGCATGCGCCGGCACCGGCGCCGCGAGCCCGGTCACATCTCCGTGGAGAACTACTGGTGACGCGCCGGTTCGCCCTGCAGCTGGCGGCGCTGGGAGCGCGCGCGCTCTGTCTCGCCGCGCTCGTCACGCTCGCCGGCTGCGGCAGCGCGGTGCGCGTCGCCTACGACAACGGCGGTTTCGCGCTCCGCCTGGTCGCGAACGACTATTTCGACCTCGCGGGCGAACAGACCGAGCTCTTCAAAGCGCGCTTTGCCCGCCTGCACGAGTGGCACCGGCGCGAGGAGCTGCCGCGCTATGCGGCCGCGCTCGAGAGCGCCGCGCAGCGCGTCGCGCGCGGCGTCTCGGCGGACGACGTCGCATGGGCTTTCGAGACGGTGCGCGCGCGCTACCGGGCGCTCGTGGGCCGCGCGATCGACGAGGCGCTGCCGTTGCTCGCGACGCTCGGGCCGGAGAATCTCGCGGCGCTCGATCGCAAGCTCGAGTCGGGGAACCGCAAGTACGCCGCCGAGTACCTCTCGGAGGACGCCGCCGCGAGCGAGAAGGCGCGTGCCGAGGCGATCGCCGGACGCTTCGAGGACTGGCTCGGCCGGGTGTCCGCCGGGCAGCGGCGGCTGATCGCGGCATTCGTCCACGCGCAACCGGGGTATCTCGCGGCCCGCTTCGAGGATCGCAGGGCGCGCCAGCGTGAATTCGTGCAGGCGCTGCGCGAGCGCGGCGACCCCGCGCAGCTGCGCGAGCGCCTGCGCGGCGTGCTACTGGATTTCGAGTCGCGGCGCACGCCCGAGTACGCGCGGTCCGCGGCAGAGTGGCAGGAGCGGCTCGCGGCGCTGATCGTGGGCGTCGCCGGCGTGGCGACGCGCGAGCAGCGCGACCATGCCGCCGCGCGGCTGATGCGCTATGCCGCCGACTTCCGCGAGCTCGCCGCGGAGGGCGGTGCGGCCGGGACGCGCGCGGCGCTGGCGGCTGGCGGCGACCGCTGAGCGGGCGCACGGCGCCGCGAATCCGCAAATCTCATTAGACTTCCGCTCCCCAGTCAACCCGGGAGGGCAGCCATGGGACTCTTGTGGACGATCATCGTCGGATTCGTGGTCGGCCTGATCGCGCGCGCGATCATGCCGGGACGGCAGGTCATGGGCTTCATCATGACCACGCTGCTCGGCATCGGCGGCGCGCTGCTCGCGGGCTACGCCGGCCAGCTGCTCGGACTCTACAAGCTGGGCGAGCCGGTGGGATTCGTCGGCGCGATCGTCGGCGCATTCATCCTGCTCTTCATCTACGACCAGCTGAGGAAATGACCCGGCTTCGGAGCCGCCATCGCCCGCCCTACGTCGTGATTGCCGCCAAGCGAAACGTCGCCGTTCTCGCCACCTGCCAGGCGTTCCTCCTGACCGTCAGCGCGACCCTCATCGCGCTGAATGGCCTCGTGGGCTTCGCGCTCGCGACCGACAAGCATCTCGCGACGCTGCCGGTGACGGGCTGGGTCGTCGGCGGGGCGCTCACGACGTTCTTCGCGTCGCTGCTCATGAAGCGCATCGGTCGGCGCGCAGGCTTCACGGTCGGCACGCTCGCCGGCATGGCCGGTGCGACGATCTGCTCGTGGGCGATCTACGTCGGCAGTTTCTGGCTCTTCTGCCTCGGTACCCTGGTCTTCGGTGCGCACAACGCGTTCGGGCAGTACTACCGGTTCGCGGCCGCGGACGCGGCGCCGGTCGAGTTCCGCAGCAAGGCGATCTCGCTCGTGATCGCGGGCGGTCTCGTGGGGGGGATCGTCGGGCCCACCGCGAGCAAGTGGACGAAGGATCTCCTGCCGACGGCCTATCTCAGCGCCTACCTCTTCCTGATCGGTGTGCTCGTGCTGGTGCTCCTGGTGCTGCAGCTGCTCAGAATTCCGCGACCGAGCGCGGCCGAGTCGCGGGAAGGGGGCCGGCCGCTCGTCGAGATCATGATGCAGCCGACCTACATCGTCGCGGTGATCGGGGCGGGGTTCGGCTACGGCATCATGAACCTGCTGATGACCGCGACGCCGCTCGCGATGGGCGTGTGCGGCCACCCGTACAGCGCGGCCGCGACCGTGATCTCCTGGCACGTCGTCGGCATGTTCGCACCGTCGCTCTTCACCGGACACCTCATCCGCCGCTTCGGCGTGCTGACCGTGATGATGGCCGGCGTGCTCCTCGAGTTCCTCTGCGTCGTCGTCGCCCTAGGCGGTGTGGACGTTGCCAACTTCTGGGCGGCGCTCGTGCTGCTCGGCGTCGGCTGGAACTTCCTCTTCATCGGTGCGACGACGCTCATCACCGAGACCTACCGGCCGGAGGAGCGCGCGAAGGCGCAGGGCGCGAACAAGCTGCTCATCTTCATCATCATGGCGACCTCGTCCTTCGCCTCGGGAATGGTGCTCGAGGCGCGGGGCTGGGACATGCTGAACTACCTCGCACTGCCGTTCGTCGCCGCGGTCGGTCTCGCGGTAGGGTGGATGATGTTGCGGCGCCGGCACGCGCCCGCGGCGGTGTAGTTTCGAACGGATCTCGTTCCGCAGCGCTGGTCGCTCCGCCGTGAGCCTCGACCCCCAAGCCGCCATGGTGCTCGAGCGCGCGGCGCGTGCGAAGCTTCCCCCCTTCGCGCAGGTCGGCGTTGGCGGGGCGCGCGCGCTCTATCGCGAGATGCGCGCAAAGCTCGCCCCGGCACCCCCCGAGGTGGAGCGCGTGGAGGATCTCCGTGCCGACGGTCCGGCCGGCGTGATCCCGGTGCGGCTCTACCGCCCGCTCGGCGCGCAGCCCGGGGAGCGGCCGGCCGTGCTCGTCTACTTTCACGGCGGGGGCTGGACCGTCGGCGATCTGGACACGCACGATGTCGTGTGCCGCGAGTTCGCGAATCTCGCGCGCTGCGCGGTCGCGTCGGTTGACTACCGTCTCGCGCCGGAACACAAGTTCCCCGCGGCAGTGGACGACGCGCTCGCCGCGACCCGATGGGTGGCGCGCATGGCCGATGCGCTCGGGCTCGACGGCACGCGCGTCGCGGTCGGCGGCGACAGCGCCGGGGGCAACCTCGCTGCCGTCGCCGCGCTCGCGCTCCGCGACGCGGGCGGCCCGCCGCTCGCGGCGCAACTGCTGATCTATCCGGCCACCGACATGGCGGCCGACGCGCCCTCGCACGCGAAGTACGCCGAGGGTTACCTGCTCACGCGCGAGGCGGTCCTCTGGTTCGCTGGCAACTATCTGCGCGCGCCGGGCGACGCAGCGGACTGGCGCGCGTCTCCGCTCAGGGCGGCCGATCTCTCGCACCTGCCGCCCGCCTACGTCATCACCGCCGGGTACGATCCTCTGCTCGACGAGGGCCGCGCGTACGCGGACCGGTTGCACGCCGCCCGAGTGCCGGTCACCTACGAGTGCTTCGAAGGGATGATCCACGGCTTCGTCACCATGGGCGGGGTGATCGCCGCGGCGCATCACGCGCTCTACCGCGCCGCGACGGCGCTGAAAGCGTTGTTTCGATCCTGACCCGGCGCCGATGCTTTTGCACACACGGACCTGCGCCGGCCGCCACGGCGCGCAAGCGTACCCGCCCGGGCATTGCGCCGCCGCGCGAGCGCTGGATCGAGTATGCTTCCGCGCCCCGCGAGGCGATGATGGAGTTCGCGACAGTCCCCACGCGCGCGGCGGCCGAGCCGGCCGTCGCAGCGCCGCGACGCGCAGCCAAGCGCCCGCGCGACCTCCGGCTGGACTTCTTTCGCGGGCTCGCGCTGTGGTTCATCTTCCTCGACCACATTCCTGACAACGTTGTCAGCTGGGTGACCGTGCGCAACTACGGCTTCAGCGACGCGACCGAGATCTTCGTGTTCATCTCCGGATACGCGGCGGTCATCGCCTACGGGGGCGTCCTCGCGGAGCGCGGCGCCGTGGTCGCCGTCGCGCGCGTCGTGCGGCGTGTCTGGCAGCTCTACGTCGCGCACCTGCTGCTCTTCCTCGCCTTCACCGTGCAGATCGCCTGGGTGTCGCTGCGCACGGGGCGCCAGAGCTATCTCGAGAGCATGGACCTGCTCGGGCTCGTCGACGATCCCGCGCGCACGCTGATCGAAACCGCGCTCCTCAAGTTCCGGCCGGTCAATCTCGACGTGCTGCCGTTCTACATCGTCGTGCTGGCGAGCTTCGCGGTCGCGCTCCCGCTGGTTCGCCGCTGGCCCTGGCGGGTGCTCGCCGCCTCGGCGTTCCTCTATCTCCTGGCGCGTCGCTTCGACTGGAACCTCCCGGGCTATCCGGACGGGAAGGCCTGGTACTTCGACCCGCTCACCTGGCAGCTCGTCTTCTACATCGGCGCGGCCTTCGCGGCGGACGGCCGCGTCGGCGAGCGCCTGCGCCCGTACGCGAAGATCCTCGTGCCCGCATCGATCGCCTATCTCCTCTTTGCCCTGCTCGTGGCGCTGTCGTGGCACTTCAATGCGCTCGCCTTCCTGGTCCCCGACTGGCTGGGGCGCATCATCTATCCGATCGACAAGACGATGCTCGATCCGCTGCGCCTCGCGCACTTCCTCGCGCTCGCGTACCTCGCGCAGATCGTGATCCCGCCCGACGCGCGCTTCCTGCGCTGGCGCGCCGCCGAGCCGGTGCGCCGCTGCGGCGAGCAGTCGCTGCTCGTGTTCTGCATCGGCACGTTTCTGTCCTTCACGGCGTACGTCGTCCTGAGCGAGCTCGGCAGCACCCGTTTGACGCAGCTCGCCGTCAGCGCGACCGGCATCGCCCTGCTGGTCGCGGTGGCGGGCATCGCCGGCTGGTACAAGAAGATGCAGAAGACCTGAGCGGAGGAGAGGCATGCGGACAACCGACGGCAGGAGATCGTCGCGCGCGCGCGGCGTTGCGCGCGTGCTGATCGCCCTGCTGGCGGCGGCGCTCGCCGCGCCCGCGGCGGGCGCGCGTTGCGTGGCGTCGCCCGGGCTGCTCGATCTCGGCGTTGCACTGCCGAAGACCCGGGCGGCGATCGAGACGCGCAAGGCGGTCGAGATCGTCGCCCTCGGCTCGTCCTCGACCCAGGGCTACGGCGCGTCGACCGCGTTGAAGACCTACCCCGCCGAGCTGCTGCGCGTGCTCTCGCGCGACCTGCCGGGGGTGAAGGTCAACGTCTACAACAAAGGCATCGGCGGCCAGGAAGTGGGCGCCATGCTCGAGCGGCTCGATCGCGACGTCTTCGCGGAGACGCCGGATCTCGTGATCTGGCAGCTCGGCACGAACGCCGCGCTGCGCAGGTTCAACATCGAAAGCTTCCGGCGGCTCGTCGGCGAGGGCGTCGAACGCATGAAGGCGCGCGGCATCGAGATCGTGCTGATGACGCCGCAGTATGCGCCGGCGGTGCTCGCGCTGCCGAACGAGGAAGAGTACCTCGCGGCGATGGCGAAGGTCGCCCGCGAGAAGGACGTCGGCCTGTTCGACCGGTTCCGGATCATGCAGGACTGGTTCGACCGGGAGCACATGGCGTATTCCGAGTTCCTGGTGCACGACGGCCTGCACCTGAACGACTTCGGCTACCAATGCATCGGCCGGCTGCTGGCCCAGGCGATCGAGCAGGCGGTGCGCAAGGGCGGCCGCGACGGCGTGTCCGCGCGTCCGCCCGCTGCCGGTCAAGCGGGCTTGGCCAGTCGCCGGTAGAGTGCGTAGATCCGGACGCCGAGCGCGGCGAGGAAGCCGCTGATCGTCCAGAGCAGCGGCCCCGCGCCTACGCGCTGCCCGCGTAGAGCGTCAGCACGCCGAGCAGCACGAACGTGCCCGCCGCGACGCGGCGCATGAGCGTCATGTTCACCCGGTGCGCGAGCGCGCTGCCGAGCCACACCGCCGGAACGTTCGCGATCATCATGCCGAGGGTCGTTCCGGCCACCACGGCGACGAGCGCATCGTAGCGCGCGGCGAGCGCGACCGTGGCAAGCTGGGTCTTGTCGCCCATCTCGACCACGAAGAACGCGGCGGCCGTGGTGAGGAACACCCCGGCGCCCGGCCGTATGCGCTGCTCGCCGAGCTCGTCGGGCCGCAGCGCCCACGCACCGAACGCGAAGAAGGAGAGCGCCACGGTCCAGCAGAGCGCACGCGGAGAGAGCAGGCTCGCGATCCAGGTGCCCGCGTAGCCGGCGACGGCGTGGTTGGCGGCGGTCGCGACGAGGATGCCGAGCACGATCTGCGCGCGGTGCCGCAGCCGGGCGGCGAGCAAGAAGGAGAGGAGCTGGGTCTTGTCGCCCATCTCGGCGAGCGCGACCACGCCAGCGGAGAGAAAGAAGGCTTCCAAGATTCCGGTGGGCTCGAGGGTCCGGCGAGGGTCGACCAGGGGCGTCGCCGTCCCGGTCCGCGGGGACGGAAGCATGCCCCACGGGTAGTCCCTTTGGCAAGCGACGCAGTCGCTGCCGAGCGATCGATCGGTGCGGCGCGACTGTACGGCCTTACTCCACGACCTTCCCGCGCATCGCCTTCACCCGGCTTCGCCTCGCCTTGCCTTCGAGGCGCTGCTCGCGGGCGGCGCGCGTCGGCCGGGTCGGCTTGCGCTTCTTCGGCACGGTCGCGACGCTGCGCACCAGCGCGCGCAACCGCGCCAGCGCTTCCGCCGCGTTCTTCTCGCGCGTGCGAGCCGTCTGCGCCTTGATGACCACGACGCCGGTCTTGGTGATGCGCTGGTCGGAGAGCGCGAGCAGGCGCGCCTTGAAAGGCTCGGGCAGCGACGATGCGCGGATGTCGAAGCGAAGGTGCACCGCCGAGGAGACCTTGTTGACGTTCTGTCCCCCCGCGCCCCGCGCGCGCACCGCCGTCATCTCGATCTCGCGCTCCGGGATCGCGACCGAGTTCGAGATGCGTAGCGCCTGGTCAGGTGCGTCGGCCATCGTGCGTCCTGCCTCCACGCAAGCCCGAGCGTGCGGAGCCGCGCGAGCCGCTCGTTTCCCGCTCCTCCCTTCCCCGGATCGCAAGACGCGCTCGCGGCGCGTCTACACGTGCCCCCACTCCGCGTACGTCTCCTGGTTGTAGAAGCTGAGCGGGCCGCGCGGGGGCTTCGTGTAGTCGAACTGGTGGACCGCGTCGCGCAGCGGCTCCTCGCGGAACGGGATGTGGATCACCCGCGCGGTCGTCTCGCGGATGCGCTTGGCGAGCGCCGCCGGCCACAGCGGCTCGAGCGACGCCGGGTCGAGAATGTGCTCGAAGCCGAGGTAGGCGGCGATGATCGGGATGCCGCAGTCGTCCACCGCGTAGCGGATCTCAAGCGGGATCCAGTCGTTGTCCTCGCGGGTCGTCTGCCCGACGATGAGGACCATGTTGCGCGCTCCCTGCAGCCGCGCGCGCAGCAGCCGTTCGGTACCCGTGCGCAGGCGCACGTCGCTGATCGCCGCGGCCTTCTCGTGGGCGTTCGTGCAGGTGAGGTCGTTGCTCTCCCGGACGCGCCAGAGCTTGAGGAGGCTGTGGTAGTGGATCTCCGGCTCGACCTGCTCCCGTGCCGGGTTCGCGTGGAACGCGACGTACGTGCTGCTTCGCTCTGCCATGACTCGATGTTGTTGGTGTGCTGCCGATGCCATTAGCATACACTCGGGCGCCGGTTCCGCATCGGGCCCGCGCGCGGTCCGGCCTGCTCGCCGGGAGAACCGGGAAAGCGTAATCCCGCCGGATGCCTGGCGCCGTGGCAGACCGCACAGATTCCTCGAATCGGCCGCTTTCCCGGCGCGGCGAGCGCGTCAGCGCAGCGCGCCGAGCGCCAGCCGCGCGAGCGGGCCGAGGAAGAAGAGCGCGAGGAACCCGGCGAGCAGGAGCATGCCGCGCGCGCCCCGCGTGCGCCAGAGGTAGTACGGCAAGTAGGGCAGCCACAGGAACAGCAGCAGGTAGCCGAACTCGTAGGGGCGGTAGATCTCGGGGTGCATCCTGCTGTCCGCGTCGATCCACAGCGCGAGCAGGATCACGAACACGAAATTGCACAGGTAGAGTGCGGCGTCGCGGGGCGCGGCGTGATGCAGGTGAAAAACAACCTCGTAGCCCGCCCCGACCGCCGAGACGGCCACCAGGGCAGCGAGGAGCCAGATCTTCGCCCGCACGCGCTCAGCCCTCCCGCTCCGATCCAGCCTTCCGGTCCCGATTTCCCGCCGGAATGGTAGCGCGCTCGCGGGTGTATAGAATCGTCGTCCCGGGCACGCTTCACGCCCGGGCGCACGCCTACCCCACTGGAGGACTGCAATGCATCGATCGACTCTCGTTACCGCTGCAACGGTCGCGCTCGTCGCGCTCGGCCTCGCTGCCGGCGCGCAGGCGCAGCAATCGGCCATGACCTTCTTCGTCACCAGCACCGGCTCAGGCCAAGGCGCGGACTTCGGCGGCCTGGCCGGCGCGGACAAGCACTGCCAGACCCTCGCGACGGCGGTGGGCGCAGGCGGCAAGACGTGGCGCGCCTACCTGAGCAACACCGCGACCGGCGGCACCCCGGCCGTCAATGCGCGCGACCGCATCGGCACGGGCCCGTGGCGGAACGCGAAAGGCGTGGTCATCGCGAAGAGCGTCGCCGACCTGCACGGCCCCGGCAACAACCTCAACAAGCAGACCGCGATCAGCGAGAAGGGCGAGATCGTCAACGGCCGCGGCGACACGCCGAATCGCCACGACATCCTCACCGGCTCGCAGCCGGACGGCACCGCGTTCCCGCCCGGCGAGGACCACACCTGCGGCAACTGGACGAAGAGCGGCGAGGGGAGCGCCATGGTCGGTCACCACGACCGGCTCGGACTGCGCGACGACGAGCCCTCGAAGTCGTGGAACAGCTCGCACCCGTCGCGCGGGTGCAGCGACGAGGGATTGCGCTCCACCGGCGGGGCGGGACTGCTCTACTGCTTCGCGGCGAACTGACCGGCTCGGGCGATGCCGCGCGCCGGCTTCGGGGCTTCACCGAGCGCACCGCACTACCTGGGATCGGTCAGCGTCGGGCCCCAGTGGGGCGCTTCCTGCTTGGGCTTCGCCTTGACGCTGCGCTCGAGCTCGTTCAACTCGTAGTCGTGGCGCATTTCCTGCGCCGAGCGCTCGCTCGCGAATCCCGTGATGCCGGGCGGCAGCGGCGCCGGGCCGGCAACGCCCCCTGACTGCGCGGCGCGGCTGCCGGAGGCCTCGTACTCCTGCAGCTGGCGGCTGTGCAGGTTGTCCTGCCGGTGACGCTGGTCGAGGTGTTGCATCTCCATCTCGCGGCGGACCGTGGGATCGCCGCCGGTCGCGCGCTCGATTTCGTGCGCCTGCAGCGACTGGCGCAGCTGTTGCGCGAACTCGGCGCTGTGCTGATCGATGAGCAGGCTGCCGCGCGCGGCGTCCTGCGGCACCTGCGCGGCGGCCGCGGCAGCCGCAAGCGCGAGGCATGCGCCTGCGAGCACGGGCGTCAAGCGGAGGAGATCGAAGCGGCGAGTCGTCGTCATGGGAGGAGATGCGCTACCTGCATCTGCTTCGACTTGCTCGGCACGTCGAGGTTCCGCCGGGCAGTCCCCCTGCGCCGCGCTGGGTCCGCCGGGCGGGCTCGGGTATCATCGGCAGCCGCGGGTTCGTCGCGCCGGCGCTCGCCGGCGAGCGCGAGCAAAGGGAGACCGGGAGTGGGAATCGACCATCAGCGTTTCGGAGGCCAACGATCGTCGGCCCTGCTCGCCGTGGCGGCGGCGCTCGTGCTGGCCGCCTGCGCGGCCGATATGCCGCGCGAGACGCAGTTTCCGGAGAGGATGACCTTCAAGTGCGAGGGCGGACGCACCTTCCAGGTCGAGCTCGCGCCCTCGGGCGAGGCGGCCGTCCTCACCGTGGATGGGCGCGCCTACCGCATGAACAAGGTGCCGAGCGCGGCGCAGCGCAAGTACAGCGACGGCAGCAACACGCTCTACCTCGACGGGCAGTTGGCATTCGTCGAGATGGGCATGAACGCGCTTGCCCGCGGCTGCCGGAGCGAGACGCCGCTCCAGGACGAGGCGCGCCCGAACCGCCCGCTCTTCGGCAAGGATCCGTGGTGGCGCTAGGGAAGCTTTGAAGAAGCCCGTCATTCCCGCGAAGCCTGCCCCCGAACGTAGTAATCGGGGGGCGGGAATCCAGCTCGAGCGCAATCAACGACTTGCTGGATCCCTGCGGAACCTGTCCCAGAGAGTGTATTCGGAGAGCGGGGATCTGGCGAGCCGCGGCCGATCGGCGTCGCGACGGCGGTGCACGTGCCGCTTCCGCGCGCAGCCGCGTACTTTCGCCGAGCGGGCGCGATCCCAGCCGCCGCCTGCCGGATGTGGCACAATCGCGGCGGCCAAACGCTGGCGCCAGACCGTGCATCGGCCTGTCCTCGCTCGACTTCACATCGCCGCTCGTGGCGGCGCAACTGGACGTTTCTGAGGTTCCTCTACTGGAAGGAGTGTTCTGCCATGACCCGAATTGCGCTTGCGGTTGCGTTGGTCGCGTCCCTCTTTGCCGCGAACGTGTCTGCGCAGCAGCCCGCCGCGACCGGCGGCGCCGTCGTCACCAGCGAACCCGGCAAGGCCACGGTGACCCAGGCGGTCCGGATCACCGCCCAGGTGGTCGGGATCGACAAGGCGACTCGCACGGTCACGCTCAAAGGACCGAAGGGCAACATCGTGGACGTCGTCGCCGGGGACGAAGTCAAGAACTTCGACCAGATCCACCTCGGCGACTTCGTGGTTGCGCGCTTCGTCCAGGCGCTCACGCTGGAGCTGAGGAAGACCAAGGCCGGCATCCGCGAGAAGCGTGAGGCCGAGGGCGTGGCGCGCGCGCAGCCGGGCGAGCGGCCCGCCGGCGTGGCGGCGCGGGAGGTCACCGTGATCGCCGACGTGACCGCCGTCGATCCCAAGAACAAGACGATCACGCTCAGGGGGCCGAGGGGCAACTTCGTGACCCTCGACGTGCAGAACCCCGATCAGTTCAAGGTGGTGAAGAAGGGCGACCAGGTCGAGGCGACCTACACCGAGGCGCTCGCCCTCTCCGTGGAGCCCGCGCCGAAGCCCGCCGCGGCGCCGAAGAAGCACTGAGCTTCCGGGCCGCACCCAGCGGCACCGCGATTGCCGCGCCGGCGTCGAACCGGCGCGGCGGTGCCTGCTTTCACCGGTCGTGGCCGCGTTCAGCCGCGGCGAATGCGTCGGCTGCCGCGCCTCGTCAGCCCTTCGGCGCGCTCAGACGGAATCCCGGCTTCCAGCCGAGCGCGTCGGCCGCTTTACTGCTGGACACGGTCCCGTCGTCCTCCGCGACGTTGTAGATCCCGGGCTTCCCGCCCATGATCGCCCGACGCGCCGCATCGGCCGCGTCATCCACGTGCAACGGCCCGCCGCGCGGCGGCCGATCGAAGCCGGTCCCCGGCCCGTAGAGCCTGCCGTAGCGCAGAACGATGCCCTCGAACGGCGCCGCCAGCACCTGCTGCTCGAGGCTCGCGACGGCGCGCGCGGTCGATCCGAAGTCGGGATGGTCCACGTTGAGCGGGGCGTCCTCGCGATAGGGCATCGGGCCCGGCGCGTACGCGAATGCGATGCTCTCGGCGATCATCCGCTGCGCGCCCGCCGCGGCCGTGGCGGCGACGAGGTTGCGCGTGCCGATCTCGCGGATGCGTGCGTTGCGGACGAGCGCTTCTGGCATCTTCGCCGGGTCGAGCGCGGGCGGCAGGTCGGTCAGCTGGTGGATGACGATGGCGGGCGCGGCCCTGCCGACGGCGTCGCGCAGCGCTGCCTCGTCGAATACGTCGACGATCGCCGGCTCCACGCCCAGGTCCCGCAGGAGGGACGCCTTTTCCGCCGAGCGGGTCGTGCCGACCACGGACCAGCCGTCCGCGACGAGCAGGCGGCAGAGCGGGCGGCCGATCGCGCCGCTCGCCCCGGCGACGAAGATTCTTCCATTCCGTTCGTTCGACATGACCACCCCCGCTCAGGCCGGAGATCGCCGTCCCGTCGCAGCCGGTCCGCGCAACGAGGGGCGCAGCGTCGATGCTACTACACGCTCAACCTTCAATTCATCCGCGCACCGTGTCCACCCGCGACGCATCGCCCGATCCGGCCACGCCGGCGTCGCTTGTGTGGAGACCGCTCGGGACGCGGGCTGCCCTCATCGCGCCCTCGCCAGCAACCGCTCGATCCCCGGATAGCCTTCCCGCGCCAGCACGTACTTCCCCGCGTATGGACCCCACTTTCCACCGCTGCAGAAGGCCTCCAGGAATCGCTCCCGATCGGAGACCCGCCGGCCGCCGAGCGTATCGACCCCGCGCGTGAACAGGGGATCGGGCACACAACCCGCGGTGGGGCCGACGATGGCGAAGCGGCGCGCGTTGCGGCAGGCAGCGAGAACGTCGTCCAGCGTGTCGTTGAGGAGAACGGTGCAGGTGCTGACGATCTTTCCGCAGGAGGCGAGCTCCGCCGGATCGAGGGTCACGCGAAAGTTTTCCGACTCGCGTACGAGCGCGTGCTTGAGCTCGAGCACGGTGAGCCGCGCCCCGGCACGCTCGATCATCGGGATGAGCGGCGTGAAGAGGCCGATCATGCCGATGTGCTCCCCGGGCCGCGGGTCGATCGCGCCGAGCGGGTCGCCGCTCGCGGACGGCACCCACGCCGCGCGCGTGAAGAGCTGCTGCGAAAGCGCGTTGATCGCCGCAAACCCGAGCGCTTTGGCGACCGGGTCGGCGCCCGCGAAACCCCGCGCGAGGACCACCGCCTCCGCGCCGGAGACGCCGCGCCCGCCATGGCGCTCGCGCAGCGGGGCCTCGGTTCCCTCGAGCTGGATGTAGCTGAAGCCGATCGAGCCGTCTTCGAGCTCGAGCGCGCAGAATTCGGCGTCCTTGGTGTCGCTCGGCGGCGGCAGATGCAGCGAGCGCACGCGCGGCGACCCGAGGGACGCAGCGATGCGCTCGGCGAGCGCTACGTAGAGATCAGTGATCGGCTGCATCGCGAGCATTCAGTATCGCACGCCGGGGTGTCTCTGCGACACCTGTGCGCGCTCTGGCGTCGAGGCAACCGGCGGCGCCGGCGTCACGCACGAGCCCGCGGAGGCCGTTCTGCTTGAGTCATGTCACCGCCAGCGCAACGGCATCTGGACAGGAGCGCCCGCGTCGTGATCGACGTTATGCTTGCAACACCATGACGGCGGACCTCCTCGTCCGGCACGGGTCGATCCTGCACGCCTTCGTCGTGCTGCTCGGCCTGGCGATCTACGTCATCGGCTCGCGCACGCTGCACCAGCGCCGCCGGCCGTCGGCCGCGATCGCCTGGGTGATCGGCCTCATCGTGCTGCCGTACCTCACCTTGCCGTTGTACCTGGTGTTCGGCAACCGCAAGCTGATCGACTCCCGTCAGGCGATCGCGCGTCGGCCGCGCGCCCTGCAACGTGCGGAGGAGACGGGCGAACCTGTGGCGCAGCTGCGCGAGCTCGCAGCAGCGATGGCGCTGCCCGCCGCGGCGCCGTACCAGGGCCTGAACGTCCACGATGACGGCGCGCAGGCGCTGCACGCGCTGCACGCGCTGATCGACGGCGCGACGCGCACGCTCGAGCTCTGCACCTTCCTGTTCGGCAAGGATGCCGTGGGCGACGAGATCGCGTGGCGCCTCGAGCGGCGTGCACGCGAGGGCGTGCGCGTGCGCCTGCTGGTGGACGGCATCGGCGCGTACCTTCCCGGGATACCGAAATTTCGCCGCCTGACGGATGCGGGGGTCGAGACGGCGCTCTTCGTGCCGCCCCTGCGCTCGTCGCTCAGGGGGCGGACCAACCTGCGCAATCACCGCAAGATGGCGATCGCCGACGGCGAGTGGCTGTGGTGCGGCGGCAGGAACCTGGCGGCGGAGTACTTCCGGGACGAATCCACCGGCGCGGACCGGCCCTGGGCTGACCTCACCTTCGACCTGCGCGGCCCGCTTGCTCGGCAGGCCGAGCAGCGCTTCGCGCAAGACTGGGCGTTCGCCGCCGGCGGGTCGCGTCCCGCGGAGGAGGAGGCGTCCGCAGGCGGCGCGGGGGCGGCGCTAGGGCAGCTGATCGCCAGCGGCCCGGACCAGGCCGACGACACCGTCTACACGCTGCTCGTGGCGGCCTTCTTCGCCTCGCGCCGGCGCATCCTGGCGGTGACGCCGTACTTCGTGCCGAACGAGACCTTCTCGCTCGCGTTGTCGCTTGCGGCGCGGCGCGGCATCGCCGTGGACCTGGTGACGCCGGCGAAATCGAACCACCGGCTGGCCGACATGGCGCGCCATCGCGCGCTGCGTGATCTCGCCGCATCGGGCGGGCGCGTCTGGTTCGCGCCGCACATGATCCATGCCAAGAGCGTGGTGATCGACGACCAGGTCGCGCTCGTGGGCTCGGCCAATCTCGACGAGCGCAGCCTCTTCCTGAACTACGAGCTGATGGTGGCCTTCTACGCGCGCGACGACATCGAGCGCTTCGCGCGCTGGATCGAGCGGCAGCGCGACGCTGCGGCCGCGTACGAACCCCGGCCGCCGGGGCTCGCGCGCGACGTCGCGGAGGGTTTGCTGCTCTGGCTCGCCTTCCAGTTGTGACGCGCGGCTAGCGGTCGGAGCGGGAGCGCCAATAGCCCGGACGGCGGCTTTGGTGTGCGCTGAGCGCCGGGTGGGTCTGTGGAAAATGTCGTGGGGCGGAAGCAGCAGAGCACCACCCCGCCGCGCTCCGCGCGGCACCCCTCCTTCTATGAGGGGCCGGTTTGTCAAGGTCTCTGGACCGTCCAGGGGTGTGAATGATCTGGCTGGGGCGTTTCGTTGAGCGACCGGGAAACCCAAGTGCTCCACCTTCTATCCGCGC
>JADLAV010000039.1 GCA_020848075.1 Burkholderiales bacterium
CACCCAAAATCACCACCGCCCAGGCCGCCTCAGTGCACCCGCTGTAGTGCAGACCTAATAGGGATCCCTCATGGCAGATCAGCCACTTACCCCGCGTCTACCCCTCGAATCCGCGAAGTCGGGCTAGGCCGAAGTTCCTCGCTGTCCTGAGCGATTGAGCGTTGAAAAGCGCTTAGTAATCCGTGGGGTATGGCGATGGATACGGGCCTGTAGTGTAGTCATGTAAATAGCTTGACATCATAGGAGTAGCGGCCTACAGTGTAGTCATGCACATCGATGCCGTGCCGAACCGCAGCTCGCGCCCCGCGTACCTGCTGCGGGAGTCCTTTCGCGAGGGCAAGCGCGTGCGCAAGCGCACCCTCGCCAATCTCTCCTCGCTCAGCGACGAGCAAATCCAGACCATTCGGGCCGTGCTTCGCGGCGAGGCGCTCGCGCGGCCTGAGGCGCTGTTTGAGGCGATCGCCTCGCGCCCGCATGGGCATGTGCAGGCGGTGCGTGTAGCCATGCAACGGCTGGGGATGGAAGGGCTGCTGGGCGCTCGACGCTGCCCGCAGGGTGACCGGGTCTTGGCCATGATCGGGGCTCGGGTGCTCGCCCCGCACACCAAGCTTGCCACCACGCGCTGGTGGCACAGCAGCACCCTTGCTGAGGAGTTCGGCGTCACCGAGGCCGACGAGGATGATCTCTACGCGGCGATGGACTGGTTGCTTGAGCGCCAGGGCGTGATCGAGAAAAAGCTCGCCGCGCGGCATCTGCGCGCCGGCGGCTTGGTGCTCTACGACCTGTCTTCAAGCTACTTCGAGGGCAGCACTTGCCCGCTTGCCCGCCTCGGCCACAATCGCGACGACAAGAAGGGAAAGCTCCAGGTGAACTACGGCCTGCTCACCGATGCGCTCGGCTGCCCGGTGGCGGTGTCGGTGTTCGAGGGCAACAGCGCCGATTGCGAGACGCTGCTGCCGCAAGCCAAGCGGCTGAAGAGCGAATTCGCCATCGACACCATGGTGCTTGTCGGGGACCGAGGAATGATCTCGCACAAGGCGATCGAGGAGCTGCGCGCGACGCAGGCCGTGGGCTGGATCACCGCGCTCAAGAGCATGCAGATCCGCGGCCTGCTCGAAGACGGGGCGTTGCAATTGGGCTTATTCGATGAGCGCAACCTCTTTGAGCTTACGCACCCCGGGTTTCCCGGTGAGCGCCTGGTGGCCTGTCGCAATCCCGAGCTTGCGCACTCACGCGCCCGCAAGCGCGAAGCGCTGCTCGAGGCGACCACTGCGGAGCTCGCCAAGGTGCGCTCGATGGTCGAGAAGAAGCGCCTGCGCGGGCGCGACAAGATCGGCCTGCGTGTGGGGCGGGTGGTGAACAAGTACAAGGTGGCCAAGCACTTCGAGCTCGAGATCGAAGAGGAGCGCTTCGCATTCCATCTGCGCAACGATCAGGTCGCTACCGAGGCCTCGCTCGATGGCATCTATATCCTGCGTACCCCGGTGCCCTCTGAGAAGATGGACAGCGCCCAGGTCGTGCGCAGCTACAAATCCCTCGCGCAGGTCGAGCGGGCGTTTCGTTCCCTGAAGAGCGTTGACCTCAAGATCCGGCCGATTCACCACCGCCTGGCCAATCGGGTGCGCGCTCATATCTTCCTGTGCATGCTCGCCTACTACGTCGAGTGGCACATGATCGAGGCGTGGCGGGGACTGCTCTTTGCAGACGAGGACCAGCAAGCCAAGCAGCACCGCGATCCGCTCGCCCCCGCCAAGCGCTCAGCCAAGGCCGAGCGCAAGGCGATCACCCACAGCCTGGACGATGGCTCGCCCGCGCACAGCCTGCGCACCTTGCTTGAGGCGCTCGCCACGGTCGTGCGCAACACCTGTCGCACACCCAACAGTGCCGCGAGCGCCACCACCTTTACGATCCTGACCACGCCCAATCCCACACAGCAGCGCGCCCTGGAGCTGCTCAACACAATCCGCGTGTAGCCAGCAGCCAGGCGCGTGGCGTGAACTCAAGTCTCGAAACTACAAGACAAATCCGCCCGAACGCGGAAGGAACTTCGGGCTAGGCCCGGCGATACCGTCGCGAATCGGGAGAAAGGTGGTTTGAAATTCCTATACTCGTGCCGGGCGCGGGACAGGCGGCGCCGGCGGCGGCATGAGAGCTGGCGCAATGCCTGCGCTGCGCTTCGAGACGATGTCGAATTTCCCTTTCCGGCACGGGACTTGCGAGTGCAGCACCAGGAAAGCCTCTCCATCGACGAGGATGGATCATGAGCATGGTAATGGAGAAATCGCCCACTCTGTCGCAGCAGATGGTGACCTTCGACGCCTCGGATGACCTGCTGGGACAGATGAAGGCGGGCAGATCGGCCCCGGTGTCCGGACCCGAGGACCAGCAGTCCGCTAATTCGCTGATCCTGATGGTAGACGACGAGCCCATCAACCTCGAGGTGCTGCAGACCTTCCTGCAGGACGCGGGCTACAAGAAGTTCATCCAATGCTCGGAGCCGCTCAAGGCGATGGATATCATCTCCCACGAGCGTCCCGACGTCGTCCTGCTCGACCTCGTGATGCCCGAGATGAGCGGTTTCGAGATCCTCAAGCGGATGCGCAACGGCGAGACGCTGCGCCACATCCCGGTGATCGTCCTCACCTCGTCGACGAACGCCGACACAAAGCTGATGGCGCTCGAGCTCGGCGCGACCGATTTCCTGGGCAAACCGTTCGATCCGAGCGAGCTCGCGCTGCGCCTGCGCAACACGCTCTCGGCGAAGGCCTATCGCGATCGTCTCGAGAACTGCGACAGCGTGACCGGATTGCCGAACCGGCGCCTCCTCACCGAACGTCTCGACCGCGCGCTGCGCGAGGTGGCGAGCGCCGGAAAACCGGCGCCGTGATCCAGCTCAATCTCGACCGGTTCAAGCAGATCAACGAAGCGCTGGGCCTCGGCATCGGCGACTCGGTGCTGAAGGGCGTCGCCATGCGGCTCGACCTCGCGCTCGGTGGCGCGGTCGCCGCCGCCAGGGCGGGCGATCCCTTCAACCCGCCGCTGCTCGCGCGCCCTGAGCGGCGACGAATTCACCGTGCTGATCCAGGGGCTCGACCAGGCCGACACGGCCGGAGCGCTCGCCGAAACCTTGCTCGCTGCGATCGCCGCGCCGTTTCGCGCCGCCGGCGAAGAGGTGGTCCTCACCGCGAGCGCCGGCGTCACCGTCTTCCCCGACGACGGCATGGAGTCGGGCGCCATCCTCAACAACGCCGCGGTGGCGATGCGCCAGGCGAAGCAGAGGGGCGGTGGCCGCGCCGAGATCTACTCGCGCGAGCTGAGCGACACCTCGCTCCGCCGTCTGAACGTCGAGACCGAGCTGCGCCGCGCCATCGACCGCGAGGAGCTGCGCATCTTCTTCCAGCCCAAGGTGCGCGTCGAGACCGGCCGCGGCAGCGGCTGCGAGGTCCTGGTGAGATGGCAGCATCCGGAGCGCGGCATCGTCGGGCCCGACAAGTGCATCCCGATCGCCGAGGAGACCGGGCTCATCGTCCCGCTCGGCGAATGGGTGCTGCGCGCGGCGTGCAACCAGACGGCGGACTGGCTGCGCGCGGGTCTGCGCGTGCCGCGCTTCTCCGTGAACGTGGCGAGCCCGCAGTTCCGGACCCAGCGGTTCCCGGCGCTCGTCGCGCCGGCGCTCCAGGACGCCGACCTCGATCCGCGCTTCCTCAGCCTGGAGCTCACCGAGAGCGCGATGATGGAGGATGCACCGCGCAGCATCCGCGCCCTCCAGGAGCTGAAGGAGATCGGCGTGCGGCTCTCGATCGACGACTTCGGCACCGGCTATTCGTCGCTCGCGTACCTGAAGCGCTTCCCGCTGAACGAGATCAAGATCGACAAATCCTTCGTGATGGGCGTCGATAGGGACGTGGACAACGCGGCGATCGTCATCGCGATCATCGCGATGGCCCGCGGGCTCGGCCTCTCGGTCTGCGCGGAAGGCGTCGAGACGAAATCGCAGCTCGCGCTCTTGAAGCGGCACGCCTGCGACGAGTGCCAGGGCTTCCTCTTCAGCAAGCCGGTCCCGGCCGAGACCTTCGGCAAGATGCTCGGCGCGCCCGCGCCGGCACGCGCGATGGCGTGACCTGACGCGCCATCCCCTCCCCTTTCAAGGAGGGGAAGAATGCGTGCCTTGAAGCGCTGCGGATGCGCGGCGTAGGTGACGGCGTTTCTCGTCGATCGCCGCGGCGGCCACCCTCCCAAGGCGACTGTATCGCGGCGGCGACCGGCGGCTCTTTCCGCGGCTCAGGCCGGGATTGCCCCGGCGGCCGCGAGCCTGCGGCATTCCTCCTCGGGAAACCCCGCCTCGCGCAGCACCGACCGAGTGTGCTCGCCGTATTTGGGCGGGAAGGCGAACTCGCGCCGCGCGCCGGGCAGATCCACCGCCATCGGCTGCATGCGCACCCGCTTCCCCCCCGGGGTGACTGTCTCCGTCAGCCGGTTGCGCAGCGCCTCCAGGTCGCGCACCGCAGCAACCGCGTTGATGCGCGCGTGCGGGATGGTGGCGGCGCGCAGGTCCGCCATCAGCTCGTCGGAACCGTACCGCGCGGTGAGTGCACCGATTTCGCGCTGTAGCGCCACGCGGTCACGGATGCGGCCCTCACTGGTGCGCCGCGCGTCGGACGCGAGCGAGGTGAAGCGCGGCAGCGCGGTGAACCGCTGCCACTGCACGTCGCTACCGATCGCCATATAGAAGAAGCCATCCTGCGCCGGGTACACGTTGGTCGGCACGAACTTGCGGTGCTCGTTGCCGGCACGCGTGATCTCCCAAGGCTCGCAATCGAAATCCACGAGCGGCAGCGTCGTGATCAGCCAGGACGCGGCGGCCTGGAGCATCGAGATGTGGATCGCGCGCCCGCGGCCGGTCTCGGCACGCTCACTGAGCGCGAGCAGCACGTTCGCGTACACCTCGTCGCCCGCCTTCAGATCGATCACCGGCACCCCGCAAAGCACCGGCGCGCCGTTCGGATCTCCGGTCAGCTCGACGTAGCCCGCCATCGCCTGGATCACCGGGTCATATCCCGGCACGTCAGCGTATTCAGGCCCGAGCGCCGAAATCCCCGCCCACACGAGATCCGGCTTCACCGCCGCGAGCGTCGCGTAGTCGATGCCGAGCGGCACGTAGCGCTCGGGCACCGTATTGCAGCAGAAGACATCGACGTCCAGGGCGCGCACGATCCGCTTCAGCGCGTTACGCCCCGCAGCGGTCTTTAGGTTCAGGGCAATCGCTTCCTTGCCGACGTTGGGAGCGACGTAGTAGCTGCGGCGATCGTCGTCCACGACGCGCGCGCCGATGTAGCGGTTCGGGTCGCCCGGCAGCCCCTTGCCCGCCCCGAGCGCCTCGATGCGGATCACCCGCCAGCCAAGCTGCACAAAGCGCAGCGTGGCATACGGCATCGAGAGCGCCTGCTCGAGGCTGAGGACCGTCTTGCGTTTCATGCCATCTCCTTGGAATCCGGCGCCACGCCCGCGCCGCGCATCCGGATTCCACGCTGCCGTGGATGCGATCGACTTGAGCTCGGCTGGCCGCCCGTTTGCGCCACGTTCAGAATCGCACCGGCTCGATGTACCGGCCGAACACGGCCACCAGTGCCCGTGTGATCTCGCCTACGCTCGCGTAGGCCTTCACTGCCTGCATGATCGCCGGCATGACGTTCGCGCCGGCGCGTGCGCCTTCCTCAACCCCCGCCAGCGCCGCTCGCACCCGCGCGCCATCGCGCTCAGCGCGCACGCAGTCGAGCGCCTGCACCTGCGCGCGGGCGTCGTCTTCATCATACGGGTGGAACTCCATCTCGGACGTCTTGTCCTCGGTGCGGTAGCAGTTCACACCGACCTTGCGGAACACGCCGGCATCGATGTCGCGCTGGCGCTTGTAGGCCCGCGCCGAGACTTTTGCCTGGATTGCGCCCTCCGCGACGAGGTTCACGATGCCACCCTGCGCGTCTACTTCGGCCATGATCGCCTCCATACGACTGCGCATCTGATTGGTGAGCGTCTCCACATAGTACGCGCCGCCGAGCGGGTCTACGGTGTCGGTCAGTCCGATTTCTTCGATAAGAAGCTGCATGGTGCGGAGCGAGACACGCTGTGCATATTCCGACGGGATGGTGTAGGCCTCGTCGAAACAGCACAGCGCCATCGTCTGCGCACCCGAGAGCGCGCTGATCAGCGCGTAGTAGGCGCCCCGCACGATGTTGATCTCCGGCTGCTCGAACGTGAGCCCGCCGCCGCCTCCGCCGGCGATCATGCGCATCCACATTGACCCGGGATTTGTCGCGCCGTACTGCTCTTTCACGACCTTCGCCCACAGGCTGCGACCGGCGCGAAACTTGGCCACCTGCTCGAAGAGGTTGCCGAAGATGTTGAAGTTGAACGACAGCCGACCTGCGAACTCGTCCACCGGAAGTCCGCGCCGGATGACGTCGTCGGCGTAGGCCTTGGCGATGCAGATGGCGTAGGCCATCTCCTCGGCGGGGTCGGCGCCGGACTCGCGGATGTGATACCCGCATACCGAGACCGGGCTGTACTTGGGGGCCACCTTGGTGCAGTACTCGATCGTGTCCCCCACCAGCCGCACCGACGGCGCGACCGGGTGAATCCAGGTGCCGCGGCCGATGAATTCCTTGAGGATGTCGTTCTGTGCGGTACCGCGCAGCTTGCGCAAGTCGTAGCCGCGCTTCTCGGCCATCGCGAGGTACATAGCGATCAGGATCGCCGCCGTGCCGTTGATCGTGAGCGATACGGTGATGCGCTCGAGGTCCACGCCCTCGAACGCGACCTCGAAGTCACGCAGCGTGTCCACCGCCATGCCGACTCGCCCGACCTCGCCCTCGGCTTGGGGATCATCCGAGTCCATCCCGCACTGCGTCGGAAGGTCGAAGGCCACGTTGAGGCCGGTCTGGCCGTTCGCGATCAGGTACTGGAAGCGCTCGTTGGTGTCCGCGGCGTTGCCAAACCCGGTGTACTGGCGCATCGTCCACGGCTGCTTGCGGTACATCAGCGGGTGGATTCCGCGCGTGAACGGATACTGCCCGGGCAACCCGATCATCGCCTCACCACCGCTCGCCGCCAGGTCCCCGGTGGTATAGAGGGGCTTGATCTCGATTCCAGACTCGTTGAAGACCGGGCGCAGTTCCCCTTCCGGTAGATCCTTCGGCTTCATGGCGAGTTCTCCCGGATGAAGTTGACGATGTGCTCGAGTCGCGAACTCGAGGGGAAGATGCCCCTGAAGCCGAGCGCGAGCAACTCCGCGTGGTCCTCCGTAGGCAGGTTGCCACCGATAATCCAGAGCTTGTCGGCGAGTCCTTCCCGCTCGAGCAGAGGTCGTAGCGTGCGGCAGAACGGCAGGTGCGCCCCTGCCATCGAGGACAGCGCGATCACGTCTGCGTCCTCATCGAGCGAGATTCGAGCGATCGCCTCCGGCGTCTGGCGTAGGCCCGTGTACACCACCTCGAAGCCCGCATCCATGAGCGCGCGCACGACTACTTTGGCGCCCTGATCGTGGCCATCCAGGCCCGGCTTGGCGACCACCACCTTGATGCGCTTGGCGGCGGTCATGGCTCGGACACCTCCTTAGTGATCATCAGCTCGAGGATCTCGCTCGTGCCTCCGGTCGCGCGGGAATGCGTGCACCTCGTCGAGTGCTGCGGCGCGTGGGACGATTCGCTCGTCGCAGAAGCGCGCGAACGTGTCGCGCACCTGCTCCAATCGCACCCGCACGGAGTTTCCGTCCGGCGGCTCATCTGCGCTTCGATGTCAGTTCGAGCAGGGTCCGCTTGGCCGTTTCCAAATGCGCGCGCATCACCTGCGCTGCTGCATCGCCGTTGCTCGCGGCGAGCGCCGCGACGAGCTCCTTGAACCGCTTCAGCACGGCGGCGCGCACCGCGGCGTTGTCAAGCGTGAAAGCGCGCAAATAGCGCACATGGTCGGCGTAGAGCTGGATCGACTGCACCAGGCGCTTGTTCGGCACGAGCGCCGTCCAGGCGTCGCGATAACGGTAGTTCGCTACCATGAAGGCCGTGCCGTCGCTGGCGTCGTGCGCGGCCGCTAGGTCGACGAGCGCTGCGCGCAGCGGGGCGAGGCGCGCGCGGTCGGGCCGGCTCGCTGCCACGAGGCGCAGCGCTTCCGGTTCGAGCAGGAAGCGCAGCGCGTAGATGTCCTCGATGTCGGTGACGGTGAGCTCAGGCCGCGTAAAGCTGCGGCCGTCGGCGACCACGAGCCCTTCGCTCGTGAGGCGCGCGAGCGCCTCTCGCACCGGCGTTCGGGAAACGCCGAGCTGCGCGGCGAGCGCCGCTTCCTGCAGCCGCTGGCCGGCGGGAATGCGTCCAGTCCGGATATACTCGCGCAACGTCGCGTAGACACGGTCCCCGAGCGGCTCTAGCCTGGCAAGCACCCGAAGCTTCGTCGTCATGTCGCCTCCTCACTCGGTGCGCGAGTAGTCCGGCTTCCATGCTCGAGGAACGCACCGATCCCCTCGCGCGCCGCAGCGGTGCACGCGCTACGGCCGAACGCGGCGTTTCCGACCTCGGTCGCGCCCTCCAGCAACCAGTCGGCCCCGCGGATCTCTGCATAGTCGGTAGTGGCGTGCACGGCGCGCGTGACGGCGGCCGCCTGCGCCTCGGTCATCTTGCTGCGTCCCACCGCCTTGCCCGCGTACTCGCCGAAGCGCCCGACTGCGCGGTCGAGAGCCTCCTGCCGCACGTCGACCAGGACGAGATCGAGCGCCGGTAGTGCGTTCTTCAGGTAGTAGCCGATAGCTGGGCCGATCGCGCCAGCACCGACCGCCGCAATGCGCTTTGGCATCGGGCGGGCCGGCTGGCGGAGCGGGTTATGGAAGTTCTCCACACATTGAGTATACAGTATACGTTTCGGTGGCTCAACGCAGCGGCGCAGACGGGCCTCTGGGGGAGCGACGGTGATTCGCAGCAGGCGCGCTTCCATCTCCGTCCCACCAGGCCGCGGAGCGGGACACCACTCTGTTGGCGAGCGTCTTTTCGGGTGGCGCCGGACGCCCGCGCACACCACCGTGCGTGAGCGCGGAAAGGAGACCGAACTGCGACGCAGATGGTCGGCCAGAGTTGACAAACCCGCAGCCAAAAGTATACCGTATACTAACGTCGATTGACGACGATTGAGGGGATTGGGTGGCTAGGCGGTCAAATCGGGGGAGCTTCAGCGCGAGCTTCCAGAACGTGATCGAGGTCTGCGGGACAGCAAGGTATGGCGACGTCACCGCTTTGTCGATCTGGCCGCTATCGAGGCAGTCTCGGCCCGCTACATGAGCGCCCATCGTGCAAAGACCGCACAGCGTCGCGAAGCCGCGCCCACGCGGTATCGCTTCCCGCCGCGCTTCCGGCTCGATCTGAGCGCTCCTCTTAAGGGCAAGAAGATCTTCGTGCGCCGAAGCAATGAGCGTGGTGCCGTTCACCTGCTGGTGACCGTCTTCCGGTGGGCAAGCACTCTAGGGAAATCGGCTGGTGGGCTACGACGTCGACTTCACCCATCAGCGCATCCGCTTCTACCGCCATGCGTTGGCGCGATTCGAATGATCAGCTGCTGCGAGAACTGTCATACCGTCGTCCAGGCAAACCCTTCAAGGGCACGCCGTGAATGTTCTAATAACGTTGGAACTTTTTCACCTCGATGCTAGGCAACTGTTCTACTAAACATTCTGACGTGAGAGGAGGCCGGAAATGATTGGTACTACTTCAAAGCTGATCAGGGTACTTCTACTCAGCGCGTGCGTCGGCGCGTTAGAGGTCCAGTTTGCGGAGGCACAAGCGCAGAGCCGACCAACGATTTCAGTTGGACTCGTGCTGAAATCAGCGTACGCGTGGCCGCTTTTTGTTGCACGTCACAAGAAATTTTTCGAAGATCAAGGTCTGACGGTCGATATTTCGACCACTGGTAGTGCTGCTAAGTCCGTGCAGCAAATCACTGCCGGCGGGATCAATATCGGGGAGGCCGGTCAGACAGACTTCGCGCGCGCAATCAATATGGGTGCACCGCTCAAGATAGTTGCATCTGAGATGGAGACGCTTCCTTATAGCTTGATCGCTGGGAAGGAATTCCGAGTAATTTCTGACTTAAAGCGCAAAACCATCGTGGTGGGTGGACCAAAGGACGTCACTCGCTACACAGCGGCAGTTATTTTCTGGGCCAATGGGCTGAATGAAGGAGACTACGATTTAATTTATTCAGGTTCGTCGTCGAATCGTCTCGCCGCGGTCCTGAACGGCACAGCCGCTGCTGCAGTTCTCGGGCAACCATTCGACTTCGTGGCTGTCGCGCGGGGCATGAATAATCTAGAATCGGCATACAGGTTGATCCCGCAGTTCTCGTTCGCCGGATACGCTGTCGAGAGCGGCTGGGCAGAGAAAAATCGCACGAACTTGGTGAAGCTGCTTAAGGCCGACTTGACTGCCGTGCACTGGCTTTACGATGTCGGAAATAAAGCAGAAGCCATCACCATTCTCATGAAGGAAACCGGCGCCAACCAGCAGGACGTAACCAACACCTACGAAATGTACATCACGAAACTGCAGGTCTACGCCAAAGATGGCCGCGTTTCGCAACCCGGGTTCCAGAAGGCCCTTGAAGCACTGGCTTCTCTCGGGGATCTGGGTACGCCATTCCCGCCTTATGAAAAGTTTATCGACAATAGCTACATCAATGCGGCGCAGTAAGTAGCACAATGCTGAGCGGAGTACATATACTGTCTAGAGCTCGCAATCGATCGGTCTGGGCAACAACGCCCCAGCTAAGTCGGCGTGCCTTGTCGTTTATCTCCGTAGCAGTCGGGTTGGCGGCTTGGGAACTGATCGGTCGGTTTCTGGTCGCCAACTCACTCTTCCTCGCGACTCCACTGCAGGCGGTAGAAGCCCTGGGCAACATGTGGATCGGTGGCGAACTGCAGCGCCATATCTGGAGCAGCACACAAGAATTTGTAATTGGATTCCTGATTGGCTCCGCGTCGGGGATCGCAATTGGCCTCGCCATCGCGACCTCCCGAAATGCCGCTGCGATATTCAATCCTTGGGTGGCGGGCCTCTATTCGACCCCTATAGTCGCGCTCGCACCACTAATGATTTTGTGGTTCGGCATCGGTATATGGTCGAAGGTAGCCGTGGTAATTAGTGTCGTGGTATTTCCCGTCATGGTTAACACGGAAAGTGGGATTCGCGCGACAAGCCCGCACCTAATCGAAGTCGCGCGATCGTTGTGTGCAACGCGCTGGCAGATATTCGCAAAGGTCTCGATACCTTCAGCAATGCCCTACATCTTGGCAGGCCTGCGACTTGGAATAGGGCGAGGTCTCATTGGAGTCGTTATTGGAGAATTTTTCGGCGCGCGGGCTGGAGTTGGCTATCTGATCGTTCAGAGTGCGGAAGCGTTCAATATGCCTGCAATGTTTGCAGGGGTAATCATATTTGCGGCGGCTGGCATCGGCCTCACTGCGGCATTTCAGGCCTTAGAACACTGGCTACTACGATGGAGATGAGAAGTAACCACGCAAAACTGCAGGTACACAGTCTAACGAAGCACTTCGGAGATCTGGGGGTGCTTGTCGACGTGAATCTCAGCGTGGAGAACGGGTATTTCGTCAGCGTACTCGGGCCGAGCGGATGCGGTAAGACAACATTCCTTCGCATCGTGGGTGGTCTTGAAAGCGTTGACGCAGGAGAGATTGTGATCGATGGGCACCCCATATCTGGACCCGGCCGCGATCGTAGCTTCGTCTTCCAGATGGACAGCCTCTTACCGTGGCGCACGGTATGGGAAAATACAGTGCTAGGCTTGGAGATCTCCGGCACGGTTTCTGACGACAAAGATCGAGCGATGGCGTTACTCAAGCTCGTTGGCTTGTCCGGGTTCGAGAGGTATTACCCTAAGCAACTTTCGGGAGGCATGCGACAGCGGGTCAATCTCGCGCGCGCACTCGCGGTCAACCCGGAAGTCCTCCTAATGGACGAGCCGTTTTCCGCCCTCGATGCGCAGACGCGCGAAGTGATGCAAACGGAGCTTCTGCGTATTTGGGAAAATGGACGAAAAACGGCACTGTTCGTCACTCACCAGATCGACGAAGCTGTGTACCTCTCGGATTCGGTCGTGATTTTTGCCCGACGACCCGGGCGAGTTCAAGAAATCGTAAGAATCGATCTTCCGCGACCGCGGCCGCTTTCAATAAAGCGAACGCCTCACTTCATCGAATATGTCGATCACATTTGGAAACTCATCGAGAAGGATGTGACAGCGCCAAGTAATGTCTGCGGCTAGAGGGATGCGATGCGACGAACGCACGACCGACGCGGTGGGCAACCCAGACCTATCGCCCCTTGCCGACCATGCTGATGCCGATGCCGCGCACTTTGAGCGCGTCGAGGAACCCGGCCCTGGTGGACTGGATGGCTGATCGGTGTTGGCGATCTCAGGACTATCGCAGCGAGCCAGCGCCTCCTCCGGTGCCTCGAAGCAGTCGATGACTGCCTTTTTTGCCAGGGGCAACAAGACTCGCCGAGGGCGGTTTCTCGTCGAGACAGAGTAGCCGTGCGGTTGGTGGGTCTGTGGGCGCTGATCGAGCCGCATTGCGCCACGTGATTAGCGACGTTCCTCAGCACAGCGCAAGGGGAACCCTGGGGGGATGATAAAAAAATGGCTTCGCACAAGGTCGCAGTGGTTACAGGTGGGAGTAGCGGAATCGGCAAAGCTATTTCTTTGCAGTTTGCCCGCAACGGAATTGACGTGGTGATAGCCGCGCGGAACCTAGAAAAAGCACAAGCTGCCATATCTGAAATCGAATCCCTCGGCAGCCAGGGACTAGCGGTCAAAGCTGATGTTGGTCTGCCCGACGATGTAGGCCGCATTTTTGACCTGACCATGCAGACCTTCGGCCGGCTGGACATATTGGTCAACGATGCCGGAATCTCCCACCCGACGGAGCCGATTATCGACCTTGATTTATCCTACCTTGAGGAGGTGGTTAGGACCGACTTCATCGGGGTCTATCTTTGCTGCCGGCGGGCTGGCATGGAGATGACACGGCAGAAGAGCGGCTGCGTCATAAATATCTCGTCGATCGCAGGACTGATATCGCTGCCCTTCGTGGTCCAAGGTCCAATGAAAGCGGCCGTTATTTCTCTGACCAAGATATTGGCACGCGAGTGGGCCCAGTACGGTGTACGAGTCAATTGCATAGCTCCGGGGTATGTCCTGACTCCGCCGCTGAAGCAGTTCTTCGACGCCGGTTTGCGGGATCCCTCTCTCATTCTGGAACAGATACCGATGCACGCTTTTCTAGAGCCTGAAGATATCGCCAGATTGGCCTTCTTCCTGGTCTCCGATGACGCACGCTATATTACTGGCAATATCGTCGCGGCCGATGCGGGTTGGACCAGCGACGGCGGCTGGGCAGCGTATTCGACTAATCGGAAGTCTTGATTCGTCGAGAGCGGGTGACATGGCCGCTGGGCGCTCCCGCGCAGATCCCCGAGGGTGGCCGGCGACAATTGTCTTGACCGGCCGATCAGGATAGTTGACGCCGGGCACCGAGGGCGTGATTCGCGCACCGGGCTCTCGCTTCGGGTGCGTGACGGCGAACCGCTTCGACCAGCCACGAATGAAGAATGCGCGGCCGTCAGCCAGACGAAGCACGCCTGCCACTTGGACGCATCCTTTTAACTACGGCGCCGCAGCGTTCGCAGCCATCAGATCGGCAGTGTCCAAATTTGAGGACTTATCCACGGCGGCGCGCGTAGCGCAAGTCACGCACACGAGCGCGCGGCGCAGTGGGAAGCTCGATTCGTAGGCACGACGTCAGAATTGGCGGGGTAGCCCTCATGCACGCTTGGTAAGCAGACGAACCGCTCCTTAGCCGAACAGTACTGTGACCAATCAGAAAAACGATGTCAGACCTCACCAAAGAGCAGGTTGATAAGCTTCTGAAGCTTCAAGGCCATGATGTTCCGGATAAGGACCTGACGGAGGTTACTCATCGCCTGAATGCTCTTATGGAGCGTTTGCGCCACTTTGATAGTCTCGACCTCTGCAACGTAGAACCATGGCCACTCGAACTTCTGAGGTGCGGCCTCAATGGTTGATGATAGCTTGGCTTTCCTCAGCATCAAAGCGCAGGGGAATCTCCTGTCGTCCCATAAGCTCTCCCCAGTCGAGTTGACGCAGATCTATCTTGATCGCATCGGTCGCTTGAATGGACACCTTAACTCCTTCAACAGCGTTTGTCCGGACCTCGCGCTAGCTGCAGCTCAACGGGCCGAGAGTGAGATAAGAAGCGGGCAATATAGAGGCCCCATGCACGGCATACCCGTTGCGGTGAAAGACCAAATGAATATTGCTGGAGTGCCGAATACCGGGGGCTCTCGCTATTTCGTTGGTCTCATTGCTGATTCCGATGCAACGATTGTGGCCAATCTGAAGCGGAGTGGGGCGGTTGTGCTAGGCACGCTGAGTAGCTCTGAGTTTAGTATGGGGGGCACCACGGAGTATCTCTTCGGCACGCCTAAGAATCCCTGGGATCTCGAGCGTACTCCGGGGGACTCGTCCTGTGGTGCAGGCTCATCGGTAGCGGCGGGCCTGTGCAGTGGCGCCGTTGGCGAAGACACAGGCGGGTCCATTAGAGTTCCCGCCTCCATGTGCGGCATCACAGGCCTTAAGCCTACATGGTCGAGAACAAGTCGCCACGGGGTGTATACCCTATGCTGGGCGATGGATTGCGTTGGCCCCATGGCTCGTAGCGCAGAAGACTGCGCCATCATGCTTCGCTACTTGGCGGGATACGATCCCAAAGATCCTACGTCCAGCAGAGAGGCGGTGCCCGATTACACTCGTCTGTTAGACGGTGA
Source organism: Burkholderiales bacterium (assembly GCA_020848075.1). Taxonomy (GTDB): domain Bacteria; phylum Pseudomonadota; class Gammaproteobacteria; order Burkholderiales; family SG8-39; genus JAABRB01. The sequence continues at coordinate 14,895 of JADLAV010000039.1, forward strand.
GCTCCACGGGATCCGGGTGGGTGTGGTGGGTGAGATGACGGATGAAAGCTACGATTCGGAGACGCGCAAGGCTGTGGACGACGCGGTCGGCGTCCTGTCCGAGCTTGGCGCTACCGTAGAGAGGGTGAGTATCCCTCTGATGAAAAGTGCCTTGGGGGTCCGTTCGGCCTTGGTCGATCCTGAGGCCGCAAGCTATCATCGAGAAAGGCTGTTGGCTCGCTATGGCGATTACGACTACAACACTCGGCTACGCCTTTTGGTGGGTGCACTGCTGCCGGCAGGAATGTACACCTTAGCCATGCGAGCCAAGGCAGCCATCGGAAAGCAGGTCCTGGAGGCGTTTACAAGGTTTGATGTGCTGGTAGGGGCCACCTCTGAGGCTGGAGCCGCCAAGCTCACATCGGGGACCGGCGTAAACAGCAAAGAAGATGCCTTAGAAAAACTCTATGGAAGACCAGGGATTACGATTTTCAGCATGTCGGGAAGTCCGGCCGTTTCGATACCCTGCGGCTTTGACTCCCAAGGTATGCCTCTGGGGTTTCATATTGCGGGGCGTATTTTCGACGAAGGAACAGTGCTCAAGATAGCCCACGCTTACCAGAAAACCACAAGCTGGCATCTAAAGCTCCCCCCGGTCTCGTAACGCCTTCCGGTCTCATGGAATGTTCCGAATGTGAGGTCCAACAATCGCAGTCCGTGCTTCGCCTAAAACTGACTCTAGGACTAGACTGTGTGCGATGGATTAGGGCACTACCTCAGATGCCGATGATCTCGGGCAGCATCGCCGACGTCGGAATGCATCCTTGACGCGCTCATCAGCACGGAGGAGGCGAACACGCTGATCAATGGGTTCAAGAAGGCGCTGGAGACCGGACCGCAGCGAGGCGGAGCGGCACATCGTCGAGCAGATCCGGTGCGCGCAGCGCACACCGTGGGCGTTACGGGCGCCGGCGCATGACCCCGGAGGTCAGCGAAGAGCTGGGCCGCAGACTGAATCACAAGAGGATCGGTCGTCTGATACGCGAACACGAGCTGTGTAGTCGCAAACGTCTGCCGTTCCGGATGGTGACCACCGATTCGCGGCACGATCACCCGATCGCGCCCAATGTGCTGGAGCGCGATTTTGCGGTGAGCGCGCCTAGCAGTTTGTTGAAATTCGTCGTGATTTCATGGAATTCATCGCGTCGCAAATGGTCGAAGGATCGTCGACAAGAACAAAGGGGAGCCGACGATGCGTGGTGCCGACGTGACTCAGGACAGCATGTTCAGCTATCAGACGCTGAGCG
>JADLAV010000040.1 GCA_020848075.1 Burkholderiales bacterium
GACGCGCTCCGGCTCTACCGGCACTCTCGCAGACTCTACGCCCATGGTGTCCACTACCGTCGAGGCGGACACTCATGCTGGCGCCAAGCCCCTCAACCGCGCAAGACGGCGTTCGGCGGACGCTTACCGTACTGGCGCTCGATGCGGGCGAGGAACCCGCGCAGCGTCCCCGGCTCGGCTGCGTTGCCCGCCAGCACCTCATAGGCGAGCGGCAATCCGTCCTGGGTCACGATCAGCGCGATCACGATCTGCACGCAGTCGGGCCGATGATCGCGGCTGTAGCCGTGGCGGCGCTTATCCTCTTCATCGAGCGGCGGGTCGGACTCGAAGTAGGTGCTCGTGAGGTCATAGAGCAGCACCTCGAAGGAGGCATTGAATAGATCGCGCCAGCGCTCCACCAGGTGAGCGAACAGCGCCTCCTTGTGTTCGAGCAGCTTGTCGTGGCAGCCATAGAGCACATGGGGATCGGCGAGTGCAGACCTACGAGAGGTCACCCATGGCAGATCAGCCACTTACCCCGCGTCTACCCCTCGAATCCGCCAAGTCGGGCTAGAGCGTCTTGACGACGGTCCTGACGTTCGGGTCGTTCGCACTAAGACGGATCTCGAAGCCGAGGTTTTGGACGAGCTGCAGCATCGGCGTATTCGCTGCAAGCACCTCCCCGCTCATGGCCCGGAAGCCGCGGGCACGCGCGGCCTCCATCAACCCGTGCATCAGCCGCGTACCGACGCCCTTGCCCTGCCAATCGTCGGCCACCACGAGCGCGAACTCGCAGCTCGTGCCGTCCGGATTGGTGACATAGCGGACCACTGCGATCTCCACCTCCTTGCCGTTCACGGCTATCGTCGCGATCAGCGCGAGCTCGCGGTGGTAGTCGATCTGCGTGAATCGCACGAGCATCTCGGTCGTGAGGTCCTTCAGCGCCTGCATGAAGCGGAAGTAGCGCGACTGCGGCGACAGGTCGCGGATGAATGCCTGCTCGATCTCGGCGTCCTCGGGGCGAATCGGACGGATCACGATGTCGGTGCCGTCGGCGAGCTGCCAGTCGCTGACCAGGTGCGACGGATAAGGATGGATCGCCATGTGACCGTAGCGCTCCAGGCGCGGCGTGAGCGCATCGACCACGACACGGGCGTCGAGCGCGACGACGCCCTCGGGATCGGCGACGAGCGGGTTGATCTCGAGCTCGCGAATCCGCGGCAGCTCGCACACGATCTCGGACAGGCATCGCAGGGTGCCGATCAGCGCGTCCATCGCCACCGGCGGCAGCTGGCGGAACGCGCCGAGCAGGGGTGCGATGCGCGTTCGGGCGATCAGGCGCTCGGCGAGAAAGCCGTTGATCGGCGGCAGCGCGATCGCGCGGTCGCGGAGCACCTCGACGGTCGTGCCGCCGGCGCCGAACGCGATGACCGGGCCGAAGACCGGGTCGCGCACGACGCCGAGCAAGAGCTCGCGGCCGTGGCGGCGCACGTGCATGCGCTCTACCGTCACGCCGCTCACGCGCGCGTTCGGCCGGCGCTCCTGCACGGCCGCCAGGAGCTCCCGGTAGGCGCCGCGCACCGCCTGCGCGTTCTCGATGTTCAGGCGGACGCCGTCCACATCGGACTTGTGAACGATGTCGGGCGACTCGATCTTCATCACGACCGGGAAGCCGAGCGACTCGGCCGCGACCAGCGCCTCGTTCGCCGAGCGCGCGAGCACCGCGGCGACGATGGGCACGCCGAATGCCCTGAGGAGCGCCTTCGCCTCGAGGCCGGTGAGGACGTTGCGGCGCTCGGACAGCGCCCCGTCGATGATCATCTCCGCCCCGGCGATCTCGGGCGCGCTTTGCTCGGCGAGCGGTCCGGGCGTCTGCAGTAGGAGCTGCTGATTCCGCTGGTATGCGGCAAGGTATGCGAATGCCTCGACCGACGCCTCGGGGGTCGGAAACTCGGGAATCTTTCCCTGACTGAACGCGGCGCGCGCCGCGGCGACCTGCAATTCGCCCATCCAGCAGGCGAGCACCGGTTTTCCCGCGCTGACGCTCGCCTCGATGACCGCCCGCGCCGCGTCGACGGGCTGCGTCGTCGCCTGCGGCGCCAGCATCACGAGCACGCCGTCCACTCCGGAGTCTGCGATGCAGGCCGCAACCGCTGCGCGATAGCGCTCGGGCGGCGCGTCACCGAGGATGTCGACCGGGTTCGCATGCGACCACTGCGGTGGCAGCACCCGGTCGAGCGCGGCCAGGGTGTCACGCTGCAGCTCCGCGATCGCCAGCCCGAGATCCACCGCGCGGTCGGTGGCCATCACGCCGGGCCCACCGCCGTTGGTGACGATCGCGAGCCGGTTGCCGCGCACGTCGCGATGCGTGGCGAGCAGCTCGGCCGCGGAGAACAGCTGCTCGATCGTCATCGCGCGCACCGCACCGGCGCGGGCGAGCGCCGCATCGAACACGTCGTCGGCGCCGACCAGCGCGCCGGTGTGCGACATCGCCGCGCGCGAGCCCTCCGCGTGGCGCCCGGCCTTGACGACCACCACCGGCTTGAGGCGCGCGGCGACACGCAGGCCGCTCATGAAGCTGCGCGCATCGGTGATGCCCTCGACGTACAGCAGGACGCTCTGCGTGCCCGGGTCGAGCGCGAGATAGTCGAGCACGTCGCCGAAGTCGATGTCCGCGCCCGCGCCGAGCGAGACCATCGCCGAGAAGCCGATGCCGCGCGCCTCCGCCCAGTCGAGAATCGCCGTGCAGAGGCCGCCCGACTGCGACACGAGTGCGAGCGATCCGGGCGCGGCGTTGTTGCGGCTGAACGTCGCGTTCAGGCGGACCGGCGGGCGAATGAGACCGAGGCAGTTCGGGCCGAGGATCCGCAAGTTGTACCGGCGCGCCTCCTCGAGCATCGCCTTCTGCCGGTTCCCGCCGCCCGCCGTCTCCGCGAATCCGGTCGAGTGGACGATCGCCGCGTGCACGCCCTGCTCGCCGCAGGCGCGAATGATCTCGGGCACGCTCGCGGCGGGCGTGGCGATGACCGCCAGGTCGACCGGCCCGGGGGTCGCCGCGATGTTCGGGTAACACGGGTAGTCGCCGACCTGCGCATGCTTCGGGTTGATGGGATAGATGGGACCGGCGAAGCCGCCGCCGACGATGTTCTGGAAGATCCGGGCGCCGACCGAGTCGGGCGCCTCGCTGGCGCCGAACACGGCGACCGCGGTCGGTGCGAACAGGCGGTCCAGATAGTGAGGGCCCATGGCGTGGCTCGTCTCGCGTCGCGTGCGCTTCGATGGTACATGGCAAGGGTGCGTCCCGTTGCCGCCGCCGCGAACGCGCCGGCGCGTTCTCGTGGTATATGTAAAGCAAAGGCGTGGCCCCGCGGGTGGCCGGCTGTGGGCGCCGCCTCGAGCGCGGTGGCGGGCCCCGGCGGCATGCTCATCCTGGCGCCTCGCGACATCGTTCCAACCGGATGCTTCCTTCCATTCCTCCTGCCACCGGCGCGATCATCATCGCCAACGTCGTCGTGTTCCTGCTCGAGCAGGTCGCGGGCGGGCCGCTGGTCACGCTGTTCGCCTTGTGGCCGCTCGGCGGGGGCTTCTTGCCCTGGCAGGCGGTGACTTACGCCTTCCTGCACGCGGGCGTCTTCCACCTGCTCTTCAACATGTTCGCCCTGTACATGTTCGGCGGCGAGATCGAGCGCGTGGTGGGCGAGCGTCGCTACCTGACCTACTATTTCGTCTGCGTCATCAGCGCGGCGGTGGCGCAGCTCGTGGTGATGCGCGTGCTGCTCGCCCCGCCTTACCCCACGCTCGGCGCCTCGGGTGGCGTCTTCGGCATTCTCCTCGCGTTCGGCATGTATTTCCCGCGCCGCATGATCCTCCTCATCTTCCCGCCCATCCCGCTGCCGGCGTGGCTCTTCGTCACGATCTACGGCGCCATCGAGCTCTATCTCGGCGTGACCGGGACCCAGGCCGGCGTTGCGCACTTCGCGCACCTCGGCGGCATGGTGGGCGGCTACCTCATGATCCGCCAATGGCGCGGCCGCGGACCGTTCCGCAGGGGGCCGCGTTGATGCAAGGCGACGCGCCGCGAAATCCTGCGCCTCCGGGTGCGGCGCCGCTGTCCGGCGGAGGCGACCGTGCCGTCCTCCGGCCTGGGCGAAGCGGGTGGCGCGAGGCGCGTGCTGCGGCCCGGCTCGCTCCGCTCGTTGCGCTCCTCGTGGGAATCGCTGCGCTCGCCATGACATGGCGCTGGGGGCCCCTTGCCGGGTGGCTCGACGAGGAAGGGATCGCGCAGACCTTCGCCGCCCTCCGCGACTCTCCGGCGGCACCCCTCTGGGTGCTCGGCGCCTATATCGTCGCATCGCTCACGGCGGTGCCGCTCGTGCTCCTCGCCGTCGCCACCACGCTCGTCTTCGGCCCGCTCGCCGCGCTCGGTGCCGCCTTGGTCGGGGGATCGACCGGAGGCGTGCTCGGTTTCGCGCTCGGCCGCGCGCTCGGCCGCGGCGCGGTGCGCGATCTCGCGGGCGCGCGGGTGAACGAGCTGTCCCGCCGCCTCGCGCGACGCGGAGTGCTCGCGGTGATCACGGCGCGGGTGCTTCCGCTCGCGCCGTTCATGGTCGTGAATCTCGTCATCGGCGCTTCGCACATCCGATGGCGCGACTTCCTGGTCGGCAACGCTCTCGGCGTGCTCCCCGGCACGCTCGCGGTCGCGTTGCTCTCGGACAGCCTTGTCGCAACGGTGCGTGAGCCCTCCGCTGCCGCGCTCGCCTCGCTCGCGGCCGTGGCGGCCGCGAGCGCGGTTGCCGGGGTCGTGACGCGCCGGTGGCTGCGGGCGGCCGACTGCCGGCCGCGCGACGCTTGAGCGGCGTCAAGTCGGCAGCCGAGGCTCGGTGCAGAATCGGCGCATCTGCATTCCCGCGTCCGCAACTGAACACAGGAGGGTAGGATGGCGAACGAAGGCTATCACGAGCCGATCGGCGAGCTGAGCGATCAGACGCGCGACATGCACCGCGCGATCGTCTCGCTCATGGAGGAGCTCGAGGCGGTCGACTGGTACAACCAGCGCGTCGATGCCTGCAAGGACCCCGAGCTCCGCGCGATCCTCGCGCACAACCGCGACGAGGAGAAGGAGCACGCGTCGATGGTGCTCGAGTGGATTCGCCGGCGCGATCCGACCTTTGACCACGAGCTGCGCGACTACCTCTTCACCGAGGGAAAGATCGCGCACGATTAGCGCCCGCGCCCCTCGCGGGAGCGGGGGCCGAGTTGTAGCGCGGGCGCGCCGCGGAGGCTACTTGCGCGCGGTGCGCCGGGTCTTGCGTGCGACGCGCCGCGATGCGCGCCGCACCGACTTCGTCGCCTCGGCCGCCGCCTTGCGCACGGTGCGGCTCGCCGACGCCGCCGCCCGCTCGCTCGAGGCGGTGAAACGGCGCAGCGCAGCGCGCGCGGCCTTGGCGACTGCATCGATCTCCCGCATCCCAGCGCGCACGATGGCGCTCACCGCCGACTGGACGGCCGCCACCGCCTGCTGCGCCTCGGAAGTGCCGGTGCGTACCGCCTTGCGCGCAGTGCGCCGAGCGCGCCGCTCGACCGACGCGAGCCCGCTCGTAGCGGCCGCCTTCCGACGGAGAGTCTTCCTGGATTTTCTCTTTGCCATCGCAATCTCCTCGGGCAGTTGACACGGGACTCCGGTTGGAAGCCTATACCCTGCCGGCGGACTCGGATTGATCATCGTCAATTCGCCCGGCACGAGGCCGGAGCGGCCGGTCGCACGCGCTATCCGCGGCGCGCCTCGGCGCGATGGAGAAAATCGCGCAGCAGCGGACCGCTGTCGAGGAGCATTCGCTCGCCGGGCCGGTGGAACTCCGGATGCCACTGCACGCCCATCACGTCGCCGGCACCGGTGTAGCGGATCGCCTCGATCACGCCGTCCGCCGGCGAGCGCGCCTCGACGACCAGGCCGTTGCCGAGCGCCTTGACGCACTGGTGGTGAATGCTGGTCACGCGCGCGCTGCCGGTGTCCGGATAGACGCGAGCCAGGGCCGACCCGGGCTCGATGGCGATCTCGTGCACGAGCTCATCGTAGATCGACTGGTCGACGTGGCGGATCGCGTCCGGGAGCTGCGTCGCGATGTCCTGGTAGAGCGATCCCCCGAACGCCACGTTGATGATCTGCTCGCCCCGGCACACGCCGAATACCGGCTTGCCCTGGATCACGCATTCCCACAGGAGCTCGATCTCGTAGAGATCGCGCACGCGATCGCCGGCCCACTCCGGCCTGATCGGCTCCTCGCCGTAGCTCACCGGGCTCACGTCGGCGCCGCCTTGCAGGACGAGGCCGTCGATCTCGCGCACATAGTCCGAGACGTGGACCGCGGCGCGGTGCACGGGCGCGCCGCTCTCGATCGTCGGCACCATGAAGACGAGCGCCCCCTGCGACATGATCCAGTGCGCGACCGACTGCTCGAGGTACTGGAGCGCCTTGCCGCGAAAGCCGAGCTCCGCGGGCGACCGGTGCATCAGGCGCGCCGACAGTCCGATCCGCGGGGGACGACGTCGCGTCACGACGCGTACCGCGACCCGGCGCTCAAGTGTCCCCGCGCCACCTTCGGCACTGCTGCCAGACGAGGTCGTGGAGCGAGCCCGTCAGCGCGTAGCGATGGCGCATCCAGCGCGCATCGCTCGCCCCGTCGCGCGCCGCCGCTGCGAGCGCCGCCAGCGCACCTTCCGTATCGAGCTCGCGCGCGTGCGGCTCGAGGCGCTCGATCGAGGCCGCGATCTCGTCGCGCAGGCTCGCATGCTGCTGCGTCACCGGGTCGATGAAGTCGCCGTCGAAGCCGAAACGACAGGACTGGAAGCGGTTGTAGCTGTACGGCAGCAGCAGATCCTCCGAGAGCTGGACCGGGCGCTCGATCAGGAGGTAGCGCGCGAGCGTCTGCGCGTACGCGGCGAGCGCGGCCGCGCGCTCGATCGTGAGCGGCGTGTCGCAGACGCGGATCTCGACCGTCCCGTACTCCGGCTTCGGCCGGATGTCCCAGTAGAAGTCCTTCATGCTCTCTACCACGCCGAGCCGGCGCATCTTGGCGAAGTACTCAGTGAAGTCGCCCCAGCGCAGCAGGAACGGCGCGCGCCCGGAGAGCGGAAATGCCGAGATCACGTTCAGGCGCGCGGACTCGAACTGCGTGTCGGCGCCCTGCGAGTACGGCGAGGACGCGGCGAGCGCGACGAAGTGCGGCACGTACCGGCCAAGCGCGTGCACCAGGTAGAGCGCGTCGTCGCCGTGCGGGCAGCCGATGTGGATGTGCTGGCCGAAGACGGTGAACTGCTTGGCCAGGTAGCCGTAGAGCTCCGAGAGGCGCCTGAACCGCGGCCGGTCGTAGATGCGCCGCTCGGCCCAGTGCTGGAAGGGATGCGCGCCGCCGCCGCATACCAGGACGTTCAGCTTCTCCGCCGCGGCGCCGAGCACGTCGCGGACCGCGAGGAGCTCCGCGGCGAGCGCCTCGTACCGATGCTGGATTCCGCTCGCCACCTCGATCATGCTCTCGGTGATCTCCGGCTTGATCTCGCCCGGGTGCGGCCGGCGCTCGACGAGCGCGATCAGGTCGGAGGCCGCCCGCGTGAGGTCGCAGGCGCGCGTCTCGACGAGCTGCAGCTCGAGCTCGACCCCGATCGACAGCGGCGCGGACTGCTTGAACGCGAGCGCGTCCGCACTCGCCTGGATCGGGGTCCCGGTGCCGACGTCAGGGCCGCTCGCCATGCCTCACCTCGCGTCCGCTGCGTCACCGGAGCGACGCAGCGCAAACTGCACCGCCAGCGGTCCGAGCAGCTCGAGAATGAGCACCGCCGCGAGCACGACCGCGCCGAACTGCGGCTCGAAGCCCGGCCAGATGGATGCCGCCTCGTGCGCCATCGCAACGGCGAGACCCGACATCGGGAGCAGCCCGACCGACACGAGCGACGCCTTGCGATACGAGAGGCCGCTCGCCTTGGCGAACGCGAAAACGGGGATGGCCTTGCCGAGCGCGCGCGCCGCGGCGAGGCCCAATCCCGCGGCGAGGGCGGTCGCCCCGAGATCGAGGTCCAGCGCCGCGCCGGTCAACGCAAAGAGCACCATGATGAAGAGCTCGTCGACGTAGCCGAACGACACCGCGAGGAACCGGCGGTGCTGGTCGAGAGCGCGCGTGAGAATCCCCATGCCGAGCAGCGCCATCACCACCGAGAGCTTGAGCGCCGTCGCGACCGCCACCGCGACTACCACCACGCCGAGCGAGGAAATGGTCTGCACGTCGCCGCGCGGGCCCGCGAGCGCGAGCAGCGCGAGCAGGAGCACGGCCGCCGCGGCGGCGAGCGCCACCGAGCCGAGCACCAGATAGAGCGGATGCATGGCGACCGCGCCCCACGCGCCGCGCGCCTCCATGTGCAGCCACCCGAAGAGCATGGCGAACGCGACGAACGAATACACGGAGTTGAGCGCGGTGAGGAGTTGCAGCCGCTCGGTCACCTGGCCCTGCGCGCCGAGCTGCTTGGACACCGCGAGCACGACTGCGGGCGACGTTGCCACCGCGATCGCCGCAGCCGCGGTCGCGATGAGCGGCGTGGTTCCCACGACCGAGAGGATCGCGTACACCGCGCCGAAAGCGAGCGCGGACTCGAGCAGGCTGGTGGCGAGCAGCCACGGGTTGCGCCGCAGCCACCGCAGGTCGACGCGGCTGCCGAGCTCGAAGAGCACGATACCCATCGCGACGGCCAGGAACGGCGCCAGGCCGACGACCTGACTCCGCGGCAGGACGCCGGTCACCTGCGGGCCCAGGACCACGCCGGCGATCACGTAGCCGAGGATGCGCGGCAGTCGGAGCCGCCGGTCCAGCAGTTCGCCGAGCAGCGTCGCGGCGAGCAGCAGCACCCCCAGCCAGAAGAGCCGGGGCATGACGAACGGCCAGCTCGGCAAGAAGAAATAGTCTGTCATCGGCCTGCGAGTCCTCGAGAACCCGAAGTGTTCCCCGGCGGCCGCGTCCGCCCGAGCGGCGCCCTAGCGCACCACGATGAGGTGCACGCGATAGGGGCCGTGCGCCCCGAGGATCATAACCTGCTCGATGTCGGCCGTGCGCGACGGGCCGGAAATGAAATTGATCGCGCGCGGCAGCGCGCCGAGCTCGCTCCGCGCGAGGTCAAAGGCGTCCTCCATGTGCCGCACGATGCGCGCCGCCGGCACCACGGCGATGTGCGTTTCGGGCAGCAGGCTCACGCTGGCGGGGGTGTCGGGGCCGGACACGACCACGATCGTTCCCGTCTCCGCGATTGCCGCGAACACGCCGGTCACGCCAACGAGGTCGTCGCCGCGCGCCTCGCGCCCCGCGAGCGCAAGACCCGCGCCGGACCAGTCGACGTGCCCGAGCTGCGGCCACACGCACCCGCTCGCCGGCAGCCCGTTCGCCCGGAGGTAGCGCGCGGCGGCCTCCGGGACCGCCCGCCACCCGTCGACGAGGTCCGTGGTGCTCTGCATCGCCTCGGCCCGGGTGCGGAAACGCACCACCAGGTCCTCCTCGACGCGCGGGACGGGGCCGCGGGGATGCGCGCGCAGGTACGTCTCCACCGCCTCGAGCTCCGCCTCGGACGGCCGGCTCGCGCCGCGGCCTTGCGCGCGGCGGATGCGCGCGAGAATGCTGGCGCGGGCGTCGTCCGTGCTCAACCCAGCGCCTTCACCACGTCCTCGATCACCTTCTTCGCATCGCCGAACACCATCATGGTCCGGTCCATGTAGAAGAGCGGGTTGTCGAGGCCGGCGTAGCCGGCGGCCATCGAGCGCTTGTTCACCACGACGGTGCGCGCCTTGTGCGCTTCCAGGATCGGCATGCCGTAGATCGGGCTGCCCTTCTCGAGCGCGAGCGGGTTCACCACGTCGTTCGCACCCAGGATCAGGGCGATGTCGGTCGTGCCGAACTCGCCGTTGATGTCCTCCATCTCGAAGACCTGGTCGTACGGCACCTCGGCCTCGGCGAGAAGCACGTTCATGTGTCCCGGCATCCGGCCGGCGACCGGGTGGATCGCATAGCGGACCTGGACGCCCTTCTCGATCAGCTTCGTGGCCATCTCCTTCACCGCGTGCTGCGCGCGCGCCACCGCGAGGCCGTACCCGGGAACGATGATCACGCTCTCGGCGTTCGCCAGCAGGAACGCGAGGTCGTCGGCCGATCCGGACTTGACCTGCTTCTCGCCGGCCCCGGCCGCCGCCGTGCCCTCGGCCGCGCCGAAGCCGCCGAGGATGACGCTGAAGAACGAGCGGTTCATCGCGCGGCACATGATGTAGGAGAGGATCGCGCCCGAGGAGCCGACCAGCGATCCGGCGATGATCAGCATCGTGTTGCCGAGCGAGAAGCCGATGCCCGCCGCGGCCCACCCCGAGTAGCTGTTCAGCATCGAGATCACCACCGGCATGTCAGCCCCGCCGATCGGGATGATGATCAGCACGCCCAGCACGAACGCGATCGCCGCCATCACCGCGAACTCGGTCCACGCCTTGTCGGGCGCCAGGAAGAAGGCCACGCCGAATCCGAGCATCACCAGCGCGAGCGCGAGGTTGAGCAGGTGCTGGCCGGGGAACACGACCGGCGCGCTCGAGAAGAGGCGGAAGTGCTTGCCGAGGCCGGCGAGCTTGCCGAAGGCGATCACCGACCCGGAGAACGTGATGGCGCCGACGAACGTCCCGATGAAGAGCTCGAGCCGGTTGCCGGCGGGCATGGGGTCGTGGATGCCGAACGCCCCCGGATTGTTCACCGCGGTGATCGCGATCAGCACGGCGGCCATGCCGACGAGGGAGTGCATCGCCGCGACCAGCTCCGGCATCTGGGTCATCTCCACCCGCCGCGACACGATCGCTCCGATCGTCCCGCCGATCGCGATCGCCAGGATGATGAGCACGTGGCTCTTCACGATCGCCATCGTCACCACGACGGCGATCGCCATGCCGACCATGCCGAACAGGTTGCCCCGGCGCGCCGACTCGGGGTGCGACAGGCCCTTCAGCGCGAGGATGAAGAGGATCGACGCGACGAGATACCAGACCGCGACTTGGTTTGCCGTCATGCCCGCCCCCTCAGCCCTTCTTCTCGCCGGACTTCGGCTGCTTCTTCTTGAACATCTCGAGCATGCGCTGCGTCACCAGGAAGCCCCCGAACACGTTCACTGCGGCGAGCCCGACCGCCACCGCGCCGACGTAGGAACCGAAATCGTGCGTCTCCGGGCCCGCGGCAAGCAGCGCCCCGACGATGATCACCGACGAGATCGCGTTGGTCACGCTCATAAGCGGCGTGTGCAGCGCCGGCGTCACGTTCCAGATCACGTGATAGCCGACGAAGACCGCCAGCACGAAGACGATCAGGTAGAAGACGGTGGGATCGATGGTTCCGGTCATGGCTTGCTCCGCTGCGTGCAACGCGAAAAGTGGACAGTGAAACGTACGGTCGAGCGCCTCATGCCGATCTCACGTACCACGTTCCACGTTTCACTTCTTCACAATCTCGCCGCCGTGGCACACCAGCGCCCCGGCGATGATCTCGTCGGTCCGGTCGAGCTTCAGCTCGCCCGACTTCGGATCCAGGAAGACGTTGACGAAATTGAGCAGGTTGCGCGCGTAGAGCGCGCTCGCATCGGCCGCGAGCATCGCCGGCAGGTTGGCGAGGCCCACGATCTTCGCGTTGCCCTTGACGACGATCTTTCCGAGCTCGACGCCCTCCACGTTGCCGCCCTGCTCCACGGCGAGATCCACGATCACCGCGCCCGGCTTCATCGCGGCGACCGTGGCGGCGTTGATGAGCTTCGGCGCAGGACGGCCGGGAATGAGCGCAGTCGTGATCACGATGTCCGCGGCCTTGGCCCGCTCGTGCACGAGCTCCGCCTGCCTGCGCATCCAGTCGGGCGGCATCGGCCGCGCGTATCCGCCCACGCCCTGCGCGATCTCGCGCTCCTCGTCGGTGAGGTAGGGCACGTCCAGAAACTTCGCTCCGAGCGACTCGATCTGCTCCTTCACGGCCGGACGCACGTCGGAGGCCTCGATCACGGCGCCGAGACGCTTCGCGGTCGCGATCGCCTGCAGCCCGGCGACGCCGGCGCCGAGCACCAGCACCCGGGCCGCCTTCACGGTTCCCGCTGCGGTCATCAGCATCGGCATGAAGCGCCCGTACTCGTTCGCGGCCAGGATCACGGCCTTGTAGCCGGCGATGTTCGCCTGCGACGAGAGCACGTCCATCGATTGGGCGCGCGTGGTGCGCGGCAGCCACTCCAGCGCGAAGCCGGTGATTCCCGCCTTGGCATAGGCGTCGAGCGCCGTCGCGTCGTAGGGGTTCAGCAAGCCGACGAGGATCGCGCCGCGCTTCATCCGCGCGACGTCGCCCGGGTCGGGACCGCGCACCGCGAGCAGGATGTCGGCCTGCGAGAAGACTTCCGCTGCGCCAGCCGCGATCGCGGCCCCCGCTGCCTGATAGTCGGCGTCCGGAATGCTCGCGCGCATGCCGGCGCCCGCCTGCACGAGCACCTGGTGGCGGCCCCCCGCGGCGAGCTTCTTCACCGTCTCGGGCGTCGCGGCGACGCGCGCCTCGCCCGCGCGCGTCTCGGCGGAAATACCGATCAGCATGCGTTCCCCCTTGTGTTTCCGTCGCTTGCGCGCCGAGCGGAAGAGTCGTTCGTGTCGCCGGCGCGAGAAAGTGGCCGGGATGATACACGAGCGGCCGCCGCTTTGGCCACGCCGCCCATCGCGACCGCTGGCGCCGCCGCCGCGCAACGTGCGAGGCGGGATCCGCCCCTTTCAGCGCGCCCGCGATGCCGGGCTCGCCCACCGCTCCAGCACCTCGAACGCGACTTGCACCAGGATCGCGAGCGCTGCCGCCGGCAGGGCCCCGGCGAGCATGAGCGTCGAGTCGTTCAGCGCGAGCCCTTGCACGATGCGCTCGCCGTAGCCGCCCGCGCCGATGAACGCCGCGATGGTGGCGGTGCCGACGTTGATCACGGCCGCGGTCTTCACGCCGGCGAGGATCGTCGGGGCGGCGAGCGGCAACTCGATGTGCAGCAGGCGGTCGCGCGCGGCGAGCCCCAGCGCGAGCGCGGCTTCGCGCATGCTTCGGCGAATCCCCGCCACCCCGGCGTGGGTGTTGCGCACGATGGGCAGCAGCGCGTAGAGGAAGAGCGCCACCAGCGCCGGCGCGGTGCCGATCAAGCCCATCGCGGCGATGAGGAATGCGAGCAGCGCCAGGGCCGGCACGGTCTGGATCACGCCCACCGCTGCGAGCACGCCCTGCCCGATGGCGGGTGCCTTGGCGGCGATGACGCCCAGCGGCAGCCCGATCAGGATCGCCGCCGCGAGCGACACGAAGACGAGCACGAGATGCTCCCGCGTGAGGCGCGCCAAATCGCGTGCGAAGAGCTCGCCCCAGAGCGCTCTGCGCGCGGGTGGCCCGACGCCCGCCGGCTCGCCGGCGACGAACTGTGCGGCGGCCGCGGCGAAGGTCTGTCCCTCGACCTCGACCAGCGCGTTCAGCGCGATCATCCGCGCCGCGTCGATCCTGCCCGCCAGGGACTGCAGCGCACGCCATGCCGCCGGAAAGCGCTCGGGGAGGTCCTGCCGGTAGAAGAGCACCGCGTCGTACTTGGGGAAGAAGCCACGGTCGTCCACGAGCACGCGCAGCCCGAACCGGCCGATCTTGGCGTCGGTGGAATAGACGTCCATCACGTCGATCCGGCCGGCGGCGATGGCCTCGTACGCAAGGCCGTGATCGAGCCCGGGCGGCGTCGCGTACGGCAGGCCATAGGCCGCCTTCACGCCCGGCCAGCCGTCGGCCCGGGCGATGAATTCCGGCCCGAGCCCGAGCCGCAGTTCCGGGTGCCGCGCGAGATCGGAGATGGTGCGCACGCCGAGCCGCTGCGCAGTGCTCTCGCGCATCGCGAGCGCATAGGTGTTGCTGAAGCCGAGCGGCACCCCGACCGCGAGACCGCGCGGCGCGAGCGCGCGGTTCAGCTCGTCGAGCGACGGGCTGTCCGGAAGATGGAGAATCTCGCGCGCGATCGTGCCCGTATATTCGGGGTAGACATCGATCGCGCCCGCCACGAGCGCGGCGAACACGATTCCGGTGCCCCCGAGCCCCGCCTTGTGCACCGCGGGCGTACCGGTACGCGCGGCGGTCTGCCGCACGATCTCCCCGAGGATGTAGCTCTCGGTGAATCGCTTCGATCCCACCCGCAGCGGTGCGTCCTGCGCCGGCGCCGCGCCAGCCGCCAACGCGATGCCGAGCGCTGCGGCCACGCCGGCTGCGAGCACTCCGGCGCGCGCGCTCACGCGGCCTCGGCCATGAACTGCAGCGCAGCGAGTCGCGCGTAGAGGCCGCCTGCGCGCAGCAGCTCCGGATGCGAGCCCTCGGCGACGATGCGGCCGCGCTCCATGACCACGATGCGATCGGCGCCCTGCACGGTCGCAAGGCGGTGCGCGATGATCAGCGTCGTGCGGCCCTCCATCAGCCGCGCCGCCGCGAGCTGCACGAAGTGCTCGCTCTCGGCGTCGAGCGAACTGGTGGCCTCGTCCAGCAGCAGGACGGCACGGTCGGCGAGCAGGGCGCGTGCGATCGACAGGCGCTGCCGCTGCCCGCCGGACAGTCGCACGCCGCGCTCGCCGAGGAACGTGTCCAGCCCGTCGGGCAGTCGCTCGACGAACTCCATCGCGTACGCGGCGCGGCAGGCAGCGAGCACCTCGGCGTCGCTCGCATCGGGCCGCGCGTAGCGCACGTTCTCGCGTACCGAGGCCGCGAAGATCACCGGATCCTGCGGCACGAGCGCGAAGCGGCTGCGCACCGCCCGCGGATCGGCGCGCCGCACCTCGACCCCGTCGACCAGGATTTCGCCCGCGCCGGGCTCGTAGTAGCGCAGGAGGAGCTGGAACACCGTCGTCTTCCCCGCGCCGGAGGGACCCACGAGCGCGACGCGCTCCCCCGGCCGCACGGCGAGCGTGAAATCCGCGAGCGCGGATTCGCCGGGGCGCGACGGATAGCAGAACGTGACGTGCGCGAGGCGGACCTCGCCGCGCGGCGGCTCGGGCAGCTCTGCCGGCGCGGCGGGCGCACGGATCGCGGGCTCGGTCGCGAGCAGCTCCATCAGCCGCTCCGTCGCGCCGGCCGCACGCTGCAGATCGCCGACGACTTCCGAGATCGCGGCGGCCCCGCCCGCGACCAGCACCGCATAGAACACGAACGCCGACAGCTGCCCGGCGCTCAGCCGTCCGGCGAGCACGTCGTGCCCGCCGACCCAGAGGATCGCGCCGACCGCGCCGAAGGAGAGCAGGATCACCATCGCAACCAGCGCAGCCCGCTGGCGGATGCGCGCGAGCGCGGTGTCGAACGTCGTTTCCACGCGCTGCGCGAACAGCCGGCGGTCGTGCGGCTCGTGCCCGTACGCCTGGACGGTGCGGATCTCGTGCAGCGCCTCGTCCACGTAGGCCGACACGTCGGCGACGCGGTCCTGCGTCGCGCGCGACAGCCGCCGCACGCGGCGGCCAAAGAGCAGGATCGGCACCACGACGAGAGGCACGCCGAGCACCACGAGCGCAGTGAGCTTCGGGCTCGTGACGACGAGCATCGCGAGGCTGCCCGCCGTGATCAGGAGGTTGCGCACCGCGAACGAGGCGGACGAGCCGATGACCACCTCGAGCAGCGCGGTATCGTTGGTGAGCCGCGAGATCACCTCACCGGTGCGCGCGGTCTCGAAGTACCCCGGCGGCAGGTCGAGGACCCGGCTGAAGACCGCCCGGCGCAGGTCGGCGGTGACGCGCTCGCCGAGCCAGGAGACCGAGTAGAAGCGCACGAACGTGGCGACCGACAGCACCGCGACCACCGCCAGCAGGCCGGCGAGCGCCCGATCGAGCAACGCCGGGTCGCCGCTCGCAAAACCGGCATCGATCACCAGGCGCAGTCCCTGGCCGAGCACGAGCACGCATCCGGCTGCGACGATCAGGGCTACGGCGGCGACCGCGATGCGGCCGCGATGCGGCCGCAGGAACCCGCCGATGCGCGCGAGCATGCGCAGGTCGCGGCTCGCCGGCCGGTCGGGAATGTCGTCTCGTCTGCGCGCCACGCGCGGCTCCGGTTGGCCCCGGCCGGGTCGCGTGTCCGCGCCGCAAGCCGGAAATGTCGATTATCGCAAGGCCGCCCGCGTGCGGCACACCCTCACGCGGGGCGCCGCGCCGAACGCGTGCGCCGCAGGTAGACGTTGTTCGACGCGAGCGCCGCGATCACGGCCGCCCCGCCGGCAAGCTCGCTCGGCTGCAAGCGCGCACCCTGGGCGAAACCGATCGCGAAAGTCACCACCGGGAGGAGGTTGATCAAGAGCATCGCGTTCAAGGCGCCGATCCGCTGGTTGCCCGCGTTCCAGCAGAACATCGAGGCGGCCACCCCGGCGAACGACAGGAACGCGAGCTCGCCGCCGATGGCGCGCACGTCCGTCCACGACGGCGTGTGCGCGATGCCGAGCCCGGCGAGCGCCGCCGTGGCTGCGATCAGACCGAGGCTGCCGGGAATCAGGGTGAGCACCGTGAGCTTGAGCGCGGACCAGCCGCGGAAGCTCTCGGTCCCCATGGTGTAGACCACCCAGCACAGCGCGCCGGCGAGCACCAGTCCGTCGCCGACGAACTCGTCGTGTCCGAGCGCGAGCCGCGGCGCGCCTTTCGTGACCACGAGCACGACGCCGACGAAAGCGGTGGCGATGCACGCGAGGGTGAACCCGGCCGGCCGGCGGCCGCGCACGAGCCAGTCGGCGATCGCGGTCATGGACGGCTGCAGCGCCACGATGACCGCCGTGTGCTCGGGACGCGTGAGTCCGAGGCCCGCGAAGACGAGGAGCGGCGAGCAGGTCATGCCGATCACGCCGAGCACCGACGCGGCCCGCCCGCGGCCGTAGAAGCGAAGGGCGCTCCGCCCCTCGAGCAGCGCCGCGATCGGGACGAGCGCGAGCGTGCCGACGACATAGCGGATCGCCGAGACGTTGTAGGGATCGACGGCGGCGAACGCGCTCTTTGCGATCGGGAGCTGGGCGCCCCAGGTGACGACGGCGAAGAGCGTGAGCGCCACCCCGGCGGCAAACTGCTGGGGCATGCGATTCACGGAGGACGTCGGAGCCTACACGCTTGCGGCGGCCGTGTCGTGCCCGGCCGTGCCGATCAGCCGCCGGCGAGTCGCTCCTCGAGCGCCGCGATCCAGTGCCGGACCGGCACTTGCGCCTCCCCCGCCAAGTGCGCGAGGCAGCCGATGTTCGCCGTGACGACGAGGCCCGGCATGCCCGACTGCAGCGCCGTCAGCTTGTTCGCCTTGAGCTGCGCGGCGAGCGTCCCCTGCAGGATCGAGTACGTGCCCGCCGACCCGCAGCAGAGGTGTGCCTCCGGCACGGGCGCGAGCTCGAAGCCGGCGCGGGCGAGAATGCGGTCGACCGCGCCGGCAAGCTTCTGCGCATGCTGCAACGTGCAGGGCGTATGCACGGCGACGCGAGGTGCGGCGCCCGCGCGCTCCGCGTCGCGGAGCGCGGGCGCGAGACGTTCCACTTCCGGCCCGATCACTTCGCACAAGTCGCGGGTGAGCTCGCTCACGCGCCTTGCCTTCGCCGCGTACCGCGGGTCGTGCGCGAGCAGATGCCCGTACTCGCGCACGGTCGCGCCGCAACCGCTCGCGGTCATCACGATCGCCTCGACACCCGCCTCCACGTGCGGCCACCAGGCGTCGATCAGCGCGCGCATGTCGTCGAGCCCGGCTTCCTGCGCGTTCAGGTGGAAGCGCACTGCGCCGCAGCAGCCCGCGCCGGGCGCCTCGACGAGCGAGATACCGACGCGGTCGAGCACGCGCGCGGCAGCGGCATTGATGCCGGGCGCCAGCGCTGGCTGCACGCAGCCCGCAAGAACGAGCATCCGCCGCGCGTGACGCGGCGCAGGCCAGTCGCCGGGCGGCGCAGAACGCGCGGGAGCCTTCCGCCGCAGCGCTCCCGGAAGGGCGGGTCGCACCGCCTGCCCGACCTTGAGCGCCGCAGCGAAGAGCCGGCGGCGGGGCAGCACGGCCCCGAGGATCGCGCGCCGCACTCGATCGAGGGTTCGGCGCGGCACGCGCTCCTCCACGACGCGCCGCCCGATGTCGAGCAGCCGCCCGTACTGCACGCCCGAGGGGCAGGTGGTTTCGCAAGCGCGGCAGGTGAGGCAGCGATCGAGGTGCAGCTGCGTCGTCGCGCTGACTGCGCCGCCCTCGAGCGCGAGCTTCATCAGGTAGATCCGTCCGCGCGGGCCGTCGAGCTCGTCGCCCGTCAGCTGGTAGGTCGGACAGGTCGCGTTGCAAAACCCGCAATGCACGCACTTGCGCAGGATCGCGTCGGCCTCCCGGCCGGCCGGCGTGTCGCGGATGAACCCGGCGAGGTTGGTCTGCATCACCAGTCCGGATACATCCGCCCCCGGTTGAGGACGCCGTTCGGATCGAACTCCGCCTTGAGGTTGCGGTGGATCCTCGCCACGGGCGAGCCAAGCGGCTGGAAGACGCCGGCCGACTTGTCGCCGCCCCGAAAGAGGGTCGCGTGACCCCCGGCCTGGCCCGCGCGGACCCTGAGCATGCGCGCATCGGCGTCGGCGGCAAGCCAGCGCAGGCCGCCGCCCCACTCGATCAGCTGATCGCCGGGAATGCCAAGCGCCGGCGTCGCGGAGGGCACGCTGAGCCGCCACAGCGGCGCGTCGGTCCGGAAGAAGGGGTCGGTCTGCTCGCGGATCCCGCGCCAGAAGGCGACCGCGTCCGCCGGGGCGAGCGCCTCGCCCCCGATCCTCTCGCGGGCCGCGCGCACCGCGGCCTCCGCGCCCGAGAGCCGCACGGCGAGATCTCCTGCGTGCCAGGCCGTCGCGCTGATCGGCAGCGGCCGGCCGGCCCACCGGTTCATCGTGTCGATCGCCCTCTCCTCCGGCAGCTCGAGGCGAAGCGTCGCCTCCGCCGTCGGGATCGGCAGCACCTTGAGCGACGCCTCGAGAATCACGCCGAGCGTGCCGAGCGATCCCGCCATCAGGCGGGAGACATCGTAGCCGGCGACGTTCTTCATCACCTGGCCGCCGAAGGTGAGATCCTGCCCGCGGCCGTCGAGGATGCGCACGCCGAGCACGAAGTCGCGCAGCGCCCCGGCCGTCGCGCGGCGCGGCCCCGAGAGGCCCGCGGCGACCGCGCCGCCGATCGTCGCCGCGGCACCGAAGTGCGGCGGCTCGAACGCGAGCATCTGGTCCGCGCGCGCGAGCGCCGCCTCGAGGTCCGCGAGGCGCGTGCCGCAGCGTACCGTCACCACCAGCTCGGTCGGCTCGTATGCGACGATGCCCGCGTAGTCGCGCGTGTCCAGAACCTCCCCGGCAAGCCCTTGGCCGTAGAAATCCTTCGTGCCGCCGCCGCGCACGCGAAGCGGCGTGCCCGCGGCGCGAGCGGCCCGGATCGCCTCGGCAAGCGTGGTCAGCGCGTCGGACATCTGCAGAACACCGGCCTCGATGCGTTGGCGCGCGCGGTCATTTCTCAGAACAGCGGCAGCTCGGGATGCGGCAGCTTGCCGCCCCGGACGTGCATCCTTCCGTACTCGGCGCAGCGGTGCAGGGACGGCACGTTCTTCTCCGGGTTGAGGAGGCCTGCCGGATCGAACGCCCGCTTCACGCCGCGGAAGCGCTCGAGCTCCTCGGGCGAGAATTGCAGGCACATCTGGTTGATCTTCTCGATGCCCACCCCGTGCTCGCCGGTGATCGTGCCGCCGAAGGCGACCGAGAGTTCAAGCACCTCCTCCACGAACCGCTCGGTGCGGCGGAGCTGGTCCGGATCGTTCGCGTCGAACAGGATGAGCGGATGCAGGTTGCCGTCGCCGGCGTGGAACACGTTCGGGCAGCGCAGGCCGTACTTCTGCTCGAGCCGCGCGATCGCGCGCAGCATCTCGGCGAGCCGCTTGCGCGGGATCGTGCCGTCCATGCAGATGTAGTCGGGCGAGATGCGGCCGACGGCGGGGAACGCGGCCTTGCGCCCGGCCCAGAACGTCAGGCGCTCGGCCTCGTCGCGCGATACGCGGATTCCGGTTGCGCCGGCCTTCTCGAGCACCGCCCGCATGCGGGCGATGTCCTCCGCCACCTCCTCCGGCGTGCCGTCGGCCTCGGCGAGCAGGATCGCGGCGGCGTCGAGGTCGTAGCCGGCGTGCACGAACTCCTCGACCGCGCGCGTCGCGGGCTGGTCCATCATCTCGAGGCCGGCCGGGATGATGCCGGCCGCGATGACCTGGGCGACCGCGTCGCCCGCCTTCTCGACGTCGCCGAACGAGGCGAGAATGCAGCGCGCGAGCTCCGGCTTGGGAACGAGCCGCACGGTCGCTTCGGTGACCACGACGAGCATGCCCTCGCTGCCGACCACCGCAGCGAGCAGGTCGAAGCCCGGGGCATCGAGCGCCTCTGATCCGAGCTCCACTGCCTCCCCGCTCATCGTGACGCCGCGCACCCGCATCACGTTGTGCACGGTGAGCCCGTACTTGAGGCAGTGCACGCCGCCCGAGTTCTCCGCCACGTTGCCGCCGATCGAGCAGGCGATCTGCGAGGACGGGTCGGGCGCGTAATAGAGATCGTACGGCGCGGCGGCCTCGCTGATCGCGAGGTTGCGCACCCCGGGCTGGACGCGCGCGACGCGCGCGATCGGATCGAGCGCGAGGATCCGCTTCATCTTGGCGAGCGACAGCAGCACCCCGCGGCTCGACGGCAGCGCGCCGCCCGAGAGCCCGGTCCCTGCACCGCGCGCGACGACCGGGACCTCGAGCGCGCTGCACGTCCGCAATACCGCCTGGACCTCCGCCTCGCTCTCGGGCAGCGCGACCACCATGGGCAGCTCGCGATACGCAGTGAGTCCGTCGCATTCGTATGGCCGCGTGTCCTCCTCGCGATGCAGCACGCGCGCGGCCGGCAGCGCGCGGACAAGCGCGGCGACCACCTCGGCCTGCCGGTTCGCGTCGATCGCGCGCGCGGTCATTTCTCGTCCTTTGCAGTACGTGAACGCCTTGGCATTCTATCGTCCCGGTCCGACGTCAATCCGCATCACGGCGAGCGCGTCAGCCATGCATCTGCCCTCCCCTCGGCGCCCGGCGGCCCGCCGAACCGACGCCCAGGCGCGCGGCCGAGCCGCGCAGATGATCCTCGGCCGCCCGCGCCGCAGCGGCGGCGTCGCCGCGCGCGATTGCAGCGTACATGCGCTCGTGCTCGCGCTGCGCCGCGTGCGGCTGGTCGGCACGGCGTCCGGCGTCAGTCCATGACAGCCGTCGCGACTCGGAGAAGTGGTGGCCGAGGAACTCGATGAACCGGTGCAGGTAGGCGTTGTGCGTGGCGGTGGCGATCGCGCGATGGAACGCGTCGTCCGCAACGGCGCCGTCCGCGCCGCCCGCGCCGTCCACGAGCGCCCGCGCCATCTGCTCGAGCGCAGCGCGGATCGCGGCGAGATCGCCGCGGGTACGCCGTTCGGCGGCAAGACGCGCCGCGGCCACTTCCACCGCGGCGCGAAGCTCGAAGATCTGCGCGAGCTCCCGAGCCTCGATCCTGCCCTCGTGACCGATGCGGAAGCTCGCGAGGCCGGGTCGCGCGGCGACGAATGCGCCCGCGCCCTGCCTCGTCTCGACGTACCCGTCCGCCTTCAGGCGCGCGATGGCTTCGCGCACGACGGCGCGGCTCACCGCGAAGCGCTCGCCGAGCAGCTGCTCGGTGGGCAGGCGCGCACCGGGCGCGAGCTCGCCGGATTCGATGTGGGCCCGCAGAGCGGCGACGACCTGGTCCGAGAGCCGCCCGGGCCGATCCACCTCCCGGATCGCGAGCGCCTCAACCGGCGGCATCACGCGCGCTCCCCGGCAAGCGGCTCGCAGCCGCGCGTCTCCAGTGCATGGGTTCTCCTCCGTCCCAGCTAGGCTGTCTGACAAGCTGCTAAGCAGGCTACCGCGCACAGGGCGTGCTGTCAACCGAGCCGAACCCGGCCTTCGCACGCACGCGGCCGCCCGCCGGCGGGGCAGCGTATCCACACCGTTTGCTAACATTCGCCGGACCCGCGATCCCACGCCTCGACCTGCGTTCGATGAACCGTCGCCTGCTCCATCAACTTTTTCCTTTCCTCGCCTGGATCCCGAGCCTCGACCGGGCCACGGTGCGCGACGATCTCCTCGCAGGCGTCACCGTCGCGCTGGTCGCGATTCCGCAGTCGCTCGCCTACGCGCAGCTCGCGGGGGTGCCCGCATACTACGGCCTGTACGCTGCGTTCCTGCCGACCATCGTCGGTGCGCTCTGGGGTTCCTCCGGACAGCTCTCCACGGGTCCGGTGGCGATGACCTCGCTCCTCACCGCGGCGAGTCTCACGCCGCTCGCGCGCATCGGCAGCGACGAGTTCGTGCAGGGCGCGGTCTTGCTCGCGCTGTTGTCGGGCCTGTTCCAGATCGCCTTCGGCGTGCTGCGGCTGGGCATGCTGCTCAATCTGCTGTCGCATCCGGTGCTCATGGGGTTCATCAACGCGGCCGCCATGATCATCAGCCTCTCGCAGCTCCCGGGGCTCCTCGGCGTCTCCGCGCGGCAAAGCGAGCACTTCCTCGCCGACACCTGGCACGTGCTCACGAACCTCGACCTCGTGCACGAGATCTCGCTTGCGTTCGGCCTGGGGGCGCTCGTCCTCCTGATCGCCTTCCGCAGGCTGGCGCCCAGGCTGCCGGGCGTGCTGCTGACCGTCGCGGCGCTCACGGCGCTGAGCGCCTGGATGGGGTACGCGGACCGGGGCGGACGCGTCGTCGGTGCGATCCCGGGCGGCCTCCCGGGGTTCACCCTTCCACCCCTCCAATGGAGCCTCACGATCGAGCTGGTACCGGCAGCATTCGTGATCGCCCTCATCAGCTTCATGGAGGCGATGTCGAGCTCCAAGATCGCCGCGATGCGAACGCGCCGCCCGTGGGACGAGAACAAGGAGCTCGTGGGCCAGGGGCTGGCGAAGATCGTCGGCGCGCTGAACGGAACGTTCCCGGTCAGCGGTTCCTTCTCGCGCTCGGCGCTGAACCTCGCGTCCCACGCGCGGACCGGGCTCAGCTCGGTGGTCGCCGCGCTGATCGTCGCAGCCACGGCGCTCTTCCTGGGATCCCTCCTCTTCCACCTGCCGAAGCCGGTGCTCGCGGCCATCATCGTGCTCGCCGTCGTCAACCTCCTCAACTTCCGGGCGATCCGCCGCGCGTGGCTCGCGAGCCGCGCCGACGCGATCGCCGCGCTCCTCACGTTCGTCGCAACGCTCGCGTTTGCGCCGAACATCCAGAACGGCATCCTCACCGGCATCATCGTCTCGCTGGCGCTGTCGCTGTACCGGCGCATGACGCCGCGCGCGGTCGAGGTCGGCCTGCATCCCGACGGCACGCTGCGGGACGCCGCGCATTGGCGGCTCCCCGCGCTGCACCCTCGCATCGCCGCCCTGCGTTTCGACGACTCGCTGGTGTTCGTGAATGCCGCGCACTTCGAGGATGCCATCCTGCAGCTCGAGCGCGAGCGTCCGGGCGTGAGGTTTCTCCTCGTCGCGGCGGGTGGCATCAACGAGATCGACGCCTCCGGTGTGGAAGTCCTCTCCAACCTCGCGGACCACCTCGGCGCAAAGGGCGTCACGCTCGCGCTGAGCGGCGTGAAGAAGCAGGTGCAGGAGGTGCTGACCCGGACCGGCCTCACGGCGAAGCTCGGAGCCGGCAACATCTACGCAACCGACCGGCTCGCGCTCGATGATCTGCGAGCGCGAGCCGAGGCGTCGGCCGAGTTCGCCGCACCGGCTGGCTGACTGCCTGCGGCCGTGTTGCCGGCCGTCGCGGAGCTCCGGAGGTGCGATGTTGCTCCCCCGGCCGTGACAGTCGCTCGTCTAGGTATAGTCTTCTTCCAGCACGCGCGGTGCACGATCGACGCCGCGCAGCACGAAGATCAGGCCGACCGTCGCGATGACCATGAAATGCGGGCCGAACAGCCAGAAGACGAGCGGCACGAGGAAATAGAACGCGCGCTGACCGATCGAGTAGTAGCGGCCGCCGCTGTTCAGGAACTCGGCGACGTGCGCCGGCGAGATCGCCTTGTGACCCGCGGCGAGCGGCACGTTGACCAGGTAACCGACGTGGTTGTAGACGCGGATCGAGAGCGAGAAGCTGAAGAACGCGACGAACAGGTCAGCCGTCATCAGGAGCAGCTTCGCGAGCCACAGGGCGGATTCCTTGGTCCCGAAGAGGTTGAGCAGGTGCCAGGTGTCGCCGAGCTTGTCGCCTTGCGCGCTCAGCGACAGGACCCCGATGATGAGCAGCACCGCCGTGGACGCGAGGAAGCTCGCGGCCATCGTGGAGTTGCGCAACGTCTGGACCGCCAGGATGTCCCGCCGCTCGGCCATGACGGTCGCGACCCAGGCCGTGCGGGCGAGATTGTTCAGCGCCTGGACCGTATACGTAGGGTGCTGCCGCAGCTTGATGCGCAGGTGGACATGGTAGACGATCAGAATACCGACGCAGAACGCGAAGGAGAGGAGATCGATGTGCAGTCCGGCGAACCGCTCGAGCGACTCTAGCATCTCGTCAGATCGAACCCGTGGCAGAAGAGCGATGATACCGGCAAGCATGATGGTTCGCACCCCGAGGCGCGGCGGGAACAGCCGGCGGCGCAAGGCAATGGCGCTCTGATGCGTTCGCGCTACGCCGACGTCCCCGCGTACGTCACCAAGGACGGATCGGAGATCCGGGAGCTGATGCACCCGGCGGTGCACGGCAATCGCGCGCTCAGTCTCGCCGAGGCGACTGTTCCGCCCGGCACCCGCACGGCGCTGCATCGCCACGCGTACACCGAGGAGACCTACTACTTCGTCGCCGGAGCGGGCGCCATGACGCTGGGCGATGCGACCTTCCCGGTGGCCGCGGGCGACGCAGTGTGCATTCCGCCGGGGACGCCCCACTGCGTCGAGAATCCCGGCGTCGAGCCATTGCGCATGCTGTGCGCCTGCGCGCCGCCGTACGCGCACGAGGACACCGAGCTCTTGTAGACGCGCCGGAGCGGTCAGACCGCCTGCGTCGCGCGACGATCGAGCTTGCGGCTGCGCCGCGGCGGTTGCGGCACGCGCGGGAGCGGCACGGCATCCTTCGCCATCAGATCGACGAGCAACTGGCGCAGCCAGACGTGCGCCGGGTCGCGATGCGTACGCTCGTGCCAGACCTCCGCGATGATGAGCGGTTCGAGCTCGAACGGCAGCTCGAGGATGCGAAGCCGCTGGGCGTACACGCGCGCAAGCCGCTCCGGAATCACCGCCATGAGGTCGGAGCGCGCCAGGATCTCGGGCACCAGCAGGAAGTGCGGCACCGACAGCCGCACCGTCCGGCTGCGACCGAGCGCTGCGAGCGCGGCGTCGGTCTGCGCAACGAACGCGCCGCCGCTCGGGGAGATCAGCACGTGCTCCAGTGCGCAGAACTCGTCGAGCGTCACCTGCCGCGAGACGCGGGGGTGATCGCGCCGGACGACGCCGACGAAACGCTCCGGGTAGAGCGGCCGCACGCGCGCATTCTCGGGCGCGTTCGACGTGCCCAGGATCGCAAGGTCGACATCGCCGCGCTCGAGTTGCTC
Source organism: Burkholderiales bacterium (assembly GCA_020848075.1). GTDB lineage: Bacteria > Pseudomonadota > Gammaproteobacteria > Burkholderiales > SG8-39 > JAABRB01. Next base: position 25,604 of record JADLAV010000040.1, read on the forward strand.
GCCGAGCGTCGCGAAGCTGATCGGCCGTACGGCGAGCCGGCACCCTGGCGCGCGCGCCTCCAGGTGATCGACCAGCCGCGGCAGGATGGCGAATTCGACGTAGTCCGACGCGGTAATCGTGAATGTCGTCGTCGCTCGCGCCGGATCGAACGCCTCTGCCTGGCGCACGATCCGCCCGATCTCGTCCAGGATCTGCTTCACCGGCGCGGCGAGCTCGCTTGCCTTCGTGGTCGGGAGCATGCCGCGAGCGGTGCGCAAGAGCAGCGGGTCATTGAAGAGCACGCGCAGCCGGCCCAGCGACGCGCTCATCGACGATTGGCTGAGGCCGAGCCGGTGCGCGGCGCGCGTCACGTTCCGCTCCGCGAGCAGCGCCTCCAGGGCCACGAGCAGGTTGAGATCGACGTCGCGGATATCCATGGAACCGATACTCTAGGCTCGATCAATCGAAGAAATCAATATCAGTCTGCGCCATGCGTCCGAACGACTGCGCGCTGCGCTCCGGCTACGCCGGCCGGCCGCTCGCGGATACCGCGATTCATCAGCGTCCATTATCGATGTAATCGATTACCAAGATTCTAGGAATCGATTGGACAGATACCTAGCGAGTGCCTAGACTCGATCGTGTTCGAGCCGCGGCAAGACAAAAGCGCGGCAGAGCGGACCCGATCTGCGCGGCGACCCCCGATTGCAGCGCAGGCGCGGGCCGCGACGACTACTCTCCTGTGGACCCTCGGGACGGCACACTCTCCTCCTCAGCCGTCCCGAGGTTTTTTTTGCGCCGGCGCGCGCCGCCCCGTCCGGGCGATGCCGCTACCGGGCGCCGAGCAGCCGCTTCGTCCGGGCGACGTCCTTCGGCTTTACCCAGAAGATTGCACCGTAGCGGCCCTTGCCCGCGGTGGCCGCGTCCAACGCGGTGATGTTGATCTTTGCCTGCGCCAGACGGTCGACCGTCCGCACCAACGCCCCGGTGCGGTCGTCGCCCTGGATCACGAAGCAGCTCTTCCGCGCGCCGAGCGCGAGCTTCATCCTGCGCGCGGCGGCCCGCAGCGCCGCCGGGCGCTCCGGAACGAGATCCACCTGCGCTCCGCCGCGGCTCGGGAAGCCGGTGAAGGCGAGCAGGTTCACGCCCTCGGCCTTCAGGCCGGCGAGAATGCGCGCCCCGGCGCCGGGCCGGTTCGGCACCTGGATCGCGTAGTAGTCGTGCTTGCGAATGCGGTCTGCCATGGTCAGGCCTCCTTTCGGGTTGAGCTTCGCTTCATCGACACCGTCCGGGCGCGCAGCGCGCCGGTCGCCCGCGTGCGCCCCGCGCTTCATGCTCAGCAGCGCCCGGGCAATCGCCCCGCGCCGTCCGGCAGCATACGCTGGCCCGCGCCCAACGCGCATTCCCCCTGTTAGAGTTTGTGGCGAGCCGGCGTCGCGTCGGCGCGACACCGACCTGCACGTACCTGAGGAGCCTCCTCGATGAACGCCCCGACGACCCGGTTCAGGATGGCGACCTTCGCCGTCGCGCTCTCGGCAGCGCTCGCCGTTTTGCACGACGCAAGCGCGCAGGCGACCGGCGCGGCTTCCGCCAAGCCCAGTCGGCCCCGGGTGGCTCTGGTGCTCTCGGGCGGCGGCGCGCGCGGCGCGGCCCACGTCGGCGTGCTCAAGGTGCTCGACGAGCTCCGCATCCCGGTCGATTGCGTCGTCGGCACCAGCATGGGCTCCGTCGTCGGCGGGGCCTTTGCCACCGGCTCGACGGTCCCCGAGATGGAGTCGCTCGTCTCGAGCGTCGGCCTGCGTGACGTTCTGGTCGACGAACCGCCGCGGCGCGAGAAGCCGATTCGGCGCAAGGAGGACGATCGGACGAACTACATGGGTCCGGAGATCGGCGTGCGCGACGGGCAGCTCTGGCTGCAGCCCGGAATCGTCTCGGGCGTGGGTCTCGAAGCGGTGCTGCGGCGCGCCGTGAAGGTGAAGGGCTTCGTCGACTTCGACCGGCTCCCGGTGCCCTTTCGCGCGGTGGCAACCGACATCGAGAACGGCCACATGGTCGTGATCCGCGACGGCGAGGTGGCACACGCGATGCGCGCAAGCCTTGCGATCCCCGGGGTGATCGCGCCCGCTCAGCTCGACGGACGGATGCTGGTGGATGGCATGGTGGTGCGCAACCTGCCCGTCGACGTCGGCCGCGAGCTCTGCGGGGACGTCGTCATCGCAGTGGACGTGGGCACGCCGCTCATGAAGCGCAACGAGCTGACCTCGCTCCTGGCCGTCAGCCAGCAGATGCTGAGCATCCTCACGAACCAGAACGTGGAGGAAAGCCTCGCCGAGCTCACGCCGAGCGACATCCTCATCAGGGTCGCCCTGGAGGGCTTCACGGTCGCCGACTTCGACCGCATGCGCGAGATCGCAGCCGCGGGCGAGCAGTCGGCGCGCGGGTACGTCGCCGAGCTGGCGCGCCTGAGTCTGCCGGAGCGCGAGTATGCGGCGCTTCGTGCGCGCCAGGTCGTGCCGCCGCCCCGGGATACCCGGCCGATCGACCAGATTCGCGTGACGGGCCTCACGCGCGTCAATCCGGAAGTCGTCCTCGGTGCAATGGACACCCGCCCCGGCGAGCCGCCCGACCCCGCGATGCTCGACCGGGACATGCAGCGCATCTACGGCAGCGGCGATTTCCAGCACGTGGACTATCGCCTGATCGAGGAGAAGGGCAAGCGCGTGCTCGCGGTGGAAGCGCTGGAGAAGTCCTGGGGCCCGAATTTCCTGCGCTTCGGCCTCACGCTGTCGTCGGACTTCACCACGAACTCGTACTTCAACCTGCTCGGCAGCTATCGCGCAACATGGCTGAACTCGCTGGGCGGCGAGTTTCGCGGCGATGCACAGGTCGGCAGGACGAACCGCCTCGCGGCCGAGTTCTATCAGCCGGTGTTTGCCAATCGCTACCTCTTCGTGGCGCCGCGGTTCGAGATACAGCGCAGCCCGATCGACCTCTTCGTCGGCGATCAGCGCGTTGCGCGCTACGACGTTCGCTACGGGCGTGCGGGGCTCGACGTCGGCACGCAGCTCACGCGCTACGGCGAGCTCCGGGCGGGGATTCTCGCGGGAACCCTGAATGCCGAGCTGGACACTGGCCCGCGCCTCATCGCTCCCCGGGAAAACGTCCGGCAGGGCGCGTACACCGCGCGGCTCATGTTCGACCAGCTCGACAGCCTCACCTTCCCCCGCAACGGGTTTGGCGCAACGGCCAACGTCTTCTCGTCGCAGTCGCATCTCGGCGCGGACGACCAGTACACGAAGTGGGATGCGGATGCGGTGGGCGCCTATTCGATCGGCAATCACACGCTGCAGCTCGGGGCGAAGGCCGGCGGCGCGGTGGGGAGCGAGCTGCCGTACTACGATCAGTTTTCGCTCGGCGGCTTTCTGCAGCTCTCGGGTCTCAAGAGCTTTCAGCTGTACGGCGGCTCAGTCCAGTTCGGCCGGGCGGCTTACCTCTACCGTCTGAGCGAAGGCGCCATCTTCCAGGGTAGCTATCTCGGCCTCTCGCTCGAGGCGGGGCGCGTCACGAAGCCGCTGGTGTCGTCGAACGATTCCGGGTGGCAGCAGGGCGGCGCGCTGTTCGTCGCCGCCGACACGCCGCTCGGCCCGGTGTACCTCGGTTACGGCATCGCCTCCGGCGGCAACCGCTCGGCGTACTTCCTCCTGGGCAGGCCATGATCACTTGCTATCTCAAGATCACGGCCGTGCTTCTTCCAGAACCGAGGTCGTAGGAACAAGGGGCAAATTGCCCCTTGTATATCCCCGAACGAACAAGGGGGAGCCCCTTGCAAATCCCCTCGTTCGCGACCGCATTCGCATTTCGAGATAGGTACTGGCGGCCCTACGGGCGCTGACGGGGCAAGTCCGCGTGCTATAGTCCCCGTCGCACCTCATGGGCCACCGACTCTCGAAGATCACGACGCGCACCGGCGATGCCGGAGAGACGGGCCTCGGCGACCGCTCGCGCGTTCCCAAGGACAGCGCCCGCATCGCTGCGCTCGGCGAGGTGGACGAGCTCAACTCGGTGATCGGGCTTCTCCTCGCCGAGCCGGTGCCGGACGGCGTGCGCGAGGCGCTTCTCGGCGTTCAGCACGATCTCTTCGACCTCGGGGGCGAGCTCAGCATCCCCGGGTTCGCAACACTGACCGCCCGCCACGTAGAGCGCCTGGAGAGCCTGGTCGAGGCGTTCAACCACGATCTGCCGCAGTTGAAGGAGTTCATCCTGCCCGGCGGCTCGCGTTCGGCGGCGCTCGCTCACCTGGGCCGCACGGTCTGCCGGCGCGCGGAGCGGACGGTGGTCGGCCTGGCGCGTGCGGAGCCAGTCTCGGAAGCCGCCCGGATCTACCTGAACCGCCTCTCCGATGTGCTCTTCGTCATCGGGCGGGTGCTGAACCGGCATGCAGGCATCCCCGACGTACTCTGGCAGAAGGACGAGCGCCGGTAGGGCCGGACGCGCCGCGCGGCGCGCCGCCAATCGCAACCAACTCGATCGCGAGCCCGATATCATCGAAGCTCGGTCCGCGCCGCTCCATCACATGAATTCCACCGCGCGCCGCACGCGCCCTGCGGCAGCGCCCTGATGCGCCCGCCGCTCCAACGCTTCGCCTGGCTCTCGATCGCTGCCGCCGTCGCGACCATCCTCCTCAAGGGCGCCGCATGGTGGATCACGGGCTCGGTCGGGTTGTTGTCCGATGCGATGGAATCCTTCGTCAACCTGGCCGGTGCGATCGTCACGCTGGCAATGCTCCTGCTCGCGGCGAGGCCGCCCGACGAGGAGCACGCCTACGGTTACAGCAAGGCGGAGTACTTCGCCAGCGGGTTCGAGGGCAGCCTCATTCTCGTCGCCGCGGTCGCGATCGGCATCGCCGCGCTCGAGCGTCTGATCACGCCACAACCGCTGCAAACCGTTGGGCTCGGTGTTGCGATCTCGGCGGTGGCCGCGCTGCTGAATCTCGGCGTCGCGCTCGTCCTGCTGCGCGCGGGCCGGCGCTACGATTCGATCGCGCTCGAAGCCGACGCCCGGCATCTCCTGACCGACGTGTGGACTTCGGCGGGCGTCATCTTAGCCGTGCTTCTGGTGGCCGCGACCGGATGGCAACGCCTCGACCCGCTGGTCGCGCTCGCCGTCGCGGCGAATATTCTCTGGTCGGGCGGCGGGCTGATGCGGCGCTCCTTCCTCGGCCTGATGGACCGCGCGCTGCCGGCCGGCGACCGGCGCGCGATCGAAGCGGTGCTGGAGCGCCACTGCACGGAGGGCGTCCACTATCACGCATTGCGCACGCGCCAGGCAGCGGGCCGGTCGTTCGTCTCGGTGCATGTTCTGGTGCCAGGGGAGTGGTCCGTGCAGCGCGGTCACGATCTGCTCGAACGAATCGAAGCGGACGTTCGTGCGGCAGTGCCGAACGCGACGGTCTTCACCCATCTCGAGCCGGGCGAGGACCCGCGGTCGTTCGCGGACCTCCATCTGGACCGGCGATAGCGCAACGCGCCGGTCACCGCGAACAGCATGTCCGGGACGCGGACGATGGCAATCCTGCCACACCTTCGCAGCCGCCCCCGCTCATGCGGTCGCTGCGACGGGCCGAAGGCAAGCTGGCGCCGCTCGGGCGCCAGGACGCAGTTCGCGATGCAGCCGCCGCGAAGCGGGGGCAGCGCCGCCCCGCCCTATTCGGTCGCCGGAAACCGGGCGACGCCCCCGTGCGCGGCCGACCAATCGGCGGGCTGGTGCAGGAACTTCTCGACTTCCGTGAGCGTTCCGGTGTCGAAGTACTTGTGCTTCTTCGCGACCTCCAGCACGTCCCACCAGGTGGCGAGCGAGTGCAGGGTGACGCCGAGGTCCGTGAGGATCCGCCGGCTCTCCTCGAAGATCGAGTAGTAGAAGATCACGAACACGTGGTCCACGCGGGCTCCGGCCGCGCGGAGCGCCTGGCAGAAGTTGATCTTGCTGCGCCCGTCGGTCGTCAGATCCTCGACGAGGAGCGCCCGCACGCCCTCCGGCAGGTGGCCCTCGATCTGCGCGTTGCGGCCGAAGCCCTTCGCCTTCTTGCGCACGTACTGCATCGGCAGCATCAGTGCCTCGGCGATCCACGCGGCGAACGGGATGCCCGCGGTCTCGCCGCCGACGATCGTGTCGACCGACTCGAACCCGATCTCGCGCAGGATGGTCGATCCGGAAAAATCGATCAGCGTCCGGCGCAACCGCGGGTACGAGATGATCTTGCGACAATCGATGTACACCGGGCTCGCCCATCCCGAGGTGAAGATGAACGGCTTCTGCGCGTTGAAGAGCACGGCCTGGATCTCGAGCAGCATCTTCGCCGTGGTCTCGGCGATCAGCGCGCGGTCGGCGAAGCTGAATGCGGTGGTCATGGGCGTCCTGGCGGATTGCCTGCGGCGCGCATTATTGCATGGTTCGCAGCCCGGTCCCGGCGCGCGCATCCCCCGGCGCGCGCATCCGCGAGTTGCCGGTCGACGGAAGACGGATCATACTCGCGCCGGCGAGACGTTGTGACCGGGAGTGCGTGGGTCTCGTAGCGCGCTGCGCCAGGGTTTCTGCCGCTCGCGCAGGCGAAGTTCCTTGCGAATTCGTGGGCCGGGAGCGGTTGCCGCTCCAGGCCGTTTTGTTCGGTGTGCTTTTTCTGACAGGAGGTCGGCAAGATGAAATTCGAGGCTCACACACGAGCGATGGGGATCGCGCTCGCGGTCGCGCTCGCGGGCACCGCGCCCGTCGCGCATGCGCAGGCGGCCAAGTACACGGCCAAGATCGCCCACCTGGAGGCGCCGACCCAGCCGCGCCACAAAGGGCTCGAGAAAGTCGCGGAACTCGTCAAGCAACGGACCAACGGTGAGGTCGAGTTCAAGCTCTATCCGCTGTCGCAGCTCGGCAACGCCCGCCAGATGGTGGAGGGGGTGCAGTTCGGCTCGATCGAGTCCACGGTGGAGCCGACGGCGTTCCTGGGCGGATTCAACCCGGCGGTGTCGATCCTCGATGTCCCCTACATCTTCCCCACGGACCGCGCCAAGTCCCAGAAGCTGCGCGAGGGTCCCTTCGGCAAGGCGATCCTGGATTCGTTCACCAACAAGGGCTTCGTCGCGCTCACGATCTGGCCGAACGGGCGCAAGAGCCTCACGTCGAACAAATCGCTCGCCTCGATCGATGACCTCAAGGGCCAGAAGTTCCGCGTGATGGATTCGAAGATCCTGGTCGAGCAGTTTGCAGCCGTTGGGGCTTCGGCGATTCCGATCCAGTTCGGGGAGCTCTACACCGCGCTGCAGACCGGCGTCGTGGACGGGGAGGAGAATGCCCTCGACACGATCACGACGATGAAATTCCACGAGGTGCAGAAGAACCTCGTGGTGACCGAGCACGGCTCCCAGGAGGACATCGTGCTGTTCAATCCGAAGTGGTGGAACAGCCTGCCCGCCGGCCATCGCGCGGTGATCGCGAAGGCGTTCGACGAGGTGCGCCCGGAGGTCGAGAAGATGAAGGAGCAGGCGCAGTTGGACTCGCTCGCGATCGTGAAGGCGAGCCCGACTACGGCGCGCATCGCCGACGAGGCGGAGCGCGCGCGGCTGCGGGAGCTGATGTATCCGCGAGCGCGCGCTGCGTACCTGGAGCGCGCCGGCGCCGAGGGCAAGAAGATCATCGAAACCTACGAGGCGGAACTCAAGAAGCTTTGAGCCGCGCCCGCCGGCCGCGCCGCCTCCGCGGTGCGGCCGCGTGCAGGAGGTCCGGGCCCGTGGACCGTGTGATGCGCATCATCCGCGCGATAGAGCGCTGGACGCTGGCGGCGCTCCTCATCGGCATGTCGCTCGGCTACGCGGGACAGGTCATCATCCGCGGGGTCTCGCCGGAGCTGGCCACGCGCACCTCGTGGATCGAGGAGCTCACCATCTTCGGGATGGTATGGCTCGCGTTTCTTGGCCTCGGCATCACCCTGGAACGCGGGCGCCACGTGGCGATGGAAAGCTTCGTGGAGAAGCTTTCTCCGACGGCACGCAAGCGGCTGTTCCGGGTCATCAATCTGGTCGGGGTCGCCTTCGCCGCCTACCTCGCGAAGCTCGGCTGGGACATCACGGTATTCGTACGCGACAGCGGGCAGATCAGCCCGGTGCTCGATGTCTCGATGGCATGGCTCTACGGCGTGCTGCCGGTCGGCTTCGGGCTGCTCGCGCTGCGCTACCTGCTCGAGCTCGTGGGCTACAGCGACCGCGCGCGTTTGCGCGCGCAAGCCGAACTCGAAGGCCAGCCGTGATCGTTCTGGCCCTGTTCGTGCTCGCGCTCGCGATGCTGGCGCTCGGCTTCGAGATGCTGCTCGTCATGGGGGTGCCGGCGCTGCTCGCGAAATGGATCTACTTCCGCGATCTGCCCGAAATCATCTCGGTGCAGAAAATGCTGGGCGGCGTGCAAGTGGTAACGCTGCTCGCGATCCCGTTCTTCATCTTCGCCGCCGACATCATGTCGCACGGCCAGATCGCCAGGCGGCTCACTGAGATGGTGCGGCGCCTGATCGGCCACCGCAGCGGCGGCCTCGGCCATGCGACGGTCGTTTCCATGATGACGTTCGGGGCGATCAGCGGCTCGGCGCCGGCCACCGTCGCCGCGCTCGGCCGCCTGACCTTTCCCGAGCTCACCCGCGCCGGCTACAGCGAGAAGTTTTCCCTCGGCCTGATCGCGTCGGCCGCCGAGTGCGCGCTGCTCATTCCGCCGAGCATCACCTTCATCATCTACGGCTGGCTGACCGGGACCTCGATCGCGGCGCTCTTTGCCGCCGGCCTCGTGGTGGGGATCGTGCTGGGCCTCGCATTCATGGTTCAGGTGCAGTTCGAGACATGGCGCAGCGGCGCCAAGTCGGCGGACCCACCGCGGCCGGGGGAGCGTTGGCTGGCGGTCAAGCGCGGGCTGCTCGGCGCGTTCGTCGCCGGGCTGGTGCTGGTCGGCATCTACGCCGGCTTCTTCACCGCGACCGAGGCGGCGGCGGTGGCGGTCGTGCTCGCGCTCATCGTCGAGCTGTTCGTCTACCGCTCCCTCAACTTCAGGGACATCGCCCGCATCGCCGAAGGCAGCGCCGTGACCACGATCGTCGTGTTCATCCTGCTCGCGATGGGGACGCTCATCTCGACGTTCCTCACACTCGCCGACGTGCACACCAAGATCCTCGCCTGGATCCAGGGCGCCGGCCTCAACTGGGTGACCTTCCTCCTCATCGTGAATGCGCTCCTCTTCGTCGCCGGGATGTTCGTCGATCCGAACTCGATCCTGCTCCTCCTGGTCCCGGTCCTCTTCCCGGTCGCCCAGGCGCTCGGCATCGACCCGGTGCACTTCGGTGTGGTGGTCACGCTCAACATCTGCATCGGCATGATCACGCCGCCGTTCGGCCTCGACCTCTTCGTCACCTCCAGCACGCTGCGACGGCCGGTGGACCTGATCATCGGGGGCATTTGGCCCTTCGTGCTGACCAACATCGTGGTCCTCGCGATCATCAGCTACGTGCCGCAGATCTCCACTGCGCTGCCGAAGCTCATCCGGTAGTCGGGCCACGCGGAGGCGAACCATGCCGGTCGTCCAACCGATCGCGGCGCGAGCGGACTTCCCCGTTGGCAATGCGCGCTGTGTCGTGCGCACGAATCGCGCCGTGAACGACCGCTACCGGCACCTCGTGCTCGAGGCGCCGCCGGCGCTCTGCGGCGCGACGCCGGGGCAGTTCTTCCACCTCCTCTGCCCGCCGGCGGCCGGGAACGATCCGTTCCTGCGCCGCCCGATGAGCGTGTATCGCATCGCCCCGGACGAGCACGCGATCGAGTTTCTCTACAACGTGGTCGGCGCGGGCACGCGATCCCTCGCAGCGCTCGCGGCCGGGGACACGCTGAGCGTGATGGGTCCGCTCGGCATCGGCTTCACGATCGGAGCGGCGTACCGGCACATCCTGATGGTGGCGCGCGGCGTGGGGCTCGCGACCATGGCGCCGGTCGTGCCGTGGGCGCGCCGGCGCGGCATCCGGGTGACGGCGGTCCTGTCGGCGCGCTCCCCCGCGGACCTCATGGCGCGCGAGTTCACGCAACGCGAGGACGTTCGCGTGCACCCGGTGTTCGACCAGGACGGCTCCTCGGAGGTCGCACGCGTGGAAACGCTGCTGCGCGCGATCCTCGCGGAGGACCGCCCGGACACCATGTTCACCTGCGGCTCGAATCGGTTGATGGCGCTCTTGCAGAGGCTCGGCCTCGAGTACGACGTGCCCGGCGAGATCGCACTCGAGCAGCAGATGGCCTGCGCGCTCGGCGTGTGCCTGTGCTGCGTCCGCCCGATCAAGGCGGCAGGCGAGATCGTGCACAAGCGCGTGTGCTGCGAAGGCCCGGTGTTCGACCTGCAGCAGGTCGCCGGCACCTGGCGCCACGGCTGAGCGCAAGGGGGAAGCGGGGATGGTCGACCTGTCCGTGCGCGTCGGAACGCTCGCACTCGAGAACCCGGTCATGCCGGCGTCCGGGTGCTTTTCCCACGAGTTCGGCCAGGTCTTCGATCTCGACCGGCTGGGCGCGCTCGTCACCAAGAGCGTGACGCCGAAGCTGCGGAAGGGCAACGCTATTCCGCGCGTCGCCGAGGTATCCCACGGCATGCTGAACTCGATCGGCATTCCGAGCAAGGGCATCCCGCACTTCGTGAACGAGGTCGTGCCGCTCTATGCGTCGCATTCGCCGCCGCTCGTCGCGAGCGTCTCGGCCGATACCGTCGCGGAGTTCGCCGACGCGGCGGCGGCGCTCAGCGTTCCCGGCGTCGCGGCGATCGAGGCCAACATCTCTTGTCCGAACCTGGAGGCCGACGGGCATGCATTCGCCATGACCCCGGACACGACTCATGCCGCGGTGTCCGCGATCAGGCAGAGAACCTCGCTCCCGCTATGGGCGAAGCTCACGCCCAACACCGGCGACATCAAGGCCGTCGCGCGCGCCGCCGAGACGGCGGGGGCCGACGCGATCGTCGTCGCCAACACGATCCTCGGGATGTCGATCAACTTGAACACCTTCCGTCCGACGCTCGGCAACGTGATGGGCGGACTTTCGGGTCCGGCGATCAAGCCGATCGCATTGCGGATGGTCTTCCAATGTGCCGAGGTCGTGGCCATCCCGATCATCGGGTGCGGGGGCATCTCCACGGGGGAGGACGTGGTCGAGTTCATGCTCGCCGGTGCGACCGCCGTGCAGGTGGGCACCGCCTCGTTCATCCACGCCGACGCCATGATCCGCATCCTGGCGGAGCTGCAGGCCTTCTGCGAGGCGCGCGGCATCGCGCGGGTCGCCGAGCTCGTCCACAAGGCGCGCGTGGAGCACGAGCCGATCGAGTGGTAGGTGGACATGGGCACCGTCCAGGGCTTTGACGCAGCCTACGCCCGGCTCGCGGGGGCGCTTTTCGAGCAAGTCAGGGCGCTCAGCCGCGACGGCTCCGGCGTCACTCGCGCGTCCTACGGCGACGTGGAAACGCGCGTCCTCGCTCATCTGGCGCGCACCGCGGCTGCCGAAGGGATCGCGACTTCGTACGACGCGGCCGGCAATCTTTGGATGACGGTCTCGGGGAGGGACCGGAGCCGCCCGGCCGTCGTCGCGGGCTCGCACGCCGACTCGGTGCCGCGGGGCGGCAACTACGACGGCCTCGCCGGGATCGTCGCCGGCCTCGTCTGCGCGATCCGCATGTGCCGCGAGCGCGTGCCGCCCGAGCGCCCTTTCACGACCGTGGCGTTCCGCGGGGAGGAAAGTGCCTGGTTCGGGAAGCCCTACCTCGGGTCGGCGGCGCTGCTGGGCAAGCTCACCGACAAGGATCTCGCCCTCCAGCACCGGGACACCGGCTATCCGCTGATGTTCTACATGCGCGAGGCGGGTGCGGACACTCAGCGGGTGCTCCGCGGCGAGCCGCTCGTCGACCTGCGCTCGATCGCCGCCTATCTCGAGCTCCACATCGAGCAGGGTCCGGTGCTCGAGGATGCCGGCCGTCCGATCGGCATCGTCACCGGGATCCGCGGCAACTTCCGCTATCGTACGATCCGCTGCCTCGGAACGGCAGGTCACTCGGGAGCAGTCCCGAAGCGCATGCGTCAGGACGCGGTGTTCGCCGTCGCCGACCTCCTGTCGCGGATCGAGGAAGCCTGGGACGAGTGGCTGCTCGGCGGCCACGACCTGGTCGTGACGAGCGGCGTGCTCCACACCAATGCCGACACGCACGCGCCCTCGATCATTCCGGGCGAGGTCTGGTTCAGCCTCGAGGCGCGCAGCCGGTCACAGGAAACCCTGGACGGGTTCCGGCGGGCGATCGCCGCCGAATGCGATGCCATCGGCGAGGCGCGCGGCGTGCGGTTCGAGTTCGACGAGCCGATTCTCTCGGCCCCGGCGACGATGGATGGCGCTCTCGTCGAGCGGCACGCGCGCATGTGCGCCGAGCGCGGGATCGGGTACATGCGGATTCCGAGCGGCGCCGGGCACGACGCCGCGCTCTTCGCCAACGCCGGCATTCCCGCGGCGATGATCTTCGTTCGCAACCAGCACGGCTCTCACAATCCGGACGAGGCCATGCTGATCGACGACTTCATGCTCGGCACCGGCCTCCTCTACGAGGCGGCGCTCGCCATCTGATCCGCGGCCGCGACGGAAGTACGGCACGGAAGCACGGCATGCGGTCGCGCGGCGCGCCCGGAACCGCGCTCAGACGAATCCCGGGCCCTGCAGCTGCTCTTGCAGCTCCTTCTGCTTGTCGAGGTAGCTCACCAGCTTCGAGCTCGTCTGCCGCAGGCGCTGCGAGAGCATCAGGACGAGCTCCATCAGGATCTTGGCGCCGAGGATCGGCTGCTCGAGGATGATGCGCGCGAGGGCCTCGCGCGTGAGCACCGCGATGAGCGTCTGGTCGGTGGCGACGCAGGTCGCGAACCGCGGCTCGCCGTCGATCATCGACATCTCGCCGAGCGACTTGCCTTCCTCCACCGCGGCGATCAGCCGCGGGGCGTTCCAGCGATCCTGCTTGAACACTTCGATGCGCCCCTCGAGCACGATCATCATGAAGTCGCCCGCCTCGCCCTCGCGGATGATCTCCTGGCCGGCCTCCGCGCGGTAGGTCCGCATGAAGTGCGCCATGAGCCGGATCTCCGCGAGGCTGAAGTTCTCGAAGAGCGGCGCGTAGTTGATCATGCCGTGCAGCTTTCCGGCGAACTGGGTCGCGTCGCCGAGGTACTCCAGCTGCGGCAGTCTGGTGTCTTCGATCGTCTCGGCCATCGGGATGCCGTTCAGCGTCGGCTGCGGTGCCGACAGATTACGTCAAAGCGGCGATCCGGGGCAAACCGGCCCGCGATACCGGATGAAATACGCCACACCCCCAACGGGGGGCACGCGCACGTCGACGCGGTTCGCGCCGCTCGCGGGCAGCAGGCGCGCTATTCGGCGCCTTCCTGGCGAACGAGCCGGCGCGCTCGCACCGCCTCGGCAAGCCGGTGCAGGAGAGGCACCGTCTCCTCCCAGCCGAGACACGCGTCGGTGATGCTCTGGCCGTACGCGAGCTCGCGGTCGGCCGCCAGATCCTGACGACCCGCCACCAGATGCGACTCGATCATCACGCCGATGATTCGCTCCTCGCCGGCCGCGATCTGGGACGCAACGTCCGCCCCGACCTCGATCTGCCGCCGGTAGTCCTTGCGGCTATTGCCGTGCGAGAGATCGATCATCAGGCGCTGCGCCAGCCCCGCCTCGGCAAGCGCCCTGCATGCCGCATCGACGCTCGCCGCGTCGTGGTTCGGCTGGGCGCCCCCGCGCAGGATGACGTGGCAGTCTTCGTTGCCGTTCGTCGAGACGATCGCCGAGTGGCCGCCCTTGGTGACCGACAGGAAATGATGCGGCGATTGCGCCGCCTTGATCGCGTCCACCGCGACCCGCACGTTCCCGTCGGTCCCGTTCTTGAATCCCACCGGACACGAGAGGCCCGATGCGAGCTCGCGGTGCACCTGGCTCTCGGTCGTGCGCGCCCCGATCGCGCCCCAGCTGATGAGGTCCGCGTAGTACTGGGGCGAGATCATGTCGAGGTACTCGGTGCCGCATGGCATGCCGAGCTGGTTCAGCTCCCACAGGAGCTTGCGCGCGATCCGCAGGCCCTTGTTGATCTGGAAGCTGCCGTCGAGGTTCGGGTCGTTGATGAGGCCCTTCCATCCGACCGTGGTGCGCGGCTTCTCGAAGTACACCCGCATGACGATCACGAGATCCTGCTCGAGCTCGCGCCGAGTCTCGAGCAGCAGGCGCGCGTACTCCATGGCCGCGCGCACGTCGTGGATCGAGCATGGCCCCACGATCGCGAGCAGGCGGTCGTCTGCGCCGTGCAGGATGCGGTGGATTGCGTTGCGCGTGTTGAATGCGAGCGCCTCGGTCGCGGGCGTCGTGGGGAACTCCCGCAGCAGGTGCGCCGGCGGTGCGAGCTCCTTGATCTCGCGGATGCGAACGTCATCGACCCGGTAGGCGGGCTGCGGGTCGTCGTTCATCGCGACGGGACGCGCTTTTCCGGAATGGGGCATGACCTGGAGCAAGCTCTCAGTGCGAGAAGTGCCGTGAAGACGATTTCATTCTAGCCGAACGGCCGCCGCGGGCGCCGTCAGAGCCGCTGCTCGACCCAGTTCTTCACCGAGCCGAGCGCGCCGGGGACCTTGGCCGGCTCGGTGCCCCCCGCCTGCGCCATGTCGGGCCGCCCGCCGCCCTTGCCGCCCACCTGCTGGGCGACGAAATTGACCAGATCGCCCGCCTTCACCTTCGCGGCGATATCGGGGGTGACGCCGGCGATCAGGCTCACCCGCGCGCCGTCGCTCGCAGCCAGGACGATGGCCGCGGTCTTCAGCCTGTCTTTCAGCTTGTCCATGGTCTCGCGCAGGGTCTTGGCGTCCGCGCCTTCGATCGCGGCCGCGAGCACCTTCACGCCCTTGACCTCCTCTGCCCGTGCGACGAGCTCATCGCCCTGGGAGGCCACCATCTTCGACTTCAGCCGGGCGAGCTCCTTCTCGAGGGCCTTCACGTTCTCCAGCACCTGCTGGATCTTGGCGGTGACCTCCGCCGGCGGGGCCTTGAGCGCGGCCGCAGCCTCGGCGAGCTTGGACTCCTGCGCCTGCACTGCCGCGAGCGCGCCATCGGCCGTCACCGCTTCGACACGGCGAATCCCCGCAGCAACGCCGGTCTCCGACACGATCTTGAAGAACCCGATGTCGCCGGTGCGACGCACATGCGTGCCGCCACAGAGCTCGGTCGAGAAATCGCCCATCTGCAGAACCCGCACCTCGTCGCCATACTTGTCGCCGAAGAACGCCAGCGCGCCGGCACGGATCGCGTCGTCGAACTTCATGATCCGCACGGTCACCTCGACGTTGCGGCGGATCTCGCGGTTGACCAGCGCTTCGACCTCGCGGATCTCCTCCGCGCTCATCGGGGCGTTGTGCGCGAAGTCGAACCGGGTGCGCTCGGAGTCGACGAGCGAGCCCTTCTGCTGCACGTGCGGGCCGAGGACCCTGCGCAGGGCGGCATGCATCAGGTGCGTGGCCGAGTGGTTCCACGCCGCGCGCGCGCGCGCGACCTCGTCCACGCGCGCCTTCACGCGGTCGCCGACCCGCAGCCTTCCGGTCCTGAGCCGGCCGTGATGCCCGAACACTTCGGCCTGGATCTTCTGCGTGTCGGCCACGAGGAAGGTCCCGCCAGCACCGGCGAGCTCTCCGCGATCGCCCACCTGGCCGCCGGACTCGGCATAGAACGGCGTGCGATCGAGCACCACTATGGCGGGCTCGCCGGACTCCAGTTCCTCGACCTGCGCGCCCTCCCGGTAGATCGCAACGACCGTTCCCTCGAGCGACAGCGTGTCGTAGCCCCGGAACTCGGTCGGTGTCCCCTGGTACTCCACCCCTGTCGCCATCCTGAACTTGGACGCGGCGCGCGCCTGCTCGCGCTGGCGCTCCATCGCCGCCTCGAACCCGGCATGGTCGATCATGATGCCGCGCTCGCGCGCGATGTCCGCAGTGAGGTCCACGGGAAAGCCGAACGTGTCGTAGAGCTGAAAGACGGTCTCCCCGTCGAGCATGCGATCCTCGCGCGTCAGCGCGCCTTCCAGGACCTTCATGCCGTGCTCCAGCGTTTCGCCGAAGCGCTCCTCCTCCACGCGCAGCACCTGCGCGACGCGCTCCTGCGCCTTGGGGAGCTCCGGATACGCCGCGCCCATCACCTTGGAAAGATCCGCCACCAACCGGTGGAAGAACGGCCGCCTCTGGCCGAGCTTGTAGCCGTGGCGCAGCGCGCGGCGGATGATGCGCCGGAGCACGTACCCGCGGCCCTCGTTGCCGGGAATGACGCCATCGACGATCAGGAAGGCACAGGCGCGGATGTGATCCGCGATCACCTTGAGCGAGTTCGCGGCGAGGTCGCGGGTGCCCGTCTCGCGCGCCGCCGCCCTGATCAGGTCCTGGAAGAGATCGATCTCGTAGTTGGAGTGCACGCCCTGGAGCACCGCCGCGATGCGCTCGAGGCCCATGCCGGTGTCGACCGATGGCTTCGGCAGCGGGTGCAGCTCGCCCGCCTCGTCGCGATTGAACTGCATGAACACGAGGTTCCAGATCTCTATGTAGCGGTCGCCGTCCGCCTCCGCCGTGCCGGGCGGCCCGCCCGCCACCTCGGGACCGTGATCCCAGAAGATCTCCGAGCACGGGCCGCACGGGCCGGTGTCGCCCATCTGCCAGAAGTTGTCGCTCTGGTAGCGGCCCGCACCGGGCTTGTCCCCGATGCGCGCGATCCGGTTCGCCGGAATGCCGATCTCCCTCGTCCAGAGGTCGTAGGCTTCATCGTCGGTCTCGTAGACGGTGATCCACATGCGCTCGCCGGGCAGCCCCCACTCCTTGGTGAGCAGGTCCCACGCGAATCGGATCGCGTCGCGCTTGAAGTAGTCGCCGAAGCTGAAGTTGCCGAGCATCTCGAAGAACGTGTGGTGGCGCGCGGTGTACCCCACGTTCTCGAGATCGTTGTGCTTGCCGCCCGCGCGCAGGCTGCGCTGCGCGGTCACGGCGCGCTTGTACGAGCGCGTCTCGCGGCCGAGAAACACGTCCTTGAACTGGACCATCCCCGAGTTGGTGAAGAGCAGCGTGGGATCGTTCGCCGGGACGAGGGGGCTGGAGGCGACGACCGTGTGGCCGCGCCTCGCGAAGAAGTCGAGAAAGCTCGAGCGGATATCGGCGGATCTCATGGCCCCGGGGGTCCGACGCGCGGAGCGCGCTTCAAATCACTGAAAGAACGTGATTTTCGCCGGAATCCAGGGCGGATGCAAATGCGTCCGCCGGGTCGGCTGCCGGGGGCCGCGCAGGCCTGAACCAGCACTCCACCACGCGGCGAGTCGCTCCGCTCGCCCTGCCCGCACCGCCGATCGGATCTTTCTAGCCTGCGTCGTCCAGCCCGCGGACGACGCGTCGAATGACCTCGAACGAGAATCCGCGCGCCTGCAGGAAGCGCGCCTGCCGCGCGCGGTCCGCGGCATTGCCGGCAGGCGCGCCGAAGCGCTTCTGCCAAACCGCGCGCGCGCGGTCCAGCTCGCTTGCCTTCAGATCGCGCTCGAGGCTCTGGAGCGCCGGCGCCGCGATGCCCTTGTCGCGGAGCTCGCGCACGACCCGCGCCGCGCCGAACTTCCGCGCCAGGACTTCGCTGCGCGCCGAGACATAGCGGCCGTCGGAGAGCAATTTGCGCCGGGCGAGCTCGTCGAGCAGCGCCTCCACCTCGGCGTCCGACTCAGCGTGGTGGGCGAGCTTGCGGGCGAGCTCCGCGCGGGAGTGCTCGCGTCGCGCCAGCAGCGCAATCGCCCGCTCACGCAGCGTCGGGTTCGAGCGCGCCACGCCCGTGGCGCCTTCAGGCCTCCGCCGCCAGCGTCGCCGTCGCCGGGGCTGCGACGCCGAGCTTCTCGCGGATCCTCGCCTCGATCTCGGCGGCGAGATCCGGATGCTCCCTCAGATACTCGCGCGCGTTGTCCTTGCCCTGGCCGATGCGGTCCTTCTTGTACGCGTACCAGGCGCCCGACTTCTCGACCACTCCGGCCTGGACGCCGAGCTCGAGGATCTCGCCTTCGCGGGAGATGCCCTGGCCATAGAGGATATCGAAGACGGCCTCGCGGAATGGCGGCGCGACCTTGTTCTTGACCACTTTGACGCGCGTCTCCGAACCGATCACCTCGTCGCCCTTCTTGATCGCGCCGATGCGGCGGATGTCCATGCGCACCGACGCATAGAACTTCAGCGCATTGCCGCCGGTCGTGGTCTCGGGATTGCCGAACATCACGCCGATCTTCATCCGGATCTGGTTGATGAAGATGACGAGCGTATTGGTGCGCTTGATGTTCCCGGTGAGCTTGCGCAGGGCCTGGCTCATGAGCCGCGCCTGGAGTCCGGGGAGCTGGTCGCCCATCTCGCCCTCGATCTCGGCGCGCGGAACGAGCGCCGCTACCGAGTCGATCACGATGAGGTCCACCGAACCCGAGCGCACGAGCATGTCGGCGATCTCGAGCCCCTGCTCGCCGGTGTCCGGTTGGGAGATCAGCAGGTCATCGATGCGCACGCCGAGCTTGGCGGCGTACTGCGGGTCGAGCGCGTTTTCGGCGTCGATGTACGCCGCGGTGCCGCCCGCCTTCTGGATCTCCGCCACCACCTGCAAACAGAGCGTGGTCTTGCCCGACGACTCGGGGCCGTAGACCTCGACGACCCGGCCGCGCGGGAGCCCGCCGACGCCGAGCGCGACGTCCAGACCGAGCGATCCGGTCGAGACGACCTGGACGTCCGGGGCCGCCTGCGCGTCCATGCGCATGATGGACCCCTTGCCGAACTGCTTCTCGATCTGCGCCAGGGCGGCTGCGAGCGCCTTGGATTTGTTCTCGTCCATGAGGGGAATGACGTTGGTGTCGGAGGGCATGGCTATTCTCCCATATGCGCTGGTCGCGGCAGAAATCTCCTTTTCGGCGCGGCCGTCATGTCGCCGACGCCGACGGACGTTCCCACCGCCGCATGGGCGCGTCCCTCACTCGATCTGTCGCGAGCGTAGCGGCCGTAGTGGCTCAGGACGTGAGCCCGCACGGTGCGGACCATGCGGGCACGGACCGCGTCGGCTCTGACCTGGCGATTTATACAGTATCGGGATGCCCGGCGCAACCGCGCCGGCGCCTCCCGGGGCTCCGCGCGAAGGCGCGGGGGCAGGATCCTGACAGGAAGCGAGCGGAAATCCCGTCCGGCGGTCAGGTCGTGAGGAAGCTCGCCAGTCGGACGGGCACGCGCCGCGGGCCGAATGCGTGATCGAACCGCCCGAAGCGGCCGGCGAGCGCGCCCCCGCACTCCTGGCAGCGCCCGGCATCGTCGATCCGGTAGTTCAGGATCCGGTGCCAGTCGCGCACGATGACCCCGTTGCCGCAGTGGGGACAAAAGGTGGTGCCGCCCTCGGGATCGTGAACATTGCCCGTATACACGTAGCGCAGGCCGTGCGCCGTCGCGATCCGCCGGGCGCGCGTCAGGGTCGCGGACGGCGTGGGGCTCATCTCGTTCATCTTGTAATCCGGATGAAACGCCGTGAAATGCAGCGGCACCTCCGGACCGAGCTCCCGCGCGATCCAGCGCGAAAGCGCCTCCAGCTCGCCGTCGCTGTCGTTGAGGCCGGGAATGAGCAGCGTGGTGATCTCGAACCAGACGTCGGTCTCGTGCTTCAGATAGACGAGGGTGTCGAGGATCGGCGCAAGGCGCGCCCCGCAGAGCTTAGAGTAGAAGTCGTCGGTGAATGCCTTCAGGTCGACGTTCGCCGCGTCCATCTTCGCGAAGAACTCCGCTCGGGGTGTCGCATGGATGTAGCCGGCCGTAACGGCGACGGTCTGGACGCCGCGCGCATGGCAGGCATCGGCCACGTCCAGCGCATACTCGGCGAAGATCACCGGATCGTTGTACGTGAACGCGACGCTCTTGCACTCGAGCTCCGCCGCGGCCTGCGCGATCCGCTTGGGGCTCGCGGCGTCCGCGAGCGTATCCATCTCGCGCGACTTGGAGATGTCCCAGTTCTGGCAGAACTTGCACGCAAGGTTGCAGCCCGCAGTGCCGAACGACAGGACCGACGAGCCGGGATAGAAGTGGTTCAGCGGCTTCTTCTCGATCGGGTCGACGCAGAAGCCCGACGACCGCCCGTAGGTCGTCAGCACCATATCGCTCCCGACGCGCTGACGCACGAAGCATGCGCCGCGCTGGCCGTCGTGCAGGCGGCAGTCGCGCGGGCAGAGGTCGCACTGCATGCGACCGTCGTCCAGCATGTGCCACCACCGGCCTGCGTGCGGTCCGCTCATCGTCATGCGAAATCCTGCTCGCGCCACTTCCTGACGCGATAGCGCCAGACGCTGCAGCGGCCGCTGGGGAAGGTCTCGGCGATGCCGGCCTTGCGCTTCAGGTGGGCGAGGAACGCCTCGGGTTCGGGGAGCTGCTCCCAGACCTGCGGCAGGAACGTGCCCCGTTGCGCGTCTGCCGCCAGGATGAGCCCGTCGATGCCGGGTCGCAGCTGGGCGACCAGATCCTCGTGGTCGCTGAACATCACGCGCACCGGATTGGACAGCACCGAAACCTCGACCTCGGTATCCGGCAGATCGCCTGCCGACAGCGGCGCGAACCGCGGATCGGAGAACGCCGCCGCGCGCGCATTCGCTGCGACATCCACGCCGAGCGCCCGCCGCGCCTGCAGGCTGCCGATGCACCCCCGCAGCTCCCCGGCCTGCATCAGCGTCACGAAGGTCGCCCGCTGCTCGTGCAGCCAGGACGGCCACGGCTCCCCGTGCGGCGGCGCGCCTGCGCCGAGCTTCGACGCGATGCCGCGCCGCGCGAGCCCGACCAGGGCACGGCCATGCTCCTCGCCGTAGGCAGCCCGCTCGCCTTCCCAGAACGCGAAGGACGCATAGCCGACGACGCGCCCCTTGCCGCCCGCGGTGTCGCCGGAGTTGCGCAGGTCGAGCAACTCGGCCGCGAGCTCCCGCCGCTCGGCGGCTGCGAGGAACCCGGCGATGGGCGTTGCGCCGCACGCCTGCTCGTGATCGAGGTCGGTCCGCCGGGCGAGAATCGCGCGCGCCGTTTCCTCGTCCAGCGCCCGCGCCTCGTCGTACGCGTGGTAGTGCGAAAGGTCCGAGCTCACCACGATCAGCGTCTCCGGACCGCCCCACAGCCTTTCGAGGACCTCTGCCACCTCGCCCACGCTCGCCGCGCCGACGACGAGGGGCACGACGGCGAACTCTCCGAGCACCTCCTGGAGGAACGGCAGTTGCACCTCGAGCGAATGCTCCTGCGCGTGCGTCGCGCGGTATTCGCTCACCTGCGGCAGCGTGCGCGCGATGGCGACCGCCTCGGCATCGACCGGGATGCGGCCGAGCGGCGTCTCGAATGCGTCAGCGGCGGGAAGTGCGAGCCCCCGCACCGGCACACGGTGGCACGGGCCGAGAAGGACGACGCGCTTCACGACGCCTCGCGCCGGGCGCAGCAGGACGTATGCGTTCGCCGCGACCGGCCCCGAGTAGATATACCCCGCGTGCGGGACGATCACGGCCTTGGGGAACCCCGGCCCGAGTTCGCGCTCGCGCGCCTCCTCGAGCATGGCCGTCACGTCCTGCGCCAGCGCATCGCGGTCGCCCGGATAGAACGTTCCGGCGACGGCGGCAGGACGAATTGCGGTCATCGTTGCTCCTGGATCGAAGCATCGAAAATGGGGTCAACCCCGTCGCGGTTCAAGCCGCCTCGGGGAACAGCCGGCCTTTGCAAGCTCAATCTACCCCGGTTCACGGCGGCCTGGGAGGTCCGGATTCTCGGCATTTTGGCCGATGCAGCACACCCTCCGGCCGGTGGTCGGGCCAGACGACGAGGTCCCCCGCGAGCGCAGCCTGGCGCGCGGTCAATCGGCGAGGCGCGCGAGCAAGCCCTGCAGCGCGGCGACGACCGATTGCCGCCGCACTTGCTCCCGGTCGCCGGCAAAGCGCCGCGTCTCGCTCTGCGGCTCTTGACCCCGGCGCACCCACGCGAAGCAGACCATGCCCACCGGCTTCGCCGCCGTTCCGCCACTCGGACCCGCGACGCCGGTGATCGCAACCGCCACCTGCGCCCGGCTGTGCACGAGCGCGCCGAGCGCCATCTCGCGCGCGGTGTCCTCGCTCACCGCGCCGTAGCGCGCAAGCGTCTCGTCGCCCACGCCGAGCAGCTCCTGCTTCGCTGCGTTCGAGTAGGTGACGAAGCCGCGGTCGAACCACTCCGAGCTTCCCGGAACGGCGGTCACCGCCTGTGCCACCCAGCCGCCCGTGCAGGACTCGGCCGTCGCCAGCAGGAGCCGGGCCGACTTGAGGCGCTCGCCGACCGAGGCTGCGAGCACATCCAGCGTGGGATCGGGCATGGCTACCCGTGCTCGCCTGGCGGCGCGCCGTACAGGTACGGATTGAGATTCGGATCGTTGTACATCTTGAACTGGCGGTAGACCTTGAAGTACGCGCGCCCGGCCGCACAGTCCGCGAGCAGCGCCTCGAGGCACCGGGCGAGGTCGGCGCGCTGCTCGATGAGCCGCGCCAGTTTCGACCGGCACGCCGCGACGTGCTCGGGCGTCGCGTCCGCGCGCTCGGTCTGCAGCCGCATATGGTGGATCTTGAGCGCGAGAATCGAGAGCCGGTCGATCATCGCGCCGGCGGTTTCGGAGCTCATCCGGGCGCCGGGCGCCCGGTCGACGCCCACGACCGCTGCAAGGAGCATCTCGTCAATGCGCTCGATCGCATCGTTGCGCTCCTGATTGTGCCGGTCGATCGCGTGCTTGTTGGCGGCGATCGCGCTGTCCGGGACGTCGCGGCGGCGCGCCTGGTCTTCCTCCTCCCAGAGGCGGCCGTTGTGGCGGTGGTCGCGCTCCACGTACTGCCACACCCCCGCGTCGAAGCGCGCCGGCGTCGCTTCGTCGGTCCAGCCGGCACGTGCGACGCATCCGTCGTGGAAGTCGAGGAGCGCGCGGACGTCCAGATGCGGCATCATGCAAGAGGCGACAGCGGAGCGTGATCGGTCGCGGTCATTCTACGCGAGGGCGGCCTTGGCGACCGCGATCAGGAGCAGCGTGTAGAACGCCGCGACGAGATCGTCGAGCATCACCCCGAAGCCCCCTTTGAGCGTGCGATCGAAGTGCCGGATCGGCGGCGGCTTCAGGATGTCGAAGCACCGGAACGCGACGAATGCAAAGACCTGCCACGCGAGCCCCGGCGGCGTGAACACCAGCACGAGCAGGTATGCGACGATCTCGTCCCAGTTCATTCCGGAATGGTCGGCGGCGCCCAGGTCGCGCCCGGTGCGCCCGCACGCCCACACGCCGAGCGCGAAGAAGGCCGGGAGGAGCGCCAGTATCCCGAGCGGGCTCAGCCAACGCCCAAGCGCGGCATGGAGCGGTATCGCCAGGAGCGTCCCCACCGTGCCGGGCCCGAACGGCGCGAGCCCCGTCCCGAAGCCGAGCGCGAGGAAGTGCGCCGGATGCGCGACGAGAAATGCCGCCGTCGGGCGCGCGCCCGCGACCGTGCTCATGCGCCGAAGTGATCGAAGCCGGCGCGTGGCACGGGGACGGGGGTTCCCGCCTCGTCGATGACCGTGACCGCCGGGTTGCCCGCGAGCGTGCGGCCGATGCGCGCGAGCGGCAGCCCGATCTCCGCAGCGAGCGCGAGAATCGCGGCGCGCCGGCTGACGGGCGCGGTGAACGCGAGCTCGTAGTCGTCGCCTCCGCCAAGCAGGCACGCGCGCGCGAGCGCGGCGTCGGAACACTCCGCGACGGCCTTCGATCGCGGCACCTGGCCCAGCCAGATCTCGACTGCGATCGCCGAGCGCTCCGCGACGTGCCCGAGATCGGCGACGAGCCCGTCCGACACGTCGATTGCGCTCGACGCCACGCCGCGCAGCCGCCGTCCGAGCGCGACGAGGGGCAGCGGCGTCTCGAGCCGCGCCAGGCAGTGGCGCGCCGCGGCATCCGGCAGGCGCACCCTGCCCTGCAGGTGTGCGAGGCCGAGCGCGGCATCCCCGGTGCTGCCCGAGAGCCAGACGTCTTCTCCGCCAGCGGCGCCGTCCCGGCGCAGCGCGAGCCCGGGCGGCAGCGTGCCGTACGCGGTGATCGAGATCGTGCGCGGCCCGCGCGTCGTGTCGCCGCCGACGAGCTCCACGCCGAAGCGATCCGCGAGCGCGAACATGCCGCGGGCAAACGCCGCGAGCCACGCCTCGTCGTCGCTCGGCAGCGAGAGCGCGAGCGTGAACCACCGCGGGTCGGCGCCCATCGCGGCGAGATCGGACAGGTTCACCGCGAGCGCCTTGTGGCCGAGCCGTGCGGCATCGGTGTCCGCAAGAAAGTGCGTTCCCTCGACGAGCAAATCCGTGGTGATTGCGAGTGCCAGCTCGGCCGGCACCCGCACGATCGCCGCGTCGTCCCCGATGCCGAGCACCGCGGTACGCGCGGGGCGCGTGAAATAGCGCGCAATGATCTCGAACTCGGTTGGCACCCTATGACCCCCTCGCCGCTGCGAGGGCGGCGAGCTCGCCGCAGATGCGCTCGACGACCGGCGCCCATTCGCGCGGCCGCGCGGCGCGAAAGAGCCGCACGCCGGGATACCACGGGCTTTCCTCGCCGGCGATCAGCCAGCGCCAGCAGACGTTGTGCGGGGCGAGCAGCCACAGCCGCGCACCGAGCGCCGCAGCCGCATGCGCCGTCGAAGTGTCCACCGAGATCACGAGGTCCATCGCGTCGATGAGTCCTGCCGACTCGGCATAGTCGCTCATCCCGTGCGTGAGGTCGATCATCGGAAACGGGTGCTGCGCTCCCCGGTCGCGTTCGGTGTCGACCTGCAGATTGAACCAGGCGATCCCGTGGGCCGCCGTCCCGAGCCGTCCGGCCACCTCGATCGGAAGCGAGCGGTCCTCGTCCCGCGAGCGGTCCGGATTGCCTGCCCACATGAGGCCCACCTTGAGGCGCGGACGCGCGTCGCCGAGCGCGGCGTGAACCTTCGCGTGCCACGCGTCCGCGAGCCCAGCCGGCAACCGCAGGTACGGACGCTCGGCCCGCAGCGCCGCGCGCGGCAGCGCGAGCAGATACGGCAGGCTCATCAGATGCACGTGCGCGGTGACGCCCGCGGCATCGGCGTCCGGATCGGCGATCACTTCGACCGGCTGATCGTTGAAGCTCGCCTGGAAGAGCCGCTGCATCGTGCGCCGGCAGAGAAACTGGACGGCTGCGCCGCGCTCGATCAGGTGCGGGATGAACCGCGCGAACATGATCGAGTCGCCGAGCCCCTGCTCGGCGATCACCCGCAGGCGCATGCCGCGCGGATCGCTGCCGTCCCAGCGCGGCAGCCCCGCGGTGCCCCACGCGAATCCTGGCTGCGCCAGGCGCGTCTCGTATTCGGCCCAGCCCTCGGCCATCCGCCCCTGCATCAGGAGTACGTGCGCGAGCCAGAAACGCGGTCCGCGCGCGCCGGGATCGAGCTCCACGGCGCGACGCACGCTGCGCTCGGCGCCCGCGAGATCGCCGCAATTCAGCTGCGCCCGTCCGAGCTGGAGGCGGTGCGAGCTCTGTGCGGGATCCAGCTCGCTTGCGCGCTTCAGGACCTCGACCGCCTCCTCGGCCCGGCTTTCGGCGAGCAGCAGGCCGCCGAGGTTGACGAGGATCGCGGGCGAACCGCGTCCGCGCTCGAGGGCGCGGCGATAGATCGCCACCGCGGCATCCGCGTTGCCGGCCTGGCGCTCGAGCTCGGCGCGCTCCGCCCACACATGGTCGATCTCCGGGTGGGCAGCGAGCGCGCGGTCGAGCACGCTGCGCGCCTCGTCCACGCGCCCGTGTCGCGCATGGGTCCGCGCCAGCACGATGCGCGCATACGGATGATCCGGCTGCTGCCCGATGATCGCCTCGGCGGCGTGCGCTGCCTCTGCGAGGCGCCCGCTTTCCAGCAGCGCGGCCGCCTCTGCGAGCGGATCGCCGGCGGGACCGGCATGCGCCGGCCGCTTGAAGAGCCGCGCGAGCAGCTCGCCGATCACGTCGTCCTATGCACGCACGGTCGTGCACTCGCCGGCGCGCAGCTGCCGCGCGAGCTTGTCGAGCACACCGTTCACGAACTTGTAGCCGTCGGTACCGCCGTACGCCTTCGCGAGCTCGACCGCCTCGTTGATCACGGCACGGTAGGGCACGTCCACCGCGTGCTTGAGCTCGTACGCGCCGAGCAGCAGGATCGCGTGCTCGATCGGCGAGAGCTCGCGGAGCTTGCGGTCGATGAGTGGCGCGATCTCGTCGTCGAGCGCCGCCGCCTCGGCCACCGTCCCGCGGAAGAGCCGCGTGAAGTACTCGGTGTCCGCCCTGGTGAACCCTTCCACCTCGGCCATCTGCTGCACGATGTCCTCGGCCGGGTTGCCACCGATCTGCCACTGGTACAGGCTCTGCAGCGCAAGCTCACGCGCGCGGTGGCGGGCGGTCTTCATCTGTGCGCCTTGTCGATGCGGCGCAAGAGGTTCGCCGTTTCCACGGCCACCTCGGCGCAGTCGCGGCCCTTCGCCGCCGCTCGCGCCCCGGCCTGCGCCTCGGTGTCGGTGGTGAGAATGCCGTTGGCGATCGGCACCCCCGCGTCGAGCGTCACCTGGCTGATTCCCGCCGCGGACTCGTTGGCCACGATCTCGAAGTGATACGTTTCGCCGCGGATCACCGCACCGAGTGCGATCAGGGCATCGTACGCGCCGGTCGCGCCGAGCCGCTGCAGCGCGAGCGGCGCCTCCAGGGCGCCGGCGACGCTCACTACCGTGACATCGGTCGCGCCAACACCGAGCTCGGCGAGGCGCCCGAGGCACGCGGCAAGCTCGGCCGCGCCGATCGCTTCGTTGAACCGGCTGCGGACGATTCCGATGCGCATGCCCTTCCCGTCGAGGCTCGGCGCGAGCTCGCTCATGCCGAGCCCTCGCTCCGGTGGGCGTGCTGCACGTACCCGGTGACCTCGAGCTCCCATCCCGCCACGCTCGGCATCTTGCGCGGATTCGCCATCAGCCGCATGCGGCCGACGTTCAGGTCGCGCAGGATCTGCGCTCCGATTCCATAGGTGAGGAGCTCGGCGCGGGGAGCCGGCTTGGGCGACGTGCCCGACGCTGCGCGTTCG
The DNA here is from genome assembly GCA_020848075.1 of Burkholderiales bacterium. Taxonomy (GTDB): domain Bacteria; phylum Pseudomonadota; class Gammaproteobacteria; order Burkholderiales; family SG8-39; genus JAABRB01. The sequence continues at coordinate 52,782 of JADLAV010000040.1, forward strand.
ATCAACCGGCCCGGACTCTCCGAGCAATTGAGCAGCACCATCACGCCGTGCCCGGCCGCGGCGATCGCGGCAAGCGCGTCCTGCACGCCCCAGGAATGGGTGCCCGGCCCGGCCACGAGCAGGTCGAGGAGCGAGGTCGGCTCGTGCACCCGGACGAGCGTGTCCGACTGCGGGTCGATCTCACCGCGCACGAGCGCGAGGTGCGTTGCCCCGCTGATCCGTTCGATGTAGACCACCAGGCGGAACGGTCCGGACAGGGTCTCGATCACGCGTTCGGCGACCCGCTTGACGAGCGTCTCGTTCTGGCTGCGGAAGCGGATCAGGTCGGCAATCGAGCCCGTCTTCAGCCGGTGCCGCTCGGCGAACTGCACGAGATCGGGCAGCCTCGCCATCGTGCCATCGTCCTTCATGATCTCGCAGAGCACCGCGGCTGCGCTGCATCCCGCCATCTGGGCGAGATCGCAGCACGCCTCGGTGTGTCCCGCGCGCACCAGCACGCCGCCGGGCCTCGCCACCAGCGGGAAGACATGCCCGGGAGTCACGACGTCTTCGGGGCGCGCGCCCGGCGCCGTGGCAACGCGGATCGTATGCGCCCGATCGAACGCCGAGATCCCCGTGGTGACGCCGCGCGCCGCCTCGATCGACACCGTGAACGCGGTGCCGTGCGGAGCGCGGTTTTCCTGCACCATGAGCGGCAGGTTGAGCTGGCGGGCATGGTCCTCCGTGATCGGCATGCAGATGAGCCCGCGCCCGTGCGTGGCCATGAAGTTGATCGCCTCGGGCGTGACATGCTCCGCGGCGATGACGAGGTCGCCCTCGTTCTCGCGATCCTCGTCGTCGACGAGGATCACCATCCGACCCGCCTTCAGCTCGGCGACCAGCTCGGGAATTGGCGTCAGGGTCATGTGCGGTGCTCGCGCAGGGGTGCTCGTGCGGCGACGGTCGGACAGGTTGCGCCACGAATTCTAGCAGGCCGCCGACCGGCGGCGGCCGTGGCCGCGCCCGAGACGGCCTGCACGGCGCCCCTGCGGCGAATGCCGGGCCGCCCCGGCGGTCGCGGCGCCTATAATCGGGACCGACCGCCGCACGAAAGACCTCGCATGCCGAAGACGCTTCGCCTCTTCGCGTGCGCCGCGCTCGCGGCGTGCGCCGCCCAGATCGCGTCCTTGCCGACGCTTGCCGCGGATCTCCGTATCGCGCTCGCGTCGGAAGTCACGTCGCTCGATCCTCACTACTTCAACGTAGCCGCCAACAACAACATCGCGTGGCACGTGTTCGACGCCCTCACCCGCGTAGACGAGAACGCGCGCCTCGTGCCCGGGCTCGCGGAGTCGTGGCGGGCGGTGGATGCGACCACGTGGGAGTTCAAGCTGCGCAAGGGCATCAGGTTCCACGACGGTGCCGAGCTCACGGCGGAGGACGTCGTCTTCTCGCTCGAGCGGCCCGCAACCATCGCCAACAGCCCGGGCTCATTCGTGCCGTTCACGCGGCAGCTCGTCCAAGTCCGCGCGCCGGACCGCTATACCGTGGTGCTGAAGACCGAGCGCCCGTATGCCATGGTGCCCTATGACGTCAATTCGATCTTCATCGTGTCACGGCGTGCGGCGCGACGGGCGGGCACCGAAGAATTCAACAGCGGCCGGGCAGCGGTGGGAACCGGCCCGTACCGCCTGGCGCGCTTCGCTCGCGGCGACCGCGTGGAGCTCGTGCGCCACGACGCCCATTGGGAGGGCCGCCCCGCGTGGGACAAGGTCATCTTCCGGATGGTGCCGAACAACGCCGCGCGCACCGCCGCGCTCCTTGCGGGCGACGTCGACCTGATCGAGCAGATCCCGCCGGCGGACGTGGTGAAGCTGCGCGCGAATGGCGCCGTGCACCTCGCGCAAAAGGTCTCCTGGCGGACGATCTTCTTCCATCTCGAGCAGGGACTCGACCGCGTGCCCTCGATCACCGGTGCGGACGGCCGGCCGCTCGACCGGAACCCGCTGAAGGACGTACGCGTGCGGCGCGCGATCTCCAAGGCGATCAACCGCCAGGCGATCGCCGAGCGCGTGATGGAAGGGCTCGCGCTGCCCGCAGGCAACCTCGTGTCGCCGGGAGTCTTCGGGCACGCTGCCGATCTCAAACCGGAAATCCACGACCCGGAGGGCGCGAAGAAGCTGCTTGCCGCAGCCGGGTTTCCCGACGGCTTCGGGCTCGTCGTGCACGCCCCGAACGACCGGTACGTGAACGACGACCGCGTCGCGCAAGCCGTAGCGCAGATGCTGGCGCGCGTGGGCATCCGGGCGCGAGTCACGACGCTTCCGTTCAGCGTGTACGTGAGCAAGGCGCGCAACCGCGAGTTTGCGTTCGCGATGCTCGGCTGGGGTTCCTACTCCGGCGATCTCGCGCTCCGGTCGCTCGTCGCCACGTTCGACGCTGCCAAGGGCTACGGCACGTGGAATTGGGGCAGGTACTCCGATCCGCGTCTCGATGCCCTGACCGAGCGCGCGCTCGCGACCGTTGACCCGACTGCGCGCGAACCGATCGCGCAGGACGCGATGCGCGCGGCAATGGCGTCCCTCGCCGTGATTCCGCTGCACCACCAGATCGCCACCTGGGCGATGCGCAGGGATCTCGATTACGCCGCGCGTACGGACGAGTACACGCTCGCCCACCACGTGCGCCCACGTTAGCGCGACCTCGCTCAGCCCCCGTTTGCATCTGGCCACGCTGCCCACGCGATCGTCACCCGCTGCCTGCCACCGGTGGTGGGAAGAAACCCGATATCTTGCGCCGCAATAAAAGGTGGTTTCTTTTTCCGGCACTCGGTTCCGGATAGCGGAAAGCACTCCTTCAATCGATTGTTCCGCTTCAAAAAATTGGAGAAATCCCTCAAAAGAAGAAATTGTGCGCTCGCACAATCGCTGCCATACTTCGAGCGAGTCACAGGAATCGCGCCCGCCCTTACCGGGGTGGCCGCGGCCACCAGGTCGACGCCTTACCGGGTGCTCGCACCTGCTGGATCGCCAGACCTCGATCTCTGGCGCCACGTGAGAGGTGCGGCGTGCTGGAACATTGGCACGACGGACATCGGCGATCTTGCCAGGCGCGCTCGCGCCCCGACCGGGGGACAGCGCCGCCGGCGCGGAGGCCGAGCATGTGGAGCCAGGCCACTCGCGTGCGCCGCTCCGGGGACCGACAGGCGAACGAGGGGTACTGGAAGATGGACAACCGAGAGCTGGACATCAGGAAGATCAACACCGATTGGGCCGACAACCCGCGGTGGAAGGGCGTCAAGCGCGGCTACACGGCCGAGGACGTCTATCGGCTGCGCGGATCCGTGCAGATCGAGCACACGCTCGCGCGCCGCGGCGCCGAGAAGCTGTGGCAGATGATGCACGAGCGGCCGTACGTAAATTCGCTCGGCGCCATGACCGGCAACCAGGCGATGCAGCAGGTGCGCGCCGGCGTTCCCGCGATCTACCTTTCGGGCTGGCAAGTCGCGGCCGACGCGAACGACAGCCTGAGCATGTACCCCGACCAATCCCTCTACGCGGTGTCGAGCGTGCCCACCGTCGTGAAGCGGATCAACAACGCGCTCGCGCGCTGCGACCAGATCGACCACGCCGAGGGCAAGCGCGAAGTCGACTGGTTCGCGCCGATCGTCGCTGACGCCGAGGCCGGATTCGGCGGCGTGCTGAACGCGTTCGAGCTCATGAAGGCGATGATCGAGGCCGGCGCGGCGGGCGTGCACTTCGAGGACCAGCTCGCCTCCGTCAAGAAGTGCGGCCACATGGGCGGCAAGGTTCTGGTGCCCACCCAGGAGGCGGTCCAGAAGCTCATCGCGGCGCGGCTCGCCGCCGACGTGCTCGGCGTGCCGACCATCCTGCTGGCGCGGACCGACGCGGAGGCCGCGAACCTGCTCACCTCGGATGTCGACGAGAACGACAAGCCGTTCGTCAGGGGCGAGCGCACCGCGGAGGGCTTCTATCGCGTCCGCAACGGGCTCGACCAGGCAATCACGCGCGGCCTCGCGTACGCCGAGTACGCGGACATGGTGTGGTGCGAGACCGGCACGCCGGATCTCGAGTTCGCCCGCAAGTTCGCCGAGGCGATCCGGAAGAAGTTCCCGGGCAAGATGCTCGCGTACAACTGCTCGCCCTCGTTCAACTGGAAGCGCAACCTGGACGACGCCACGATCACCAAGTTCCAGCGCGAACTCGGTGCGATGGGCTACAAGTTCCAGTTCATCACGCTCGCCGGCTTCCATCAGCTGAACTACGGCATGTTCGATCTCGCCTACGGCTACGCGCGCACCGGCATGAGCGCGTTCGTCGAGCTGCAGCAGAAAGAGTTCGCGGCGGCGGAGAAGGGCTTCACCGCGGTCAAGCACCAGCGCGAGGTCGGCACGGGGTACTTCGACGACGTTACCCAGGTGATCCAGGGCGGCAAGTCCTCGACCACCGCGCTGCACGGATCGACCGAGGACGAGCAGTTCTTCGACGCGCCGAAAAAAGGTGCTCGCGCGGCCGCCTGACCGCCGCCACCCAAGCACCGCATTCCGGCAGCCCGCGCGTCGCAAGGCGCGCGGGCTTTTTGTTCTTCTTCGAATCGCGGGCCGCAGGCGCCTCCGTCACCGTGGCGTCGACCGATCCGGACGAAGGGCGCGGGCGCCGGTCGGTATACTGCCCCAGCCCAGCGACGCTTCGATTCCCCCATGCTGCTCTTCGTCCTCCGCCGCCTGTTGCAGAGCATCGTCGTGCTCCTTGCGGTGTCGGGGCTCGTGTTCGCCGGGGTATACGCGATCGGCAACCCGGTGGACATCCTGATCAGTCCGCAGGCAGACCAGGCGGAGATCGCCCGTACGGTCGCGGCACTCAAGCTCGACCGGCCGCTCTGGGAGCAATACCTCGCCTTCCTGCAGCACGCTGCTACGGGCGATCTCGGCCGGTCGTTCGTGTTCGACGCACCGGCCATCGGACTCATCCTGGAGCGGCTGCCGGCAACGCTCGAGCTCGCAGCGAGCGCCACGCTGATCGCCGTCGGGCTCGGGATCCCGCTCGGGCTCTGGGCGGGCATCCGGTCCGGCTCGCTCGCCGGCAAGGCGATCCTCGCCGGCTCGATCCTCGGCTTCTCGCTGCCCACCTTCTGGGCCGGGCTGATGCTGATCCTGGTGTTCTCGGTCGAGCTCGGCTGGCTTCCGGCAGGCGGACGCGGCCCGACGCAGAGCCTGTTCGGCGTCCCAGTGAGCTTTCTGTCGTGGGATGGCCTGGCGCACCTCGTGCTGCCCGCGCTCAACCTCGCACTCTTCAAGCTCGCGCTCGTCATCCGGCTCACCCGGGCCGGCGCACGCGAAGCGCTGACGCAGGATTACGTCAAGTTCGCACGCGCGAAGGGGCTCTCCGAGGCGCGCGTGATCGGCGTGCACGTGCTCAAGAACATCCTGATCCCCGTGGTGACCGTGGTCGGGCTGGAGTTCGGTTCGCTCGTCGCTTTTGCCGTCGTCACCGAGACGATCTTCGCCTGGCCGGGGACCGGTAAGCTGCTCATCGATTCGATCGGCGTGCTCGACCGCCCGGTGATCGTCGCCTACCTCCTGGTCGCCGTGACGCTCTTCATTCTGATCAACCTGCTGGTCGACGTGCTGTACTCGATCCTGGATCCGCGCGTACGCATGGCGCAGGCGGGCGGATAGTGGCGCCGGGGCAGGCGCCGGCGGCCCGCGTCGCCGCCGACTTCGTCGAATCGCGACTCGCGCTCGCCGGGCTCACGGTGCTCGCGCTCGTCCTGCTCGGCGCGCTTCTTGCGCACTTGATCGCACCGCAGAATCCCTACGATCTCGCCCAGCTCGACGTGCTCGACGCGCGGCTTGCCCCTGGTGCGCAGTCGAGCGACGGCCGCATGCGCTACTGGCTCGGGACGGACGATCAGGGCCGCGACGTCCTGTCCGGCATCCTGTACGGCTTGCGTACCAGCCTGGGCGTGGGCGTGTCGAGCACGCTCGCGGCCGCCGCGATCGGCGTGGCCCTCGGGCTCATCAGCGGGTACCGTCGCGGGCGCATCGACGCGCTGGTCATGCGCCTGGTCGACATCCAGCTCTCGTTCCCCGCCATCCTGATCGCGCTCGTCCTGCTGGCCGCGCTCGGTCAGGGGATCGGCAAGACCATCGCCGCGCTCATCGCCGTACAATGGGCCTACTACGCGCGCACCGCCCGCGCGGCCGCGCTCGTCGAGAGCGTCAAGGAATACATCGAGGCGGCGCGCGGGCTCGCGCTGCCGGCGTGGCGCATCGCGCTTGCGCACCTGCTGCCGAACTGCCTGCCGCCCGTGATCGTCATCGCCACCGTACAGATTGCCGCGGCGATCGCCCTCGAGGCAACCCTCTCCTACCTCGGCGTCGGCGTGCCGGTGACCGAGCCGTCGCTCGGCCTGCTGATCAAGAGCGGTTTCGACTACATGCTCGCCGGAGACTACTGGATCAGCGTTTTTCCCGGGGTGGCGTTGGTGATCACCATCGTCAGCATCAATCTGGTCGGTGATCGGCTGCGCGACGTGATGAACCCGCAGCTGCGGCGATAGCAGCCGAGCGAAAACGATGGCCGCGCCCGTGCTGAGTATCGAGAATCTGCGGACCCGGTTCTTCACGAAGCGCGGCGTCGTGCGTGCGGTCGACGGCGTGTCCTTCGCCGTGACGCGCGGGCAGGTGCTCGGCATCGTGGGCGAATCGGGTTCCGGCAAGTCGACCGTGGGATTCTCGATCATGGGACTGATCGATCCGCCCGGCAGGATCGTCGGCGGCGCGATTCGCCTGGACGGACGCGACCTCAGGCAACTCACTCCTGCCGAATGGCGCCGCGTCCGAGGACGCCGCATCGCGATGATCTTCCAGGATCCGATGATGACGCTCAACCCCGTCCTGCGCATCGACACCCAGATGATCGAGGCGATCACGGCACACGAGCGCGTGCCGCGGGCCACGGCGCGCGACCGCGCGCGCGAAGCGCTCGGCCGCGTCGGCATCGGGGCGCCGGACGAACGTCTGGCTGCCTACCCGCACGAGCTCTCGGGCGGCATGCGCCAGCGCGTCGCGATCGCGATCGCGCTGCTGCACCGGCCCGAGGTCATCATCGCCGACGAGCCGACCACCGCGCTCGACGTCACCCTCCAGGGGCAGATCCTCGCCGAGATGCAGACGCTCGCGCGCGACAGCGGCGCCGCACTCGTGTGGATCACGCACGATCTCTCGGTGGTCGCCGTCCTGGCGAACGACGTCTGCGTGATGTACGCGGGCAAGGTCGTCGAGCAGGGGACGGTGGACAACGTGCTCGACCGGCCGCTCCACCCCTACACGCGCGGGCTGATCGCCTCGGTGCCGAGCCGCCATCCTCCCGGCCGGCCGCTCCCGCAGATCCCGGGCATGATGCCCTCGCTCATGCAGCTGCCGCTCGGATGCGCGTTCCGGGACCGCTGCACGCGCGCGAGCGACACCTGCCGCTCCGATCCGCCGCTCTACTCGCTCGACGAGCGGCGCGTGCGATGCTTCCACCCTCACGTCGAGGAAGACGAAGCAGCCTCCGCATCGGAGCGCGCCGAGGAGGCGCCGTGAGCGGCACGCCGCTCCTCGAGCTGCGTGCGGCGTCGAAGCGCTTCGTGCGGCGCCTGGATGCCGTGGCGCGGACGGCCAACCTCTTTGGTGCGGGCATTCGTGAAGCGGTCGTGCATGCGGTGGATGGCGTCGACCTCGCGATCGATCCCGGCGAGGTGCTCGGGTTGGTCGGAGAGTCGGGCTGCGGCAAGTCCACGCTGGGACGCCTCGCCGCGGGTCTTCTCGCACCCGACAGCGGTACGCGCCTCTGGCGCGGCCGCGAGACGAACGCGCCGCTGGAAGGAAAGGGCGAGCAAGCGCGGATCGCAATCCAGATGATCTTCCAGGACCCGCACGCGTCGCTCAATCCGCGCATGCAGGTGCGCGGCATCGTCGGTGAGGCGCCGGTCCTGCACGGCATGGTGCCGCGCAGGGAAGCCGAGCGGTATGTCGCGGCGATGCTGGCGCACGTGGGTCTCGAACCCGGCGTCGCACGCCTCTATCCGCACCAGCTCTCGGGTGGCCAGCGCGCACGCGTCGGCATCGCGCGCGCCCTCGCGGTGCGCCCCGAGCTGCTGGTCTGCGACGAGGCCCTCACCGCGCTCGACGTGTCGTTGCAGGCGCAGGTGCTGAACCTCTTCGTCGAGATGCGCACGACGCTCGGCCTCGCCTATCTCTTCATCAGCCACGACCTTGCCGTCGTGCGCCACGTCGCAGATCGCGTCGCGGTGATGTATCTCGGCCGGATCGTCGAGTCCGCGCCGGCGGACGCGCTCTACGCATCGCCCAACCATCCATACACGGCGACCCTGCTCGCGGAGGCGCCGCGGCTCGACGGACGTCATCGCGTCTTCGCACCGTTGCGCGGCGAGGTTCCCTCGCCGCTCGCGCCGCCATCGGGCTGCCATTTCCACCCGCGCTGCCCGCACGCAATGCCGCGGTGCGGCGCCGACGCGCCCTCGTTGCGCGAGATCGCGCCCGGCCGCCAGGTGGCGTGCCACCTCGAGGCGGCGACGTCGGAGACGTGAGCGACCGGAGCCCGCGAAACCGGTCAACCGCCGATGGCCGCCGGCCGAGCAAGAGAAGGCGCGCCGCGGCACCCCTCTTTCCCGTCGGCCTGCAGCCGTCGGGTCATTCCGCGGCAGCGTCTCCCGCCTGCTTGGTGAGCTTCTCGCGGATACGGGCGCGCTTGCCGGAGCGGCCACGCAGGTAGTACAGCTTGGCGCGCCGCACGTCGCCCTTGCGCTTCACCTCGATCGATGCGACCAGCGGCGAGTAGGTCTGGAACGTGCGCTCCACGCCTTCGCCGGAGGAGATCTTCCGCACGGTGAACGAGGAGTTGAGCCCGCGGTTGCGCTTGCCGATCACCACGCCTTCGTACGCCTGCAGGCGCTTGCGTTCGCCTTCCTTCACGCTCACGTTGACGATCACGGTGTCGCCGGGCGCGAAGTCCGGTATGGTCTTCGCGAGACGGGCGATCTCTTCCTGCTCGAGCTTCTGGATCAGGTTCATCTCGTCACTCCTTATCGCTTTTCTTCGGTCTCCGTGCGGAACTCCGCCAGGAGCGCTCGTTCCTCGGCGCTCATTGCGCGCCGCTCCAGCAGATCGGGCCGCCTCTGCCACGTGCGCCCGAGCGCTGCCTTCAGTCGCCAGCGCGCGATCTGCGCGTGATGCCCCGAGAGCAGCACCTCCGGCACCCGCATGCCGGCGTACACCTCCGGCCGCGTGTACTGCGGGCAGTCGAGCAAGCCGTGCACGAACGACTCCTGCGCGGCCGACTCGTCGTCGTTCAGCACGCCGGGCAGCTGGCGCACGATCGCGTCGATCAGCACCATCGCGGCGAGCTCGCCGCCCGACAGCACGTAGTCGCCGATCGACAGCTCCTCGTCCACGCACCGCGCGAGCAGCCGCTCGTCCACCGCCTCGTAGCGCCCGCACAGCAGCAGGAGCCGTGGCGCCGACGCGAGCTCGACCACCTTGGCGTGATCGAGCCGCGCCCCCTGCGGCGAAAGGTACACCACTCTCGCCGGCACCTCGGGCGCCTCCGCCTGCGCCACGCGGATCGCCTTCTCGAGCGGCTCGGCCAGCATCACCATCCCCGGCCCGCCGCCATACGGCCGGTCGTCCACCGTCCGGTGCACGTCGGTCGTGAAGTCGCGCGGATTCCACAGCGCGAGGCTCCAGCGGCCCGCTTCGCGCGCCCGCCGCGTGATCCCGTGATCCGCGACCGCCGCGAACGTCCCCGGAAAGAGCGTCACGCAGTCGAACCGGATCGCCCGCGGCCGCTCGGTCACCAGTCGGCTCCCCAATCCACTCGAATCTCGCCCGCGGCGAGATCCACCCGGCGGATCACCTGCGGGATGAACGGCAGCAGCCGCTCCTTCCCGTCTTGGCGCACGCGCAGGACGTCGTTCGCTCCCGTGGAGAGCAGCCCGGCGACCTCGCCGAGCAGCGCTCCCTGCTCATCCACTACCCGCAGGCCGATCAAGTCGGCCCAATAGAACTCGTTCTCCGCGGTCACCGGCAAGGCCTCGCGCGGCACGCCGATGTCACATCCCTTCAGCGCAGCCGCGGCTTCACGGTCGTCGCATCCCGCGAGTCGAGCAACCACGCTGTCCGGCCGCGCGGCTGCTTCCGCGACCTCGTACTCGGTCCACTCGCCACCGCGCGACAGCCACCAGCGCGCGAAGCGGCAAAGACTCTCCGGTGTCTCCGTGTAGGGCCGCACCTTGATCCAGCCCTTTACGCCCCACGGGCCGTCCACGCGGCCCATCGTGACGAGGCGCGCGGTCACGCGCCGCTCGCCCGCGTCCGGTCCTAGCTCGCCGTCTTCTTGGCGTGCTGCTTCACCAGCCGGGCCACCGTGGGCGACATGCGCGCGCCCTTTTCCTGCCAGTAGGCAAGGCGGCCCGTGTCGACACGCAGTGCCTCGTGGCCTTCCGGGGCCTTCGGGTCGTAGAAGCCGACACGCTCGAGAAAGCGCCCGTCCCGCGGCTTGCGCGAGTCGGTCACGACCATGTTGTAGAAGGGACGCTTCTTGGCGCCGCCGCGGGCGAGACGAATGACGACCATGGGGAGGTTCCGGGAGACTGGAAAAGCCGAGGATTTTACGCGACTTATTCGCTTGCTGGCAACCGCCGACGCGGGCGCTCCGGGTGAGCGAAAAACCGCGGGGCCGGCAGGCGCCTCGGCGACTGCGCCCACCTTGGGCCTGGGACCGCGAGCCCATCCCCTCCTTTCCAAGGGGTGCCGCGCGCAGCGCGGCGGGGTGGTTTCGGCGCATCACACTCGCGCGTCAGCGGCTGTGCCCGCCCGGCGCCTGAGGCCGCAAACGCCCTCCTGCGGGGACCCGGTTTGCGGCGGCCAATCAACACACGACTGCCCGTCACAACCCACCCGCAACGGACGGCGCGGCCAACGGCGCCGGGCGGGCACAGCCGCTGGCGCATCGACGCAGGTAGTGTGCGTAGGCTGTTCATAACCATCGCAGGGCACGGCGTGTCGGCGCAGGGCGAGCCGGTGCGCGGCGAGGCCGACTGTCGGCGTCGCATCCGCCGAGCGCGACCCCACCGAGCTCAGCGCATCCCCGGCAGCACGCCCTTCATCCCGCGCATCATCCGCGCGAGCCCGCCCTTCCGCATCTGCTTCATCATCTTCTGCATCTGCTCGAACTGGCTCAGCAGCCGGTTCACTTCCTGCACCGGCACGCCGGCGCCGGCCGCGATGCGGCGCTTGCGCGAGGCCTTGATCAGCTCGGGTTTCGCGCGCTCGGCGGGAGTCATCGAGTTGATGATGCCCTCCACGCGACGCAGTGCCTTGTCGTCCATGGCCTGCGGCGCCTGCGCGGCAGCCTGCTGCACCTGGGCCGGCAGCTTGTCGATGAGGGAGGCGAGCCCGCCCATGTTCTTCATCTGCTGGATCTGGCCTTTGAAGTCCTCGAGGTCGAAGCTCTTGCCCTTCTTCAGCTTCTCGGCGAGCCGCCGGGCCTCTTGCTCGTCGACGCCCTTCCGAGCCTCCTCGACCAGGGAGACGATATCGCCCATGCCGAGGATCCGCGCGGCCATCCGCTCGGGGTGAAAAGGCTCGAGCCCGGTGACCTTCTCGCTCACTCCGGCGAATTTGATCGGCTTGCCGGTCACATGGCGCACCGACAGCGCCGCGCCGCCCCGGGCATCGCCGTCGAGCTTGGTGAGGACGACGCCGGTGAGCGGCAACGCCTCGTTGAAGCTCTTGGCGACGTTCACCGCGTCCTGGCCCTGCATCGAATCGACGACGAAGAGCGTCTCCACGGGCGCGAGCGCGGCGTGCAGCGCGGCGATCTCGCGCATCATCTCTTCGTCGACGTGCAGGCGTCCCGCGGTATCGACCAGCAGCACGTCGTGGTAGTGCTTGCGCGCCCAGTCGCGCGCGGCGACGGCGATGTCGACCGGCTTCTCCCCCGGCGCCGAGGGGAAGCAGTCGACCTCGATCTGCCGGGCGAGCGTCTGCAGCTGCTCGATGGCCGCCGGACGATAGACGTCGCACGAGACGAGGAGCGGTTTCTTGCGCATGTCCTCCTTCAGCAGGCGGGCGAGCTTGGCCGTGGTCGTGGTCTTGCCCGACCCCTGCAGGCCCGCCATCAGGACGACCGCCGGTGGCGTGGTCGCGAGATTCAGCTCCGCACGGGCTCCGCCCATCAGCTCGGTGAGCTCGCGGTGCACAACCCCGACGAGCGCCTGGCCTGGCGTGAGACTGCCGATCACCTCCTCGCCGAGCGCCTTTTCCTTCACGCGCGCGACGAAATCCCGGACCACCGGCAGCGCGACGTCCGCCTCGAGGAGCGCCATGCGCACTTCGCGCAGCATCTCCTGGATGTTCGCTTCGGTGAGGCGCGCCTCGCCGCGCACCGTCTTGACGATGCGTGCGAAGCGCTGGGTCAGGTTGTCCAACATGACGGCAGGCTCACCCGGCCCGATGGCCGGGCGATGAGATAATGCGGCAAATGCGCGGCATTCTAACCTACGGTCTCACGGCGGTTCTCTACCTTGCGCTCGCCGTGCATTTCTGGCGCACGCGCTGGCGGACAACCACGAGCGTCGCCGAGGCGCGCGGCAGCGCACCGGCGACCGTCCCCGCAGGCGCGGCCGGCCAGGCCCTGGCCTGGGAGCGGTGGGCGATCCTCGTCCCCTTCCTGCTGCACTCCGCTCTCCTCTTCGAGGCGATCTTCGCCTCCCCGCAGCTGCGATTCGGCTTCGGCCATGCGCTGTCGGCCACGCTCTGGCTGGCGGTGCTGGTCTACTGGTTCGAAAGCCTGTTCTACCCGCTCGAGGGGATGCAGCCGGTGATCCTGGGCGTCGCCGCGCTGTGCGTCCCGCTGCCCGCGATCTTCGCTGGCCTCGAGATGCCTGCGTATTCACACACGCTGCAGTTCCGGCTGCACCTCGTCCTCGCGATGATCGCGTATGGCCTCTTCACCATCGCGGCGCTGCAGGCCGCGCTGATGGGCCTGGTGGAGAAGCGCCTGCACGGCAGGGGGCTCGGCGAGGAGCTGTCCGGCCCGCTCGCCAGCCTGCCCCCGCTCCTCACCCTCGAGACCCTGCTCTTTCGCATCCTCGGCGGGGGCTTCGTGCTGCTCACCCTCACGCTCGCCACGGGCATCATGTTTTCCGAGACGTTGTTCGGCCAGGCGTTCCGCTTCAACCACAAGTCGCTCTTCGCCGTGCTGTCATGGGCGATATTCGGCTCGCTGCTCGCGGGCCGCCGCTTCTACGGCTGGCGCGGGCGGCGCGCGTTGCGCTGGACGATGGCCGGATTCGTGGCCCTGCTGCTCGCGTACGTGGGCAGCCGCTTCGTGCTCGAAGTGATCCTCGGCCGCAGCCTGGTCTGAGCGCGGCCGCCCGGAATTTGGGGCATACTGGGTCGGTTCGCACCCCGCCGCCGCCGCTTGGACGAGATCCCGTTAACGACCGAGCTCGTCGCCCTCGCCGTCCTGCTCGTCGTCTCCGCGCTGTTCTCGGTTGCCGAGACGAGCATGATGGCGCTCAACCGCTACCGGTTGCGGGCGATGGTCAAGCTCGGCAATCGCGCGGCGAAGCGCGTCGCCGATTTGCTCGAGCGCACCGATCGCCTGCTCGGGGTGATCCTGCTCGGCAACAACCTCGTCAACATCGCGGCGGCCACGCTCGCCAGCGTGATCACCATCGAGTACTTCGGCCGCAACGAGTATGCGCTGATGGCGAGCACGGCCGGGCTCACGTTCATGATCCTCGTGTTCTCCGAGGTCACGCCGAAAGTGCTCGGCGCGGCCTACCCCGAGAAAATCGCGCTGCCGCTCTCCTATCTGCTCGGCCCGCTGCTGAAGGCCCTGTATCCGATCGTATGGTTCGTGAACCTCTTCTCGTCGGCCATCCTCTGGGCGTTGCGGACGAAGCCGCCCGGAGGCGCGGCGGAGCAGCGCCTCACGCAGGAGGAACTGCGCACGCTGGTGCTCGAGCACAGCCATTTCATGCCGAAGAAGCACCAGTCGATCCTGATGAACCTCTTCGACCTGGAGCGGATCACGGTCGAGGACGTGATGACGCCGCGAGCGCTGATCGAGGCGATCGACCTCGATGCGCCGGCCGAGACCCTGGTCGCGCAGCTCACGACGAGCTACCACACGCGCCTGCTCGCCTACCGCGGCGAGCTCAACAACGTGATCGGTATCGTGCATCTGCGGCGTGCGATCTCGGCGCTCGCCGAGGGCGCGCTCGACCAGCGAGCGCTCGAGGAGGCGATCGCGGAGCCCTACTTCGTCCCCGCGGACACGCCCGCGTTCGCGCAGCTGCAATACTTCCAGGAGAACCGGCAGCGTCTCGCGCTCGTCGTCGACGAGTACGGCGAGCTCCTCGGGCTGGTGACCCTCGAGGACATCATCGAGGAGATCATCGGCGAGTTCACCACGACCGCGCCGCTGCGCGCCACGGGCTTCGCCTGGAGCGAGGACGGCACCGCGGTGGTGGAAGGTTCGACACCGCTGCGCGAGCTGAACCGCAAGCTCGGGCTCAACCTCCCGCTGGAGGGCCCCAAGACCCTGAATGGGCTCATCCTCGAGCATTTTCAGGACATCCCGGAAGCGGGGGTGAGCCTCAAGATCCACGGGGTGCCGATGGAGGTCGTCCAGACCCAGGATCGCGTGGTGAAGACCGTCCGGCTCTTCCGTCCGCGGGTGGCGGCAGTCGCGACCCCGGCCTGAGGCGCGAGCCCGTCCGAGAACCTGCGTAAAAGCGGTGGAAAATCTCGGCTCGTCATGGTCTTAGGTGTGAAACTTTAGGCTTTACAGTGCTGGGGGTGGCGTGCATCATGGCGTGTCCTTGCCCCTCCCGGTAAGGTATTCACCCTTTTGCGACCTGACGCAGCGGATGGCGGTAAACCCTAGCTTCGGTGCCCTGAGCGGACTCGCCCGCGCGCTGGTCCAGCACGGCCGCCTTCCGGAGGCGGTGGCGCAGGAGCTCCAGAAGCACGCGCGCGAGGCCGGGTCGGGGTTCATCGAGCAGGTGGTCCGCAGTCGCCGCATGTCCTGGGCCGACGTGGCCGAGTTCTGCTCGTATACCTTCGGCCTGCCGCTGCTCGACCTCGACGCCGCCGACCCCACGCAGTTTCCGCTCGACCTCGTCGACCGCAAGCTCATGCAGACGCGGCGGGTGCTGCCGCTGCGCAAGCGCGGCAACCGCATCGCGGTCGCGATCTCCGATCCGTCGAACACCCAGGCGCTCGACGAGGTCAAGTTCCAGACCTCGATGTCGATCGAGCCGATCGTCGTCGAGGACGACAAGCTGGGCGCCGTGCTCACGCGGGCGCTGGAGCGCTCCGACACCACGCTCAAGCAGCTCATCGACGACGACCTGTCGCTCGAGTTCGCCGATCAGGACCAGGAAGCCGCGCCCGACGCGACCGCGGACGTGGACGACGCGCCGGTGGTCAAGTTCATCCAGAAGGTGATGCTGGACGCGATCAACGACGGCGCCTCCGACATCCATTTCGAGCCGTACGAGAAGTACTACCGGATCCGCTTCCGCGTCGACGGCGAGCTGCGCGAGGTGACCCAGCCGCCGCTCATGCTGAAGGAGAAGATCGCCTCGCGCATCAAGGTGATCTCCAAGCTCGACATCTCGGAGAAGCGGGTGCCCCAGGACGGGCGCATGAAGCTCGTACTGTCCCGGAACCGCGCCATCGATTTCCGGGTCAGCACGCTGCCGACGCTGCACGGCGAGAAGCTCGTGCTCCGCATCCTGGATCCGACTAGCGCGATGCTCGGCGTCGACGCGCTCGGCTACGAGCCGGACCAGAAGGCGGCGCTCCTCGACGCGATCAACCGGCCCTACGGCATGATTCTCGTGACCGGCCCGACCGGGAGCGGCAAGACGGTGTCGCTCTACACGTGCCTCAACATCCTGAACAAGCCCGGCGTCAACATCTCCACTGCCGAGGATCCGGCCGAGATCAATCTCCCCGGCATCAACCAGGTGAACATCTACGAGAAGGTCGGCCTGACTTTCGCCGCCGCGCTGCGCTCGTTCCTGCGCCAGGATCCGGACATCATCATGGTGGGCGAGATCCGGGACCTCGAGACCGCCGAGATCGCGGTCAAGGCGGCCCAGACCGGCCATCTCGTGCTGTCGACGCTGCACACCAACGACGCGCCGTCGACCCTCACCCGCCTGATCAACATGGGAGTGCCGGGATACAACATCGCCTCGAGCGTCATCCTGATCACGGCGCAGCGGCTCGCGCGCCGCCTGTGCAGCTGCAAGAAGCCGATCGACATTCCCTACGAGGGGCTGCTGAACGCCGGATTCCGCGAGGACGAGCTCGACGGCACCTGGCGGCCGTACGGCCCGGCAGGCTGCGAGCACTGCAAGGGCGCGGGGTACAAGGGCCGGGTCGGAATCTACCAGGTGCTGCCGATCTCCGACGAGATGAACCGCCTGATCATGCGCGGCGGCAACGCGATCGAGATCGGCGAGGAGGCGCAGCTCGAGGGCATCCGTGACCTGCGCCAGTCGGGTCTGCTGAAGGTGAAACAGGGCATGACCTCCCTCGAGGAGGTCATGGCCGTGACGAACGAGTAGCGCGCGTCGTCGACCGGGAAACCACGAGAGAGAAACGCAAGAGGAACACGCCATGGCAACCGCAGCGGCTGCACTGAAGAGAGGCGGCATCAAGGAAGCGATGTACTTCTGGGAAGGAAGGGATCGCTCCGGCAAGGTCGTGAAAGGCGAGATGCGCGCAAGCGGCGAGAACGTGGTCGCCGCGACGCTGCGCCGGCAGGGCATCAACCCGATGAAGGTGAAGAAGCAGCGCCTGGCGGGCGGCCGCAGGATCACCGAGAAGGACATCACGCTCTTCACCCGCCAGCTCGCGACCATGATGAAGTCCGGCGTGCCGCTGCTGCAGGCGTTCGACATCGTCGGCAAGGGCCACGCCAATCCGCGCGCGTCCAAGCTGCTGCTCGACATCAAGACCGAGGTCGAGACCGGCTCGTCGCTCGCGGCGGCGTTCCGCAAGTTCCCGCTCTATTTCGACCCCCTGTTCTGCAACCTCGTTCAGGCCGGCGAGCAGGCGGGCATTCTCGAGACGCTGCTCGATCGCCTGGCGACCTACAAGGAGAAGATCCTCGCCATCAAGGGCAAGATCAAGTCGGCGCTGTTCTATCCGACGGCGATCATCGTCGTGGCGTTCGTCATCACCGCGGTCATCATGATCTTCGTCATTCCGGCGTTCAAGCAGGTGTTCACGAACTTCGGCGCGGATCTCCCGGCCCCCACGCTCTTCGTGATGGGCGTCTCCGACATCTTCGTCCAGTACTGGTACCTGATCTTCGGGGTGGTGATCGGCGGTGCCTGGGGATTCTTCGCACTGTGGAAGCGCTCGCAGGCGGTGCAGATCTTCATGGACCGCCTGATGCTCAAGCTGCCGATCTTCGGCGAGATCGTCCGCAAATCGGTGATCGCGCGCTGGACGCGGACGCTGTCCACCATGTTCGCGGCGGGCGTGCCGCTGGTCGAGGCGCTGGATTCCGTGGGAGGAGCCTCGGGCAACCACATCTACATGATGGCGACCAAGCAGATCCAGCAGGAGGTGAGCACGGGAACGAGCCTCACCGTCGCGATGCAGAACCAGAACGTCTTCCCGAGCATGGTGATCCAGATGACCCAGATCGGCGAGGAGTCGGGCGCGCTCGACCACATGCTCGGCAAGGTGGCCGACTTCTTCGAGCAGGAGGTGGACGAGGCGGTGGAGGCGCTGTCCAGCCTGATGGAGCCGATGATCATGGTGGTGCTCGGGACGCTGATCGGCGGCATGGTTGTCGCCATGTACCTGCCGATCTTCAAGCTCGGCCAGGCGATCTAGAGCCCACGCGACGCGACAGGGTTGCAGGCCGGGCCTGCAACCCTTTTTTTTGGACCTGCCAGCGACGAGCCCTACGCCAGATGCCAGCCGCCTACTCCGATCCGGTGCTGTTCGTGACAGCGAGCGCGCTGGTCGGGCTGGCGATCGGGAGCTTCCTGAACGTCGTCATCTACCGTCTCCCGCGGATGATGGAGCGCGAGTGGCGCGCGCAGTGCGCCGAGCTCCACGGCGAGAAGGTGCCGCCGGCCCCTCATTTCAACCTCGCCACGCCGCCGTCGTCGTGCCCGGGGTGCGGCCACCGCATCCGCGCCGTCGAAAATCTTCCCGTCATCTCGTACCTCGTGCTGCGCGGCAAGTGCGCGGCATGCGGCACGCGCATCAGTCTGCGTTATCCGATCGTCGAGACGCTCGCCGCGGTCGCTGCCGGCTACAGCGCGTGGCGTTTCGGGTTCGGCTGGAACGCCTTCGGGGCGATGGCCTTCCTCTGGTGCATGATCGCCCTCTCGTTCATCGACTTCGACACCCAGCTCCTGCCCGATTCGATCACGCTGCCGCTCCTCTGGGCCGGGCTGCTGGTCAACCTGCGCGGCACTTACACGGATCTCGCGTCCGCGGTCGTCGGGGCCGCCGCCGGCTACCTCGTGCTGTGGGCGGTCTACTGGGGATTCAAGCTCATCACCGGAAAGGAAGGCATGGGTTTCGGAGACTTCAAGCTGCTGGGCGCCATCGGCGCCTGGCTCGGCTGGAAGATGCTGCCGCTCGTGATCCTGCTCTCGTCGTTCGTGGGCGCCGTGGTCGGCATCGTGCTGATCGTCCTCGCCCGTCGCGGCCGCGAAGTGCCGATTCCGTTCGGGCCGTACCTGGCGGCGGCCGGGGTCATCGCCCTCTTCTGGGGCCGTGACATCGTCGACCGCTATCTCTCGCTTCTCCTCTGATGCGGCGCGCGGCTATGCCCTTCCTGGTGGGACTTACCGGCGGCATCGGCAGCGGCAAGTCGACGGTCGCCCGCCTGTTCGCCGAGCTCGGCGTGCCGGTGATCGATGCCGACGAGCTCGTGCACGGCCTCACCGCGGCGGGCGGAGCCGCGATGGCGGCCATCCGCGCGGAATTCGGACCCGACTATGTGGATTCGTCCGGTGCGCTCGATCGCGCGCGCATGCGCGGCCGCGTCTTCGCCGATCGCGACGCGCGGGTGAAGCTCGAGGCGATCCTGCATCCGATGGTGCGCGCCGAGAGCGACCGGCGCGCAGCGCAGGCCCCCGGCCCCTACGTCATCTTGATGATCCCGTTGCTCGTCGAGACCGGCGATCCGCATGCGCGCTGCGATCGCATGCTGGTGGTCGATTGCCCCGAGGAGGTCCAGATCGCACGCGTCGTCGCGCGAAGCGGCCTGGCGCGCGCCGAGGCCGAGGCCATCATCCGGGCCCAAGCGTCGCGCGCGGAGCGCCTGCGCCATGCGGATGACGTGATCCAGAATGACGGATCGGTCGACGCTCTCCGTCAGCAGGTCGCGCGGCTGCATCGGGAGTACGTGGCATGCGCGAAGGCCCGCTAGTGCGCGTGTTGTCAAGCTTGCGCCAATCGGGGAGAATCCGCCGAATTTCCGGACAGGACCGGACACGGGCGTGATCACTTATGAATATCCGCTGGTGGAGCGCATCCGGACGTTGCTGCGTCTCGAGGATCTCTTCGACCGCGCCCGCTTCTTTCTGGAGCGCAGCGACCCGCTCGAGCACCACGTTGCGCTGCTGACGCTCTTCGAGATCCTGGACGTTGCCGGACGCGCGGATCTCAAGTCCGATCTCCTGCAGGAGCTCGACCGGCAGCGGGCCGTGCTCGCCGCGTACCGCTCGAACCCGGATATCGACCAGGAGGTGCTCGCCGCAGTGCTGTCCGCAATCGAGCAATCGCACAGCGGCCTGCTCGCCATGGCCGGCAAGATCGGCCAGTACCTGCGCGAGAACGACTGGCTGATGGCGATCAAGCAGCGCACGTCGATCCCGGGCGGCGCCTGCGAGTTCGACCTGCCCTCATACCACCATTGGCTCCATCGCCCGCCCGCGACGCGGTTGCGCGACCTGGAGGGCTGGATCTCGCCGCTCTACCCGATCCGCGACGGCACCACGATCGTCCTCAGGCTGCTGCGCGAGAGCGGCAAGCCCGCCGCGGTGGTTGCACCGGGCGGCTCCTTCCAGCAGATGCTCGGCGGGCGGCTCGCCCAGATGGTCCGCATCCGGGTCGCATCCGAGGTCGATTACACACCTGAAATTTCCGCGAACAAGTACATGCTGAACGTGCGGTTCGTGGCGGTGGGCGATGTGCGTCCGCGTACCGCGGACGCCGACGTCCGGTTCGAGCTCACCTTCTGCACGCTCTGAGCGCGAATGCACGAACCGGTCCGCCACGTCCTCTGCCCCAGTTGCGGCGCACAGGTGGCGTGGGTCTCCGAGAATCGCTACCGGCCGTTCTGCTCCGAGCGTTGCAAGCTCGCCGACCTCGGCGCCTGGGCGACCGAGCAGTATCGCGTTGCCGGTGCCGGGCCCGAGCCCGGCACCGGCGCGGCGGGCGAGCACGACGACGCGCTGAAGTCCTAGAACCTCGGTACTACTCCCAGCTCCCCCTGATCATCGCGAGCCCGTGCGCTCCGCTTTCCCACGCTGGCGCGAAGTCGGCGCGCGTGAGCCCGCCGATCGCATACACCGGGATGGCCGATCCGGCGACGATGGCGCGAAACCCTTCCCAGCCGATCGGCGCGCCGCCCGGGTGAGTGGGCGTCGCCTTGACCGGGCCCACGACCGCAAAGTCGGCGCCGAGCGACTCCGCCCGGCGCAGGTCCGCGGCAGAATGGCACGACGCGCCGACGAGCTCGAATTGGGGACGCACGCTCAGGGCCGCGAGCTGCGCTGACGGAAGCTGAACGCCATCCGCGCCAGCGACGCGCGCGGCCTCGATGTCTCCGTTGACGAGCACGCGCGCTCGTTCCGCATGGGCGATCGCCGTCGCTTCCCGGACGAGCGCCACCAGCTGCTCATACGGCATCGTCTTCTCGCGCACCTGCACGAGCCGCAGTCCGGCCGCGATGCGCCGGCGCAGATTCGCAAGAAAGCGCGCCTCGCCGATCGCCGCGGCATTCGAAACCGCATACTCGTCGGGCAGGCCCAGCGCCTGCAGCACCGGCGCGTTCGCCGGCAACATCGGCGCCACGGTCAGGGATCCGGCGCGCTGCCAGGCCATGTCCTCGTGCTCCCGGCAATGCGGCTCGCCGCGCCACGCGACGACGCGATGAAAGTGAAGCCGCACCGTCGCATGCGCATACGCGTAGACGCGCGTGATCCACGGATAGGCCCGCTCGACGTCGATGCCGAGCTCCTCGTGGAGCTCGCGAGCGAGCGCCCGTTCGACGGACTCGTTCGGCTCGACCTTCCCGCCGGGAAACTCCCAGTAGCCGGCGTACACCTTGCCCACGGGCCGCCGTGCCAGGAGAAAGCTGCCGTCGGGCCGGATGACGACCGCAGCGGCGACATCGATCGGCGGGAGCGCAATCAAGGGGGAGAGACGGCGCGCGACCTACCGTCGCCGGCGCGCGGCCCGTCGCTCGACGCGCGGCGCACCGCGCCGGCCGTTCGGCTTGCGTCCTGCCCAGTCCTGCGCGAACTGCCAGGCGACCCGCCCGCTCCGCGAGCCGCGACCGAGCGCCCACTGCAGCGCCTCGTCGCGCGCGGCGTCCACCTCGGCCGGCGAGCAGCCGAAGTGCCTGAGCCAGTGCGCCACGATGTCCAGATACTCGTCCTGGTCGAACGGATAGAAGGACACCCACAGCCCGAATCGCTCCGAGAGCGAGATCTTCTCCTCCGAAGTCTCGCCCGGATGAATCTCGTCGCCGACCCGCTTGTACTCGAGATTCTCCTGCATGAACTCCGGCATGAGGTGCCGGCGATTCGAGGTCGCGTAAATGAGGAGATTCGCCGAGGTGGCCGCGATCGAGCCGTCCAGGGCGACTTTCAAGGCCTTGTAGCCCGGTTCGGACGCCTCGAAGGAAAGGTCGTCACAGAACACGATGAAGCGCTCGGTTCTTCCGGCGACGAGGTCCACGATCTCCGGGAGGTCGACGAGGTCCTGCTTGTCCACCTCGATCAGCCGCAGCCCCTCGGCTGCATACCGGTTGAGGAGCGCCTTCACGAGCGATGACTTCCCGGTGCCGCGGGCGCCGGTGAGCAGAACGTTGTTCGCTGGCCGTCCGGCCAGGAACTGCTGCGTGTTCTGCTCGACGAGCGCTTTCTGGCGGTCGATGTCGCAAAGATCGTCGAGGCTGATGCGGTGCAGCTGCGCGACCGGTGCGAGCCAGCCGCGCCCGCCGCGCTTGCGCCAGCGGAATGCGATGCTCGCGGTCCAGTCCGGGGCCGGCATCGGCGCCGGCAGGATCGCCTCGAGGCGATCCACCAGAGCGTCGATGCGCTGCACCAGCCGGTCGAGATCCTTCATCGCCGCTCGCCTGCCCGCGGTCACGTGCGATACTCGGCGTTGATCGTCACGTAGTCGTGCGAAAGATCGCACGTCCAGAGCGTCGTCGCCGCGTTTCCGCGCCCGAGCACGACGCGCACCGTGATCTCGGACTGACGCATCACGCGCCGGCCGTCCTCCTCGCGGTATCCCGGATGCCGCCCGCCGCCCGCGGCGACCAGCACGTCATCCAGATAGAGCGACACCGCGTCGGCCGCGAGGTCGGCGATCCCGGCATTGCCGATCGCCGCGAGCAGGCGGCCGAGGTTCGGATCCGAGGCGAAGAACGCGGTCTTCACGAGGGGCGAGTGCGCGATCGCGTAGGCGACGCTGCGGCACTCGGCGCGGCTCGTCCCGCCGTCGACGCGCACCGTGATGAATTTGGTCGCACCCTCGCCGTCGCGCACGATCGCCTGCGCGAGCGTCGCTGTCACACCGGCGAGCGCTTCGCGCAGCGCACCGTACTCCGCGGTGCCGGACTCCACCGGGGCATTGCCCCCGCGTCCCGTCGCGATCAGGACGAACGCGTCGTTCGTGGACGTGTCGCCGTCGACCGAGATGCAGTTGAACGACGCGTCGGCCACCTCGCGGACCAGCCGCCCGAGCGCCTCCTGCGTGACGGCAGCGTCAGTGGCGACGAACCCGAGCATGGTCGCCATGTCCGGGCGGATCATGCCGGCGCCCTTGGCGATTCCCGTGGCGCTCACCTTCCAGCCGCCGAGCTCGAGCCGTCGCGCGCACGCCTTCGGCACCGTGTCGGTGGTCATGATCGCCTCGGCGGCCGCCGCCCAGTTGTCCTCGCGCAAGTCGGAAAGACACACTGGAATGCCCGAGAGGATCCGCTCGAGCGGCAGCGGCTCCATGATGACCCCGGTCGAGAACGGCAGCACCTGCCGCGGCTCGCAGCCGAGCGCGCCCGCCACCTCCTCGCACGCGGTGCGCGCCCGGGCGAGCCCCTCCGCACCGGTGCCGGCGTTCGCGTTTCCCGTGTTCACCAGCAGTGCGCGCGTGCCTGCTCCGGAGGCGAGATGCTCCCTTGCGACCGTGACCGGCGCGGCGCAAAAGCGATTCTGGGTGAAGACGCCTGCGACGCGGCTGCCGGGCGCCAACCGGACGAGGAGCAGATCGCGCCGGCCGGACTTGCGGATGCCCGCCATGGCGACGCCCAGCTCCACGCCCTGCACCGGCAGCAGGGCGTGCGGGTCCGGGGGCGGGAGGTTGACGGCCATCTTGAACCAGTGAAACCTGAAAAGTGGAGCGTGAAACGGCGCGCTCGGGCACGCGGCGCGGCCACACGCGCCTCACCCTCCACGCGTCACGACAGCTTGCCGTGGCAGTGCTTGTACTTCTTGCCCGACCCGCAGGGGCACGGATCGTTACGGCCAACCTTCTCCATCGCTCGCTTGAACGGCACGGGCGCGGCCTGGCGCGTCTCCTCCCCCGTCGCCGCCGTGGCCAGCGCTTCCTCGTACGTGCTGTGCTGGTACTGCACGTTCGCGACCGCGGGTGCGGCCTGCTCGACCTGGACCACCTGCTCCGGCGTCTTGATCTTGACGTTCATCAGCACGCGCGTGACCTCGAGCTTCACCGTCTCGAGGAAGTGCCCGAAGAGCTCGAACGCCTCGCGCTTGTACTCCTGCTTCGGGTTCTTCTGCGCGTAGCCGCGCAGGTGGATGCCCTGGCGCAGATGATCGAGCGCGGCGAGGTGCTCGCGCCAGTGGGCGTCCAGGTTGTAGAGCAGCAGCCAGCGCTCGTACTCGTGCACCTGCTCGGCGGGCACGACCGACATCTTCTCGCCGTAGAGCGCGTCGGCGGTCTCCTGAATGCGGGCCAGGATGTCCTCGTCTCCCAGGTTCGGCTCGGCCTCGATCCACCGGCGAATCGGCACCTCGACCTGCAGGTCGGCAGTGAGCGCCGTCTCCAGGCCGGCCACGTCCCACTGCTCCTCGACGCTCTCGGCCGGGATGTGCGCGCGGAAGATGTCGCTGATCACGCCGTCGCGCAGCGCCTTCACCTGCCCGGAAAGGTCGCTGCCCTCGAGGATGTCGTTGCGCAGCGCGTACACGGTCCGGCGCTGGTCGTTCGCCACGTCGTCGTACTCGAGCAGCTGCTTGCGGATGTCGAAGTTGTGGGCCTCGACCTTGCGCTGCGCGCTCTCGATCGAGCGGGTGACGAGCGGATGCTCGATCGGCTCGCCCTCCGGCATCTTGAGCCGTTCCATGATCGCCTTGATCCGGTCGCCGGCGAAGATGCGCAGCAGCGAGTCATCGAGCGACAGATAGAAGCGCGAGGACCCCGGGTCGCCCTGGCGGCCCGAGCGGCCGCGCAGCTGGTTGTCGATCCGCCGCGACTCGTGGCGCTCGGTGCCGATGATGTGCAGCCCGCCCGCCGCGACGACATGGTCGTGGAGCGCCTGCCATCCGTCGCGCAGCTCGGCGGTGCGCCGCGCCTTCTCGTCGGCCGGCAGGCTCGCGTCCGCGAGCACGAAGTCCACCTGCTTCTCGACGTTGCCCCCGAGCACGATGTCCGTGCCGCGTCCCGCCATGTTGGTGGCGATCGTGATCATCTTCGGTCGCCCGGCCTGCGCGATGATCTCCGCCTCGCGGGCATGCTGCTTGGCATTCAGCACCTGGTGCGGGAGGGCGCTCTTCTGGAGCATGCCGGCGAGGAGCTCGGAGTTCTCGATCGAGGTCGTCCCCACCAGCACGGGCTGGCCCCGGGCATAGCAGTCCTTGATGTCGAGCAGCACGGCCTGGTACTTCTCCGCGCTGGTCTTGTACACCTGGTCCAGGCGGTCCTCGCGGATCATCCGCATGTGGGTCGGGATCACCACCGTTTCGAGGCCGTAGATCTGCTGGAACTCGTAGGCCTCGGTGTCGGCCGTGCCGGTCATTCCCGCGAGCTTCTCGTAGATGCGGAAGTAGTTCTGGAAGGTGATCGATGCGAGCGTCTGGTTCTCGCTCTGGATCGATACGCCCTCCTTCGCCTCCACTGCCTGGTGCAAGCCGTCCGACCAGCGCCGGCCGGGCATCAGGCGGCCGGTGAACTCGTCGACGATCACGACGCTGCCGTCCTGGACCACGTAGTGCCGGTCGCGGAAGAACAGGTTGTGCGCCCGCAGCGCCGCGTTCATGTGGTGCATCAGGTTGATGTTCGCCGGATCGTAGAGGCTGCCGCCCGGCGGGATGAGCCCAACGCGCGAAAGCAGGCGCTCGGCGTGCTCGTGGCCCTCCTCGGAGAGCAGGACCTGGTGGGCCTTCTCGTCGACGTGGAAGTCCCCGGGGGCGTCCTGCGCCGCCTGCCGCTTCAGCATCGGGGCGACTTCGTTCATCCGGTAGTACAGCTCGGTCTTGTCCTCCGCCTGCCCCGAGATGATGAGCGGGGTGCGCGCCTCGTCGATCAGGATCGAATCGACCTCGTCGACGATGGCGTAATGCGGCGGGCGCTGGAAGCGTTCCTCGGCGCTCATCGCCATGTTGTCGCGCAGGTAGTCGAAGCCGTACTCGTTGTTGGTCCCGTACGTGATGTCGGCCGCATACGCCGCGTGCTTCTCGCCGTGGGGCATCTGCGACAGGATGATCCCGACCGACATGCCGAGGAAGCGGTAGATCTTGCCCATCCACTCCGCGTCGCGGCTTGCGAGATAGTCGTTCACCGTCACGATGTGGACCCCGCGACCGGTGAGGGCGTTCAGATACGCCGGCAGGGTCGCGACCAGCGTCTTGCCCTCCCCGGTGCGCATCTCGGCGATCTTGCCCCGATGCAGCGCGATGCCGCCGATCAGCTGAACGTCGAAGTGACGCATGCGAAGCGTGCGCTTCGCGGCCTCACGCACCACCGCAAAGGCCTCGGGGAGCAGCTTGTCGAGCGCCGCCGCCCGCGCCGCGCGCTCCTGCTCGGGATCGCGCGCCTGCGCGCCCGCCGAGACCTTCAGCCCTTCGGCGAGCCGGGCCTTCAACTCGGCGGTCTTGCCGGCGAGGGCTTCGTCAGACAGCGCCGCGATGCCCGATTCGAGCGCGTTGATCTGAATGACGGTCTTCCGGTACTGCTTGAGAAGACGATCGTTCCGGCTGCCGAAGATCGCCTTCAGGGCGCGTTGGAGCATACGCGGGACGGCGCGGTAGACATAAAAGGGGGAAATTTTATCACGCAGCCCGCCTGCGCCCTTCGGGATTTCCGGGATGCGTGACCGATGACCCGGCGGCGCCGCAACCGCGCACGCGCGCGACCGGCGGCCGCCGGCTAGTTCTTCGTCGTCCTAGCCTGCTTCTGGGGGCTCCCGCCGGTCGCGACCAGCGCCTGCGCACCCGCCCGGAGGAACGAACCCGGGTTGAGCGCCTTGTCGTCGCGGCGCACCTCGAAATGCAGGTGCGAACCGGTCGAGCGTCCGGTGCTTCCGACTTCGGCGATCTTGGCGCCGCGCTTGACGAACTCGCCCTGCTTCACCAGCAGCTTCGAGCAGTGTGCGTACCGCGTGACCAGGCCCGCGCCGTGGTCGATATCGACGAGATAGCCGTAGCCCGGGTGGAATCCGGCGAACGCCACGACACCGGAGGCAGCCGCATGGATCGGTGCGCCGGCTTCGGCGACGAAGTCGATGCCCTCGTGGAGCGCCGCCTGCCCGGTGATGGGATCGAGCCGCCAGCCGAAGCTGGAGGCATTCCAGGTCCCATCCACGGGATAGGTCGTCGGCAACTGGCGCGCCTTGGCGCGCGCTTCGAGCATCTCGCCTTCCACCAGCCCGAGATACTCGGTGCGCGACTCCATTCGCTGGGCGAGCGCATCGAGATGGCGGCTGAATTCGTCCACCCCCAGGTCACGCGGCGGGGAGGACGTGACCAGCGCGCCGCCGCGCCCGGGGATCTCGGCGAACCGAAGCTCGCTCGGGTTGATGCCGGCGACGTGCGAGAGCCGCTCGCCGAGCGCGTCTAGACGCATCATCTGGGCCTGCATTTCCCCGAGCTTGACGGCCATCACGCTCAGGTTCCGGCGCACGTAGTCTTCCGCGCGACGGGTCTGCTTCTCCTGCGCCGAGGACACGAACGTTTCCAGCCAGGACTGCTGGGTTTCGGCGGCGTGCCGGAGGCCCCAATACGATACCCCGGTCGCCATCGTCGCAATCACACACGCCAAGGCGAGGGCGGCAAGAAACAGATGCCCGCCCGTCACGGTGAGGGACCGCGCCTTCGCCAAGCGGTCGGAGACTAGAATAATATGCATGCACTCCCCCTCGGGCTGCGCATCATGCTCGCCAAGAAGCTCGCTGAGTACCTCGCCTCGGCAACCGACGTAGGGCCCCTCGTGCCGCAAGCGGCCGAGCTTCTCGACGTGGGGCAGGCTCTCCGCCAACTCCTGCCCGCGTCATTGCGGGGTCTTTATCAGATTGCCCGCATTAAGCAGGGAAAAGTTGTTATCTTCGCCGAAAACAACGCAGTTGCAGCGAAGCTTCGGATGCTGGAGCCGACCATCGTGAGCGAACTGAGTCGGCGAGGCAGAAACCTTACTGGAATAGAGGTTCGAGTTCAAGTAGAGATTCCGTCGGGAGCAGGTCATCGCCCCTCGCCGGTGCGACTTTCGCCCGCTGCCGGCTCAGCGCTCGAGTCGCTCGCCGACCGCCTGCCGGACTGTCCACTCCGCGACGCAGTCCGATCTCTTGCGGCGAAGGCCCGCTGACCCGTCAGTCAGAACGGGTGCTTGGACTAGAAGTTCCGTCAAATCAAAGTATTGAGAATGTTAACGGAATCGGAAGCTCTTCGGTATCGAAGGCTCCACTTTCGGCAGTTGCAAGCGAAGTGTGAGCTCACTCTTGAACTCTGGGGAAACTCTGAAGAACCTCGTCATTCCCGCGCAAGCGGGAATCCAGCTCGAGGTCATTCAACGATTTGCTGGATCCCCGCCTTCGCGGGGATGACTTGATCAGAGGTTCCCGAGGCCTATCCCGCAGTCAGGATCATGCGCTCGAGAACGAGCAGCGCGAACACGGCGAGCGCGAAGACGATCGCCCATTTGGCGAGCCGGCCAGCCACCCGGAGGTAGCGCCGGTCACGGGTGAAGACGAAAAGGCCCAGCATGACCGCGATTGCCGCCGCCACCAGGTAGGCGCCGACACGGAGCAGCAGCACTGAGCGCGGCGACCCGGCCCGATCAGGCCGGTTGGGCGAACAGACGGGCGAGCCCGGCCGGGGCCTCTTCTGGCCGCTGGAAGCTCACGAGCTCCCATGCGTCGCGATCGGCGAGCGTCGTTCGCAGCAGCCGGTTGTTGAGCGCGTGGCCCGACTTGTGCGCGGAAAACGCCCCGACCACGGGGTGCCCGACGAGGTAAAGATCGCCGATCGCATCGAGCACCTTGTGCTTCACGAATTCGTCGGCGTAACGCAGCCCGTCCGTGTTGAGGACCCGGTACTCGTCCATCACGACCGCGTTGTCCAGGCTGCCCCCGAGCGCAAGGCCGGCAATGCGCATCGCCTCGACGTCCTGTACGAAGCCGAAGGTCCGCGCGCGCGCAACCTCCTTCGCATACGAGGTTTCGGCGAGATCGACGGTGACCGTCTGGACCGACCGATCGAACACGGGGTGATCGAACACGATCGAGAACGTGAGCCGCAGTCCGTCGTACGGGTCGAAACGCGCCCATCGGTCTCCCTCGCGCACCTCGACGGCACGCCGGATGCGGAAGAAACGCTTCGGCGCGTTCTGCTCCGCGAGGCCCGCCGACTGGAGCAGGAACACGAACGGCGCGGCGCTGCCGTCCATGATCGGCACTTCGGGGCCCGAGAGGTCGACGAACAGGTTGTCGATGCCGAGCCCGGCGAGGGCGGACATGAGGTGCTCGACCGTCGCGACCTTCGCGCCCCCGCCCTCGAGCGCGCTGCACAGCCGCGTGTCGGTCACCGCCTCGGCGCTCGCGCGGATGTCGACCGGCGTGGCGAGGTCGATCCTGCGGAACACGATCCCGGTGTCGCGCGGGGCAGGCCGCAGCGACATCACGACCTTCTTGCCGGTGTGCAAGCCGATGCCGGTGGCCTTGATGACGGACTTGATGGTTCGCTGCCTAAGCATGGTTCTTCTTTTCGAGCAAAGGGTTGGAGTATAGCTCGGCGCTGAAGTTCGACGCCAGCCGGCGGCCCAGGCGCTCGAGGCGCTGCCGGGCGGCACGAGGCCGGCGAGATCGCCGCACGCGCCTGCTCATGCCTGGCCGGCCCTCAATCGGCCTGCTTGCGCAGGAAGGCCGGGATGTCGTACCGGTCCATGCCGTTCTGCGCGAGCGCCTCGATCGTCGATGCGCGGTTCTTCCGGAACACCGCCGGTGCCGAATCGAGCGCGCCGAAGTCGACCGCGGCGACCGGCGCATCGTGCGTGCCCGTGCGCTGCACGACGAGCTGCGGGCGCGGCTGTCGCGCGGCGTGCACCTGGCCGAGACCGGTCGCGACGACGGTCACGCGCAGGTCCTCGCCGAGCGTCTCGTCGTAGACCGCGCCGAAGATGATGGTCGCGTCGTCGGCCGCGAAGCTGCGCACGGTGTTCATCACCTCGTTCACCTCGCGCATCTTCAGGCCTTCGCTCGCGGTGATGTTCACGAGCACGCCGCGGGCGCCGGAGAGGTTCACCCCTTCGAGCAGCGGGCTCGCCACCGCCTGCTCCGCCGCGATCCGCGCGCGGTCGACCCCGCTCGCGTACGCGGAGCCCATCATCGCCATTCCCATCTCCGCCATGACGGTCCGCACGTCCTCGAAGTCGACGTTCACCAGCCCGGGGCAATTGATGATCTCGGCGATGCCGGCAACGGCGTTGTGCAGCACGTCGTCGGCGGCGCGGAACGCCTCCTTCATCGACACGTCCTCGCCGAGCACGTCCATCAGGCGCTCGTTCAGGATCACGATCAGCGAGTCCACGTGCTCGGCCAGGTCCTCGATGCCGGTCTCGGCCACGCGCATGCGCTTGCCCTCGAACGCAAACGGCTTGGTCACCACCGCGACCGTCAGGATCCCGAGCTCCTTCGCGATCTCGGCCACCACCGGGGCCGCGCCGGTGCCCGTGCCGCCGCCCATGCCGGCCGTGATGAAGGCCATGTGCGCACCCGCGAGCGCCTCGCGGATCTGCTCGCGTCCTTCCGTCGCGGCGAGGCGGCCGGCCTCGGGCTTCGCGCCGGCGCCGAGCCCGGACGCGCCGAGCTGGATGTGGCTGCGCGCCATCCCTCGCGCGAGCGCCTGCGCATCGGTGTTGGCGGCAATGAACTCCACGCCGCCCACCCCGTTGCGGATCATGTGGTCGACGGCGTTGCCGCCCGCGCCGCCGATGCCGATCACCTTGATCACCGTTCCGTTCACCTGCTGTTCGACGATTTCAAACATGCTCACCTCCTTGCCGACGAAGTTCGAGACACCGCAGTCGCCCGCGGCTCCGCACTAGAAATTCTTCTGCAACCATTCGCGCATGCGCCTCAGCGTGGCCTTGAACGAGCCGCTCTGGCGGGCGAGGATGCCGCGCTCGAGCTGCGACTTGCCCTTGAGCAGCAGGCCGACGGCCGTGGCATAGCGCGGGTGATGCACGACCTCGGCGAGGCCGCCCCCGTAGCGCGGGATGCCGAGCCGCGCCGGCATGTGGAAGATCTCCTCGCCGAGCTCGACCATGCCCTGCATCACCGAGGAGCCGCCGGTCAGCACGATGCCCGACGAGAGCAGGTCCTCGAATCCGGACTGGCGCAGCACCTGCTGGACGAGCGAGTAGAGCTCCTCGACGCGCGGCTCGATGACCTCGGCCAGCGTCTGGCGCGAGAGCTGTCGCGGCGCGCGATCGCCGAGCCCCGGCACCTCGATCATCTCCGCCGGGTCCGCGATCTGGCGCAGCGCGCATCCGTGCCGCAGCTTGATCTCCTCGGCCTCCGGCGTGGGCGTGCGAAGCGCCATCGCGATGTCGCCGGTGATCTGGTCTCCAGCGATCGGGATGACCGCGGTGTGCCGGATCGCGCCCTCGCGAAAGATCGCGATGTCGGTGGTCCCGCCGCCGATGTCGATCAGCGCGACGCCGAGCTCTTTCTCGTCTTCGGAGAGCACTGCGAGGCTCGAGGCGAGCGGCTGCAGGATGAGATCGGCAACCTCGAGCCCGCACCGGCGCACGCACTTCACGATGTTCTGCGCGGCCGAGACGGCCCCGGTCACGATGTGCGTCTTCACCTCCAGCCGGACGCCGCTCATGCCGAGCGGCTCGCGGATGCCGTCCTGCCCGTCGATCACGAACTCCTGGGTGAGGATGTGGAGCACCTGCTGGTCGGTCGGAATCGGCATCGCGCGCGCCGTCTCGATCACGCGCTCGACATCGATCGGTGTCACCTCCCGCTCCTTGATCGCCACCATCCCGGTGGAGTTGAAGCTGCGGATGTGGCTGCCGGCGATGCCCGTGAACACGCGCTGGATCTTGCAGTCGGCCATCAGCTCGGCTTCCTCGAGCGCGCGCTGGATCGCATTCACGGTCGCCTCGATGTTCACGACGACGCCCTTCTTCAGGCCGCGCGAATCGCGGCTGCCCATGCCGATCACGTCGAGCCGCCCGTCGGGGGTGACCTCGGCCACGAGCGCTACGACCTTCGACGTGCCGATGTCCAGGCCGATGAGCTGGTTGCGCGTCTCGCGCCGCAGCTTGCCGGCGAGCGGGTTGCGCGATGGCGCGGGCTCGGGCTCCGCCGCCTCCGGTTCCCGCCGCGGGCGCGCCCCGATCTCATGCTCGATGCCCCCGCGATCGAGCAATAACGTCATGTCCTTGTGCATGGTTCATTCACTCCTTCTGCATGCGGCGCGCCGCGCCCTCGGACCGCGTCCCGGCGCCCGCTTCAACGCCGGGCTCCGGAACGCGCACGGCAAAGCCATTCGGATAGCGCAGGTCGACGTGACGGACCGAGCCCTGCATCGCGGCAAGGACCTGCGGATAGGCCGAGACGAACCGCGCGAGGCGCGCCTCGGCGGTGTCCGGGGCCTGGTCGCTCCCGATCTCGATGGTGGTGCCGTCAGCGAGCCGCAGGCGCCAGGCGCGGCGCGGCGAGAGCGCGAGTTCGGCGAGCGCGGACCCGATCGGCGCGACGAGCGCGCTGAAGGCCGCGTAGCGGGAGACCACCTCGCGCTCCGCGCCCGGCGGGCCCGCCAGCTCCGGAAGCGCGTGGCCGGCATCTGCGACGAAGAGCTCGCCGTGCGTGTTCACGAGCCGGTGATCGGACCAGCGCGCGACGGGCACTTGCTCTTCGATGCGGACGAGAATGCGGTCGGGCCACTCGCGCCGCACGGCGGCGCGGCGGACCCAGGGAATGCTCTCGATGGCACCGCGCACCATGTCCAGGTCGGCGCCGAAGAAATTGCCGGTGACATGCCCCGCCAGACGCTCCCGGATCGCCTCGCTCGGCACGTGTTCGAGCGCGCCCGCGACGCGCACGACCTTGAGCGGGAACGACGGCGAAGCGAGCACCGCTGCGACCAGGGAGTAGCCGGCGATCGCCGCGGCGGCGAGGAAGAGGCCGCTCGCGATGGCGTCCAGGAGCCGCCAGTTACTCCACACGCGAGCCTCCCTCACGGGGCCGCGGACCGCCGGTGGCGCCGACCGCCGCGAGCGCGAGGATGCGCATGCAGAGCTCGTCGAAGGCAATCCCGGCGTGCCGTGCGGCCATGGGAACGAGCGAGTGGTCGGTCATGCCCGGCGAGGTGTTCACCTCGAGGAATTGCGGCGCGCCGGATCGGTCCAGCATCAGGTCGACGCGCCCCCACCCGCGGCATCCGATCGCGTCGAACGCGCGCAGCGCCTCGCGCGCGATCGCCCGCTCGGCATCGGCAGGCAGGCCGCACGGCAGGATGTAGCGCGTGTCGTCGGCGTGATACTTCGCCTGGTAATCGTAGAAGTCGCGCGGCGTCTCGAGACGGATCGCCGGGAGCGCGTCGCGACCGAGGATGCCGATGGTGAGCTCGGGGCCGTCGACGAACTGCTCGGCGATCACCAGGGCGTCATAGGCCGCCGCGACCGCGCAGGCTTCCGCGAGCTCCTCGGCCTTGCGCACCTTCGTCATCCCGATCGACGAGCCCTCGTTCGCCGGCTTGACCATGATCGGGAGGCCGAGCCGCTCGGCGACTTGCGCATGGTCGGTCGCGGCGTCGATGACGACGTAGCGCGGCGTCGGCACGCTGGTCGCCTGCCAGACGAGCTTGGTGCGCCACTTGTCCATCGCGAGCGCGCTCGCCATCACGCCCGACCCGGTATAAGGAATGTCGAGCAGCTCGAGCGCCCCCTGGATGGTGCCGTCCTCGCCGTACCGGCCGTGCAGCGCGATGAAGACGCGGTCGAATCGCTCCGCGATGAGCGCGTCCAGGCCGCGCTCGCGCGGATCGAACGGGTGCGCGTCCACGCCCCTGCCGCGCAGCGCGGCGAGCACCATCGCGCCGCTGCGCAGCGACACCTCGCGCTCGGCCGAGCGGCCGCCGAGCAGGACCGCGACCTTCCCGAACGAGCGCGGCGCGAGCGACGAGGCGTGGGGCGTCGGTCCGCTCACGGCTGCGCCTTTCCCGATCGCGACCCACGGGCCGCTTCCTCTCCGATGATGCGCACCTCGGGCTGCAGATCGACGCCGAAGCGCGCCTTGACGGCCGCGCGCGCGTGCGCGATGAGCTGCTCGATGTCCGCCGCGCTCGCGCGCCCTGCCGGATTGACGATAAAATTGGCATGCTTCTCGGAGATCCGCGCGCCGCCGATCGCGTGCCCCTTCAGCCCGCAGGCCTCGATCAGCCGGGCGGCGTAGCCATCGGGCGGGTTGCGGAAAACCGAGCCGGCATTCGGCTGTGCGAGCGGCTGGCTCGCGACGCGGCGCGCGAGCAGCGCCTTGATCCGCGCGCGCGCACGCGGGCCGTCGCCGGGACGGAATCTGAACCACGCCCCCACGAACCACTCGTCCGCGCCGAGCGCACCGCGCTTCAGGGCGACGTGCCGGTAGCCGATGTCGAAGTCCTGCGGAATGCGCTCGACGCATGCACCGCGCCGCTCGATCATGCGCACCCGGTCGACGAACTCCCAAGTCTCTGCGCCGTAGCAGCCAGCGTTCATGGCGAGCGCGCCGCCGACGGTGCCCGGAATGCCGGCGAAGAACTCGGCGCCCTCGAACGCATGGTTGGCCGCGAAGCGCGCCACCTTCGGACTGGCGGCGCCGGCGTCGGCGAATATGCGCCCTTCCTCGAGCCGGATCGCGCCGTGCGTGCGGTGCATCAGGACCACCGTGCCGCGGAATCCGCCGTCGCGCACGAGCAGATTGCTGCCGAGCCCGACGAAGCAGACCGGCTCCGCGGCGGGCAACGTCGCGAGGAACCGCGCGAGATCGTCCGTGCCGGCAGGCACGTACGCCCGATCCGCCCGTCCGCCCGCGCGCCAGCTCACGTGCCGCGCCATCGGCTCGTCGCGCAGCAGCCGGCCGCGCAGCCCCGCGGCGGCGGCTTCGCTGATCTCCCGGTGCTCGGCCATGTTCATCGGACCAGCTTCTGCGCCACGGCGCCGATCGAGCCCGCGCCCATCGTGACGATCACGTCGCCGTCGCGCGCGGCTTGCCGCACCGCCTCCGGCACGTCGGCCACGTCCTCGACGAAGATCGGCTCCACCTTGCCCGCGACGCGCACGGCGCGCGCGAGCGAGCGGCCGTCGGCCGCAACGATCGGCGCCTCGCCTGCCGGGTAGACCTCGGTGAGCACCAGGCAGTCCACGGTCGACAGCACTCTCGCGAAGTCCTCGAAGAGGTCGCGCGTGCGCGTGTACCGGTGCGGCTGGAACGCGAGCACGATGCGGCGGCCCGGAAACGCGCCGCGCGCCGCCGCGAGCGTCGCCTCCATCTCGACCGGGTGGTGGCCGTAGTCGTCGATCACGATGCCGCTGCCGCCGCCGGGCAGCCGCGCCTCCCCGCAGCGCTGGAAGCGGCGGCCCACGCCTCGGAACTCCGCCAACGCTTTCTGCATCGACGCCGGCGCGACGCCAAGCTCGGTTCCCACGGCAATCGCCGCGAGGGCGTTCAACACGTTGTGGCGCCCGGGCAGGTTGAGCTCGACGTCGAACGATGGAGCGCCCTCACGCACCGTCCGGAAGCGCATGCGCCCGCCGCGGTGCTCGATGCCCTCGGCCCGGATCGTCGCCTCGGCCTCGATGCCGTACGTCACGATCGGCTTCGACACGAGCGGCATGATCTCGCGCACGTTCGCATCGTCCGCGCAGAGCACCGCGGTGCCGTAGAACGGCAGGTTGCGCACGAACTCGATGAACGCCTGCTTGAGGCGGGCGAAGTCGTGCCCGTAGGTCTCCATGTGATCGGCGTCGATGTTGGTGACGACCGCGATCACGGGCTGCAGGTGCAGAAAGGACGCGTCCGATTCGTCCGCCTCGGCGACGATGAACTCGCCGGTGCCGAGCTTCGCGTTGGACGCGGCTGAGGTCAGGCGGCCGCCGATCACGAAGGTCGGATCGAGCCCGCCTTCGGCCAGGACGCTCGCGACCAGGCTCGTCGTGGTCGTCTTGCCGTGCGTGCCGGCGACGGCCACGCCCCGCTTGAGCCGCATGAGCTCGGCGAGCATCAGCGCGCGCGGCACCACCGGAATGCGCCGCGCGCGCGCGGCGAGCACCTCGGCGTTCTCCGCGCGCACCGCGCCCGACACGACTACGACATCGGCCTGCGCCACGTTCTCGGCCGCATGGCCCAGCACCACGCTCGCGCCGAGGCGGGCGAGGCGCTCGGTGGCCGCGTTTCCGGCAAGGTCGGAGCCGCTCACCGTGTAGCCGAGATTCACCAGCACCTCGGCGATCCCGCTCATCCCGGAGCCGCCGACGCCTACAAAGTGAATACGCTTGACCTTGTGCTTCACTGCGCAAGCTCCATGCACGCGCGCGCTACCGCCGACGTCGCGTCCGGTTTCGCGGCGGAGCGCGCGCGCCCCGCCATGGCGCACAGCTCCTCGCGCGTGAATCGGCGCAGCATGTCCGCCAGCCGCTCGGGCGAGAGCTCGCGCTGCTGGATCAGGACCGCAGCGCCCCGGTCGGCGAGGTAGCGCGCGTTCGTCGTCTGGTGATCGTCCACTGCGAATGGGAAGGGCACGAGCACGCTCGCCGCGCCCGCCGCCGCGAGCTCGGCGACCGTCGTCGCCCCGGCGCGGCAGACGACGAGATCGGCCTCCGCATAGGCCGCAGCCATGTCGTCGATGAACGGGATCAGGGTCGCCTGGATGCCGGCCGCGGCGTAATTCGCCCGCAGCTGCTCGACGTGCTTCGCGCCGGACTGGTGCACGACGTGCGGCCGCGCATCGGCCGGCATGAGCGCAAGCGCCCGCGGCACCGTGTCGTTCAGGGCGGCCGCTCCGAGGCTCCCGCCCACGACCAGCAGGCGCAACGGCCCGCGGCGCGCGGCAAAGCGCTCCGCCGGAAGCGCGAGGCGCGCGATCTCCGGCCGGACCGGATTGCCGACGAACTCGCCCTTGGGGAGTGCGCCCGGGAATGCGACGAGGACGCGATCGGCCAGCCGCGCGAGGATCTTGTTGGCGAGGCCCGCGATCGAGTTCTGCTCGTGGATCGCGAGCGGGCGGTGGAGGAGCGATGCCATCATCCCGCCCGGAAAGGCGATGTACCCGCCCATGCCGAGCACGACATCCGGCCGGCACGCGAAGATCGCGCGAGCGCTCTGCCAGAATGCGAGGAGCAGGTTGAGCGGCAGCAGGAGCTTCGCCAGCAGCCCCCTTCCGCGCACTCCGGAGAAGCGCACCCACGCCATCTCGTAGCCGCGCTCCGCAACGAGCGTGGCCTCCATGCCGCGCCGCGCGCCCAGCCAGACGACGCGCCACCCCGCCTCGCGCAGCGCGTCGCCGACCGCGAGCGCCGGAAACACGTGACCGCCGGTTCCGCCCGCCATGATCATGATGGTGCGCGACACGCGAGGCGCGAGACGAGAGACGTCACTGGCGCCTCCGCCGCCGCTCGAGTGGTCGCTCTCGTGTCCCACGCTTCACTTTTCACGTTGCACGTTTCGCTTTCAAACGGCACCCCCGCGCATCATCTGCCGGCTCTCCCAGTCGATCCGCAGGAGAATCGCGAGCGCCACGCAGTTGGCGAGAATCGCGGTGCCGCCGAAGCTCATCAGCGGCAGCGTCAGTCCCTTGGTCGGCAGCACGCCCATGTTCACGCCCATGTTGATGAATGCCTGCACGCCGAACCACACGCCTACGCCCTGCGCCACCAGCGCGGCGAACGGGCGCTCCAGCGCGACCGCCTGGCGGCCGATGGCGAATGCGCGCAGCACGAGCCAGGCGAACAGGCCGAGCACCGTCAGGACGCCCACGAAGCCGAGCTCCTCGCCGATCACCGCGAGCAGGAAGTCGGTGTGCGCCTCCGGCAGGTAGAAGAGCTTCTCGACGCTTGCGCCGAGCCCGACGCCGAGCCACTCGCCCCGTCCGAACGCGATCAGCGCGTGCGAGAGCTGATAGCCGTTGCCGAAGGCGTCGGACCACGGGTCCATGAAGCCGAAGATCCGCTGCATCCGGTAGGGCGAGGAGAGCACCAGGCCGGCGAATCCGGCGAGCATCAGGGCGGTGAGCCCGGCAAACCAGCGGGCGTTCATCCCCCCGACGAACAGGATGCCGGTCGCCGTCAGCGCGATCACCACGAAGGCGCCGAAGTCCGGCTCGCGCAGGAGCAGCCAGCCGACGACAAGCATCACGCCGAGCATCGGCAGCAGGCCGTCGCGGAAACTGTGCAGCCGTGCGGTCTTGCGCGCCGTGTAGTCGGCGGCGTAGAGGACCGCGGCGACCTTCATCAGCTCCGACGGCTGCAGATTCGCTCCCGGCAGGGCGATCCAGCGCCGCGCCCCGTTCACCTCGCGCCCGATGCCGGGCACGAGCACGATCGTGAGCAGCGCCACGCCGAGCAGGAACAGCCACGGCGCGGCGCGCTGCCACGCGCGCACCGGAACCTGGAACGCGAGCGCGGCGCAGAAGAGCCCGATCGCGACCGCCGCGAGGTGCCGGGTCAGGAAGAACGCCGGATCGTTGCCCGTGTAGCGCGCGGCCTCCGCGGTCGCGATCGAGGCGGAATACACCATCACCAGCCCGAGCGTCAGGAGGAGCAGCGCGGACCACACCAGGCCGCGATCGTATTCGGCCGGCGTCGCGCGCCCGCGCGCGGCGAACCCGCTAAGGATCCCTGCGCGGATCGCCGCCGGCGCGAGACGCGAGCCGGCCCGGGCCGCGCGCGTCGGATTGGCGCGCATCGCATTCGCCGCACGCGCCCCGTCTGTCGCTGGCTCAGTGCGCCGCAGCACGCTCCAGCTCCTCGACCGCTGCACGGAATACGTCGCCGCGGTGCCCGTAGTTCTCGAACATGTCGAAGCTTGCGCACGCGGGCGAGAGCAGCACGGCGTCGCCCGGCCGCGCCGTCCGGAAGGCCGCCTCGACCGCCTCGCGCATGCCGGCGCTCCGGCTCATGGCGACGCCGCTCCCCGCGAGCGCCGCGGCGATGAGCGCGGCATCGCGGCCGATCAGCACCACGCCGCGGGCGGCTTTCTCCACCGCGGCCCGGAGCGGCGCGAAGTCCTGCTGCTTGCCCTCGCCGCCGGCGATCAGCACGACCTTGCCCCCGCCTCTGCCGCTCGCCCCCTCGAGGCTGCGCGCAAAACCTTCCAGGGCCGCGACGGCGGCGCCGACGTTCGTGCCTTTCGAGTCGTCGTAGAAGGCGACGCCCCCCACTTCGGCCACGCGCTCGACGCGATGCGGCAGCCCGCGAAAGCGCTTGAGCGCGGGCACCGTCCGCGTGCACGCGCAGCCGATCGCCTTGGCGAGCGCGATCGCCGCGAGCGCATTCGCCGCGTTGTGCAGGCCGGCGATCGGCATGTCGCTCACCGCCGCGAGCGGGGTCATGCCTTGGGCGAGCCAGAGCTGGTCGAACACCTTGACCAGCCCGAATTCGCTGTGGTCGCGCGGGGTGCCGAGACCGAAGGTGATCACGCGGCGCCCGGGAATCGCCATCCCCATGCTCCGGCGGTCGTCCCGGTTGAGCACCTGCACGCCCTCGCCCGCAAACACCCGCGCTTTTGCCGCTGCGTACTCCTGGATGCCAGGGTAGCGGTCGAGGTGATCCTCGCTGACGTTCAGGACCGTGGCGGCGTCGGCGGCAAGCGAGGTCGTGGTCTCGAGCTGGAAGCTCGAGAGCTCCAGGATCCATGCCTCCGGCGCGGACCCGGCATCGAGCCGGCGCATCAGCGCGCTCAGGGCCGCCGGGCCGATGTTTCCCGCGACCTCGCAATCGAGCCCCGCGGCGCGGCACATAGCCCCGGTGAGCGCCGTGACGGTGCTCTTGCCGTTGGTGCCAGTCACCGCGACGATCTTCGGCCGGCCCTCCCCCGCGAGCGCGCGCGCGAAGAGCTCGATGTCGCCATACACCGGCATGCGGCGGGCCATCGCCTCCCTGAGCAGCGGATCGGCCAGCGGCACGCCAGGGCTCGCCGCCACTTCGTCGATGCCATCGAGAAGCCGCGCCGCGAACGGGCCGGTCACCACCTCGACGCCGGGCACCGCAGCGGCGAGCGCGTCGAGCGCCGGCGGCCGCTCGCGCGTATCCGCGACCCGCACGCGGGCGCCGTGGCGGGCGAGCCACTGCGCCATCGAGAGCCCGGTATCTCCGAGCCCGAGCACGAGCACCGTTTTTCCGCTCAGCGTCATCTCACGCGCCAGTCTTCACCGCAGCTTCAACGTCGACAGGCCGAACAGGACGAGCACGATGGTGATGATCCAGAACCGGACCACGACCTGGGTTTCCTTCCAGCCGCCGAGCTCGTAGTGGTGATGGAGCGGCGCCATCCGGAAGATGCGCCGCCCGCCGGTCGCCTTGAAGTAGAGGACCTGGGCCATGACCGAGACCGTCTCGGCGACGAACACGCCGCCCATGATGAAGAGCACGATCTCCTGGCGGACGATCACCGCGACGGTGCCGAGCGCCGCGCCGAGCGCGAGGGCGCCGACGTCGCCCATGAACACCTCGGCCGGGTAGGCGTTGAACCAGAGGAACCCGAGCCCCGCGCCGGCGAGCGCGGCGCAGAACACCGTGAGCTCGCCGGCGCCGGCAATGTAGGGAAACAGGAGATACTTCGCGAAGACTGCGTGGCCCGTGACGTACGCGAAGATGCCGAGCGCGCCGCCCACCATCACCGCCGGCATGATCGCGAGCCCGTCGAGCCCGTCGGTGAGGTTCACGGCGTTCGAAGTGCCGACGATCACGAGATAGGTGAGCGCGATGAACCCGACGACGCCGAGCGGATATGCGACGTGCTTGAAGAACGGCACGATCAGCGAAGCCTTCGCGGGCGGCTCGACCGCGAAGCCGCTGCCTATCCACTGGACGAAGAGATCGACTGCCTGCGCGTTGCTCGTCGCGGGCAAGGCGAACGCGAGGTAGATCGCCGCGCCGAGGCCGATGGCCGACTGCCAGAGGAATTTCGCGCGTGCGGAGAGCCCCTTGGGATTTCGGCGCACGACCTTGCGGTAGTCGTCGACCCAGCCGATGATGCCGAACGCGAGCGTGACCGCGAGGGTGCACCAGATGAACCGATTGCGAAGATCGCCCCACAAGAGCGTCGTCACGCCGATCGCCACGAGCACGAGCGCCCCGCCCATCGTCGGCGTGCCCGCCTTGGTGAGGTGGGATTGCGGCCCGTCGCCACGCACTGCCTGCCCGATCTTGTACGCCGCGAGCTTGCGGATCATCGCCGGCCCGAGCACGAAGGAGATGGCGAGCGCGGTGAGCGCCGCGACGACCGCGCGGAGCGTGATGTAGCTGAAGACGTTGAACGCCCGCACGTCCTGGCCGAGCCGCAGCGCGAGCTCAAGCAGCATGACGGGCCTCCTGCGCGCGCGTGCGGATCACGAGCATGCCGCCGCCTCCTCGACGATCGCGCCGACCACCTGCTCCATGCGCATGAACCGCGAGCCCTTGACGAGCACGGTCATCCCCGGGACCAGCATGCGGAGCAGCCGTCGCGAGAGCTCCGTGGCCGACTCGAAGTGTTCGGCCCCGGCGCCGAACGCCGCCGCCGCGTCGCGTGCGAGCGGCCCGAGCGCAAGCAGGCTCTCGATGCCGGATTGCCTTGCGTACGCCCCCGCCTCTTCGTGGAACGCCGCGCCCCTCGCGCCGACCTCGCCCATGTCGCCGAGAACGAGGATCCGCGGTGGACCGGTCTGCGCCAGCACGTCGATCGCGGCACGAACCGAATCGGGGTTCGCGTTGTAAGTGTCGTCGATGACTGTGGCGCCGCTCCGGCCGATTCGGCGCTGCAGGCGGCCTTTCACTGCCCGAAAGCTGGCAAGGCCGTCGGCGACGGCCCCCAGTCCGGCGCCGACGGCAGTCGCGGCCGCGGCGGCCGCGAGCGCGTTGCGCACGTTGTGCAACCCGGCGACGTGCAACGACGCCGCGACGCGGCCCTCGGGGGTCGCGATCTCGAGCTCGGCGCCCTCGGCGCCCGGCCGGTAGGCGCCGCGCACGGCGGCCCTGCAGCCGACGCCGAAGTCGCGGATCGGTCGCGCCCCCGCGATGCCGCGCCAGTAGCCGGCGTAGTCGTCCTCGGCATTGAACACCGCCACACCGTCCGGAGGCAGGGCAGCGAGGGCTGCGCCGTGCTCGGCCGCCACCTCGGCCACGCTCTTCATGAACTCCTGGTGCTCGCGCTGCGCGTTGTTGACCACCGCCACGGTCGGCTGCGCGAGCCCGGCGAGGTAGGCGGTCTCGCCGGGGTGGTTCATGCCGATCTCGACCACGGCGCAGCGATGCGCCTCGCGCAGGCCGAGCAGCGTGAGCGGCACGCCGATGTCGTTGTTCAGGTTGCCAAGCGTCGCGAGCACGTGGCTCGCGCCGAAGTGCGCGCGCAGGCAGGCCGCGATCATCTCCTTCACGGTCGTCTTGCCGTTGCTGCCGACGACGGCGATGAGCGGGATCCGGAAGCCCGAGCGCCAGCGCCTCGCGAGCGCGCCGAGACCCTGCCTCGCGTCGGCGACGACGAGCGCGGCGAGCCCCGCGGCCAGCGCGCGCTCCACGCCTTTCTCCTCGACCATGGCCGCGACCGCACCGGCAGCACGCGCGGCCGCAAGGTAGTCGTGACCGTCGAACCGCTCGCCGCGCAGCGCCACGAAGAGCGCGCCTTGCTGCAGCGTGCGCGTGTCGGTCGAGACCGATGCGAACCGCACGTCGGCCCCCACCGCGCGCCCGCCGAGCGCTTGGGCGGCAGCGCTCACGCTCATCATGCGGGCCAGCCCTCCAGCGCGGCGCGCACCTCGTCGACGTCGGAGAAGGGCAGACGCCGCCCGGTGATCTCCTGGTAGGGCTCGTGCCCCTTGCCGGCAACGAGGATCACGTCGCCCGGCCTGCTCCGCGCGACGGCGAGCCGGATCGCGGCGCGCCGGTCGGGCTCGACGGCATGGGGAACGTGCACGCCCGGAAGGATGTCGGCGATGATCGCCGCCGGATCCTCGCCGCGCGGATTGTCGCTCGTCACGATTGCGAAATCGGCGCGGGCCGACACGGCCTCGCCCATCAGGGGGCGCTTGCCGTGATCGCGCTCGCCCCCGCAGCCGAACACGCAGACCAGCGCGCCGCCGTGGGGGCGCGCCACGTCCGCCAGGGCGGCGAGCACCTGATCGAGCGCGTCCGGACTATGGGCATAGTCGACCACGACGAGCGGCCGGTCGCCGCCGCCCGCCCGCTGCATGCGCCCGGCGACCGGCGCGAGCATGCCGAGGGCACGCGCCGCCGCGCCGAGGCTCAGGCCAGAGGCGAGCAGCACGCCGGCGACGCCGAGCAGATTGGCGACGTTGAAGCGGCCGAGCAGCGTGCTTCCGACCGGGGCGCTGCCCCAGGAGCCGGCGAGGGTGAACGCGATGCCGTCGCCCGACAACTCGATGTCGCGTGCCTCGAGATAGCGCTCGGTGGGGCTGCGCGCGCCCGTTCCGGGCGTGAGCGAGTACCCGATGCGCTCCACCGTGCCGCCCGACAGCACGCGCGCGATCCGCTCGCCGACGGCGTCATCCAGATTGAGCACGGCGTGCGCGAGCCCCGGCGTCCGGAAGAGGGCCATCTTGGCCTCTGCGTAGCGCTCGAGATCGCCGTGGTATTCGAGGTGGTCGCGCGACAGATTGGTGAACAGCGCGACGTCGAACGCAACCCCGTTCAGGCGGCCCTGATCGATGCCGATCGACGAGGCCTCCATCGCAACCGCCTCGGCCCCGGCGTCCTCGATATCTCGCAGCGCGCGGTGCAGCACGACCGGATCCGGCGTCGTGTTGGGATCTGGCGCGAGCGGCGCGCCGCCGGCCGGGAAGCCGATCCCCAGCGTGCCGATGACCGCGGTCTTGCGGCCTGCGCTGGTGAGCGCCTGCGCGATCCACTGGCTGCACGAGGTCTTGCCGTTCGTTCCGGTCACGCCGACGACCCACAGCCGCTCGGAGGGTCGGCCGTACGTCTCGTGGGCGAGCGGCCCGGCGAGATTGCGCAAGCCGGAGACCGCGCGCTGCGGCACGCGCCAGCCCGGATGCCACGCAAATCCGTCCGCCTCCCACAGCACTGCCGATGCACCGCGCGCGATCGCGTCGCCGATGAACCGCCGGCCGTCGGTGCGCGCGCCCGGGTACGCGAGGAAGACGTCGCCCGCGGCGAGCGCGCGGCTGTCGACCGCGAGCCCGCTCACGAGGACCCCCGCGGCGCGGAGCTCTGCAAGGATGTCGCGTGCGGTTTCCACTCGCTCACTTAGACACTTTCCCGGATCTCCGCGCTCGGCGAGGGCAGCTCGATCGGGCGCATCGGTGCGTCCGGCGGCACGCCGAGGAGCCGCAGCGCGCCCGACATGACCTCGGCGAACACCGGCGCCGCCACGCTGCCGCCGTAGTACTCGCCGGCCGAGGGCTCGTCGATCATGACCGCGACGATGAGCCGCGGATTGGAGGCGGGGGCGAGCCCCACGAACGAGGACACGTACTTGTCGGCCGCGTACGCGCCGTTCTCCTGCTTGTGGGCGGTGCCGGTCTTGCCCGCGACGCGGTAGCCCATGATCTGCGCGCGCGGCCCGGTGCCGCCCGGCTGGACGGCGAGCTCGAGCATGTCGCGCACGGCGCGCGCGGTGGCGGGCGCGACGACCGGCTGGCCCGCCGGCGGCGCGGGGCGCTTCGCGAGAGAGAGCGGGAGCAACGCACCATCGCGCGCGAAGATCGTGTAGGCGCGAGCGAGCTGCATGAGACTGACGGAGATGCCGTGGCCGTAGGACATGGTGGCCTGCTCGATCGGCTTCCAGGTCTTGTAGGGCCGCACCTTGCCGTTCGCCTCGCCCGGGAACCCGAGCTCCGGCGCGTGCCCGAATCCGACCCCCTCGAAGAGGCTCCACAGATACTCGGGGCGCAGCATCAATGCGATCTTCGCGGCGCCGACGTTGGAGGATTTCTGCAGCACCTG
Source organism: Burkholderiales bacterium (assembly GCA_020848075.1). GTDB lineage: Bacteria > Pseudomonadota > Gammaproteobacteria > Burkholderiales > SG8-39 > JAABRB01. The sequence goes on from JADLAV010000040.1 coordinate 97,690, forward strand.
CGCCACCGTCAGCTCGCCGGCGGGGTGCGCGTCGCGGATCGTTGCCGGGCCGATCGTGAGCGTGCCGGGCGCGGTCTGGATCGGGGTGCGCGGGGAGACGCGGTGCGCCTCGAGGGCCGCCGCGATGCTGAACGGCTTCAGGGTGGAGCCCGGCTCGAAGGTGTCCACCACCGCGCGGTTGCGGAGCGCGCTTGCCGACAGGCTGTTGCGATTGTTCGGGTTGTAGGTCGGCAGGTTGGCGAGCGCCAGCAACTCGCCGGTCACCGCGTCGAGCACCACGATGCCGCCCGCACGCGCGCGATTGCGTTCCACCGCGGCCCTGAGCCGGCCGTAGGCAATGCTCTGGATGCGGCTGTCGAGCGCGAGGATGAGGTCCTCGCCCTCCTGCGCGGGACGCGAGCCTTTCAGGTCCTCGACCACCTGACCGCGGCGATCCTTGATGACGCGCCGCGTGCCCGGATGGCCGGCGAGGACCTTTTCGTACCCGAGCTCGACGCCTTCCTGTCCCTTCTCGTCCACGCTGGTGAAGCCGAGGAGCTGCGCAGTCGCCTCGCCGCCGGGGTAGTAGCGCCGATACTCGGTGCTCTGGTAGACACCGGCGATGCCGAGCGATGCCACGCGGTCGGCCACCTCCGGCGGCACCTGCCGTTTCAAGAATACGAAGTCGCGATCGGCACCGGCGAGACGCTTGCGCAGTTCCGCGCGCGGGACGTCGAGGGCAGCGGCCGCCCGCTCGAGGTCCCCCCGCGCGAGCGTCACGTCGTCGGGGATCGCCCAGATCGATTTGACCGGCGTGCTGATCGCAAGTGCCTCGCCGTTGCGGTCGAGGATCCGGCCGCGATGGGCGGGGAGCTCGAGCACCCGGCTGTAGCGCGACTCGCCTTTCGCCTGCAGGAAGTCGCGGTTCAGCCCCTGCAGATAGAACGCACGGCCGCCGAGCGCCGCGAGCGCGCCGGCGACGAGGACGAGCACTGCCCGCGCTCGCCACGACGGCAATGGGGGCGCGAGGACCGGACTTTCGGCGAACTTCACCGGGCGCCCTCCCCGGCCGGCCGGCGGTCGCGTGGCAGCAGCTGCACCCGCCGCGGGTCCGGCGCGCTCATGCCGAGCCGCTCATGGGCAATCTTCTCGATGCGCGACGGCAGCGCCCAGGTACGGGCTTCGAGCTGCAACTGTCCCCACTCCACGTCGAGCGCCTTGGTGCGCGCCTGCTCGCGCTCGAGCCCGGCGAAGAGCTTGCGCGCCTGATGCTGCGACGTGACGAGGCTCAACGCGCAGGCGGCGAGCAGCGCGAGCAGAAGCACGGTGAGGCGCGTCACGCGAGCTTCTCCGCCACGCGCATGATCGCGCTCCGCGCGCGCGGGTTGGCGGCGCGCTCGGCCTCGCCCGCACGCACCGGCTTGCCGACGATCTTGAGCTCGGGCGGCGGCATCTCACGGGCTCGGAGCGGCAGGCGTTCCGGGACGTGCGGGCGGGCCCGGTCGCGCATGAAGGTCTTGACGATCCGGTCCTCGAGCGAATGGAAGCTGATCACCACGAGCCGGCCGCCCGGCCCGAGCACCGCGAGGGCTTGAGGCAACGCTAGCGACAATTCCTCAAGCTCCTGATTGACGTGAATCCGTAGAGCCTGGAAGGTACGCGTCGCCGGGTTCTGACCCACCTCACGCGTCCGGACGGCCGCACCCACGATTTCGGCAAGTTCGCCGGTTGTGCGAATCCCTCCGCCTGCCCGAGCAGCAACAATCGCCTTTGCAATCCGGCCAGCAAACCGTTCTTCGCCATAGTTCTTTATGACCTCCCTTATGTCGGCCTCGCTTGCCGCATCCAGCCACTCGGCTGCCGTCTCGCCCCGCGTCCGGTCCATGCGCATGTCGAGCGGCGCATCGCGCCGGAAGCTGAACCCCCGTTCCGCCTCCTCGAGCTGCGGCGAGGAGACGCCCAGGTCGAACAGGACGCCGTTCGCCTCGGCCACGCCCTCTGCCGCCAACACCTCCGCCAACGCGCCGAAGCGCGCCTGGCGAATCACAAACCGGGCATCCTCGATGCCCTTCCCCGCCGCGACCGCCTCGACGTCGCGGTCCAACGCAACCAGCCGCCCCCGCGCGCCAAGCCGCGCCAGCACGGCGCGGCTGTGACCGCCGCGCCCGAACGTCGCATCGACGTACGTGCCGTCCGGCCTCACCGCCAGCGCCGCCACCGCCTCCTCGAGGAGGACGGGCCTGTGGCTCGCCATCAGAGCGCAAAGTTCTCGGTGCCCGGCGGTGGTGCGCTGCCTGCCATCGTCATCGCCTGCGCGAGCTTCTGGTCCCAGGCCTCGACGTCCCACAGCTCGAAATGGCTGCCCTGCCCGACGAGCATCACCTCCTTCTTCAGGCTGGCGAACTTGCGCAGCGGCGGGGAGACGAGGATGCGACCCGAGCCGTCGAGCTCGAGTTCTTCGGCGAAACCGACGAGCAGCCGCTGCCACCACCGGGCCTGCTCGTTGAAGGAGGAGAGCGCCTGGATCCTCGCCCCGATGGGCTCCCAGGCAACCTTGGGATAGAGGAGGAGGCAGCCGTCAGGATGCGCAGTCAGGACGACCGCACCACCCCCGGACGCCAGCGGTTCCCGATGCCGCGTCGGCACGGCCAGGCGCCCCTTGGCATCGAGATTGACCTCGCTTGCTCCCTGAAACACCCCACCCCCGATTCGCAGGAAATGAGGCGTCGAACCCCATTAATTCCCACGAAGCCACACTTTTCGCCACTCTAGTGGAGAAGAATCCGAGGGTCAAGGCAGGAAAAGTGATTTTTTTAACTGTGACAATGACTTAAGGCCGACAGTACTTGCATGGCGCGATACCTCAACAAACTCCGTAGAATCAGTCGAGTATGAATGATATACAAAGTAATTTCTTAGGAATAGAGCTTCTCATGCGGGTTGTCTCACCGGAGGAGCAGCGCACCGCAGGGACGCCAGCGACGGCGCCTTGGGGATGCCGGAAAAAGCGCGCGGCGCGGGAGGCGCCGCGCGGTGCGATCAGACGCGCTCGATGACGAGCGCGATGCCCTGACCCACGCCGATGCACATCGTGCAAAGCGCGTAACGCCCCTCGATGCGCTCGAGTTGATTCAGCGCAGTCGTGACGAGCCGCGCGCCCGACGCGCCGAGCGGATGCCCGATCGCGATCGCGCCGCCGTTCGGATTCACGTGCGGCGCATCGTCGGGCAGACCCAGCTCGCGCGTCACCGCCAGCGCCTGTGCGGCGAACGCCTCGTTCAGTTCGATCACGTCCATCTGCGCGAGCTCGAGTCCCGCGCGTGCGAGCACCTTGCGCGTCGCCGGCACCGGGCCGACGCCCATGATCCGCGGCGCCACACCGGCGACCGCCATTGCCAGCACACGCGCTCGGGGCTTCAGCCCATGGCGCTTCACTCCGGCTGCCGAGGCGAGCAGCAGCGCGCACGCGCCGTCGTTGACGCCCGATGCGTTGCCGGCGGTGACCGTGCCGCCTTCCCGCACGATCGGTTTGAGCTTCGCGAGCGCGTCGAGCGTGGTGTCGGGCCGCGGATGTTCGTCGGTGTCGAACGATCTCGGATCGCCCTTGCGGCTCGGGATCGGCACGGCGACGATCTCGCGCGCGAAGAACCCGGCCGCGTGCGAGGCCGCCCAGCGGGTCTGGCTCCTCAGCGCGAACCGGTCCTGGTCCTCGCGCAGCACCTCGAACGCCTCGGCGACGTTCTCCCCGGTCTCGGGCATCGAATCGGTGCCGTACTTCGCCTTCATCGCCGGATTGACGAAGCGCCAGCCGATGGTGGTGTCGAAGATCTGCGCGCTGCGCGAGAAGGCGCTGTCCGCCTTGCCCATGACGAACGGCGCGCGCGTCATGCTCTCGACGCCGCCGGCGATCACCAGGTCGGCCTCGCCGCTCTTGATCGCGCGCGCGGCGGTTCCGACCGCGTCCAGGCTCGAGCCGCAGAGACGGTTCACCGTGCCGCCCGGCACGTCCTCGGGCAGACCCGCGAGCAGGAGCGCCATGCGCGCGACGTTGCGATTGTCCTCGCCGGCCTGGTTCGCGCAGCCGTAGACGACGTCATCGAGCGCGCGCCACTCGACGCCCGCGTTCCGCGCGACGAGCGCCCGGATCGGCGCCGCCGCGAGCTCGTCGGTCCGGATCGTGGCGAGCGTGCCACCATAGCGTGCGAACGGTGTGCGCACCGCATCGCAAATGAATGCGTCGGTCATGCTGCCTGCTCCCCATCGTCCTGCGAGCCGATGACGTCGAAGGATAGCGCAGTTTGCGCAGCGCGCACCGCGCCGGACTCACGTCCGCAGCGCCTGCCCGGGTAGTCCCAGGAGTGCGCGCCATTCTCGACGAGCACGGCGTCGCCCGGCTGGATCCGGCGCGCCGGGGGATACTGCGCCGGCACGCAGACGCTCGGATCCGCCGGCGCGCGACCCGCTCATGCGCGCCGCGCCCAGGGCAGGTAACGCTGCGCCAGGCGGTTCACCAGCACATCGAACCCGACCCCGGCGGCAACCAGCACGATCACGGCGACGAAGGCCTCGTTGTGCTTGAACGTGCGCGAGTTGAACAGGATGTAGTAGCCGAGGCCGGGGATCGAGATGAAGAACTCGGCGACCACCGCGCCGACCAGCGCGCGCCCGGCCGCGAGCCGGACGCCGGCGAAGAGGTACGGCAGCGAGGCCGGCAGCACGACGTCGAAAAGCGTCGCGACCGACCGCGCGCGGAACGCGCGCGCCACCTCCAGATACTCGCCCGGGACGGAGCGGGCGCCGTCCGCCGCGTTGATCGTGATCGAGAAGAACGATGCGAAGACCACGACCGCCAGCCGCGCGTCCGCGTTGTACCCGAACCACAAGGTCGCGAGCGGCAGGATCGCCACCATCGGCGTGGCGAAGAGGCTGAATACGTAGTAGCGCACGCCCCGCTCGACGAGCGAGACGCGCCCCATCAGGAGTCCGAGCGCGGTCCCCGCCACGAGCGAGATGCCCAGGCCCTGCGCGACCGACCAGAGCGTGGCCGCGGCGGCCGCGCGGAACTGCGGGTCGGCCAGCACCTTGACGAACACGGTCGCCACGCCGGTGGGCCGGGCAACATAGGCAGGCGCGAACGCCCGGACCACCGCCTCCCACAGGACGAGCAGCACGACGCCCGCGATCCCCTTCATCGCGAGCGGCGACGCGCGCCAGCCCGTGGCCGCCGCGATTTCCGGCGCGGGAATCGCGCGCGCCTCGCTCATTCGTCCGGCCCGCGCCACACGGCGAAGCGCCGCTCGATGTAGCGACCGAGCTCCATCAGCAGCACGCCGAGCACCACGATGACCAGGATCGCGGCCAGCATGCCCGCGGTGTCGAAGTTCTGCGAGCCGAGCATGATCATCTGGCCGAGCCCGGAGGGGCTCAGGAAGAACTCCGCGGCCACCATGCCGACGAGACCGCGCGCGATCGCCTGGCGCACGCCGGTCATCGTGAAGGGCAGCGTGAAGGGGATCATGACGTCGCGCCAGAGCTGCCACTCGCGCGAGCGGAACGATTGCGCCACCTCCACGAGCTCGGGCTTGATGCTGCGCGCGCCCTCGACGGTGTTGTAGAGCACCGGGAACACTGTGAAGAGGAACACGATCAGCACCTTCGGCGTGAAGCCGAATCCGAGCATCGAAAGGATGAATGGGATCAGCGCCACCATGGGCGTGGCGTAGAGCATCATGATGTAGTCCTCGAGCGCCACCCGCAGCCAGGCGAGGCGCGCGAGGAGGAGCCCGAACGGCGCGCCCACGACGATCCCCAGCGCGAGCCCGGTCGCGTAGAGCTCCAGGGAGCTCCCGGCGTAGCGCGCGAGCGCACCGCTCGCGGCCAGGTCGCGCAGGCTCGCGAGCGTGGCCGAAAGCGGCGCCCAGAATGCGCCGGAGGTCAGGCGACCGGTGACCTCCCAGACGATCGCCCCGAGGACGAGGCTCCCGGCGACCGTGCCGGCGTGCAGCCAGCGTCCCTGCGTCCCGCGCCCGGTGTTCCGCATGGCGTGTGCTTCGACGAACGGGATGCCGCGGGCCGAGGCCCGCGGCAGGCGCCGCCGCGCGCTACTTCACGAGCGCTTTCGCGTCGCGGTAGATGCTCTGGTCGACCATGCGCTCGTAGGGCGCCGGCTCCTTGTCGGGCTTGATGTTGCCGACCTTCTTCATCACGTTGCCCACCACCTCGAAGTTCTTCCGGGTGAGCCCGTCCGAGTCCGTCGGCCAGAAGTCCATGGCGAGGTACTTCTTCAGCGCCTGAACCGCGACGTCGCCGGTGCGCCCGGTCGGCGCCGCATCCTGCGCCACCTTCGCGGCGTTCGCCGGGTCGCGCATGAAGCGCTCCGCGTCGATGAGGGCGGCGACGATGCGGACGTAGACGTCGCGGTTCTTCGCGAGCTCGTTGCGGTTCGCGACGAGCACCAGGTAGTGGTCGATCGGGCGCGAGTCCTTCTGCGTGACCAGCACATTCAGCGGCTTCTTGGTCTCGGCCTCGATCACCGGAACGTCGTCGACGTGCAGCACACCGAACTTGAGCTGGCCCGCGACCATGGCGGCGCCGACGTTCGAGCTGAGCCCGACCTGCTGCACGTCTTCGATCTTCATCTTGCACGCGACGAGCATCGTGCGCAGCGCGATCGAGCGCGCGCCGCCGATCGAGTCGACCCCGACCGGCTGGCCTTTCATGCTCTCGCACGTCGCGGCCGGGTCGGTCGAGCCGATCAGCCAGTCGGGATGCTCCATGCCCCAGATGCCGACGAGCGGCACGTCCGTGTTGGCGATCTGGCTGATGACGAGCGGCGTGGGCGGGAGCCCGACCGTGATCTCGCCCGATGCCACTGCGCGCGAAGCCGCGGCGCCGGTCTCGAACGCTCGCACCGTCACGTTTACGCCGTACTTCTCGAAGAACCCCTCCTTCTCGGCAACCAGCGCAATGACCCCCCCGAACACCGGCGGAATGCCCGGGATGCCGAACGTGAGCTGCTGCTGCGCGCTGCACACCGCGGGAATCCACGCACCCGCGGCGAGCGCGAGGGTCGCCGCGATGCTGCACATCATCGATCTGCCTTTGGCCCTCATTTTCCCTCCTCCTCGGTGAAGAACACTGCATTCATCGCGCCACCTCGAACTCCGCCTTCCGCGCATCGGCCATCAGCGTTCCCCAGACCTGCTCGCGCAGCGCCGCGAAGCGCGGCGCCGCGAGGGTGGCGCGCGCGCGCGGGCGCGGCAAGTCGACCGCGATCACCTCGTGGACGCTCGCCGGGCGCCCCTTCAGCACCACGATCCGATCGCCCATCAGCACGGCCTCGTCGATCGAATGGGTCACGAACACCATGGTGGTCGGCTTCATCTCCCAGATCCGCAACAGCTCGAACTGCAGGATCTCGCGGGTCTGCGCGTCGACCGCGCCGAAGGGCTCGTCCATCAGCAGGACGCGCGGCTCGATCGCGAGCGCCCGCGCGAGCCCGCAACGCTGCTGCATCCCGCCCGAGATCTGGTACGGATAGTGATGCTCGAAGCCCGAGAGCCCGACGAGGTCGATGAACCGCGGCACTTTCTCGGCGATCTGCGCGCGGCTCGCCCCGGCGAGCTTCACGCCGTAGGCCACGTTCTGGTAGACGGTCTTCCACGGGAAGAGCCCGAAATGCTGGAAGACCATCGCCACACCCTCGCGCGGCCCGGCGACCGGCGCGCCCTCGATCGCGACCTCCCCCTCGGTGAGCGGAATCAGGCCGTCGATCGTCCGCAGGAGCGTCGTCTTGCCGCAACCCGACGGGCCGATGATGGCAACCACCTCCCGGCTGCCCACCGCGAGGCTGACGTCCTGGAAGACCTGGTGCTGGCCGTAGCGCTTGCCGGCCGCCCTGATCGCGATGCGCGATTCGGTCACCGCCCGCCCTTCGATTCATTCACCGCCTGCCCTTCGAGCGTCGCGCATCGCTGCCGCACGCGCTCACGCGCCGCGGCTCCGGGGCGCAGCGGGTTTGCGCGCCCAGTACTCGGGCGATGCCTTGGATGCCTGCAGCGCCGCCGCATCCTCGAATCCGGGCGCCATCGACGCGGAGGTGCCGGCCATGACCTGGTGGTGCTCGATGTTCAGCAGCCGCAGCCACGACTGCTGGCCCATCGTGAGCGCGACGAAGCAGCCGAGCTCGACCAGCTCGGGTTCGCTGAAGTGCTCGTGCATCCGCCGCCAGAAGGCATCATCGGTGTCGAGGCGCCAGGTGATCGCCTCGGCATAAGCGAGCGCCGCCTTTTGCCGCGCATCGTAGCGGGCCGACTTCTCGAAGTTGATCAGCTCGTCGTACTGGCCTTCCTTCAGCCCCTGGTTCGCAGCCTTGATCGAGCGCTGGTTGCCGCAATACTCGCACTTCACGCTGCGTGATACGTACACGCGGCAGAGCTCCTTCACGGAGTGGTCGAGCACGCCGTTCCGGAAGATGTCGCGCCACGAGTTCGCGAACGACCAGAAGCAGGCGGGCACGTGCGCCCGCACCGCCGAGCTCTCCGGGCGCGGCGTCCCTTCGCGCGCGCAGCGGTCCATCTCGACGCGCATCGCGTCGTCCATCCGCTCGAGCGGGACGTAACTGATACGTTGCTTGGCTTCCATCGCAAGCCCTCCTATGGCTCCGGGTCAGCTCAGGCCGTCGCCGACCTTGACGTTCTCGGACTGGATATCGTACCCCGACGCCCGCGCCGCGAGCGCGATCAGGGCCGCGAAGTCCTTGTCCGCGTAACCGTTACCGATGAGGGTCTGGACCATGTCGCGCGTGAGCGAGGCGAGCGGCAGCGGCACGTCGTGCTCGCGCCCCGCGGCGAGACCGAGGTCGAGATCCTTGCGCAGCAGATGCGGCGTGAACGTCATCGTGAAGTCGAGGTTCACCAGCGCGGGCGTCTTGTACTTCGAGAACGTCGACCCCATCACGCTCTGGTTGAGGAAATCGAGGAACGCGTGCCGCGGCATGCCGGCCTTCTCGGCGAGCACCGTGATCTCGGCGAGCGACTGGATCACCACGCCGAGGTAGACGTTGTGGCAGATCTTCGCGATGCGCGCGAGCTCGCCCTCGCCGACGTACGATGCCCCCTGCCCCATCGCGGCGAGATACGGGCTCGCCGTCTCGTAGGCGTCCTGCGGGCCCGAGACGCAAAAGGTCAGCTTGCCCGCCTTGATCACCTTCGCGTTGCCGGACACCGGCGCCGCGAGCAGCTTCGCCCCGGCCTTGGCGAGCCGCGCGCGGATCTTGGCCGACTCGTCGAGCGAGATGGAGGTGCTGTCGACCACGATCCTGGGGGCGCCGCGCGCGAGCAGCCCGCCCTCGCCTTCCAGGATGTCGAGCACGTCCTTGCCGGTCGACACGATGACGAAGACGATGTCGCATCCGGCGAGGTCCGCCGGCCGGCCGACGATCTTCGCGCCGTGCTTCGCGAGCGGCTCCGCCTTCTCGCGCGTGCGGTTGTAGACGGTGAGGTCGCACCCGGCCTTGGCGAGCCGCTCGGCCATTGCGTAGCCCATGCGGCCGATGCCGATCCAGCCGAGCTTGTGCTGCTTGAGTTGCGTCATGCGTGCCTCCGATTGAGCTGGCGCGCCATCCAGTCCGCACTCTGCGGGCGGTAGCGGTACCAGACGTTGTTCGCCACGTGGTTCCCACCGGCCACGATCATGAGCTCCGCGTGCTTCGCTTCCCGGACGATGCGCTCCGCGTGCGAGCGCGGAATCAGGGTGTCGCGCTCGCCGGCGACGACCAGCAGCGGGCAGCGGATCTGCGCGGCCGCGCCTTCCAGCGTGAGCGCCGCCGCCTTCTCGCGCGCTTCCGCCATGGAGCCTGCCCGGCTGCGCGCACGAAAGGCCTCGCGCGTGAGCTCGTTCGCCGCGTCGAACGCGTCCACCCACCGATACGGGCCGGAGAGCGACACGCAGGCACGCACGCGCGACTCGAACGCCGCCGCGCGCGGCGCGTAGTAGCCGCCCAGGCTCACACCCCAGAGGCCGATCCGATCGGCATCGATGTCCGGCCGCGCCGCCAGCCAGTCGCAGACCGCCTTGACGGGCGCCTCGTAGTCGGCGCGGAGCGGGAGCGCATACTCGGCTTCGCCCTGCCCCGGGCCGTCGAATGCGAGGGTCGCCATGCCCCGCGCGAGGAAGTCCGTCTCGTAGGCGTGCATCTCCTCCTTGGCGGAGTCGAGTCCCATGCACATCACCACCACCGGCGGGCGCGACACGCCGGCCGGACGGCGTAGATTGCCGTACAGGGCCGCGCCCTCGAACGCAATCGCGACGCGCTCGCCCGGCGGACGCAGATGCGGCAGAGCCGCGTTCCGGCAGGCGACCGCCTTCTCGTGCGCTGCGCGCATTTCGTCAGGCCGGTGTACGAACAGGAACTTGGCGAAGTGGTAGCAGGCCGCTGCGCGCGTGTAGTGCTCGCCGGCGCTGAGCGCGCAGCCCTGGGCGAGCGCGTCGCCGCCGAGCGCTTCGTGGGCCGCCCCACGCTGGGACCACGCGCCGCACCATTCGTCCCAGGACCGGATCGCGTCGCTCACCGCGTGGAAGTCGCCGAGCGGCACGCCGTTCGCGACGAAGCGCGGCGCCCAGTGCGCGAGCGCGGTCGCGATGCGCGCATCGGTCGCTCCGCCAGCCCGCACCACCGACACGTCCTCCTGTGGTTCCGCCCGCGCTCTGCGCGGCACCCACCCCCTGGGCGAGTTATGCAATCGTTTGCAAAGACGATAAACTAAGTCGCGCAGCGGGGCAAGACGCGCGGCGGGGCGCCGCGCCCGCCGCCAGGAAGCGTGATGCCGAAACACGCCGGGATTCATGACGTTGCACGGGCGGCCGGAGTCCATCCGTCCACCGTCTCGCGCGTGTTGAACGCCAGGACGCGTCATCTCGTCACTGCGGCCGTCGCCGCGCGCGTGGCCGCCGCCGCGCGACGGCTCGGCTACACGCCCGACCCGGTGGCCGCGGGGCTGCGGACCCGGCGCTCGCGCGCGATCGGGGTCCTCATTCCCGATCTCGCGAACCCCGTCTTTCCGCCGATCGTGCGCGGCATCGAGAGCGTGCTCACCGATGCCGGCTACACCGCGGTCGTCGCCAACACCGACAACGAGCCCGCGCGGGCGCGGGCCGCGCTCGAGCGCTTCGCCGCGCGTCGCGTGGACGGCCTCGTGCTCGCCACCGCGCTGCGTCGCGACGCGCTGATCGCGCGTGTGAAGGCCCTCGGCCTGCCCGCCGTGCTCGTCAACCGCACGATCGAAGCGGGCGCGATTCCGGCAGTGGTGAACGACGACGCGGGCGGGATCGCGTTGGCGGTGAACCATCTCGTCGCGCTGGGCCATGCCGCGATCGGACACGTCGCCGGTCCGCAGCGGCTGTCGACCGGTGCGGCGCGGCGGGCGGGCTACCTGGCCGCCATGAAGGCAAGCGGTATCCCGGCGCGCGGCGCGCCGGTCGCGGCGGCGCGCAGCTATGACATCGCGGCCGGCGCGCAGGCGGCACGCGCACTGCTCGACGCGCGTCCGCATCTCACCGCGATCGTGGCGGCGAACGACCTCCTCGCGCTGGGCTGCTACGACGAGCTCGCGCGGCGCGGGCTCCAATGCCCGCGCGACGTCTCCGTGGTCGGATTCAACGACATGCCGTTCGCCGACCGCTTCTCGCCGCCGCTCACCACGGTGCACATTCCGCATCGCCTGCTCGGCGTCGAGGCGGCGCGCTTGCTGCTCGAGGCGATCGAGCGTTCCGGTGCGCCGGCGCGCGAGGTTCGCCTTGCGCCGCGGCTCGTCGTGCGCGGCTCCACCGCGGGGCCGCGCCAGAAGCCGGTCGCGCCGGGGGCTCGGCTGGCACAGCGAGGCCGCCGATCGTCGCCGGGACAGCCACCACCTCGCACGGCAGCCGGAGCGCCGCGGCAGCGATATCGTTGATCGGGTCAGCCGCCCCGGGCCAGGCGATCGAGCTTCGCGGGCGGAACGCCGAGTTGCGCACCGGCGGCGCAAATCTCCTGCCACGTGGTCTCGTCGATCGGGATGCCGTCGCGGCTGCGCCGTGCGCGCGTCTCGCGTTCCGGCTCGCCGGGGATGCGCACGCGGTCGACACTCGCCGCGGGCGGCGACTTTCGCACCCAGTCCGCGAACGCGACGGCCTCGCGCGCGAACGCGTCCGCCGTGCCGAGGCGCGCCGGGTCGATGAGGACCGACAGCATGCTGTTCAGGACCCGCTTCCTCGTGCGATCGTCGCTGTGCCAGGTGCCGCCGCCCGTCAGGGCGCCGCCGAGGAGCTCGCACACGACGGCAAGCCCATACCCCTTGTGCTGGCCGATGGTGGTGAGCGCGCCGAATGGCGGGACGACGCCGAAACGCGGCTCGGTAGTCGGGCGGCCCTCATCGTCGAGCAGCAGCCCCGGCGGGAGCGGCTCGCCCTTGTTGTAGGCCAAGCGCACCTTGCCCTGCGCCACCGCGCTCGTTGCCATGTCCAGCACGACCGGCGGCTGGCCGGCGAGCGGAATGCCGACGCACACGGGATTGGTGCCGAAACGCGCATCGGTGCCGCCGAACGGGGCGACGATCGAGCGGGAGATCACGTTCACGAAACTGATCGACACCAGCCCGGCGTCGATCGCCTGCTCCGCCCACTGCCCGATGCGGCAGAGGTGGTGCGAGTTGGCGAGCGCCATGACGCAGACGCCGTGCTCGCGCGCGCGCTCGATCGCCATCTCGGTCGCCTCCAACCCGATGACCTGGCCGTAACCGGCCTCGCCGTCGAGCGCGAGCATGGGACCGCTGTCGAGCTTCACGGCCGGATGCCGGTTCGGCGCAAGGCTCCCCTCGCGCAGCGACTCGATGTACCGGGGGACGACGCCGATGCCGTGCGAATCGTGCCCGGTCAGGTTCGCCATCACCAGGTTCGCGGCGACGAGCCCGGCTTCGCGCGGCTCGCTGCCGCCCGCGGCGACGATCGCCTCGATCGCGCGCGTGAGCGGGCCGGCATCAAAGACGAACGATTCGGCCATGTCGGCATTCCCCCCGAAAGGCGCCGGAGTCTAGCGCACGTCGGCCAGCCGAAACCGGATCGGCACCTCGACCCAGGCGGTGACCGGCGTCTCGCCCTGGCGCGCGGGCACGAACGTCCAGCCGCGGACTGCCTCGACCGCCGCGCGATCGAGCGCATCCACGCCGGCGCTCGTCGTCACATCGACCTCGATCGGCTTGCCTGCCTCGCTCACCTTCACCTTCAAGACGACCAGCCCGGACTGCCCGAGCCGCCGCGCCGAGAACGGATACGCCGGCGGCGGGTTCGCCAGGTACGCTGCGCCGAACGATGGCGGGGTCACCGTAGCCTTTGGCGCGGGAGGCGCCGGCGGGGTAACCGCTGCCGTGGCCGCCTCGCCGCGCGGCGCGGGAAACGCCGGTTCCGGGGGGGCGGAAGGTTCGCTCGTGGGCGGTGGATTCAGGACGTCCGCGACAGGCGGCAATGCCGGTCGCGGGGTTGCCGGTGTCATGAGCGGCGCTGATCGCTTCATCCGTGGGGCCGGTGTTTCCGAAGATCGCGTCTTGCTCGGCGGGGGCTCGCGCGCCCGATCCGGCACCGGCGCGACGAGAGGCGCGGCCCGGTCAGAAACAATGACCACGTCGAGCGGTTGCAGGGTCGGCGGCGACGCCGGCGGCGGTTGCCGCGGGCCGGGCAGCGCGAGCACCAGCGCGTGGAGCAGGAGCGAGACCGCCAGCCAGAGGACGATCCGGGACCGCGTGCGACGGCCGGAAGGCGGCGGCCGCGACGCCGGGAGCGTAGCGGGCGCGCGCACCTCGTCGAGGTAGACGATCCGGGCGGAGCGGGGCGAGGGCATGCGGCGGCCATGGTAGCGCGGTCTCGACCAGCGGGCCCACGGGGCCCTCCTCCCGAGACGCATCCGGCAGGCCCACGAGGGGCGCGGTTTCGACGTCCGGAAGGGCACCGCCCCGACCCCGAGATTCGCCGGGGACGTAGGCGTCCGGCCCTCGGCGCGGTATAGTTCACGCCGCCCGTGCAATGCGGGCATCACTAAGAACTTGGGGAGGAACGCCTGTGCACGCGACGCGAATCCGCCAGAAGGACAGCATCTTCTACTTCGCCAATTACAAGGCGCCGGACCTGCTCGCCAAGGTCCGGTTCATCAGCCGCTTCTATGGCGAGGGCGAGCAGATTGCCCCGAGCAAGATCGCGCACGAAGACGACGTCGCCCAGTTCATCGCCCGCGTCGAGCGCACCGACGAGGCGTTCCAGCGCACCCTTTCGCGCGCCAAGGTGAAGGCGCTCAGGAACTTCTACGAGACCGCGGTCACCCAGCCGCCGATCCCGGGCACGGTGCTCCTCTTCACGCACGAGACCCTGCGCTTCCAGGAGAGCAGCGACGGCTTCGGCCGGCTCTCCGAGCCGAGTTCGAAGTACATGATCATCGACGGCCAGCATCGGCTCGCGGCGCTGCACTTCTACCTGAAGGACCGGCCCGCCGACGCCGCGACCATCAGCGTGCCGTGCATCATCTTCGACGGGCGGAGCGAGGACTTCGCCACCGAGATGTTCGTCATCATCAACTCGACGCCGACGCGCATCAACAAGAGCCACCTCGTCGACCTCTACGAGCGCGTCTCGTGGGCGGCGCCGGACCGCAAGTTCGCGGCGCGGATCGTCGAGAAGCTCTATAGCGAGGGCGACAGCCCGCTCCGCTACCGGATCAACCGCCTGGGCGGGCGCAGCCAGCGCGATAAGTGGATCCTGCAGGCGGAGCTCTTCAACGAGATCCACCGGTGGGCCAGGGCGAACTGGCGGCGCATCCAGATCGCCGGCGGCAGCGCGCGCGAGACCGGCCGCTACTACGCGATCGTACGCGACTTCCTGAAGGCGGCGCGCACGGCGTTCACCGAGGCGGCGTGGGGTCGCGACAATTTCATGGTCACCAAGCCCGTGACCATCAAGGCGCTCATCCGCGTGTGCGCCGACCTCGCGCGGGAGGATGCGGAGCCCGAAGCCGGCCGCGTGGCGCGCTGGGAAGAGCGGCTCGCCCCGTGGACCGAGCAGGCCCGGCAGTTCCGCGCGGAAGGGTTCTACGAGCGGTTCCCGGCCAAGGGCGAAGTCGAGCGCGTGGCGCGGATCCATCGCGAGCTCGCCAAGTCCGCCGGCATCGAGGTGGGCCGCGGCAAGTAGCGCGCGGCGCGCGCGCGGTTCGCGCCTGCGCGAGCGGGGGACCGGGCACGTCATCCCCGCGAAACCCGCGCCCGCGGGAATGGCGATCGACCGCTGCGGATCCTGAAGGAGACACCCGTTGGAAATTCCCGCAAACCCGTTCAAGCGCGCCCTCCGAGCGGGCGCCGCCCAGATCGGGCTCTGGTCGAGCCTCTCGTCGAGCTACGCGGTTGAGGTGACCGCCGGCGCCGGCTTCGATTGGCTCCTCATCGACACCGAGCACTCGCCGAACGACCTGGAGTCGGTCGTGGCGCAGCTGCAAGCCGCGGCGGCGTACCCGACGCACGCGATCGTGCGCGTGCCGTGGAACGACATGGTCACGATCAAGCGCTATCTCGACATCGGCGCGCAGTCGCTGCTCATTCCCTTCGTGCAGAACGCCGCGGAGGCGCGCGCCGCCGTGGCCGCGACGCGCTATCCGCCCGCGGGCGTGCGCGGGGTCGCCGGCACCACGCGGGCCACGCGGTTCGGGCGGGTCAAGGATTACGCGAGGCGCGCGCAGGAGGAGACCTGCGTGCTGGTGCAAGTGGAGACGCAACAGGCACTCGACGAGATCGATGCGATCTGCGCAGTCGACGGCGTCGACGGCGTGTTCATCGGGCCGGCCGACCTCCATGCCTCGCTCGGTTTTCTCGGCGAGACCGCCAATCCGGCAGTGCTGCCGAAGATCGAGGACGCCATCACCCGCATCAAGGCAGGCAGCAAGGCGGCCGGCATCCTCACTGGCGACGAGAAGCTCGCGCGCCGCTACCTCGAGCTCGGCGCGCTCTTCGTGGCGGTCGGCGCTGACGTCGGCATCCTGGCGCGCGGCGCCGACGCGCTCGCCGCGAAATTCAAGCCCGCCTGACCAAAGCCCGCCGGTGAAGCCCGAGGTCCTTTCGGTCGCGGACTTTTCCGGGTTCGATTTCCCGCTGATGGAGTCGCACTTCACCGTCCATAAGCTGTGGCAGGCCGCGGACCCGGAGACGCTGCTCGCCGAGGTCGCGCCGCGGGTGCGCGGCATGCAGGCGACGGGAACCGGCACCGTCGCAGGCACGCTGATCGAGCGCCTGCCGAAGCTGGAGATCATCGCGTGCTGCGGCGTGGGCTACGACGGCATCGACGTGGCGGCCGCGCGGCGGCGCAAGATCCCGGTCACCAACACGCCCGACGTCCTGAACGATTGCGTCGCGGATCTCGCGATGGGTCTGCTGATCGACGCGAGCCGCGGAATCGTGCGCGGCGACCGGCACGTGCGCGCCGGGAAATGGCCGCAGGGCGAGCCGCCGCTCGCCGCGCGAGTGAGCGGCAAGCGCCTCGGGGTCGTGGGCATGGGCCGCATTGGGCGCATCATCGCGCGGCGTGCGAGCGGCTTCGACATGCAGATCGCCTACCACGCGCGGCACCGCGTGGCCGACGTTCCGTTCACCTACCGCGCGGAGCTCGTCGATCTCGCCAAGGACTCGGACTACCTGGTCGTCGTCGTGCCGGGCGGCAAGGAGACGCGCCACCTCGTGAACGAGGCCGTCATACGCGCGCTCGGTCCGCAGGGCATCCTGGTGAACGTCGCGCGCGGCACGGTCGTCGACGAGGCCGCGCTGGTGAAGTGCCTGCGCGAGGGCGCGCTCGGCGGGGCGGCGCTCGACGTGTTCGACAAAGAACCGAGGGTCCCGGAGGCGCTCTGGCCCATGGACAACGTGGTCCTCGCCCCGCACATCGGCAGCGCGACGCGCGAGACGCGCGCGGCTATGTGCAAGCTCACGATCGACAACCTGGTCGCGCATTTCTCGGGCAAGCCGCTCCTGACGCCGATCGGCTGAGCACATCCGCCGCGCAGAGGCGCGTCGGCTTCGCCCTGCCCGCCGTGGTGGCCACGATCGAGCTGGGGATGAGGAAAAAGTCACGCGCAGCAGCCGCGTGACCCGTGCCTTCTCCCGGTCGCGCCGCGCAGCAATTCTGGCTTCGGGCTGACCGAAACCCGGCACGGGCGTCTCCCCCGTGTCGCCGGTGTCCAGGCCCCCGGGCGCCTGGCCTCTTCTGAAGCGACCCAGGTACTGCGACCTGCTCTGCGCCACCTTCCGTCGGGGGCGTGACGGAATTCGTATGTCCCCTGCGGATCCCGGGAGAGAATCTCCGCCAGAACAAGAGCGTATCCCCTATCCCTGGAGTGCTCCTTGAACCTCGGGCCGCATTTCGCGCTCGGCATGGCACGCGCCCCCCGAGTGGACGGCGACCGCCTGTCCGCACCCTGCCGCCGCCGGTCGCCGGCGGCGTCCCGGGGGTGTCGGATGCTCCGCAGCGGCCCGCATCTTGCTGAGTTTCGGGGCTTGAACGCCGTCATTCGCTGCAGGCTCGACCGGCCGTGAAACCGCTCCACCAGGCACGCCGACTGTGGCTCGAAGAGCTCGAGCCCCGGTTTCTGCTGTCGGCCGACATCGGGCCGTTCGCCGCCGAGTCCGCGCCCTTCCCGGAAACGGTGGTTCATCAAGCCGTCGTCGACGTCCTGCATCAGACCACGCCTGCCGCGACCGCGCCGGTCGTCCCGGGCCGCTTCGAGCTCGTGTTCATCGACGCCTCCGTTCCCGGCTACGCGCAGCTCGCCGCCGACGTCGAGGCGCAGAACGACGGATGGCGCCACATCGACGTCGTGGTGCTCGATCCCAGCCGCGACGGCATCGCGCAGGTCAGCGAGACGCTCGCGAGCCGCGTGCAACTCGACGCGGTGCACTTCATCACCCACGGCGCCGACGGTGCGGTGCAGCTCGGCGGAAGCCGGTTCGACTCAGACACGCTGGCCGCCAACGAGCGCGCCGTCGCGAACTGGGGCCAGGCGCTGAAGGCCGACGCCGATCTGCTCTTCTACGGCTGCGATGTCGCGGCGAACAAGCGCGGGCAAGCCTTCCTCGACCGCCTCTCTGCGGTCACGCGCGCAGACGTCGCGGCGAGCGAGAACCTCACCGGCGCGCAATCCCTCGGCGGCGACTGGAAGCTCGAGTTCTCCACCGGCGTGATCGAGTCGGCGCTCGCGGTGAGCCCGCGCGAGCAGCAGCTGTGGGCGGGTGTGCTGGGCAGCCAGACCCTCGATTTCGACACCAACCCGACCTCTGCAACTTGGACGGCCAACACCTTCGGCCCCTATTCGTTCCCGGTGGGCACCGGGTCGGTAGGCATCAGCGTGACCGGCGACACGGGCGTCTTCAGCTCGCCCACGCCCGACGTGGAAAGCACGTTCAACGGCGGCACGGGCGAGCGCGCGCTTCGCCTGCAGACCGCGGGATTCGGTCCGGGCCAGTCGACCACCATCACCCTGGATTTCACCGCCTTCGGCGGCGGCGTGTCGAACGTCAGCTTCATGGTGTTCGACATCGACACCTCGGCCGACGGCGCGGGCTTCGTCGATAGCGTCAAGGTGACGGCGAACCACGGCGCGGCGATCAACCCGACGAGCGTCGTGCTCGGCGATCAGACGCTCGGCGGCCCCGGCCCGTACACCGCGTACGACGTCTTCGACGGCGTGAACACCGTGACCGGCGACCCGGCCCAGGATCGCAACTCGAGGAACAGCGAGTCCTACGGCAATGCGAGGTTCACGTTCAACGCAAGCGGCATCTCGAGCGTGACGATCGTCTACAGCAACCTTCGCGGCCTCTCGCCCCAGGGCATCGCGTTACACGACGTGTCGTTCGATCCGACGCCTACCGCAGCCGACAGAACCGTCGCGACGAGCGAAGACACGGCGTACGTCTTCACTACCGCGGGGTTCGGGTATCTGGATCCGGACGCGGATCCGATGCAGAGCGTCCGCATCACGCAACTTCCGACCGCCGGCACGCTCACCCTCGCCGGCTTTGGCACGGTCACCCTTGGGCAGACGATTGCCGCCGCGGACATCGCCGCCGGCAAGCTGGCCTTCGCGGCGGCCGCGGATGCCAACGGCACGCCGTATGGCAGCTTCCGCTTCCGGGTGAGCGACGGTGCGGGCTTCAGCCGCGCGGACTATGCAATGACAGTCGACGTCACCGCGGTGAATGACGCCTCGGTGCTCGATGCGAGCGAGAGCCCGATCCTCGCGACAGAGCAGGAGGACGCGGGCCCGCCCTCCGGCGCCGTGGGCACGCTGGTCTCCGTGCTGGTGGATTTCGCCGTGCCGGCCGGCCAGGTCGACAACGTCACCGACGTGGACGCCGGAGCGCAGCTCGGCATCGCGGTCACCGCGGCGGACACGGCCAACGGCAGCTGGTTCTACTCCACCAACGGTGGTGGCACCTGGGTCGCGCTCGGTCTAGTCGCCGACAACAGCGCCCGCCTGCTCGCCGCCGACGCCAGCACCCGGATCTACTTCCAGCCGAACGCCAACTGGAACGGCACGCTCGCGAGCGCCATCACCTTCCGCGCCTGGGACCAGACCAGCGGGGCAAACGGCGCGCTCGCCGACACCACGGCAAACGGTGGCACGACGGCATTCTCGGCCGCAACCGACACCGCCTCGATCACTGTCACCGCGGTGAACGACGCGCCGACGACGGCGGCGTCGGGGGGCGTCCTTTCCTACACGGAAAACGATCCGGCCACGCGCATCGACGGAACCCTGACTGTGTTCGACGTGGACAGCGCGGACCTCGCCGGAGCAACGGTCCAGCTCGCGGGCGGAACGTATCAACCGGGCGAGGACATTCTCGCGTTCGACCGCGCCCTGCTTCCGGGCGGAGTCACTGCGAGCTGGAATGCCGGCGCTGGCACGCTGAGTTTCACTGGCACCGCGCCCGTGCTGCAATACCAGGCACTGCTGCGATCGGTCAGCTACCAGAACACGAGCGACGATCCCAGCGCCGCACCGCGCACCGTGAGCTTCGTGGTCGATGACGGCACGGCACCATCGGCACCCGCGACGCGCGACATCGCGGTCACGCCCGTGAACGACGCCCCGGCGATCGTCGCCAATCAACTCACGATCGGCGACGGGCAGACGGTCGTTCTGACGCCCGCGAACCTCGTCACGATCGATCCGGACAACTCGCCGACCGACCTGAGCTTCACGGTGAGCGCCGTGCAGAACGGACGCTTCGAGCTGATCGGCGCGCGGGGCGTGCCGATCACGACGTTCACGTACGTCCAGCTCGCCGCGGGTCAGGTCCAGTTCGTGCACGCGGGCGGGAACCAGGTCCCGAGCTACGTCGTCACGCCGAGCGACGGCGCGCTCGCCGGCACGGCGACGATGGCAGCCATCGCGTTCATGCCGTCCCTCGGAACGGCCGGTGACTTCGGCACGCTCTCCCCGCAGGCGGGCGGCGGAGACATCGCACTTGCGGTGCTCGCCCCTCCGACGCCGAGCGCTTCGAGCGGCACCTCGCTCGCGTCGCCGAGCATGCGCGACACGGCGCCGATCCCGCGCGGGCTGGCGGAGTTCGAGCCGATCGTGCTGCCCGAGCAGCCGATTCTCGCCGCGCCCTCGCGCGTTGCGGTCGTAGCCGGGGACCCCGGAATCGCCAAGATCGATCCCAAGGCGGACTACGAACCGCTGCGGGTGCTGCAGATGCCGGGGCCGCACGTCGGTTTCGATCTGGGCCGGCTGGCATTCGACGACGCTCAGGGCCGCGGCGACGTCGAAGTGCTGATGGGCTCCGTGAAGATGACCGGACTCGTCCTTTCGGTCGGGGTGATCTGGTGGGCCTCCCGCGCCGCCGGCCTCATCGCGAGCGCGCTCTCGGCCCTGCCCGCCTGGCGCAACTTCGACCCGATCTTCGTCGTCGGCCGCGACGAGGACGACGACTTCAAGTGGGAGACCCCGCAGGACGAGGAAGCCCAGCGCGAAGAGGAAGCCGTCGCCGAGGCGCTCGATTCGGTCAGGCGACCCGACCCCGCGGACCGGTCAGGCTCGAGCAAGGCGCAGCGCGAGGGAACGTCGGATCAAGTCATCCCCGCGAAGCCCATGATTGCGCGACGCCCATGAAACGGTTCATCACAGCACGTTCCACCACGGCACGGCCAGCACGTCGGGGGTGAGCCACTCGACCGTGCGCCCGGTGTGCAGCAGGAGCCCGGCGCGCACCTTGCGACCGTACTCCTGCCGGAAGGTGCGCAGGTGCGCGCAGTCGGCGAGGCGCGGCTTCGAGGTGGCCTTCACCTCGATGGGCAGCAGCTTGCCGCCCGCCTCGATCACGAAATCCACTTCCTCGCCGATCGTGGTGCGCCAGTAGGCGAGTTCCACGCGGTCCCCCCGCGCAGCGCGAGCGCCTCATCTATCAGGCGGGGCAGGATCGTCACGGCATGGGTGATATTCATTCACGTCGCGGATTGGCAAGGCCGGCGCGCCGCTTCCTGGCGGATGCCCATGATTGCCGCGGCCTGCGCAAGGCAGCTGCCCGGTCGAGCACCCTCTTGCGGCGCGAGGGGAAGCGGGTCTCATCCGATAGCCTGCCTTCACTGCACGGGCAAGGCGTTCGGCTTGGCCGCCTGTCGGCCGACGGGCTGCCCGTGACGCGACGAGGTCAGGGAGAACGCTGCCCACGCGCGTCGAAGCGGCAACTTCTCCACAGCGGGCGATGCAATCCGCCCCGCAGTGCCCAGAAAGCCCTTGGCTCCTGCGCACAAGATCCCTTATACAACGCGAGCTTACGGCGAGAAGTTGATAGTCGCCTTGAGTCACCCGGGAGTGGTGCCGGGCCGCGGGCGGTTGCGGCGAGCACAAGACGACCGGGACCTTGAGAATTTGTTCCGCTCGGCTGCTCGCGGTGAGCGCGCCAAGGCGCGTCTTTTGCTGGAGCTATAGCGATCGGGGCAAGGAAGTGCCTCCAGGAGGAGGCAGGGTGTGAAGCGAAGACCCACTAACCTGAAGTTCCTGCTGTAGCCGAGCGAGTTTATCGCTACGTAACAAATGCTTGGCGTGAGTTTTAGGTTCCGGTTGCTGTCTACAACCGGATCTGCTGGATCAGGTCGAGTGCGCGCTGCTGC
>JADLAV010000041.1 GCA_020848075.1 Burkholderiales bacterium
CGCTCAGCGTCTGATAGCTGAACATGCTGTCCTGAGTCACGTCGGCACCACGCATCGTCGGCTCCCCTTTGTTCTTGTCGACGATCCTTCGACCATTTGCGACGCGATGAATTCCATGAAATCACGATGAATTTCAACAAACTGCTAGTGGCGAGATTCGAATAGCACACTGACGACAAGAATGATTCTAGAAGGTGTCAAAAACCTAATGTGAGTACTTGAAAATTTCTGAGTGCTTGCTGCAGAATACCCTCGATATATGTTCGGTAATATCGATTTCCGAGCGGATGCATGCACTCCGCACGGCATCGCTGGAGGAGGAGGTAGCGTGACGCACGCACCCGCGGCGAAAGCTAATCATCGCGACGGCTTTGTCCGAACGCTGGCTTCCCCGATGCCAAAACAGGGCAGGCGATCCTTTGTGGCTCAATTCGGATCGGTCAACGCGAGCAGGCGAGAAGAATGAGTATGCGAGCCGCGTCTACGAGCGCCCGTTTCACGGTCACCGCGCTGCGGCAGGAGGAGCGCGCGATGCTCGCGTTGGAGGGTATCAGCAAGCAGTTCGGTAAAGGCCACTCCGCAGTCGCCGCGATAAGAGACGTTTCCCTCACGGTGCAACAGGGCGAGTTCATCTCCATCATTGGACCGAGTGGCTGCGGCAAGTCGACCCTGTTCGGGATCATCGGGGGGCTTGTGACCGAGTACGAGGGGATCGTACGCATCGACGGTCAGCGTGCGAGCGGCTGCCATCCGGACATCGGAATGGTGTTCCAAGAGGAATCGACGTTCCCTTGGCGCACTGCACTCGAGAACGTCGAATTCCCCCTCGAGGTACGTGGCATGTCCGCCGCCGAGCGGAGGGAACAAGCACGCCGCTTCCTGGCTGTGGTCGGCCTCAGCGAGTTCGCTGATCGCTATCCGAGGGAGTTGTCGGGAGGCATGAAAGCCCGCACTGCTATCGCCCGCACGTTGGCCGCGCATCCGAAGATCCTACTGATGGACGAGCCGTTCGGCGCCCTCGACGAGCAGACGCGGCTACTGCTCGGGGATCGGATGTCGCAGATTCACCGAGACCTTGGGCAGACCACCTTATTGATTACCCACAGCATCACCGAGGCGGTGCAGCTTTCCGACCGGGTGGTCGTCATGACCTATCGGCCCGGACGCATTAAGCGCGTGGTCGATGTGCAGCTGCCTCGCCCGCGCTCCTCGGAGATCGTCGAGAGCCAGCGATTCGGCCAACTCGTCGCGAGCATCTGGCATGACCTGCGCGAAGAGGCCACGCGCGGAATTGCGGCCGACGAGGCGGCGCGCCGCACCTGAACCGAGAGCTCGGTCGCCGCACGAATCTAGATTACTAAAAGGAAAAATATCACTCACCCAGGGGACACCAACCGGAGGTGAGATATGGCACTAACAATGTGGTTGAAGCGCGCCGGCGCGGTCCTATCTGTGGCGGTCCTGGCGGCACCTGGCATCGCGCACGCTCTCGACAAGGTGAAGGCGGCCGGCAGCCAGCGGAACTTCTGGGACACGACTGTCTTCTACTTTGCCGATGAGGCGACCGGCGTGTTCAAGAATGCGGGCATCGAGCTCGAGGTGCTCTGGACCCAGGGCGGCTCAGATTGCCAGCAATCGGTCGTCACGGGCAGCATGGATGTCTGCATGCACACCGGTATCCTGGGCGCAATCGCTGGATGGGCGAAAGGCGCCCCGATTGCCATCATCTCGGCGACGTCGACCGGCGCTGGTGACCTCTGGTGGTACACGAAGGCGGATACAGCCATTCGCAGTATCAAGGATACGAATGGTAAGACGGTCGCCTTCTCGCGGCCGGGCTCGTCCACGAATTTGCTGATCAGTAGTATCGTGGCCGCCGCCGACGCGACCCCGAAACTCGTGAGTACCGGTGGGCCCTCAGCTACTCTCACCCAGGTCATGTCCGGTCAGATCGATGTCGGATGGAGCGCGGGCATCTTTGCCGCTGACCTGCTCGGTCAGGGGAAGATCCGTCGCATCGCCAGCGGGAACGACGCCCCGGGAGTGGCGACCCAGACCATTCGCGTTAACATCGCGGGAACCGAATTCCTAAAGTCGAGGCTCGACGTCGCGAAGCGGTTCATGGCGGCATACCGCGAGGCGGTCGACTGGGCCTACACCAATCCGAAAGCGCTCGAGATGTACGCGGCGGCGAACAAGTCGACTGTCGAGGTCGCCCGCACCGTGCGCGACCAGATGTATCCGAGGTCGTCTATGGTGACCAAGCCCATCGGTAATGTCGAGCTTTCGATCCGCCAAGCGATCGCAGACAAGATGTTGTCGGGGCCGCTGAGTCCGGAGCAGATTCGCGAGATGCTCCGCTATGTCGACATCCTCAATCCCTAGCGGCGTGCGCCGCTGGCTACCGCCGGCGACCGGGATCGCCGCCCTGATCACCGCCCTCGCCGCCTTGGAGTTGGCGGGGGCCGTGGGTTGGACCTCGCCATTCGTCGCGCCGCGGCCCTCGACGATTGCGATCGAGGGCTGGCGCATGGCGTCTACAGAGCCGCTCGTATCGGCTTTCATGAGGACGTTTGGCGTGGCGCTCGCCGCCACGATCGCCGCTGCCGCTTTAGGTATCCCAGCGGGGTGGGCCATGTTTCGCTTTCCTGTCCTTGGCCTCGCCTATGAGAACTGGGTAGCGGCGCTGTTCTGCGCGCCGCTGATCCTCCTGTATCCGCTGTTCCTGGTCCTGTTCGGGCGTGGACCGCTGACCATCGGGATGATCGGCTTCCTGTCCGGGGTCGTGCCGATGGTGCTGAAAACTTACGAGGGGTTCTCGGCCGTGCCTAAGGTGCTGGTGAACGTGGCGCGCAGCTTCAAACTGCCCGAATCGGCCGTCCTATACAAGGTCTTGCTGCCGGCAGCGCTTCCCTCGGTGTTCACCGGGCTCCGGCTGGCATTCATCTACGCCACGATTAACGTAGTTGCCCTCGAGTACCTGGTGAACTTCGGTGGTCTCGGGTTCCTGGTTGGGAGAATGTACGACACTTACAACATCCCCGCGATGTATGCGGCGGTTGCGTTCGTGCTTTTGATCTCGGTGCTCGGGTTCTGGCTGGTAGAGCGCCTCGAACGGCGGTTGGGAGGTGGCGCATGACGCCCGCCACGCGCTTGCGGATCATGGCGCTTATCCTGGTCTGGGCGGCCTGGGAAGCGCTCGCGCGCTCCGGCTTGGTTTTCGAGGGCGTCGTGCCTTCGTCGCTAGCCGTGCTCGCAGCGGCTGGGGCAGCACTCGGAAGCGCCGCCTTCTACACCCATCTTGGGCGTTCCGCCGAGACGATCGCGTTCGGCTTCGTCATCGGTACCGGAGTCGGCGTTGCGGTTGGCATGATGATGGGAATGTCGGCGTTCCTGGGTAGAACGCTGCACCCTTACATCCACGTGCTCGCGCCGACCCCGAAAATCATCTTTCTGCCGATCCTGATGATCCTATTCGGCGTGGACATCGGATCCAAAATCGCGATGGGCGCGATCTCGGCGTTCTTTCCGGTGGTGGTCGCGACCTACGACGCCGTGCGGCACGTACCACCAGTCTTCGTGCGGGTGGCGCGCAGCTTCGGGACGTCCAGGCTGCAGCTCGTGACGAAGGTGCTGTTTCCCGCGATGCTGCCAGCGGTGGCCACAGGGATGCGTCTGGGACTCGGAGTGGCGATCATAGGCACGCTGCTTGCGGAGATCAAGCTCTCCAATCGCGGCCTCGGCTTCCTCGTCATCCAACAGTATGAAGGCTTCCACATTCCAGACCTGTATGCCGTGCTGTTAATCACCTTCGCGTTCGCGGTCGCGGCCAACATGGCGATCGGACGTCTCGCGATGCATCTTCAGCGGCACCGCTAGGCGCGTGCGCATCGCCGACGCGGCCAGTATCGAGGATCTCGCCCGGCTGGCGAGAAAGAGACTTCCGCGAATCGTGTTCGACTATCTGGAAGGCGGGTCCGAGGACGAGGTGACTCTGCGCGCCAACCGGACCGCGTTCGCGCGCGTTTGCCTGGTCCCGGAGGTGCTCACCGGCCACTCGCGACGCGATTTGCGCGCAACACTCCTCGGACAGCAGTTTGCGCTTCCGGTACTGATCGGCCCCACCGGTCTGAGCGGCATCTTCTGGCCAGATGCCGATGTCGCCCTCGCCCGTGCGGCGGCATCGGTCGGGGCGGGCTTCGTGCTGTCCACGCCTGCCAACACGGCGATAGAAAGAGTCGCCGCAGCTTGCCCAGGCACGATATGGTTTCAGCTTTATCCCTGGGGCGAGCGCGCCCATTGGTTGCGCCTGATCGAGCGAGCAGGTGCCTGCGGGGTGCGAACGCTAATCGTCACGGTCGACTCCTTGGTCGCGGGTAAACGCGAACGCGACTTGCGCAATCGGTTCGCTCACGAAGTTCGCTACACGCCGCGCGCGATATGGGACGGCCTCACTCATCCGCGCTGGCTTGCGACCGTATGGCTGAGGCGCGGAGTACCTCATTTTGAGAACATATCCGAGTTCTTGCCGCCCGGCGCGGACGCCCGCACGCTCGCCGAATTTACCCGTGCGCGGCGTAACGCCGGATTCTCATGGTCAGATCTGGGGTGGATACGCGAACACTGGTCCGGACCGCTGATCGTGAAAGGGATACTTACGGCTGCCGACGCCGCGCGCGCGGCCGATGCGGGGGTGAACGGCGTCGTCGTTTCGAATCACGGTGGCCGGCAGCTCGACGGCGCACAGGCGACCCTCGACGCGCTACCCGCCGTTGCCGCGAAGGCCGGGCACGCGCTTACTGTCCTCGTAGACGGTGGGATCCGGCGTGGTTCGGACGTGGTCAAGGCGATTGCGCTGGGCGCGAGAGGCGTGCTCCTGGGCCGGGCCACGCTCTACGGGCTCGCGGCGGGCGGCGAAGCCGGCGTAGCGCGAGCGCTCGTCATCTTGCGTGACGAGATCGAGCGCGTTCTGGCGTTGATCGGCTGCGCGACGATCGCGGACGTTTCCGCGCGCCATGTGGAAGTCGCTGGAGCGCACACCTTACGCACCCGCACAGGCTGCGGCGCGGACGAATGACGCGCTTGCTGCCGTCGGACACGCCTCCTCTGACCAGACGGCAAGAATGTGATCTGCATCAAACTCGGTAAGCCGATGGATCGTGCGTGAATCAAGCCTACTTTCGATTCGTCCCTTAATGACGATTCTCGACGAAGAATCGAGATTGACATACGTGGATCGAGTACACCATCCTTTTGACAGGATCGGATCCGAATTGACGAGACGACCCTGGACGCACGCGAGGGCCTGCATCGGGATCGCGTTTGGGCGTCCAGCGCGCGGGCTCCATCGCCACTCACAAGGGGAAGATTGATGGATCAAAGGGTGACGACGACCGGTATGGAAACCCGGATCAGATGGGCGGTGGCGGTCGACCTCAAGCGCTGCGTCGGTTGCCAAAGCTGTACCGTGGCCTGCAAGGTGGAGCACGGCACGCCTCCCGGGATATTCTGGACCCGGGTCATCGAAATGGAGGAAGGCACCTACCCCGCTGCTTTCACTGTGTTCATGCCGCTGCGCTGCAATCATTGCAGCGACCCTCCTTGCGTGCCGGTGTGCCCGACTGGCGCCACCTACGTCCGTGACCGGGATAACATCGTCCTCGTCGACCAGGACAAGTGCGTGGGCTGTCATGCCTGCGTCGTCGCCTGTCCGTACGACGCGCGGTTCATCCCCGAGAGCGATCGCGGCTACTTCGCCGGGCACAAGACGCCCTACGAGGAGGCGACGTTCAAGAAGTGGCAGGTGGGTACGGTCCAGAAATGCACGCTCTGCGTTCATCGTCTGGATCAGGGCCGCATGCCGGCATGCGTCGAGACGTGTCCGACGCAGGCGCTTATCTTTGGCGATCGCAATGACCCAGAGAGCACGTTCTCCAAAGCGATTCGCGACCGGCCGCGATTCCAGCCTCATGCGGAGCTCGGGACCGACCCGAATGTCTTCTACCTGACTTGAGATGCACGGCGAAGCGATGGCACAGTCATTCAATGCGCAGTTTAGACGCCAGCGGGAGTGGGGTTGGTTGTTAGCGGCGTGGTTGTTCCTGAGCGGGACGGGCGCCGGGCTGTTTCTGCTCTACGAACTAGCAAGGCTTCCCGACCCTCTCGGGTTGCTGGCACTGGGGTTGCTGGGTTTGGGCGGCGCCGTGCTGCTCCTTGAGCAGGGCAGCCCACTGCGTGCCTGGCGTGCCATCTCGCGGGTGAAGACGTCGTGGTTGAGTCGCGGGATCGTCTTCGTCATCGCGTTTGTAATGTCGGCGGTGTTGGCGCTGACGCCGGCAGTCCTGTCCGGTTTGACCTGGCCGAATCAAGTTGTCCAGACGCTTCATTGGATCGCGGGACTCTGCGCGCTCATGATCGTGCTCTATCCTGGGTTCTTTCTCGCCAACAATCGATCGGTGCCGTTCTGGCACACGCCGATGTTGCCGCTGCTTCTGCTTACGCTCGCGGCGACAGGTGCCAGCGCATGCGCGCTCGCGGTCGTGAGCCAGCTCCCGCCAGGGGTGGTGCAGCTCCGCGCACTCGCAGTCGGGACGATTCTTGTGAGTCTGATTCTGATGGGCGGGTATATGCTCGTAATGTCACGCCGAGGCGGCGCAGCGCTCGAGTCGGTGCGCTTGTTGAGCGTGGGCCCTCTGCGATGGTTGTTCTGGGGCGGAGTCGTTGGCGTGGGGGCGATACTGCCGCTCGCGCTCCTCGCGTGGCCGGGGATCCCGGTGGTGTCCGTTGGAGCGTGCATGCTCGTCGGTGCCTTCCTGGCTCGCTACTGCCTGCTGCGGGCCGGCGTTTACGTCCCGGCAGCCATTGCACAGCCGGGCCTAGACTTCAGTCGGCTGAATCGCACCGGTGGCGAATTTGAGCGCGAATACGCAGCTGCCGCGGGCTCGGCGCTCAGGGACTGAGGACGGGTAATGGACCCAGTCGCGACGGAGCAGTCCACGTCAGAGGTGAGCGTGTCGTTCATGGGCGAGTTGCCGGCGCTGATAGGCGACCGGAACCTGAGGATCCGGCTGCCCCGCAACGCCACCGTGGGTGCCGTGCTCGAGTGTCTTTCGGAAAAGTATGGGGAAACGTTCCGGTGCCGGATTTTCGTCGAGCCGGGAAGCCTCCGACATACGGTACTGATCTTCGTCGATGGTGAGCACATCAAAGAAATCGGCGGTCTCGGGGCGAGACTTGGCGAAGGTGAGGTGGAAGTGATCTTGCTGCCCATGTTCGGAGGGGGTTGACCATGGAAATGACGCAGGCGGGTCTGCAGGCGGCGGACGTCGACTCACGGGTGATTACCACCGCGTGCGGTCAATGCTACATCGGCTGCGGCGTGAGGGTCCGCGTCGAAGAGGGCGTGGTTGTGGGCATTGAGGGCAACCCGGACAACCCCCAGAACCGCGGCAAGATGTGTGCGAAGGGCAAGGCGGGGTTCATGAACCTCTACAACCCGCACCGTGTCAAGGCCCCGCTCAAGCGCACCAATCCCAAAAAGGGGAGAGACCAGGATCCCGGATGGGTGGAGATCTCCTGGGGCGAGGCGATTGACACGATCGTGGCGGCGCTCGAGCGCGTACGCGACAAGCCCAAGAAGCTCTGGGTTCAGGCCTGGGACGTGGTCGGTGACAACATGTTCTGGTTGTCCGCGTTTGGGAGCGCTTTCGGCTCCTGTCATGTGAACGTCGCCTCGTCGCCGACCTGCGGTAAGGTGGTGCATCCGGTGGAGTTTTTCTCCGGCGGCGGATTTCACCAGCAGCCGGACCTGCACTACGCGAACTACTGCATCCTAATCGGGACGCAGTTCGGCGTCGCCTCGCGTGGGTCGTTTAACCATCACTTGCTCGACATGGCGGAGGCCCGCGCGCGCGGCATGAAGCTGGTGGTTATCGATCCCGTCGGCGGTTTTGCGGCGAGCAAGGCGAACGAATGGGTGCCGATCCGTCCGGGCACCGATGCCGCCTTCGGGCTGTCGATGCTGCAGGTGCTGCTGAACGAGCTCGCAATCTACGACGCCCCGTTCCTGAAGAGCAAGACCAACGCGCCGTACTTGATCGGACCGGACGGCCGTTACGTCCGGGACGCGGCGACCGGGAAACCTCTGGTGGTCGATGCCGCCGATGGTAGGGTGAAGGTCCACGATGATCCCGGTCTGAGCGATCCGGCGATCCTAGGAACATACGAGGCGCGGTCGCAGCGCTGCCGTCCGGCATTCGAACTGCTGCGAGAGCACGTCAAGAAGTATCCCCCGGAGGCGACCGAGCGTTACACGACGATACCGGCGGCGACGGTACGGCGAATCGCGCGCGAATTCGGCGAGGCGGCGCGCATTGGCGAAACGATCACGATCGATGGCGTCGAACTGCCATACCGGCCGGCGGTCATGGACTGGGCGAGGGGCACCCAAGGTCACAAGCACGGCTTCCACAACTGCTGGACGCTCAAGCTCGTGAACATCGTGGTCGGATCGGTGAATGTGCCCGGCGGGATACTAAGCACCGGCGCCGCGGGCAAATTTCCACATCACTGGTGGCCCGAAGGCGGTATCGACGGCATGCTCCAGCACGGCGGGCAAATCATGTCCATGGCGCATCCGAGCGCATTTCCGGGGCACGTCCCGACTGCGCCGGTTCGGATGGATCTCGCGGAGCTGTTCCCCCTCGCACCCCACTATCACACGCTGATGCCGATTAGTGTGGAGAACCCGGGCGCGTTTGGCTTACGGGACGAGGACCGCATCGAGATTCTGCTTCACGCGCCGGTAAACTCTATGCTGAGCTCGTTCGGCGACGCAGAGAAGGTGGAAAGGCTGTACAAGTCGCTGCGGTTCATGGCCGGCTTCGCGGTGGAGATCAACGAGACAAACCATTTCGACGACATCGTGTTGCCGTTTCCTAGCGCCCTGGAACGATACGATTTCATCTCCGGAATGGGCGCATTCATGATCGCCCCGTGCGGGCAGGACGATTTTTACTGGCAGGTGCGCCAGCCGGTGGTTGCACTGCCGCCCGGCGTGCGCCATCCGCAGGAAGTCGTCCAGGAGATCGCCGAGCGCCTCGGTATCCTCGGCGGTCTGTATCGGCTCTTGAACCACACCTACAAGATGAAGGACGTGAACAGTCTGAAGTCGGGTAGACGCTACCCGGCGGAGGAGGTCGTCGACAGGCAGCTGCGCTCCTGGTTCGGCGAGAAGCATGATCTCGCCTGGTTCCGCGAGAATGGCGTGATCCGGCATCCGAGAGACGTCGAGGAGGCCTACATCGGCCCGTATCTCGAGGCGAGGATGCCGATCTACCTCGAGCACGTCTATCAGCGCAAGGAGGAACTGCAGCGGGTGCTCGTCCAACTCGGCCTCGAGTGGGATCTTTGCGACTACCAGCCGATCGGCGACTTCCATCCGTGCCCTTCCTACCATGCGCTGCAGGGGGGCGAGTACGACTTGATCGCAGTGAACTTCAAGTTTCCGTTCTCTTATGGCACCTATGGAAACGAGAATCCCTGGATCGACGAGATCTGCGAGGCGACCGGCGCGTACAGCATCCTGTTGAATAAGGCGGTAGGCAGGGAGAAGGGTATCGGCAATGGCGATACGGTGTGGCTCGAATCGCCGGTGTGCAAGGTGAGGGCGAAGGTAAAACTCACCGAGTGCATCCATCCCGAGGCCGTTGGCGTTGGGGGACACTTCGGACACTGGTCGCCTGGAATGCCGGTTTCCCGCGGGAAGGGGGTCAACTTCAACTCGCTTCTGCCCACCGATCTTGACCATATCGACTTGATCTCGACGGCACTCGACCACTGTGTTCAAGTCAGGGTCTACAAGTGATCGGAGCGCGAGCGCGCGGTGTCCCGTCCCGGAGTCTGTTGCTGTGGCGTTGCTACCTGCGCAAGAGAGAAGGGACTCGCCGCCCGTGACTCCGCCGGCGTCGCCGCCCGGCGAGCCCGGTTACGTGAGCGGTGAGGAGGCTGCAGCGCTACTGGGGATCAAGCCCCAGACCCTGTACACCTACGTCAGCCGCGGCCTGATCCAGAGCCTGCCCACTCTGCGCGGTCGACGTCGTGCCTATGTCCGGGCTGACGTCGAGAGGCTGCGAATGCGACCGCGCGCACGCCTGGCGCCCGGCGCACTGGCCGCCTCGGCGATGTACGCCGGCGAGCCGATCATCGCGACGGGGATTACCGAGATCACCGCCAGGGGCCCCCGCTATCGCGGATGCCTTGCGACGGAGCTGGCAAGTGCGCAGCTACCTTTCGAAAGTGTGGCGGAGCTTCTATGGACCGGGGAGCTCCACGAGGAACCGATCTTGTGGAATACCGAACCTTTGCCCGCGGGTGCTGCACGGCTGCTCGACTTGCTGGACACCACTATCGACCAGGGATCGATCGTTCATTTGCTTTCGCTCTTTGCGCTCGCGATTAGCGTGTCGCGGGGCAGTCGCGCCGAGCGCCTGCGCTCGAGCAGCACGGTGATGGCCGCGCGGCAGTTGATCCAGGTGTTCGGCGGCTGCTTCGGCTACCTGTCTCCGGCCCGGGCCTACGCCCCAGCGAGATCGCCCGAATCGGTCGCGGAAACAATCTTGCGCGCAAGTGGACTGCCGGTGACCGAAGAACGGCTGCACCTGCTGAACGGTATGATGGTGCTCATTGCAGACCATGAGCTTTCGCCGGCGACTTTCGTCGCCAGGGTCGCGGCCTCTAGCGGCGCCGATATGCACGCGTGCGTGGTGTCGGCGATCGAGGCGAGCTCGGGCCGTCACATTGGGGAGATCTATGATCGCACGGAAGACTTCGTGGCCGGTGCCGGATCCAAAGATGAGCTCATTAAGCGCGTGTGCGATCTGCAGAAGACCGGACGCGTGCCGCCGGGATTTCACCAGCCGATCTATCCGGAGGGCGATCCACGCACCGCGACCATCCTCGACTTGGCCCTTAGGATGCAACGTCCCTCTCGACACCTGGAAACCATGCTGGGGTTCATGGAGGAGGCCGAGGCCAGATTCGGCCTCAAGCCACGCGCGGAGTTCGGCGTAGTGGCGCTCGCGGCGGAACTCGGATTTCCACACCGCGCTTCCGCCGGGCTGTTTGTCATCTCGCGGACTGCCGGGTGGGTTGCGCACGTGCTTGAGCAGAGGCTGTCGAACGCGCTCCTGCGGCCGCGGGCGAAATTCGTCGATGGCTAACCTGAAGTTCCTGCTGTAGCCGAGCGAGTTTATCGCTACGTAACAAATGCTTGGCGTGAGTTTTAGGTTCCGGTTGCTGTCTACAACCGGATCTGCTGGATCAGGTCGAGTGCGCGCTGCTGC
>JADLAV010000042.1 GCA_020848075.1 Burkholderiales bacterium
AACCAGTTCGTCCAGTAGCGCGCCCCGGCCCCACACCAGCTCCCAGGAGGCGTAGATGGAGACCTCGGTCGACACCGGTCACGCGCCGCGCCCGGACACGCGGCCCGAGCCGCGCTCCGCGGCGGTGATCGCCGTACCGCCGGCCACGCAGTACTACGATGAGCCGGTGTCGAGCACCTCGGAGTTCACGCCCGCGATCATGGGCGCGAGCCTCGCGGTGCTCATCGCCTTTCTCGCGGCCTGGGAGTGGCTGCCGGGCCTGATCGGCATCCCGCAGTTCATCCTGCCGCCGCCTTCGAAGGTGTGGTCGGAGTGCCTGCGCATGCTCGCGAACGAGCAGCTGCTGTGGCACAGCGCCATCACGACCCTCGAGGTGATCGTGGGCTTCGCCCTCGGCGCCCTGCTCGGTGTGCTGATCGGGTTCATCCTCGGCCTGTCGCCCAAGGCCGAGCTCGTGCTCTCGCCCTACGTCCTGGCGCTGCAGATCGCCCCGAAGGTGGCCTTCGCGCCGCTGTTCGTGATGTGGCTCGGCTACACGGTGTATCCGAAGATCCTGGTCGCGATCCTCATCGTGTTCTTCCCGGTGATGGTGAACGTGCTGACCGCGGTGCGCACGATCGACCCGGACATGGTGAGCCTCGCACGCGCCTTCTCGGCGAGCCGGCTGCAGATCTTCCGCCTGATCGAGTACCCGGCCTCGCTGCCGCCGCTGTTCGCGGGGCTGCGCATCGCGGCGACCCTGGCGGTGATCGGGGTGGTGGTGGGCGAGCTGGTGGGCGGCAACAGCGGCCTGGGCTACCTGCTCACCTACGGCGAGGGCCAGGGCAACACCGCGATGGTCTTCGTCACCATCATCGCCCTCACCCTGATCGGCATCGTCGCCTACGCAGCAGTGGTCGTGGCCGAACGCAAAGTCCTCCACTACCTGCCGCGCGCGCAGCACACCACCAAGTAACCATTCGCAACCACGGAGGGAACATGGCCGAAGTAGGACCGATGTTGATGCATACGCCCGCCGCGAATCTCGCGGGTCTCGTACAGGACTCCAACCCGTTTCTGCAAGTGTTCGTCGAGCGGCGCCGGAGCGAGGCGGCCGGACGCGGCCAGATCTTCGGCGGGCCGGACCGCGCGCTGGTCGTGTGGCAGACGCGCCCCGCTCCGCCCACCGATTTCGAGCTGACGCTCGCCGCCGCGCTGGAGCAGATTTTCGCGCAGAAGATCTACGCGCTGCCCGACATCGCCGCCGCGCTCAACCGGGACGGCATGCGCACGCGCGACGGCGCAGCCTGGACCGAGGACAACTTCGTCGCCACGTTCCGCGAGCTCGGCCAGCTCGCGTTCGGATAGAGGAGGCATCGATGAGCGATCCCCAAGCGGTCGAGCGCCTGGTGAACAGGGGCTTGCGCAACCAGTGGTATCCGGTGCTGCCGAGCTGGTCGGTCGCCGGCACGCCGATCGGCATCACGCGCCTGTCGGAGAACCTCGCGCTGTGGCGCGACGACGCCGGCAAGGTGCACGCGATCGAAGACCGCTGCCCGCACCGCGGCGCACGGCTG
Source organism: Burkholderiales bacterium (assembly GCA_020848075.1). Taxonomy (GTDB): domain Bacteria; phylum Pseudomonadota; class Gammaproteobacteria; order Burkholderiales; family SG8-39; genus JAABRB01. The sequence goes on from JADLAV010000042.1 coordinate 1,557, forward strand.
TCGCTCGGCTGGAACCTCGGCGACCGCCTCGCCTGCTGGTACCACGGCGTCGAGGTGGACAGCACGGGCACGGTGCGCAAGGTGCCGGCCGTGAGCGCCTGCCCGCTCGAGGGGCAGCAGTGCGTGAAGCACTACCCGGTGCAGGAGATCCGCGGCGCGATCTTCGCGTACTTCGGCGACGAGGCCCACCCGGAGCCCTGCAAGCTGGAGCTGCCCGAAGAGCTGTCGAGCCCCGAGTACGGCGCCATCCTGTGCTTCGCGAAGTGGAAGTGCAACTATCGCTACGCGGTCGACAACGTCATGGACCCGATGCACGGGGCCTACCTGCACGCGGTCTCGCATTCGATGGCGTTCGGCGACAAAAGCGCCAACATGCAGCTGCGCAAGACTCCCGCCGGGCTCGCGTTCGAGAAGACCGGCCAGCGCGACGTGAACTTCGACTGGGTGGAGTTCGGGCAGTCGGGCGCCACCTGGCTCAAGCTCTCGATTCCCTATCGCCCGAGCGCGGGCCCCGGGGGCAACTTCGGGATCGTCGGCTTCGCGACGCCGGTCGACGAAGACAACTGCCTCGTCTTCTTCTTCCGCACGCGCAAGTGCTCGGGCTGGGTGCGCGACGTGTGGCAGTTCATGTACCGCACGAAGCTGGAGGGCCTGCACTGGGCGGTGCTCGAGCAGGATCGGGCCGTGCTCGAGAACCTCGCGCCCGACGCGCGCTCGCGGGAGTTCCTCTACCAGCACGACACCGGGCTCGCCCGCGTGCGCCGCATGCTGCAGCAGCAGGCCGAGCAGCAGCTCGCCGCCCTGGAAGCGCACCGCGCGAAGGGTGCGCCGACGAAGGCAACCGCCTGAGGCAGCCGGGGGTGCGCATGCTGCGCGACCGGCGCATCCTGATCACCGGCGCCGCGCGCGGGCTCGGCCTGGCGTTTGCCGAGCACGCGATCGCCGCCGGCGCGCGCGTCGCGGTCGCCGACGTGCTGGAGGACGCGGGCCGGGCCGCGGCGGCACGGATCGGCGCGAGCTTCGTGCCGCTCGACCTCGCCTCGCCGCCCTCGATCGAGGCGTGCGTCGCGGGCGCCGCTGCGGCCCTCGGCGGGCTCGACGGACTGGTGAACAACGGCGCCATCACGAGCTCCGGCGGCAAGCCCCTCGACGCGCTCGACGTGGACGTGTGGGACCGCGTGATGGCGGTGAACGTGCGCGGGACGTGGCTCGCGACGCGCGCCGCCCTCCCCCACCTGCGCGCTGCGGGGAGCGGCCGGGTGATCAACATCGCCTCCGACACCGCGCTCTGGGGCGCGCCGAAGCTGCTCGCGTACGTCGCGAGCAAGGGCGCGGTGATGGCGATGACGCGATCGATGGCGCGCGAGCTCGGCGCCGACGCCATCACGGTCAACGCCGTGGCGCCCGGGCTCACGCTCGTCGAGGCGACCGAGTACGTCCCCGCGGAGCGCCATCGCCTCTACGTCGACGGCCGGGCGATCAATCGCCCGCAGGTTCCCGCGGACGTGTGCGGTGCGGTGACGTTCCTCCTCTCGGATGAGGCCGGCTTCATCACCGGGCAGCTGCTCGCGGTGAACGGCGGCTTCGTCATGCACTGAACCAATTTCGATTCCCTGGACAGGAGACCACAGATGGGCGATCAGGCAGTCAAGGATGCGAATGCGAAGCGGTCGTGGGGCCGCCCCGAGGGCGCGACCTTCGCGCAATGGATGGACTCGCGCGTCGCGCGGCTCGCGAGCCGCAGGTACGACTGGAACGCGCTCAAGTTCCAGGCCGACTACGACCCGAAGTACCGGCGCGCGCAGATGCGCTACGTGGGTACCGGAGGCACCGGGGTGGCGTCGGACGCGAACACGATTCCCGCCGAGCACTTCACCTTCTCTACGATGATCCTGCCCGCCGGCGCCGAGGGACCGCTGCACGTCCACCACGACGTGGAGGAGATCTTCTTCGTGCTGCGCGGGAAGGTGAAGCTGATCGCGGAGAAGGACGGCGAGCGCTGGGAGGCGATCGTCGGCGAGCGCGACCTGATCTCGTGGCCGCCGGGCGTCTACCGCGGCGAGGTCAACATCGGCGAGGAGGATGCGCTGATGTGCGTGATGCTCGGCTCGGCGAAGCCGGTCACGCCCACGTATCCCCCCGACCATCCGCTCGCGAAGATCAAGCGCAGCTGATGACGCTCGACCCCGGCCGCGCCGATGCGCTCGTCGCCCGTCATCCGCTCCACGAGCGGCGGACCGCGCGCGGCGTCGTGTCCTTCCGCGCGGCCGGAGCGGGACCGCCGCTCGTCCTCCTGCACGGCATCGGGAGCGGATCGGGCGCATGGACGCTGCAGCTCGACGCGCTCGGCGCGCGCCACCGCGTGATCGCGTGGGACGCGCCGGGATACGGCGACTCCGAGCCGCTGCCTGCCGCAGCGCCGGCCGCCGCCGATTACGCGACGACGCTCGCGGCGCTCTGGGACACGCTCGAGATCGACCGTGCGGTCGTCGTGGCCAGCTCGCTCGGCGCGCTCATGGCCGGCGCGTTCGCCGCGGGCTGGCCCGCGCGACTGGCGGGTCTCGTTCTCCTCAGCCCCGCGGGCGGCTACGGGCGCGCGAGCCCGGCGGAGCGTGAGGCGAAGCTCGCGGCGCGGCTCGAACGGCTCGCCGCGCTCGGGCCGGGCGGCATGGCCCAGGAGCTGCCGGCGGGAATGCTCTCGGCTGCGGCCTCGCCCGATGCACGCGCGCTCGCGGCCTGGAGCACCGCCCGGCTCCGCCCGGACGGCTATGCCCAGGCTGCGCGGATGCTCGCGGGCGGCAGCCTCGCCGACGACGCGACGCGCTACGACGGCCCGGTGCTGGTGGTCGCCGCCAGCGCCGACACGATCACCCCGCCCGCCCGCTGCGCGGCGATCGCGGCGGCCTTTCCGCGCGGCGAGTACCGGTTGCTCGACGGTCCCGGGCACCTCTCCTATCTCGAGGCGCCGGATGCCGTGAACGCGCTCGTCGGCAGGTTCGCGTCGGCCTGCCTGAAGGCAGCGGCCCTATGAAGAAAGCGCCGGCGAAGTACAACGTGCCCGGCCTCGAGCGCGGCTTGCAGATCCTGCAGCTCTTCGACCGCACGAACCGCGTGCTCACCGGCGCCCAGGTGTCGCGCGCGCTGAAGATCCCGCGCACCACTGCCTTTCGCCTCGCGCAGACGCTCGAACGGCTCGGTTTTCTCGAACGTGAAGGCGACGGGTTTCGCATCGGGCCGGCGGTCATGCGGCTCGGGTTCGAGTACATCGCCTCGCTCGAGATCACCGAGCTCGCGCGGCCGGTGCTCGAGCGCCTGCGCGACGAGTCGGGCTTCTCCTCGCAGCTCGTCATCCGCGACGGCCGCGACGTCGTGGTGGTGCTGCGCGCGGCGAGCCCGTCGATGTTCGCGAGCAACGTGAACATCGGCACGCGCTTCCCGGCGCACGCGACGATCCTGGGGCGTACGCTGCTCTGCGAACACTCCGACGAGGAGCTCGCCCGGCTCTTCCCCGAGCGCGCGCTCCAGTCGCACTCGCAGAGCACGCCGAAGACGCTCGTCGCGCTCAAGGCACTGCTGAAGGAGGATCGCGCGCGCGGCTACGCGGCGAGCGAGGGCTTCTTCGAGCGCGGGATCTCCGCGATCGCCGCGCCGGTGCGCGACCAGGGCGGCCGCATCGTCGCGGCCGTCAGCATCACCGCGCAGCGCCCAAGCCTGGAGCCGAAGGCGCTGCGCGAGCGACTCGTGCGCCAGGTGCGCGACGCCGCCGCCGAGCTCTCGCACAAGCTGAACTACCGCCCCGCGGAGCAGGCGGCGTGAGCGGCGCGCGGCGCTTTTCGCTCGGCGTCGAGGACCGCGCAGCGGTCGTGACTGGCGGCTCGTCGGGAATCGGCCTCGCGACCGCCCGGGTGCTGCTCGCGGCCGGGGCGCGGGTCGCGATCTGCGGCCGCGACCGCGCGCGGCTCGACGCGGCGGTCGGCGAGCTTGCCGCCATCGCCGGCGCCGACAGGGTGCTCGGCACCCGCTGCGACGTGCTCGACGAGAAGGCGGTCGGAGCCTTCGCGCGCGAGGTCGAGTCCCGCTTCGGTCCGGCCGGCATCCTCGTCAACAACGCCGGGCAGGGCCGCGTCTCGACCTTCGCCGACACGACCGACGAGGCGTGGCGCGAGGAGCTCGAGCTGAAGTTCTTCAGCGTGATCCGCCCGACGCGCGCCTTCCTGCCGCAGCTCGAGCGCGCGGGCGGCGGCGCGATCGTGTGCGTCAATTCGCTCCTCGCGCGCCAGCCCGAGCCGCACATGGTCGCGACCTCGGCCGCGCGGGCCGGCATCCTCAACTTGGTGCGCTCGCTCGCCACCGAGTTCGCCCCGCAGGGCGTGCGGGTGAACATGGTCCTGATCGGCCTGGTGGAGTCCGGGCAGTGGCGCCGGCGCTACGACGCGCAGGCAGCGTCCGGCGAGAGCTGGGACGCGTGGACTAGGCGGCTGGCGCGCGACAAGCACATCCCGCTCGGCCGGCTCGGGCGACCCGAGGAAGCGGCGCACGCGATCGCGTTCCTCGCCTCGCCCCTCGCCTCCTACACCACCGGCAGCTTCATCGACGTCTCAGGGGGCCATTCCCGCCATGTCTAGCCAGCGCGTCACCGTCGGCGAGCTCGTCGCCGCTTTCCTCGAGGAGTGCGGCGTGCGCGCGGCGTTCGGCGTGATCTCGATCCACAACATGCCGATCCTCGACGCGTTCGGGCGGCGCGCCGCCGTCGCGGCCGCCCAGGGCAACCCCGCGCCGATCCGCTTCGTGCCGGCGCGCAGCGAACCCGGCGCGGTGAACATGGCGGATGCCTGTGCCCGCGTCTCGGGCGGGCTCGGCGTCGCGGTCACCAGCACCGGCACCGCCGCCGGCAACGCCTGTGGCGCGATGGTCGAGGCGCTGACCGCGGGGACGCCGGTCCTGCACCTCACCGGGCAGATCGAGGTGCCGTACCTCGACCGCGAGCTCGCGTACATCCACGAGGCGCCGGAGCAACTCGAGATGCTGCGCGCGGTGTCGAAGGCCGCGTTCCGCGTTCGCAGCCCCGAGACGGCCCTCGGCACGCTGCGCGAGGCCGTGCGCGTCGCGCTCACCGCCCCCCGTGGCCCGGTGAGCGTCGAAATCCCGATCGACGTGCAAGCGGCGGAGATCGCTCTTCCCGACACGCTTGCGCCTGCGCCGGTCACCGCGCCGCAGCCTCACCCGGCTGCGCTCGACCGACTCGCGGAGCGACTTGCCCGCTCCAGACGACCGTTGCTGTGGCTCGGCGGTGGCGCCCGGCACGCGACCAACGAGGTCCACCGGCTGATCGACCTCGGCTTCGGCGTGGTCACCAGCGTGCAGGGCCGCGGCGTCGTGCCCGAGGATCATCCGATGTCGCTCGGCGCATTCAACCTGTACGAGCCGGTCGAGAAGTTCTACGGCACCTGCGACGCGCTGGTGGTCGTCGGCTCGCGGCTGCGCAGCAACGAGACGCTCAAGTACAAGCTGAAGCTCCCGCGCCCGCTCTACCGCATCGACGCCGACCCGCAGCAGCAGGGCCGCTGCTACGAGGACGACGGCTTCGTGCCGGGCGATGCGGGCCTCGCGCTCGCCGCACTCGCCGACCGGCTCGCCGGCCGGATGAATGTCGACCCCGGATTCGCGCGCGATCTCGCCTCGGCGCGTGCCGCCGCCGAAAAGATCGTGCGCGACGGGCTGGGGCCATACGCGGCCCTGGTCGATGCCTTGCAGCGCGCGGCCGGGCGCGAGTTCGTATGGGTGCGCGACGTCACGGTTTCGAACAGCACGTGGGGCAACCGGAGCCTTCAGATCTTCGGCCCGCGCGACGGTGTCCACGCGCTCGGCGGCGGGATCGGCCAGGGTCTGCAGATGGCGATCGGGGCCGCGCTTGCCGCGGCGCCGCGCAAGACCCTGTGCCTCGTCGGCGACGGCGGGTTGCAGGTGAACCTCGGCGAGCTCACGACGCTCGTGCAGGAGCACGCCGATGTCGTCGTGGTGCTGATGAACGACCGCGGCTATGGCGTGATCCGCAACATCCAGGACGCGCAGTACGGCGGGCGGCGCTATTACGCCGACCTGCACACGCCGGATTTCGGCGCGCTCGCGCAGTCGATCGGGCTGCCGTACCACCGCGTGCGCGACCTTGCGACGCTCAACGGTGCGTTGCAGGAGGCGGCTGCGCGCCGCGGCCCGACCCTGCTCGAGATCGACATGGTGGCCGTCGGCCCGTTCGCCAAGGCGTTCGCGGGTCCGCCGGTGAAGAAGGAGAAGGAGCGCGCCACGTGACGGTGGAGCCGATTCTCGTTGCGGGCGAGTGGCGCCGCGGCCGCGGCGACGTGTACGCCACGCGCTACCCCGCCGACGACACCGTCAATGCCGAGCTCGCCGCGGCGAACGTGGACGACGTGAACGAAGCAATCGAGACGGCGGACGCAGCGCGCCGCCGCCCCGAGTGGGCAGCGCTCAAGCCGCACGAGCGCGCGGCAGTGCTCTACCGGATCAGCGCGCTGATCCGCGAGCGTGCGGAGGAACTCGCCCAGCTCCAGCGGCGCGACAACGGCAAGCCGATCACCGAGACGCGCGCGCTGGTCGCGAGCGCCGCCGGCACCTTCCAGTTCTTCGCTGCGGCCTGCGAGACGCTCGAGGAGACGCTGACGCCCCCGCGCGGCGACTACCTGACGATGAGCGTGCACGAGCCGCTTGGCGTCGTCGCGGCGATCACGCCGTGGAACTCCCCGATCGCGAGCGAGGCGCAGAAGCTCGCCCCCGCGCTCGCCGCCGGCAACGGTGTGGTGGTGAAACCGGCGGAAGTGACGCCGCTCCTAGCCCTCGAGCTCGGCCGCGTCTGCGAGCGGGCCGGCGTACCGAGGGGCGTGGTGAGCATCATCCCCGGCAAGGGGTCGGTCATCGGGGACGCGATCGTGAAGCATCCGCTCGTGAAGAAAGTGTCCTTCACCGGCGGCACCAGCACCGGTCGCGCGCTCGCGAAGCTCGCTGCCGAGAAACTCATGCCCGTCACGCTCGAGCTCGGCGGCAAGTCACCGACGATCGTGTGCGAGGACGCGGACCTCGACCATGCGGTGAACGGCGTTCTCTTCGGCGTCTTCAGCTCCTCGGGCGAATCGTGCATCGCCGGGTCGCGCCTGTTCGTGCACGAGTCGGTTCGCGCGCCGTTCCTCGAGCGGCTGGTCGCCAAGGCGAGCGCGCTGCGGGTCGGCGACCCGGCGGATGTCCGCACGCAGATGGGCCCGCTCATCACGTCGAAGCACCGCGAGTCGATCGAGCGCTACGTGCAGCTCGGGCGGGACGAGGGCGGGCGCGTGCTGTGCGGCGGCGAGCGGCCGCAGGGCGGCCTCTACGACCGCGGGTGGTTCTACCGCCCGACCGTCCTCGACGGATTGACCAACGACGCGCGCATCAGCCGGGAGGAGATCTTCGGGCCGGTGCTGGTGGCGCTGTCCTGGCGCGACGAGGGCGACCTGCTGCGGCAGGCGAACGACAGCGCGTTCGGCCTCGCCGCCGGCATCTGGACGCGCGACTACAAGCGCGCGTGGCGCATCGCGCGCGCGCTCGAGACCGGGACCGTCTGGATCAACACCTACAAGCAGTTCTCGATCTCGACGCCGTTCTCGGGCATCAAGGAGAGCGGCGTCGGCGTCGAGAAGGGCCGGCTCGGCATCCTGCAGTACAAGCACCAAAAGAGCCTCTACTGGGGGCTGAACGACCGGCCGCTGGGATGGGCAGACTGAAAAGGCATTTTCCATGAGCATTCTCGGCATCGATCGCATCACCTACGGCGTGGAAGACGCCGCCGCCTGCCGCAAGTTCTTCCTCGACTGGGGCCTGAAGCTCGTGCACGAATCGGGCGACTCGTCCGACTTCGCGTCGCTGAACGGCTGCGAGGTGTGCGTGCGCGGCATCGGGGACCCGACGCTGCCGCCGGCGATCGAGGACGGCGCGACGCTGCGCGAGGTCGTGTGGGGCGTGCACTCGCGCGAGGACATCGAGCACCTGCGCAAATCGCTCGGTCCCGACGCGCACTACGCCGAGCGGTTCGGGACGCTGCACGTCACCGACCCGAACGGCATGGCGCTCGCTTTCCGCGTCACGCACAAGCGCGCGGTCGACGTGAAGGGTATGCCGATGAACGCGTGGGGCCAGCCCGGCCGTGGCGTCAACCTGCGCAGCCGCTTCTATGAGCGCGCCGAGCCGATCGAGGTCGGGCACGTCGTGTTCTTCACCGACCGGCTCGCCGAACTCGAGCGCTTCTACGTGGAGAAGCTCGGGTTCGCGGTCTCCGATCGCTACCCGGGCCGCGGTGTCTTCCTCCGCTGCGAGCCGAACGGCGGCCACCACGACATGTTCCTACTCCAGCCCCCGCACCCGAAGCGCGGTCTGAACCACGTCGCGTTCACCGTGCGCGACATCCACGAGGTGTTCGGGGGCGGGCTGCACATCCAGCGCTGCGGCTGGCAGACCGAGATCGGACCGGGGCGCCACCCGATCTCGTCGGCCTACTTCTGGTACGTGAAGAACCCCGCCGGGGCGCTCGCCGAGTACTACACCGACGAGGACCAGCTCGACGCGAGCTGGCAGCCGCGGGACTTCCAGCAGTCGAACGAAGTCTTCGCCGAGTGGGCGATCGCCGGCGGCATCGACTACAAGACGCGCCGGCAAGCGCGCGGCCCGGCCTCGAGTGGTTGAGCGCCGCGACCTCGTCGGCCGCGACCTGATGGTGATCTAGAGGCCCGCGAGCCGCAATGAGCGCTCCACATGCGATCGTCATCGTCGGCGCGGGCCAGGCCGGCGGCTGCGCGGCGAAGACGCTGCGCGACGAAGGTTTCGCCGGCCGGATCACGCTGATCGGCCTCGAGCCGCATCCCCCGTATGAGCGCCCGCCCCTCTCGAAGCGCGTGCTCGCGGGAGCCGCGACCGTCGAGAGCTGCCGCCTCTTCAAGCCGGATGCGTTCGCCGCGTTGAACCTCGACTTCCGGCCCGGCGCACGGGCGACGCGTATCGACCGCGCGGCGCGCGCGGTTCACCTGGAGAGCGGCGAGTCGGTCGCCTACGACAAGCTGATCCTCGCGACCGGCGGCGAGGCGCGCCGCCTGCCGGTGCCCGGCGGCGACGGGCCGCGCGTGCACTATCTGCGCACGCTCGACGAGTCGCTCGCGATCCGGTCCGCGCTCGGGCCCGGGCGCCGGCTCGCGGTCGTGGGTGGCGGCTGGATCGGTCTCGAAGTGGCGGCAACCGCCCGCAAGAGCGGCGCAGCCGTCACGGTACTCGAAGCACTCGATCGCGTGTGTGTGCGCGCGGTGCCGCCTTCGGTCTCCGACTTCCTGCGCGCGCTGCACGAGCGCAACGGCGTGGCGATCCGAACGAATTGCGGCGTCAAGGCGATCGATGATCGCGGCGCCGGGGGCTTGCGCCTCGCGCTCGGGGACGGAACGGCGCTGGACGCCGATGCGGTGGTGGTCGGCATCGGCCTCGTGCCGCAGGTCTCGCTCGCGCGCGAGGCGGGTCTGGAGGTGGGCGACGGCGTCCTCGTCGACGAGCGCTGCCGCACCTCCGATCCGGACATCCTGGTCGCGGGCGACTGCGCGAACATGCCGCTTGCCTGCCTCGGCCGGCGCGTCCGGCTCGAGTCGTGGGCGAACGCTCAGAACCAGGCGATCGCGGCGGCGAAGAGCGCGCTCGGCCAGGACGTGCGCTACGACGAGCTGCCGTGGTTCTGGTCCGATCAGTACGACGCGAACGTGCAGATTCTGGGCCTGCCGGCACGCTGGCCGGAGCCGATCGTGCGCGGCGATCGGGACGGCGCAAGCTTCAGCCTCTTTTACCTGGATGACGACCGGATCGTCGCGGTCGTGAGCGTCAACGCTCCGCGTGACCTGCGCGCGGCGAGGCGCCCGATGCAGGTGAGGAAGACAGTGCGTGCGGTCGATCTCGCCGACCCCGCCACGAACCTCGCGAAGCTCTAGAATCCCTCTCGTGGCCTCACTCTAACGGGCTGATCGCCACGGTCAAGACAAATGCCCTGGAACGACGAAGAAGCCAATTCAAGCTCGAGATGCGGGACGAGGGTCCTCTCGGCAAGAGTTCGACGATAGATTCCTGACCGAGCGAATCGTGCGATGGGACAAGTCTCGCTCGCGCGCACGACGGGGCCCCACCGATGACGAAGCGGCGCAAGGAACTGCGCAAGAGCAAGGCGCGCGCCGCGGCACGGTCACCGGCGCCCGCCGCGGCACGGGGCGAGCCGCCGGCTGCCTCCACTCCGGCACGCCGCGACCGGGCCCGCTGGCTCGCGCTCGCCGCGCTCGTCGCGGCCGCCGTCGCGCTCGTCGCGGTCTGGCGCATCACGGCCGACACGCCGGCGCCGCCGCCCTCGGTCGGAGCCCCGGCGCCGGTCGCCGCGACTTACGCCGGTACGGCGGCCTGCGTGCAATGCCACGCGAAGGAGCACGCGGCGTGGCAGGGATCACAACACGACCGCGCGATGCAGGTCGCATCCGGCAAGACCGTGCTCGGCGACTTCGCGAATGCGAAGTTCAGCCATGGTGGGGCGACCGCGACCTTCTTCCAGCGCGACGGCCGCTTCTACGTCACCACCGAGCGGCCCGACGGCAAGCCTGGGGACTTCGAGATCAAGTACACATTCGGCGTCGATCCGCTGCAGCAGTACCTGATCGAGCTCGGCGGCGGCCGCCTGCAGGCGCTCGGCATCGCGTGGGACTCGCGCCCGCGGGAGCGAGGCGGCCAGCGCTGGTTCCAACTCTATCCCGTCCGCAAGCTGAAGGCAGGCGATCCGCTGCACTGGACCGGCATCGACCAGAACTGGAACTACCAGTGCGCCGATTGCCACTCGACCGACGTGCGCAAGGGCTACGACGAGCAGACGGGAACCTTCAAGACGACGTGGACCGACCTCGACGTCGGCTGCGAGGCCTGCCACGGACCGGGCTCGAGCCACGTCGCATGGGCGAAGCAAGACAGCGACCGGCAGCGGCTCGACCGCGCCAAGGGGCTCGTGGCGGCGCTGGATGAGCGCCGCGACGCGTCCTGGACGATCGATCCGGCGCGCGGCAACGCGGTGCGCGCGAAGCCGCGCGAGACGAACCGCGAGATCGAGGCGTGCGCGCGCTGCCACTCGCGCCGCGGCCAGTTCTCCGATGCCTGGCACCCCGGCCAGCCGCTCGGCGACGCATTCCGCGTCTCGCTCATCGAGCCCGGGCTCTACTACGCCGACGGGCAGCAGCGCGACGAGGTCTACACCTACGGCTCGTTCCTGCAGAGCCGAATGCACGCGCAGGGCGTCACCTGCTCGGACTGCCACGACCCGCACACGGGCAAAACGCGCGCGGCCGGCAACGCGGTCTGCGCGCAATGCCACGCGCCGGCGAAGTACGACGCGCCCTCGCACACGCACCACGCGCCAGGTTCACCGGGCACCCAATGCGTAGCGTGCCACATGCCGACCACGACCTACATGGTGGTCGATGTGCGGCACGACCACGGCTTTCGCATCCCGCGGCCGGACCGCTCGGTCGCGCTCGGGCTGCCGAACGCGTGCAACCAGTGCCACGCGGAGCAGTCGGCGAGGTGGGCCGCCGATGCGCTGGCGAACTGGTTCCCGCAGCCCAATCCTGGCTTCCAGACCTTCGCGGAGGGGCTGGCTGCCGCGGACCGCGGCGCGCCGGGCGCGCAGGACGCGCTGCTCCGGATCGCGAGGGACCGCGCGCAGCCGGCGATCGCACGCGCAAGCGCGCTGCAGCGCATCGGCCGGCATTTGAGCCCGACGACGGCTCCGGTCGCGCGCAACGCCCTCGACGATCCCGATCCGCTGGTGCGCGGGGCTGCAGTCAACGCTCTCGCGGAGCTCGGCGCCGCGGCGCGCGCGCAGCTGCTCGCGCGCATGCTGGACGAACCGGTGCGCGTGGTGCGCATGGACGCCGCGCGCGCGCTCGCCGGCGAGGCGGAGGGGCGGCTGGCGCCGGAGGACCGCAAGCGCTTCGACCGAGCGCTCGACGAGTACATCGCCGCGCAGCATTTCAACGCCGATCGTCCCGAGGCGCAAACAGCGCTCGGTGACCTCCACGCGACGCGCGGGCGGGATGCGGACGCAGCCGCGGCGTATCGCAGGGCGCTTGAGCTCGATCCGACATTCGCACCGGCCGCGCTCAACCTCGCGGATCTCGCGCGCGCGACCGGGCACGAGGAGGAGGCGGAGCGTACGCTGCGCGACGCGTTGAAGCGCACACCGCAATCGGCGCCCGTCCATCATGCACTCGGCCTCGCGCTGGTACGGCAGAAGCGGGCCGCCGAAGCGCTCGCCGAGCTCGCAGCCGCCGCGAGGCTCGCGCCCGGAGACGCGCGCTTTGCCTACGTGTACGGCGTCGCCCTCCACGACACCGGCAAGCGCACCGAGGCGATCAGGACGCTCCGGGCGGCGCTCGAGCAGCATCCCTACGACCGGGAGATCCTGTTCGCGCTGGCGACCTACGAGCGCGCGGCCGGCGACGCCGTGCGGGCACGGGAGCGAGTGCGTCTGCTGCGCGATCTGGAGCCGGAAAGCCGCGACGTCGCGCGCCTGGCGGGCGAGTTCGGGCTGGCGCGATAGGCGTGCTCTTCCGTGCGGCGACCCGATCGTGCGCGCTCCCCGACCGCGCGCCGCTGCCGAACGGCGCGGCCGGGACCGCCCCGTTTCCGACGATCCCGGTGACCGGCCGACGCGTGCGCCGCCGCGACCACGGCGGTCTGAACGAGCAGGCGTAGAATCCGCGCGCGCAGGAGCACTTCCACACGATCGATCGCCGGTCACGGCGCGAAGGGCACCCGCTTCTTACCGCTCCCATGCCTGAACTGGAATACCACGCCGCCGCTCCGACCGGTAATGCGCCAGTGGCGGGTGTCCACGCCTTCGAGCGGTTGCTCGCCGAGCTGTCGGCGTCCTTCATCAACCTGCCGCCGGCCGAGGTCGACGTCGCGATCACCCGCGCGCTGGGTCAGATCGTCGGACTCTTCGGCGCCGACCGCGGGCTACTCATCCGCTTTGCAACGGAGAGCGAGGAGGCCACCATCACCCACGGATGGGTGGAGGCGACGTGGCCGGAGACGGCTCCCAAGGTCGTCTCGCGCCTGTATCCCTGGGTGGTCCAGCGCCTGCGGACCGGTGCGCCCGTCGTGATTCCGCGCATCGAGGACATGCCGCTCGATGCGTCGACCGACCGGGACTCTTTCCGGCGTGTGCGAGTAAAGTCAATGCTCTCGGTACCGATGGCCGTGGGCGGGCGGCTCGAGGGTGCGATCGCGTTCACTTGTGTGCAGCACGCGCGCGACTGGCCGGAGGAGCTTGTCGACCGCACCCGGATCCTCGCGGATGTTTTCGGCAACGCGCTCGCGCACAAGCGCGCGCGGGAGGCGCTCGACGCGGCCATGCGCTTCGAACGGCTGTTATCCGGCATCCTGGCGGCGCTCCTCTCGGCCGGCCGCGCCGATCGGGACCGCATCATCGACTCGAGCCTGCGGGACGTCGCGCAGGCGCTCGGCGCGGAGCGGGCGACGTTGTGGCAGCGCGTGGGCGAGCAGACCCAGTTCGTGGACACGAATCGCTGGGTGGCCGAAGGCGTGCCGGCGCCGCCCGAGCGGATGGTGACGCAAGGGACTCAGTGGATCAGCACGCAGCTCCTCGCGGGCCGGATCGTCTCCTTTTCGCGCCACGCCGACCTCCCTCCGCAGGCCGCCCCGGACCTCCCCGTCCTGCGGGCGCTCGGCATCCGCGCCGGGGTGATGGTGCCGATCGCGGTATCGGGCGCGGTGGTGGGGGCAGTCTCGCTTGCGACCGTGAGCGAGGACCGCGACTGGCCTGTGGCCCTCATGCCGCGCGTGAAGCTCCTGGGCGACGTGTTCGCGAACCTGCTCGCGCGCATGGAGGCCGAGCGGCGCGAGCAGGAAGCGCAGGCGCTCGCGGCGCACGCGGAGCGTGTCGGCACCATGGGCGTGATTGCCGCGTCGCTCGTGCACGAGCTGACCCAGCCGCTCGCCGCGATCCTCTCGAACGCCGAGACGGCCGCCGCGCTGCTCGCCGCGCCGGCTATCGACGTGGGGGAACTGCGCGCGACGGTGGAGGACATCGTGGCCGACGACCGGCGCGCGGTGGAACTGATCCAGCAGTTGCGCCGCTTCCTGCGGCGCAGCGCGGCGGAGCGGGCCGAGCTCGATCTGCGCGAGGCGATCGACGCGGTGCTGCGCCTGGTCGCCGGCGACGCGGCAGCGAAGGGCATCGAGATCGCGCTCGATTGCGCCGACTCGCTGCCGAAGCTCATCGGCGACCGCATCCAGATCCAGCAGGTGCTGCTGAACCTGCTGCTGAACGCGGTCGACGCGGTGGCGGGGAACGCGACCGGCAGGCGGCGCGTCACGGTGCTTGCCCGGTCCTCGAGCGGGGGCGTAAGCGTGGCGGTGTCCGACAACGGTTGCGGGATGGACGACGCCGCGCGCGCTCGGATCTTCCAGCCCTTCTTCACCACCAAGCCCGGCGGCATGGGGCTCGGACTCCCGATCTGCCACACCATCGTCGCGGCCCACGGCGGTACGCTCGCCGTCGACTCGGCGCCCGGTCGCGGCAGCACGTCCCGGCTCGAGCTCCCGTTGGTGCCAGCGGAAACCGCACACCCGGCGGCGCGCGAGGTAATGCGGACCGCCTCGGAGGGTACGGTGTTCGTCATCGACGACGACCCGGCGATGCGCCGCGCGCTCGGGCGCCAGCTCGAGGCGGCGGGCTACCGGGTCGAGCCGTTCGCTTCGGCGCAGGACTACCTCGACCGGGCGCCGGCGCCCGCCGGCGCGGCCTGTATCGTGAGCGACGTTCGCATGCCGGGCTTGAGCGGCCTCGACCTGCAGGCGTCGCTCGCACGCGCCGCGCGCGACCTGCCGATGGTGTTCATCAGCGGTCACGGCGACGTCGCGATCGCTGCCCACGCAATGAAGGCGGGCGCGGTCAACTTTCTCGCGAAGCCTTTCTCGCGCGGCGAGCTGCTCGCAGCGGTCACCGAGGCGCTCGCGCGGAGCCGCGTGCTTGTCGCCGAGCGGAAGGAGCGCGCCGTGCTCCAGAACCGGTACGACGCCTTGACGCCGCGCGAACGCGAAGTGTTCGGGCTCGTCGCGGCGGGATTGCTCAACAAGCGCATCGCCGACCGCCTCGGCGCAGCGGAGAAGACCGTCAAGATCCACCGCGGGCGGGTGATGGAGAAGATGCAGGCCGCCTCGGTGGCGGACCTCGTGCGCATGGCCGGGCGCCTCGGGCTGCGGCCCACCGTCGCCGCCCCAGACTGATCCATACTACCAAGGTCGTATTCCCCGTTCCGGCACGGCGACCGCATACTCGCGCCGCCGATCGCCCGGCCGAACCCGTCAAGGAGACCGAAATGACGTTCACGAAGAAGAAGCCTGCCGCCGTCGCGGCGGCGATCCTCGCCCTCGCCCTGCTCGCCTCGTGCGGCCAAGAGGCAAAGGTCGAGAAAGGGGTCGACAAGGCTGCGGCCGAGGCCAAGGCTGCGGTCGAGGCCAAGTCGACGGCCGAGGCCGACGCGAAAGCCAGGGCCGCCGAGGCCGAAGCGAAGGTCAAGGAAGCGGTCGCGATCGCGACCGACGCCTACGTCTACGGCTACTCGCTGATCACCACCGACGTCACGCGCGTGCAGATGTCGAACGTCGACAAGGTCGAGACGCTGCGCGGGCCGATGAACCAGTTCGCCAACGTGCCGCGCTACCCGCCCGCCGACTACCGCGGCGTCTCGGCGCCCAACGCGGACACGCTCTATTCGGTTGCCTGGCTCGACCTCGCCGAGCCGCAGGTCTTCAGCCACCCGGACATGGGCAAGCGCTTCCACCTCTTCCCGATGGTCGACCTATGGATGACGATCTTCGCGAGCCCCGGCACCCGCACCGGCGACGGGAAGGCCGCGAGCTACCTGATCACCGGCCCCGGCTGGAAGGGCGAGGTGCCGAAAGGCATGAGGCACATTGCGTCGGCGACGCGCTACATCGTGATCCTCGGCCGCACCTACGCCGACGGCACCAAACGCGACTACAAGGCGGTGAACGCGCTGCAGGCGCAGTACAGGATCACGCCGCTCGCGGCGTGGGGCAAGCCGTTCACGCCCAAGGCGCCGCCGGTGGATCCCAACCCGGGCTTCAGCATGACCGACAAGCCGCAGGAGGTGATCCTCGCCCTCGGCACCGCGGGCTATTTCGACATGCTGGCGAAGCGGATGTGCAAGGACTCGCCGGCGTACGAAACCGACAAGCCGATGCTGGAGAAGATGGCGAAGATCGGGATCGAACCGTGCAAACCGTTCGACCTCGCCAAGCTCGACCCGGCGGTCCAGGCGGCGCTCAAGGATCTCCCGCAGGCGGCGCTGAAGAAGATCGGCGAGAGCCAGGGCAGCCTGGGCGAGTTGGTCAACAGCTGGCGGGTCACCAAGGGACTCGGCGTCTACGGCACCGACTACATGAAGCGCGCGGTGGTGGCCGCGTTCGGCTGGCCGGCGAACCTGCAGGAGGACGCGGTGTACCCGTACACGGAGGTCGACGCGAAAGGGGAGAAGCTGACTGGGGCCGCCAAGTACACGCTGACCTTCGCCAAGGGCGAGACGCCGCCGGTGAACGGGTTCTGGTCGATCACGATGTACGAAATCGACCAGGGTTGGTGGTTCGTGCCGAACAAGCTCAACAAGTTCACCGTCAGCCCGCGCAACAACCTGAAGGCGAACCCCGACGGCTCGATCACGCTCTACTTCCAGAACGAGTCGCCGGGCAAGGAGAAGGAAGCGAACTGGCTGCCCGCGCCCAAGGGCGAGTTCATTCCGATGCTGCGCATGTACTGGCCGAAGGACAAGGATCCGTCGATCCTCAACGGCAGCTGGCAGGTGCCGATGGTGCAGAGGGCGGACTGAGGAAGCCGGGGATGAAGCGCGCTCGTTCGGCGCTCGGGCGTCTCGCCGCCGGCGCCATCCTGTGCGCGGGCCTCGCATTCGGCGGCAGCGCGTTCGCCCAGGTGGCGATCGGCGCGCCGAAGGGGGCGAAGTAGAAGCTCCGGAACGCGAGCGTACGACCAAGGTCGTATTTCCCGTCTTCGGCGAGCGGCGAATACTCGCCCGGTGTTGGCACCGCGACCCCGGAGACTGCATGTGCTGCTCGTGGACGATGACGGCTCGATGCGGCGGGCGCTCGCGCGAACGATCCGGCTCGCGGGGTTCGAGGTCGAGGCGTTCGCCTCGATCGAGGCATTGTTCGCTCGAGGGATGCCGCACGAGCACGCGTGCCTCGTGCTCGATGTCGACCTGCCGGGAATCGGCGGGATCGAGTTCAAACGGGCGCTCGTCGATGCGGGCTGCGACCTCCCTACCGTGTTCATCACCGCGCTCGAGGCCGCCCGTGTGGCCCACTCGCTCGCCGGGCTGGCGCCCGCCGCCGTGCTCTACAAGCCGTTCAAGAAAGAAGACCTGCTCGCCGCGATCGGGCGGGCGTGCAATTGACGCAATGAACGAAGTGCCCCTTTCCCGTCTCGGACGAACTTCCCACTGAGAGAATCTCCATGGACATGACCAAACGGTTGGCGTTCCTTCTCTTCTCGACCGCCGTCGCGCTGCCGGCGGCGGCGCAGCAGGTCACTGGCACGCTGGGGTCGCCCAGCGCGACCACGACCGTCAGCGGGAAGCAGCTCCCGCCGCCCGACCCGAAGTTCGGCGGCGTGATCAAGGGGAACGCGATCGAATCCACGCAGTGGTGGCCGCCGCGCGTCGTGCCGCCGAAGGGCGCGCCAAACGTGTTGCTGGTCATCACCGACGACGCGGGCTTCGGCGTGCCGAGCACCTTCGGCGGCGTGATCCCGACGCCGGCGATGGACCGCATCGCGAAGGAGGGCCTGCGCTACAACCGCGTGTTCTCCACCGCGCTGTGCTCGCCCTCGCGCGCCGCGCTGATCACCGGCCGTAACCACCACACGGCCGGGTTCGGCGTCATTTCCGAGATGGCGGTCGGCTTTCCCGGATATAACAGCGTCATCACCAGAGACAAGGCCACCATCGGCCGCATTCTCAGAGACAACGGCTACTCCACGGCTTGGTTCGGCAAGGACCACAACACGCCGACGTTCCAGGCCAGCCAGTCCGGCCCCTTTGACCAGTGGCCGCTCGGCATGGGCTTCGAGTACTTCTACGGGTTCGTCGGCGGCGACGCCAACCAGTGGCAGCCGAACCTCTTCCGCAACACGACGCAGATCTACCCGTTCGAGGGCAAGCCGCCCGGCACGTGGAACCTGGTCACCGCGATGGCAGACGACGCGATCGACTACATAACGCGGATGCACCAGACCGATCCGTCCAAGCCGATTTTCATCAAGTATGCGCCGGGCGCGACACACGCGCCGCACAACCCGACCAAGGAGTGGGTGGAGAAAATCAGCGCGATGAAGCTGTTCGACGACGGCTACGAGAGGCTGCGCGAGCGCATCTTCGACAACCAGAAGAAGCTCGGGGTCATCCCGCAGAACCTCACCCTCGCACCGTGGCCCAAGGAGCACCTCAAGCCCTGGGACGAGCTGACGGCGGACGAGAAGAAGCTCTTCATCCGCCAGGCCGAAATCTTCGCCGCCTACGCTGCCTACAACGACCACGAGATCGGCCGCGTGATCCAGGCCTTCGATGACCTCGGGCGCCTCGACAACACGCTCGTCATCTACATCAACGGCGACAACGGCACCAGCGCCGAAGGCGGCCCGCTCGGCACGCCGAACGAAGTGGCCTTCTTCAACGGCATAAACATGATGCCCGCCGACGTGCAGCTCAAATGGTACGACGTCTGGGGCACCGAGCAAACCTACAACCACATGTCGGCCGGCTGGGCGTGGGCGTTCGACACGCCGTTCGACTGGTTCAAGCAGAACGCGTCCAGGCTCGGCGGCATCAACCAGAATATGGTGGTGTCGTGGCCGGCGCGCATCAAGGACCAGGGGGCCTTGCGCGAGCAGTTCATCCACTTCATCGACGTGGTGCCGACCATCCTCGAGGCCGCCGGCATCCGTGCGCCCGAGGTCGTCGATGGCATCCGGCAGGCGCCGGTCGAGGGCACGAGCTTCGCTTATACATTCGACGCGAACAACGCCAAAGCGCCCTCGCGGCACAAGACGCAGTACTTCGAGATGTTCGGACAGTGGGCGCTGTACGACGACGGCTGGCTCCTGTCCACGCAGGTCAACCGCGCCCCTTGGGAGGCCTACGGTCCGGCGAACCCGGACCCCCTGAACAACCAGGTCTTCCAGCTGTATGACCTGCGCAAGAGCTGGAACCAGGCCGACGACATCGCCGCGAAGCATCCACAGAAGGTCGAGGAGTTGCGCAAGAAGTTCGTCGCGGAAGCCCGGAAGTATCAGGTGTTCCCGATGAACTCGGCGATGGCGTGGAACATGGTCCAGCCGCGGCCGAGCATCACGGCCGGGCGCAGCGAGTTCGTCTACAAACGGCCGATGACCGGGCTCCCGCAGGGCGATGCGCCGTCCCTGCTGAATGCTTCCTACACGATCACCGCCGACATCGACGTGCCGCAGGGCGGTGGCGAGGGGATGATCGTCACTTCCGGCGGCCGCTTCGCGGGCTTCGGCTTCTACCTGCTCAAGGGTAAGCCGGTCTTCCTGTGGAATCTGCTCGACCTCGAACGCATCAAGTGGGAGGGCCCCGAGGCACTCCCACCCGGCCGCCACACCGTCGAGTTCGACTTCAAATACGACGGCTTGGGGTTTGGAACGATTGCCTTTGGTAGCTGGAGTGGCATCGGGAAGGGAGGCACCGGCACGCTGAAGGTTGACGGCAAGATCGTTCAGTCGCAGCCGATGAAGCGGACGATCCCGATCATCCTGCAATGGGACGAGAGCTTCGACATCGGCTCGGACACGCTGACCGGCGTCAACGACGCGGACTACAAGCCGCCGTTCCCGCTGACCGCCAAGCTCAACAGGCTGACGATCAAGATCGACAGCCCGCAGCTGTCTACCGCGGACATCGCGAAGCTCAAGGCGGCGATGGTCGAGAAGGCCAAGCGCGATTGATGGTCCCCGCGCGGTCACGCGCTGCGCGCGACGCGGGAACGCGGCGCGCGGCACCCCCTAATCTCTTTTCCCATTCAAGGAGAACGAAGATGAAAGTACCCCGACTGCTCACCGCTGGCATGCTCGTGCTCTCGCTCGCCGCCGGCAGCGCGCTCGCCCAGTCCGACAAGGCGAAGAAGCAGGCCGAGATCCGCAAGGTCGCCCAGAGCTCCCTCGAGCGTTTCTACAAGGCCGAGCCGAAGCTCAAGGGCGAGGTTGCC
>JADLAV010000043.1 GCA_020848075.1 Burkholderiales bacterium
GAAGGTGGAGCACTTGGGTTTCCCGGTCGCTCAACGAAACGCCCCAGCCAGATCATTCACACCCCTGGACGGTCCAGAGACCTTGACAAACCGGCCCCTCATAGAAGGAGGGGTGGCTGCGAAGCAGTCGGGGTGGTGCTGCGCATCGTCGCTCCGTCGCGCGAGCGGCCGGGGTGGTGAGCGCGCCGGTGCGCGCTCCGCTCAATCGATCGCGCCGGTCGCGCTGAGCGCGTCGATCTCCGTCTCCGAGAACCCCCAGTCGGCGAGAGCGGCCGCGGTGTGCGTGGCGGGAGGCGGCGCACCGCGGATGGCGCCGGGCGTGCGCGAGAAGCGCGGACCCGGCGCCGGCTGCATCACGCCTTCGATCTCGACGAATGTCTCGCGGGCGGCGTTGTGCGCATGCCGCGGCGCCTCATCGAGGTCGAGCACTGGCGCGAAGCAGACGTCGGTCCCCTCCAGCAGCGCGCACCACTCGTCGCGCGTCTTGCCGCGGATGACGTCGGTGATGCGCCGCTTGCGCGCGGGCCATTGCGTCTCGTCGAACTGATCCGCGAAGAGCGGGTCGCCCGCCAGCCCGAGCTTCTCGAGCATGAGCCCGTAGAACGGCGGCTCGATCGCGCCGAGGGTGATCCAGCGCCCGTCGGCGCATTGGTAGGTGTCGTAGAACGGCGCGGCCGAGTCGAGCAGGTTGGTGCCGGGCGCGCTCGACCACCGGCCAGCGGCCTTGAACGCGTAGAGCCCGTGCAGCATGAGCGCCGCGCCGTCGATCATGGCGGCGTCGACCACCTGTCCCTTGCCCGAGCGCCTCGCCTCGAGGATGCCGCAAGCGACGCCGAACGCGAGAAACATGCCGCCGCCGCCGAAGTCCGCGACGAGGGTCGGCGGCGCCCACGGCGGGCCGTCGCCGCGCGCACCGCAGTGGAGCGCGCCGGTGAGCGCCGCGTAGTTCACGTCGTGGCCGGCTGCCGATGCGAGCGGGCCGGTCTGGCCCCAGCCGGTCATGCGCGCGTAGACGAGCCTCGGATTGTGCGCGAGGCACACCTCGGGCCCGAGCCCGAGCCGCTCCATCACGCCGGGGCGATACCCCTCGAGCAGCGCGTCTGCCGCGGCGAGGAGACGCAGGGCGGCTGCGCGCCCCTCCGGCTTGCGCAGATCGATCGCCGCCGAGCGCTTGCCGCGCATGGCGATCGCCGCGCGCCCGCGCGCGAAATGCGGCACGGCGGGCGGCTCGCCGGGCGGGCGCTTGCGGTCGATGACGATGACGTCGGCGCCCATGTCGGCGAGCAGCATGCCGCCGAACGGAGCGGGTCCGATCCCGGCGAATTCGACGATCCTGATTCCGTGCAGCGGTCCCATGGAGCCTCCGGTTCGCGCCGGGGCCGAACGCCCGGGCGAAACCCCCGATGCTAGCAGGTGTGATAGCTTGCCGGCACCCCACGATCCGGATCAGGAGCAGACGGCGATGAACCAGAAGCGCGGCCTCACCATTCACTTCAACGACAGCACATCGATCACGATCGAGTTCCCGCAGCAGACGACGAACGTGCACGCGCGCAAGCTGCTCGAGGAGGAGATCCTCAAGCGGCGGTTCCTGATCGCCGAGGCCGAAGGGGCGTTGCTCTACGTGCCGTTCGAGAACGTCAAGTACTTCACGATTTTTCCGGCCGACGGCGAGCTGCCGAAAACGGCGATCCGCGGCGCCTCGATCAGCGCCTGAGGGTGTCGGCCCGCTCGGGCCTGCCGCGCGTCTGTGCCCGGCGGCTTCGGTCGCCGTGGGCACGCGCGTAAAATCGAGCCTGCACTGCCATGATCAACGCATCCAGGAGGAGTAGGGCATGAGGCTGCCGAATTACGTGGGCGGAAGCTGGGTCGAGGGTGCTGGCCCGGGCACCGCGCTCGTCGATCCAGTCACCGGCGAGGAGCTCGCGCGCGCCTCCAGCGAGGGCATCGACTTCGCCGCCGCGCTCGCGCACGCACGCACGGCCGGCGGGCCCGCGCTCCGCACCCTCGGCTACGCAGCGCGCGCGGAGCTGCTCGCGAAAGTGGCCGACGTGTTGTCGTCGAACCGGAAGGCGTACTTCGAGATTGCGCTCCGGAACTCGGGGTCTCCGGAAGCCGATGCCGCCGTGGACATCGACGGCGCGATCTTCACGCTCAAGTACTACGTCCGCGCTGCCGCGGGGCTCGGATCGGCGCGCTATCTCAGGGACGGTGAGCTCGCGCGGCTCGGCAAGGATGAAGGATTCCAGGGGCTGCACGTTGCGCAGCCGCTCCGCGGCGTCGCCATCCTGATCAACGCCTTCAATTTCCCCGCATGGGGCCTGTGGGAAAAGGCCGCGCCGGCGCTGCTCTCGGGCGTGCCGGTGCTCGTCAAGCCGGCCACCGTGACCGCGTGGCTCACGCAGCGCATGGTTGAGGACGTCGTGAAAGCGGGCGTGGTACCGGAAGGCGCTCTGTCCATCGTGTGCGGTGGCGCGGGCGACCTGCTCGACCACGTCACCGGCGCCGACGCGCTGTCGTTCACGGGATCGGCCGACACGGCGCTGCGCATCCGCAGCCATCCCGCCGTGCTGCGTCGCTCGACGCGCGTGAACGTCGAGGCGGACAGCCTGAACGTGGCGCTGCTCGGGCCCGACGCGCGGCGGGACGCGCAGGAGTTCGACCTCCTCGTGCGCGAGGTCGTGCGCGAGATGACGCAGAAAGCCGGCCAGAAGTGCACGGCCATCCGCCGGATCCTGGTGCCGGCCGCGGCGCGGAGCGCGATCGAGGAGGCGATTCAAGCGAGACTCGCCAAGACGACCGTCGGCAATCCGCGCAACAAGGACGTCAGGATGGGGCCGCTCGTCAGCAAGGCCCAGCAGCAGGCGGCGATCGAGGGCACCGCGGCGCTGCGCCGCGAGACCAAGGTGGTGTTCGACGGCGGCCCGGAGTTCAAGCCCATCGAGGCCGATGCGGCCGTCGGCGCCTTCGTGCCGCCGACGCTGCTCGCGTGCGACGACGCACTCGCCGCGCGGGCCGTCCACGACGTCGAGGTGTTCGGCCCGGTCGCGACGATCGTTCCCTACGCCGATCCCGCGCAGGCGTTTGCGATCGCCCGCATGGGACAGGGCTCGCTCGTCGCGTCGGTGTTCAGCGCCGACGCAGGCTTTCTCGCCGAGGCTGCATCGGAGCTCGCCGACAGTCACGGGCGGATCCTCGCGGTGAACGCGGCGGTCGGCGCCACGCACACCGGTCACGGCAACGTGATGCCCATGTGCCTGCACGGCGGTCCAGGACGCGCTGGCGGCGGCGAGGAGCTGGGCGGCCTGCGGGCGCTCGCGTTCTATCACCGGCGGGCCGCAATCCAGGGCCACGTGGACGTGCTGAACGCGATCGCGGCCCACGCCGTCGAGCTCAAGTACTGACGCGCCGAGGTCCGCTATCCCGAGGGCGCCGCGCCGAAGACGGCGCTCAGCATGCTGATCGAGCCGAGGTCGATCCCGTCGACGGCGATGCGCACCGGTTCGCCCGGCTCGAGCGCGCCGAGGCAGTAGACGAGTGGCAGGTAGTGCTCCGGCGTCGGGATCGCGCGCCGCGCATCCTCGCCGGCGTCTTCCCATCGGACGAGCGCACGGTGGTCGCCGCGCGCAAGCGCGTCGCGCACGAAGTCGTTGAAGCGCACCGCCCAGTCGTATCGCGCCGCGTCCGTGCTGCGCGCCATCAAGGACAGGTTATGCACCACGTTGCCGCTGCCCGCGAGGAGGACGCCCTCGTCGCGGAGCGGGGCGAGCCGGCGCCCGAGCGCGTAATGGAAGGAAGCGGGCTGCGTCCCGTCGATCGAGAGCTGCACGGCCGGCACGTCGGCGTCCGGGTAGGCGGACCGCAGCACCGCCCAGGCGCCGTGGTCGAGACCCCATTCGTGGTCGAGCGCGACCTCCGTCGGCGCGAGGAGGTCCCGGACTCGCGCCGCGAGCACCGGGTCCCCCGGCGCGGGGTATCGGAGCGCGTAGAGCTCGCGCGGGAAACCATAGAAGTCATGGATCGTCTTGGGCGCCTGCGCCGCGGTGACGCCGGTGCCACGCGTGTACCAGTGCGCCGAGACGCAGAGGACGGCGCGCGGGCGCGGCAGCGCGCGCCCGATCTCCCGCCAGGCGCGCGTGTAGCGGTTGTCCTCGAGGACGTTCATCGGGCTCCCGTGCCCGAAGAACACGACGGGCATGCGCGCCATGGCGCTACACGCGCTCGAAGATCGTGGCAATCCCCATCCCGCCACCGATGCAGAGCGTGACGAGCCCGTAGCGGAGCTTGCGTCGCTCCAGCTCGTCGATGAGCGTGCCGGCGAGAATCGCGCCGGTGGCGCCGAGCGGATGGCCGAGCGCGATCGCCCCGCCGTTCACGTTCACCTTTTCGAGCGGGATGCCGAGCTCGCGCGTGACGTAGAGCGGCACGACCGCGAAAGCCTCGTTGATCTCGAAGAGATCGATGTCCTCGATCGCGAGGCCGGCCTTTGCGAGCACCTTCCGCGTCGCCGGGACCGGGCCGGTCAGCATGATGACCGGCTCGGCGCCGGAGAGCGCCGTCGCGACGACCCGCGCCCGCGGCGTGAGCCCGTGCGCCTTCGCCGCCCGCTCGCTGCCGACCAGCGTGAGCGCGGCGCCGTCGACGATGCCCGAAGCGTTGCCGGCGGTATGGACGTGGTCGATCCGCGCGAGCTGCGGGTAGCGCTTGCGGGCGATGCGGTCGTAGCCCATCTCGCCGATCGCCGCGAAGGCGGGCTTCAGCGCTGCGAGCTGCTCGACGGTCGTGCCCTCGCGAATGTGCTCGTCGCGATCGAGCGCGACGTGGCCGGTCGCATCGCGCATCGGCACGATCGCTCGCCCGAAGCGTCCCTCGCGCCGCGCCGTGGCCGCGCGCGCCTGCGACTCAGCCGCGAAGCGGTCGACGTCCTCGCGCGAGTAGCCGTGCAGCGTGGCGATCACGTCGGCGCTGATGCCTTGCGGGACGTAGTCGCCTTCCGCGCCGGGCGCGGCGTGCCAGTCGCCGCCGTCGCTGCCCATCGGCACGCGCGACATCGACTCGACGCCGCCCGCGACCACGAGATCCTCCCAGCCCGACCGCACCTTCTGCGCGGCGAGATTCACCGCCTCGAGGCCCGAGCCGCAGAAGCGATGGATCTGCTGCCCGGGCGCCTCGAAGCTCCAGCCCGCGTCGAGCGCGGCCTTTTTCGCGATGCACGCGCCCTGCTCGCCGACCGGGGTGACGCAGCCGAGCACCACGTCGTCGACGCGCGCGGTGTCGAGCCGGTGGCGGCGCTCGAGCTCGTGCATGAGCTGAACGACGAGCGCGACGGGTTTCACCTCGTGGAGCCCGCCGCTCTCCTTGCCGCGCCCGCGCGGCGTGCGGATCGCATCGAAAACATACGCTTCGGTCATGTGTGTCGCCTCGCTTGGGCGTGTCGTCCCGATCCCGGCACGGGCGCCGCGTCATTGCCCCCGCTCGGCCCGTGCGCGGTTCGGGCGAGAAGGGCTCGTGTCATCGATGGCGCCCGGGTGAGTTCGGTTGGCAGACGCCGTCATTATGCAGCAGTCGGCGGATTCGGCTGCAGACGAAGTAAACTGATGTCGATTTCACGCAGAACAAGAACCGATGAGTCCGGAGCGCCAGCCCCTCGATTCCACGGCCTTTGGCCTGACGACCGTGCTGTGCATGGCATGGGGCCTGCAGCAGGTCGCGATCAAGCTGGCAGCAGCGGACGTATCGCTCGTCATGCAGGCGTCCATCCGGTCGATCGTCGCGACCGCGCTGCTATTCGCGTGGGCGCGGAGCCGCGGCATCCCGCTGTTTCGCGCCGACGGCACCTTGTGGAGCGGACTTGCGGCCGGCGCGCTTTTCGCCTTGGAGTTCGTCTTCATCTACGCGGGCCTCGGCCACACCACCGCCTCGCGCATGATCGTGTTCATCTACACGGCGCCGTGCTTCACCGCGCTCATGCTGCCGTTCTTCGTGCGAAGCGAGCGCTTGAGCGGGCGGCAGTGGGCCGGCGTGCTGCTGGCGTTCGCCGCCATCCTCGTCGCGTTCGGCGAGGGCTTCTTCGCGGCGCAGGGCGCCACGCTGATCGGCGATCTCTTCGGGCTCGGCGCCGCGTTCATGTGGGCGAGCACCATCGTGCTGATCCGCGCAACGCGGCTCTCGCACACGAGCGCGACGAAGACGCTCTTCTACCAGCTCGCGGTGTCGGCCGCGGTGCTCCCGGCAGTCTCGGTCGCGATGGGTGAGCCGGGCGTGGGGCGCCTCACCGCGCTCGCCGTGGCAAGCCTTGCCTATCAGGCGGTGCTCGTGGCGTTCGCGAGCTACCTCGTCTGGTTCTGGCTGCTCACGAAGTACTTCGCCGCGCGGCTCTCGGTATTCACGTCGCTCACGCCGCTCTTCGGCGTGCTCTTCGGGGTCGCGCTCCTCGGCGAGCGCATCACGTCCGTGTTCGTGGTGGCGGCGCTGCTGGTCGCGGCGGGGATCGCGCTGGTGAATTGGGCCGGCCGGCGTCGTTGATTGCCGCAGCGCAATCCGCTGGGCGCGCTCTGCGGGCGATCGTATATAGTCCGAGCCATGCCGAAGCCCTCCCGCCAGCCCACGCCCGGGCGTCCCCGTGCTCGCGCAACTGCGGGGAAGAGGACCGACCCCGCGCTCGCCGCCGCGCTGGACGAGCTGGCGGCGGCGAACCGCGTGCTAGCGCGCCATGGCGTCCTCGACGCCTACGGTCACGTGAGCGTGCGCCATCCGGGCGACCCCGGCCGGTTTCTGCTCGCCCGCTCGCGTGCGCCGGAGCTCGTGACGGCAGCGGACATCATGATCTTCGATCTCGACTGCAATCCTGCCCGCGGCGACGACCGGCGGCCGTACCTCGAGCGCTTCATCCATGGCGAGATCTATCGCGCGCGGCCGGACGTGATCGCGGTCGTGCACAGCCACGCGCCGGCGGTGATCCCGTTCGCCGCCTCGTCGGTGCCGCTGCGGCCGCTCTATCACATGGCGAGCTTCCTTGGCCGCGGCGCCCCGGTGTTCGACATCGCCGAGCGCTTCGGCAAGACCGACATGCTCGTGCGCAACGCGGCGCAGGGCCGCGCACTCGCCGAGACGCTCGACGGGAGCGAGGTCGCGCTCATGCGCGGGCACGGCTACGTGGCGGTCGCGCCGACGGTGGCGCGCGCCGTGTTCCGCGCGATCTATACGCAGCTGAACGCCGCGCTGCAGCAGCAGGCGATCGCGCTCGGCGGCACGGTGAAGTATCTCGATCCGGAGGAGGCGGCGCTCTCCGACGAGTCGAACGCCGGCACGATCATGCGGCCCTGGGAGCTCTGGCAGCGAATGGCGAAGGGCTAGGAACCTTCGCCGCCGAACCAGCTGCGCACGGTCCGCCCGAGCCGGCTCAGCGTCTCGCCGGTCTTGCGCCAGGCGGTCCGCAGCGCCGACTCGGTCTTGTGGGCGGCATTGCCGGCCACCTCGCCCGTCTTGGTCGCGGCTTTCTCGACGGCGGCGCCCGTCTTCTGCGCCGCGTGGTCGAGGGCTGCGCCGGTCTTCTCGCCGGCTCGCTTCAGGGCGGCGCCGGTCTCGTCGGCGGCGCGCTCGATCGGGCTCGGCGGGCCGCTCTTTCCGGCATCGTCCGCGGCGAGCGCCGGTCCCGCGAGAGCGAGACCGATCGCGACCAGCCGCAGGGCGCGGCGACGGCGCATCCGCCTCACCCGCAACTTCCCACCGCGCCGCACGCAGTGCAGAAGTCGCAGCCGTCCTTCTTGATGACGGCGTAGTTGCCGCACTCGTTGCACAGCGCGCCCTGCATGAGCCGCGGCTCGATCGCCTCGCGCGGCGCCTCCAGGATGCCCATCTCGCGCGTCGGGTAGCCGTTCTCGTCCAGCACGCCGAGCATCGCGTAGCGGTGGATGATCACCTGCGCCATGTAGGCGACGATCGACGGGAAGGTCTGCTGCCGGCGTTGCCCGGGCACGAAGGCCATGAAGTCGCCGAGCGGCTCGGAGTAGCTCAAGAGCTTCCTCAGCTTCATGCCGATCCACGCAGGGTCCATGACCCGCATGTCGAGCGAGAGGATGCGCGAGAGCCCGTCGAGGGCGCGCGGATAGTGCCCGGAGAGCCACATCGAGTAGGGCCGGGTGACGCCGTCGGGCAGCGTGATCTCCTTCAGCCCGAGCACGAAATCGTCGCCCGAGCCCGGGTTCTGGACGTCCACGGTCCAGGAGAGCGTGCCGTCGGTGCCGGTCTTCGGCTCCTGCACGCTGAACATCGCGTCGAGCACCGGCGTGGGGCCATCCGCCTCGAACGCGCCGAGCTGCTCGCAGCGGAAGCGCACCACCTGCGCCACGGCCGCCACGATGCCGGGCACCTTCTTCAGTTCGCCGTGCGGCGGGAACGGCAGATCGAACGGGTCGCCGAACGTCTTCGAGAGCATGTCGAGCTTCAGCCGGAGCCACGCGCGGTCGTTCGCGCGCATGTCCATCGAAAGCGTCTTCGCGACCGCGCCGAGGCCGCGCGGCTGCTCGGCGCCGTTCACCCAGACCTCGAAAGGATGGGGCCTGCCGTTCTCGACCTGCCCGACGAAGAGCGCGAATTCGCCGTGCGGGTAGCGGATCATGTACGTCCAGGCGAGGTTGCCGCCCGGCAGCGCCGGCCGGCCCGGCCAGCGCAAGGACGAGAGCACCG
The DNA here is from genome assembly GCA_020848075.1 of Burkholderiales bacterium. Lineage (GTDB taxonomy): Bacteria > Pseudomonadota > Gammaproteobacteria > Burkholderiales > SG8-39 > JAABRB01. The sequence goes on from JADLAV010000043.1 coordinate 8,689, forward strand.
GGGCGGGCAGCGACTTGATCGAGAGCCGGCGGTTGCGCTCGTCGTCGAGCCGCACGTCCTGGGGCTCCTTCTTGGCCTCGACCGACAGCACCGCGCCGAGGACCGGGTTGGGGCGGTAGGTCGCGAGCCCCTTCAGCCCGGACTTCCACGCAGTGAAGTAGAGATCCTCGAACTCGCTGTACGGGTAGTCCTCGGGCACGTTCACCGTCTTCGAGATGCTCGAGTCCACGTACGGCGCGACCGCCGCCACCATGTCCTTGTGCGCCTGGGCGGAGAGCTCGAGCGCGGTGACGAACTGATCCGGCAGCTGTTCGGTCTCGCCGTGGAGGTGGCGATAGAGCCGCCAGGCGTAGTCCTCGACCTGGTGCTCCCGGAACGTTCCCTCGGCGGTGCGCTTCTTGCGCGTGTAGGTCCACGAGAACGGCGGCTCGATGCCGTTCGAGGCGTTGTCGGCGAAGGCGAGGCTGATCGTGCCGGTCGGCGCGACCGAGAGCAGGTGCGAGTTGCGGATGCCGTGCGCGCGGATCTTCTGCTTGATCTCGGCCGGCAGCCGGGAGGCGAAGTTGCCGCCCGCGAGGTAGAGGTCGGCGTTGAAGAGCGGAAACGCACCGCGCTCGCGCGCGAGCTCGACCGAGGCGAGGTAGGCGCGGTCGCGCATGTACTCGGCGAGCTTGGCCGCCATCGCGAGCGCTTGCGGGGTGTCGTAGCGCAGCCCGAGCATGATCAGCGCGTCGCCCAGCCCGGTCACGCCGAGGCCGACGCGGCGCTTGGCGTGCGCCTCGGCCTTCTGCTGCGGGAGCGGCCAGTTGGTGGCGTCGAGGACGTCGTCCAGCATGCGCACCGCGACGTCGATGGTCTTGCCGAACCCGGCGTAGTCGAACTCGGCCTTGTCGCCGAACGGGGCCTTCACGTAGCTGGCGAGGTTGATCGAGCCGAGGCAGCAGCAGCCGTAGGCCGGCAGCGGCTGCTCCGCGCACGGGTTCGTCGCCTCGATGGTCTCGCAGTAGTAGAGGTTGTTGTCCTTGTTGATGCGGTCGAGGAACAGGATCCCGGGCTCGGCATGATCGTAGGTCGAGCGCATGATCTGATCCCACAGCTCGCGCGCCCGCACCTTGCGATACACCCACAGCCCGTCCTCGCGCTGGTAGGCGCCCGCGGCCTTCTCCTCGGCGGTGGGCTCGGCCTTGTGGACGAGCTCGGCTTCGCCGTCCGCCTCCACCGCGCGCATGAACTCGTCGGTCACGCCGACCGAGATGTTGAAGTTGGTGAGCTCGCCGCGGTCCTTGGCGTGGATGAAATCCTCGACGTCGGGGTGGTCGCAGCGAAGAACCCCCATCTGGGCGCCACGCCGCGAACCCGCCGATTCGACCGTTTCGCATGAGCGGTCGAAAACGCGCATGTAGGAGACGGGGCCGCTCGCGCGCGAGTGCGTGCCGTGCACGAGCGCGCCCTTGGGCCGGATCGACGAGAAGTCGTAGCCGACGCCGCCGCCGCGGCGCATGGTCTCGGCCGCCTCGGAGAGCGCCGTGTAGATGCCGGGCTTGCCATCCACCACCTCGGTGATCGAATCGCCGACCGGCTGGACGAAGCAGTTGATGAGCGTCGCGGCGAGGTTGGTCCCCGCCGCGGAGTTGATGCGCCCGGCGGGGACGAAGCCGCGCTCCTGCGCCTCGAGGAACTTCGCTTCCCAGTGCGCGCGCTTCTCCTCCTGCTCGACGGCGGCCAGCGCGTGAGCGACGCGCCGGCGCACGTCCTCGACGGTGCGCTCGCCACCCTTCGCGTACTTCTCGATCAGCACTTCGGCGCAGATTTCCTGCTCGGGAAGCGCAGCCGTTTCGAGTTGAGAGTCTTGTTTAGCTTCCAGCTCTTTCATCCTTGTTTTCCTTTGGGATCGTGTTTTTTAGTTTAGGCCAGAATCCGCTGGGTGGACGAACCTGGCCAGGGAACCGAAGGCGTATTCTGGACCCGAACCGGGCCAAGGTGTGAGGGAAATCACTCCGGTCGGGCGTCACAATATCTTGTGTGTGAAAGATGTCGCATCCACAAGATTTGGTTGGTGCAGTGCAAAACGACTTGGAGCGGCGTGGGCGGCGGTCGGGGCGGACCCGGCGCCGCCGGTTCGGCCGTGGGCGCGGGTCGTGTAAGCTCCTGATCCAAAAGCAGACCGAAGCGGAAAGTCGGTCCGGAACAGGAGACGCGCATGGCGCAACCCGGCATTGCCCCCGATACTGTCCCTCCCGGAAAGGAAGTGGCGACGCTCGCCGGCGGGTGTTTCTGGTGCCTGGAGGCGGTCTACAACGAGCTCCGCGGGGTGGAGTCGGTCGAATCCGGGTACACGGGCGGGACGCGTCCGTCCCCGTCCTACGAGCAGATCTGCTCGGGGACGACCGGCCATGCGGAGGTGGTGCGGATCACGTTCGATCCCCAGATGGTGTCGTATCGGGAGCTCCTGGAGGTGTTCTTCGTGATCCACGATCCCACCACGCCGGATCGGCAGGGAAACGACATCGGCTCGCAGTATCGTTCGGCAATCTTCCATCGCTCTCCCGAGCAGAAGCGCATCGCCGAGGAGGTGATGGCGGAACTCGCCACGCGCGGCGTGTACGCCGATCCGATCGTGACCGAGCTCGTGCCGGCCGGCACATTCTGGATGGCCGAGGCGTATCACCAGGAGTACTTCGCGCGCAACCCGGCGCAGCCCTACTGCATGTGGGTGGTCGCCGAGAAAGTCGGCAAGCTTCGCCAGCACTTCCGCGAGAAGCTAAAGCGCCGGTGAAGGAAGCGGGAGACGAACGCGGCTGGGGATTTCGGGGCGCGCGGCTTCAGGCCGCGGTGCGCTCCTGCAGCGCCGCGGCGAGCTGCGGCATCCGCGACTCGGAAACGGGTTTGAGTGCCGCCGGCTCCACCGTCGCGCGGTGCGCGGCGGCCGCCCGCGTCGAGATCGCCGCGCTCGCGAGCGCGGCGAGATAGGGCACGGCCTGCGCGCCGAGGATGGCGCTCCACAGCATCGCCTCGGGGTTGCCGGCACCGAAGCGCGAGGCCATGCCGATCGCGCCGAGCGCCAGCGCCACGAACATCAGACCCTCCTCGCGCACGACGTTGAAACCGCCGAAGCGGCCGCGCGGTTGCCAGCCCTTCGTGGTGGTGACGAATCTGCCTTCCTTGCGCCACAAGCCCTCGAAGATGCCGCGCGCAATCGCGTGCGACAGGCCCATGCTCGCCACCGACGCGCCGATCACGTCGCGCCAGCCGCACGGCACCCGCGCCCGATAGAGCGCCGGCCCGAAGAACGCCTTGGCAGCGAGGAAGCCGAACACCGGAATGACGAACAGGCTGAGCGGCAGGCTGAAAAGGTGCGGCGCCATGATCATGCCGGCGGTCCATCCCAGCGCGAGGAAGCTGAACACGAGGTGCAGCGCATCGGCAAACCACCAGAACCAGCCGGTGAGGAAGTGATAGCGCTGGCCCGTCGAGAGCGGCCCCGGCCGCGTGAGCCAGCCCCAGCGGCGCTTCAAGATCTGCATCGCGCCGAATGCCCAGCGGAAGCGCTGCGACTTGAAGGCCTTGAAGTCGGCCGGCGTCAGGCCGCGCCCGAGCACCGCGTCGACGTACTTGATCTCGTAGCCCTCGTGCATGAGTCGCAGCCCGAGCTCCGCGTCCTCACAGATGCACCACTCGGACCACGCGCCGGCCCGCTCCAGGGCGGCGCGGCGCACGAGGGTCATCGTGCCGTGCTGGATGATCGCGTTGCGCTCGTTCCGGTGATGCATCCCGATCCGGAAGAAGCCGTCGAACTCCCAGTTGCACATGCGCTGGAACGGGTTGGTCTCAAAGTCGCGGTGCGCCTGCGGCGCCTGCACGACCGCGACCCGAGGGCCATCGAAGTGGCCGACCAGGCTCGACAGCCAGTTGCGGCTCACCGCGTAGTCGGCGTCCACCACGCCGACGATCTCGGCGCGCGGGTCGGTCTCGCCCAGCGCGAAGTTGAGCGCGCCCGCCTTGAAGCCGGGCCACGACGGCAGGTGGAAGAAGCGGAACCGCGGCCCGAGCGTCGCGACGAACGCCTCGACGGGCTTCCACTTCGCCTCGTCCTTGGTGTTGTTGTCGATCACGATCACCTCGAAGTTGCGATAGTCGAGGTGCGCGAGGCTGTTCAGCGTGAGCATCACCATCTCGGGCGGCTCGTTGCAGCACGGCAGGTGGATCGACACGAACGGCTCGTGGGCAGGTGCGCGCGCGTGCGGGCTGAACGCGCGCAGCCAGCCGCGATTCCACATCGTCTCCACGAACTCGAACCCGTTCACGAGCAGCACCGCGATCATCGCGGCGAGCGCGGGCGCGAGCGCCGCGAGCATGACCCAGTCGAGCGGGTCGAGGTAGAACCGCAGCGGCACGCTCGCCGTCCAGACGAGCGCAGCGGCGCAGGCCTGGACGAGCATCGCGAAGAACGCGATCCCCGCCCAGCGGAAGCGGCGGAAGCGGCTTGCGAAGAGGAGGATCGGCACGAACGCGAGGAGCGAGGCGGCGAGCGCCTTCGCGCGCCAGTGCGGATCGCTCTCGATCGGGCCGGTCCACGCGAATTTCGGCGCGCGGTAGGCGTCGAAGATGCCCCAGTAGGGCCCGGCCCGGCCTTCCGCCGCGGTCTTCCACGGCTGGTCGAAGCCCTCCATCACGTAGTACTCGATGCGGCGGTCCTGCACCACGTCGCCGAACTCGCGCATGAACTGCGCCTGCGCGGCGGGCGACGCCTCCGCGCCATCGCGCCGGTCGCCCTGGCTCGGCCAGCCGACCTCGCCGATGACGATGCGCTTCTTCGGGTACTTGCGCTTCAGCTCGTCGTAGCGGGAGAACACGTAGTCGACCGCCTCGTTCACCGGGACGCCTTCCCAGTACGGCAGCAGGTGCACGGTGATGAAATCGACGCGGTTGGCGAGCTCGGGATACTTCAGCCAGATGTGCCAGGGCTCGGCGGTCGAGACCGGGCGGCGGGTGCGGCGCTTCGCATCGTCGATCTGCCGTAGCAGCTCGCGCACGGAGAGGTCGCCGCGCAGGATCGTCTCGTTGCCGACGATCACGCTGTCGATGTTGCGGTTCGCGCGGGCGCTCCAGACGAGCGCATCGAGCTCGTTGCGATTGTTGTCGGCGCGCCGGTCGAGCCATGCGCCCGCCATCACGCGAAGACCGTGCATGTCGGCGAGCCGCGCCACCGCGCTATTCTCCACCGCCGTGTAGGTGCGGATCCGCCCGGTGACTCCCGCAAGGAGCGCGAGGTCGCGATCGATCTCGGCCTCGCTCGGGAACCGCCGCTTGGTCGGGTCTTGGTGCCGCTGGAACCCGCTGTAGGCAACGCCCTTCAGCTTGCCCGTCCAGTCGGATGATTCGATCGGCGGGTTGAAGAACGCCCAGACCGCATAGTTCGCCGCCGCCGCAACCACGGCGACGAGGAGGCCGACGAGCGTCACGCCGTAGACGCGCCGGGCGCGCGGGCGGGAAACGGCGGTCGGTTGCTGCAGTCCCTGCGAGGAGATCATTTTGGTCTTGTTTGGCGGGTTCTCATGCGCCGGACGGGTCCGAGACTGGCGCTCCGGCTGAACTCAAATGCACCAAGTGGAGGCGGCGAATTCTGCCTCAAGTGTCGGATTTGCTCCAGACCCGGCGGTCGGTTTGACAAGATGTTTTACAAAGTGATTCGGGTAGCATCCGGGACGTGCCGGGAGGTGCGGGCAGCCTGCCCAATTACCCCCGGAAATCGTTCGGAAAGCGGGCGCTCACATTCGCTGTGAGAGCACCATCCGACGGAAAGTTGAAACCTGCGCCGCCCTCGGCGATCATCCCGGGCATTCAACGCGCGGGCATTCCCCTGGATGACACGACGAATCAAAATGTTGGCTGCGGCAGTGCCTGCGGCGGCTGCCGTGGCGTACGCCCTCCGTATCGGGTTGATCGAGCCGGAGGCGTTCGGTCAACTCTGCGCCGGTAGCCCGGCGCCCGGGTGGTGCTGGCCGCGGGCGCTCCTCATCGATGCAATCCATAGTGGGGTGCTCGGGGCGGGCGCGTTCGCGCTCGGCGCGCTGGCGACTTTCCGGCGCAAGCCCGGCGTCGCCGCGGCAGCAGCGGCGCTCGGTGCGGTGGGCCTGGTGCTCTATGACGCAGATGCCGGTGCGGTCGGCCTCCTGCTAGGCATGCTGGCGCTCGCGCGAATACTCGCGGGCGAGCCACTGGCCGAGCACCGGTCCACCGAACAATAGGCAGGTGGCGCACCAAGCGATCGCCTGGCTGTTCGCCAGCGTTTCCTGGGCGGCGATCAGCGGCGCTGCGACCACCAGCAGCCCCGCAAGCAGACGCTCCTCGACGCCCGTGCGCCGATGTGCCTCCGACAGGGCGCCGAGGAGTGCAAATCCCGCGGCCGGGATCGCGTACAGGGCGACCGGGAAGCCGCGGTAGCGCGCGTCGAAGACGAGCATCAGGCACTGGCCGGCCGCGGCGAAGAGGAAGGCAAAGCGCAACAGGCCGAGCCAGCTGCCGGCGGCGCGCGGCGCGCCGGCCCGGGGCGCAATCGCTTCAGCTGCGGGACGAAGCGGTGGGACGAGGCGCCGGGCGCCCTTCCGGCTCTCCGCGGAAGCGTCGACGAGCTGCGCGACCGCGCCGCTCAGCAGAACGGCGGCGACCGCCGCTCCCGCCGTGAGCGCCCCGCCAATCGCCCACTCGAGCACCGTCCGCGAGCTCTCTGCGAGGTAGCGAAACTGCGCATAGAGGGTGGCGCCGCACGCCGCGCCGGCGAGCGCCAGCGCGGCCACGCCGCTCGGGCCGTATCGCCGTCCGGCGAGACGCTCACCGAGGATCATCAGTCCGGCAACGATGGCAGCGGCGACCCAGCCGCGGTACCACTCCGGGTCCTCGGCGAGCGCCCCTTGCAGCGGAAACTTGTCGTGTCCGGACGCGTCGAGGAGACCCCAATGGCCGCCGACCGTGCCTTCGAGGTCACGCTTCCACGGCTGATCGAATGCCTCGATCAGGTTGTAGTCCATCCCGCGCCCGGCCGCTGCGGTCAGGAACTCGCGCACGTAGCGCGCCTGGTTGATGCGGCCCGGCGACGCGCCCTCGCGGTCCCGCCCCGCGCTGGGCCAGCCGGTCTCGCCGACGAAGATCGGTTTGCCGGGGAGCGCTCGCTGCACCTCGCCATACACCTGCAGGAGGTGATCGACGGCGCGCTCGACCGGCACCGGCTGATCCTCCCAATACGGAAGGATGTGGACGGTCACGAAGGAAACCCCGGCCGCGAGCTCGCGATGTCGCACCCAGAACTCCCAGACGTCCGCGTAGGTGACCGGCTGCGGCACGGCAGCACGCACTCGCTCGATCATCGCGCGCAGCCGCTCCGGCGGCTGCTCCCGCCGAAGCAGCACTTCGTTGCCCACGATCACCGCCCGGACGGTGTCCGGCTCGCGATTCGCAGCCTCGATGGCGCGCGCGAGCTCGCGCTCGTTCGCGCGGTCATCGCGGCCGATCCACACGCCGAGTAGCACCTCCAGGCCGAGGGATCGCGCGATGCGCGGCACCTCTGCGAGGCCCTGGCTCACCGAGTAGGTCCGGACGCAGCGGACGCGCCGCGCGAGGCGCTCGAGGTCGGCGCGGATTTGCGCGGCCGGGATCCGGGTGCCGGCGACAAACGGTGATTGGCCCGGCAGACGATAGGGCGCGTAGGAGATGCACGCGATCCGGCCCCTCGGCGCATCGACCGGCGCCACGGACTGGCCGCGTTGCCACCAGTAGTTGAGGCTTGCCGCGGCGCAAGCCGCGAGCACGACGAGGGCGAGCGTGCGCATGCGCGCGCGGGTAGGAACGGTTAGGGCGCGAGGCGCTCGATGCGCCAGGCGTCGCCCGTCCGGAAAAAGCGAATCCGGTCGTGCAGCCGGCTCGGCCGGCCCTGCCAGAATTCCAGCTCGCTCGGCACAAGACGGTAGCCGCCCCAGTTGGGCGGCCGCGCGGGGCTCAGTCCGTGGCGCAGCCCCATCTCCGCCGCGCGCGCGAGGAGGCCGGCCTTGCCGCCGATCACCTCGCTCTGGGGCGAGGCCCATGCGCCGATGCGTGCGCCGAGCGGCCGGGTGCGGTAGTAGTCGTCCGATTCGGACGCGCCCACTTTCTCCACGCGCCCTTCCACGCGGACCTGGCGCTCGAGCTCGGCCCAGAAGAACACCAGGCTCGCGAACGGGTTCGCGGCGAGCTCCCTGCCCTTCCGGCTCTCGTAGTTCGTGAAGAAGACGAAACCGCGCGCGTCGAAGCCCTTGAGGAGCACCATGCGCGCCGAGGGTCGCGCGAACCCGTGCGTGACGGCCGAAGCGGTGGCAAGCGTCATTGCGGTCGGCTCCGGGAGCTCGGACTTCAAGGCCTCGTCGAACCACCGGGCGAACTGCTCGATGGGGTCGTGGGCGACGTCCGACTCGTCCAGGCTTTCCCGCGAGTACTCGCGCCGCAGATCGGAGATGGTTCTCGTCATCCTCGCGTCCTCGTAGGCCGCGAGTCTACCCGCTCGCGGTGCGTCCGGGCCGGTACGCGAGGAGGCCCGCCAGCGCGAGCGCCGTGAATGCCGCGCCGGCGATGAAGGTCGCCGCCGCCCCGAACGCCGCCCAGAGCGCGCCGGCGAGCACGCTCGCGACGAGCAGGAACGCGCCGGAGACGAGGTTGAACACCCCGAACGCGGTGCCTCGCAGATGCGCCGGAGACTCCGCCGCGACGAGCATGGCGAGGAGCCCCTGCGTGAGGCCCATGTGCAGTCCCCAGAGCGCAGCGCCGGCGAACAGCGCCCAGCCAGAGGTCGCGGCCGCGAGCGCGATGTCCGCGGCGACGAGCGCTGCGAGCCCCCAGCCAAGGAGCGCGCGGCGATGACCCCTGTCGGCCGCGATGCCGGCGGGGTAGGACGCGATCGCATCGACGCCGCTCATCACGACCATCACCCCCGGCGCGAGCGCGAGCGGCAGGCCGATATCGGTCGCGCGCAGGACGAGGAACGCCTGGGAGAAGCGCGCGAGCGTGAGCACCGCGCCGAGCGTCACGATCCACCAGTAACGAAACGGGAGGCGCGCCGCGTCGGCGAGCCGCAGCGGTGGGCGCGCCTGGTGCGCTGCGGCGTCGGGTTCGGGCTCGTGGACGCCGGCCGCGAGAATCGCCACCGCCGCGACCGCAGGCAGCACCGCCGCCCACAGCGCCATGCGCAGGTTGCTCGCGAAGAGCGCCACGAGCGCGAGCGCCGCGAGCGGGCCCAGCGCCGCGCCGATCGAGTCGAGCGACTGGCGCAGCCCGTAGGCGGCGCCGAGAAGCGGGGCCGGCGTCACGTCTGCAATCAGCGCATCGCGCGGCGCGCCGCGGATCCCCTTGCCGATGCGGTCGAAGAAGCGGGCGGCGAACACCCACGCGACCGACGGCGCCAGCGGAAAGAGCGGCTTCGTGATTGCCGCGAGCCCGTAGCCGGCGACCACGAGCGGCTTGCGGCGCCGCATGTAGTCGCTCAGCGTTCCGGAGAAGACCTTCGCGATCGCGGCGGCCGCCTCGGCGACGCCCTCGACCAAGCCGATGGTGACCATGCCGGCGCCGAGCACCGTCGCCATGAAGAGCGGCAAGAGCGCGTGGATCAACTCGGAGGACGTGTCCATGCAGAGCGATACCAGCCCGAGGGCGACGACCGAGCGCGGCAGCGCCCGCGCGCCGCGCGCGGCGCCGGGATCGGTCGAGGCGGTCGGCCTCATTGGGAAGCGATGCGGCATTCCGGGCGCGGCCGGGGCAATGTCCCGACCGCTGTTGAACCGTGAGGGAGCAGCGGCTCTGGGTTGAGCATGTTACGCGATCTTGGCCTTGGCATCGGAGACACTCGGCAGCGCCTTGGCAAGTGTGGCGACGAGGCGCTTCATATCGCGGAAGCCGCGCACGGCACGGAACCCACGGCTTGCATCGTGAAGCGCGCTGCCGACCCAGCGAAGCACCATCTGCCCATCGCGCCAGCGCTTGACGTTGCGCGTGTAGTGCGCGATGCGCCCGTTCAGATTCTCGATCGGGTTGGTGCTGCGCAGCGTTCTGTAGAGTGCGTCGTCGATGCCGAGTGCGGTGAGCGTGAGCGTCTCCTCGAGCCCTTCGCGAAGGCTCGAAGCTGCCCCCGGGTGCGTTCGGGCAAGGGAATGTGCCAGGCGATCGAGTTGACGCTTGGCAAGGACGGGGTCCTTCGTGTCCCAGGCGTCCTTCAGGGCGCGGCTGA
>JADLAV010000044.1 GCA_020848075.1 Burkholderiales bacterium
CAGCGGTTGCGCTCGCCCGGCGCCTTTGGCCGCGCCGTCCGTCGCGGGTGGTTTGTGGCGGCCAGTCGTGTGTTGACTGGCCGCCGCCCCGCAGGAGGGCGTTTGCGGCCTCAGGCGCCGGGCGGGCGCAGCCGCTGGCGCGTCGGAGTGATGAAGCAGAACACCACCCCGTCATGCTTCACGCTTCATGCTTCACGTTTCATGCTTCACGTTTCACGCTTCAGGAAATCAGCGCCTTGAAGAGCCGCATCTCCGTCGATGGCTTGCGCTCCTGCTTGATCGGGCCGGGCGCGCCGCACGGGATGAACTCGCCCGATCCGCGCTCGGCCTGCAGCTTGCCGCCCTCCACCACGACGCGGCCGCGGCTCACCACGATCTCGGGCCAGCCCTTGATCGTGCGTCCCTCGTAGGGCGTATAGCCCGCGTTGTCGTGCAGCATCCCGGCGCCGATCTTCACTTCCTTGTCGGGATTCCATACCGCGAGGTCGGCGTCCGACTCCACCGCGATGGTGCCCTTGCGCGGCGCGAGACCGTACATCCGCGCGTGGTTCGTCGCCGTCAGCGCCACGAAATCGTTCAGCGTGATGCGGCCCTTGCCGACGCCCTCGGAGAAGAGGAGCGGCATGCGAAGCTCGATCCCGGGCACGCCGTTCGCCATGTCCTTGAACGTCGTCTTGTCGCCTTTCGGCAGCTTGCCGCTCTGGTCGAAGCGGTACGGCGCGTGGTCGGACGAGAACACCTGGAAGGTGCCGTCGGCGAGTCCCGCCCACAGCGCATTCTGCGACGCTTCGTCGCGCGGCGGCGGGCTGCAGCAGAACTTCGCGCCGTCCATGCCGGGCCGGCTGATGTCGGACGCCTTCAGCAGGAGATACTGCGGACAGGTCTCGGCGTAGATCCGGGCGCCGACGGCCTGCGCGGCGCGGATCGCGTTGGCCGCCTCGATGCCGGAGACGTGCACGACGAGCACCGCCACGTCGAGCAGGCGCGCGAGCTGGATCACGCGATGCGTCGCCTCGCTCTCGGCGAGCGGCGCGTGGCTCACCGCGTGGAACTTCGGCTCGGAATGCCCGCGATCGAGCAGGCGCCTCGCCAGCCAGCGGATCATGTCGTGATTCTCGGCGTGCACCATGACGAGCGCGCCGTGCTTCTCGGCCGCGAGCAGCACGTCGAGGATCTGGCGGTCTTCCAGCTTCAGCCGATCGTAGGTCATGTAGACCTTGAACGACGTGATGCCCTTGCCGATGAAGGCCGGCAGGTCCTGCGTCAGCGCCTCTTCGGTCGGGTCGGCGACGATCAGATGGAACGCGTAGTCGATCACCGCCCTTTCCTTCGCGCGCTTCGCATAGTCCGCGACCACGTCGCCGATCTTCATCCCGCGATGTTGCGCGGCGAATGGAATGATGGTCGTGGTGCCGCCGAACGCCGCCGAGACCGTGCCGGTGTAGAAGTCATCCGCGGTCATCACGCCGTTGCTCGAGAGCTGCTCGATGTGGCAGTGGCTGTCGACTCCGCCCGGCAGCACGAGCTTGCCGGTCGCATCGATGTCGCGCCTGCCCGGCGCGAGACCCTTGGCGAGCGCCGCGATCTGGCCATCCTTGACGCCGACGTCGGCGGGGAATGTATCGGCGGCGGTCACCACCGTGCCGTTGCGGATCGTGAGGTCGAAATCTTGCATTCCCGGAGCGCGGTCCAACTCGCGAACTACGTGCGCACCCGCGTGCGCGCGCCCCAATTATGCCGAAACGCGGCCCCGCGGGTCTCCGGCGCACGGGGTCGCGCTACACTAGCGCCTGGTTCCAGCTCGTCCCAGGCACGCCGGCGCGTCGCGCGGACGCGAGGCGACTTGGCGCACCGGAGCGCCACATGACCACGCACGCGGGCACGATCTTCGTCATCAATCCGAACTCGACCGAGAAGGTCACCGAGGGCATCGATCGCGCGGTCGAGCCGCTGCGCATCGTGGGCGGCCCGAGGATCGAGTGCCTCACCCTGAAAGAAGGCCCGCCCGACATCCAGACGCAGCGCGACGTGGACGGCGTCGTCACGCCGCTCCTCGTGCTGATCGGCGAACTCGACCGGCGCGCCGACGCCTACGTGATCGCGTGCTTCAGCGACCCCGGCCTGCACGCGGCGCGCGAGGCGACGAGCAAACCGGTTCTCGGCATCATGGAGTGCGGCATCCTCACCGCGCTCACGCTGGGTCAGCAGTTCGGCGTGATTGCGATCTTCGCCGGATCGGTGCCCCGCCACCTGCGGCTGATCGGCGCGATGGGCGTCGCGGAGCGTTGCGCGGGCGACCTTCCGGTCGACATCCCCATCGCCGCGCTCGCCGACGCGCGCAAGACGAGCCAACGCATGATCGAGATCGGCAGGCGGCTGCGCGACGAGAAGGGCGCCAACGTTCTCGTCATGGGCTGCGCGGGCATGGCGCAGTACCGCGACGAGCTTGAGAACGAGATCGGAATCCCGGTGGTGGAGCCGACCCAGGCGGCCACCGCGATGGCGATCGGGCGGGTTCGGCTCGGCTGGTGATCCCGGCGCAGAGAGGAAGAGGCGGTGGGTGCGTCGTGCCCGCCACCCTCGTTTCCGCTCACTGCGCGATCTTGCAGTTCGCGTGCGTGACGGTGCCGCCCTCTTGCAGCGTTGCCGTGCCCGCGCCGACCGTGAGCGTCGTCTGCCCGTTGGCGTAGGGCGAGCCCGCGTCCCCCGTGCGGTCCAGCCGGAACTCGCGCTCCGGAAAGACGATCATCGCCGACTTTCCCCCGTTCAGGTAGCGCACGAAGAGCTCCTTGCCCGCGTCGCATTTGTAGGCAGTGGCCCCGGGAGGCACGCGCGGCACGTCGCCGGACCCGCCGCCCCAGGGCCACCAGCTCGAGCAGCCTGCGGTGAGCAGGGCGAGCGACACGACGGCCGGGACGACGCGCAATCTCATCGGAGTCTCCATGCGTGGGGCCGCGAGCGTACCACGGCCCGGCAGGCCAGGCGCAGGAGCAACCCGCGCGACATCAGCATTCCGGCTCGCCCGGCGCTGGCCGCGGCGCGGGATCGAAGCCGAACCGCTGCGCAAGATCGCTTGTCGCGAGACGGCCGATCCGGACGCGAGCGCCGGCGAGCTCCAGGAACGCGGCAGGCGCATCGCCCACGCCCGACATCAGCGCGGCAAATCCGGCCTCGCCGAGCGGCGCGCCCGCCGCGTCGGACATCCGCTCGGCCGCCGCCGGCAGGTCGCGGTCGGCGAGCACGCCGATACCGAGCTCGGTCTCGAGCAAGAGCTGACCCGATTCGTCGAGCCACGCGCCGCGGAGCGCGCCCGCCGCCGCGCCGGTGTGCGCCTCGACGCTCGTCCCGTCAGCGCAAAGCCGGTACACGTAGGGGGCGGACTCGAGCGTGACGAACACCCGCTGCGGCCCGTTCTGGAAGAACCACCGGCCGCGCTCGTCGGCCTGGTAGTTGCGCCCGATGAACTCGATCACCGCAGCATTCGAGATGCGCTCGAACACCGGCGCGTCCTCGCGCGGCTGGCGGCTCTTCACCAGCCACGCGCCGCGCCGGTCGAGCCGCATCCAGCCGAACACGTTCGGCACGTTCGGCCACTTCTGCATCGCGCGCGCGACGATCTCGTCCATCGGTTCCGTCTTCCCGGCGCGCAGAGCGTACCTGCGATCGCGCCACCGCTACAATGGCCCTCGCCATGTCCGGCCCGCCGGCCGTCCCGGCGCCGTCCGATCACCGCTCCAGCGCCGCCCGGACGGCGCCGCAGCGTGCCTCGCGCGGAGACCTCCGGTGACTGCGCTTGCGCTCGCCCCGGGGCTGAGCCGGCCGCGCGCGCGGCCTTCCCCGGGCGCCCGCTGGTGGAGCTCACCGCCATCATCGGCGGGTACAATCCGGTGTCGCGCTTCCTGGAGGCGCCGCAGATCGACCACGACCAGGGAAGGTCGGATCGGTCATCTCCGCGCAAGCGGGAATGACGGAATTTTGCAGAGTTCCCCTGGCGGCCCGAGATACGGAAAGGATGCGCAAAGCGATGGGAGAAAACGCGCGATGAATCGCGAGGACTTCACGCTCGTCCATCGCCTGCGCGTGCGCTGGGTCGAGGTGGACATGCAGCACGTCGTGTACAACGCCAACTACCTCATGTACTTCGACGTTGCGTTCGCCGAGTACTGGCGTGCGATGGCGCAGGGCGCCGCGCATGAATTCCACGACGACTACATGAAGCTCTACGCAGCCAAGGCATCCCTCGAGTACCTCGGGTCGGCGCACTATGACGAGGAGATCGACGTCGGCTGCCGCGTGGCCCGGCTGGGGCGATCTTCGATGACCTTCCAGTTCGGCATCTGGCGCGGTGCCGACCAGCTCGTCACGGGCGAGCTCGTCTACGTCTACGTCGATCCCGCGACGAAGAAGGGCGCGCCGATTCCGGAACGCCTCAGAGGCGCCATGGTCGCCTACGAGCGCGTGAAGCCGGAGGCGTAACGGCGACGGCTTTCTCGGGCGGGCGGCGGAACCGGAGGCGGGCGGGCACGCCGATGTGACGATCGGGTTGGCGGTCTGACGCGCACGCACCCGCCGCGTCAGCGCGCTCGCGGCGCGGCGAGCCGATCGAGCATCGCCCGCACGGCCCTGATCTGCGCCCCGTTCCTGGTGTGGTACTGGCTGCCGGTGTAGCCCCACCAGTCCCAGCAGCCGCGCGGATTCACGATGAAGCTCCAGCGCCCGCCGCGCCCGCCCCAGCCGCGGCGGGCGACGGTCTGCGGATAGAGCATCACGAGCCCGTTCGCATCCGCCCAGCGGTTATAGCCGGCCTCGCGGACGAACTGCTCGCCGACCGACTCCGCGTTCTGGCGGCAGCCATGGAACGCGACGTGCACGCGACAGCGCTCGGCCTCGCAGGCGCGCGGCACGTACGCGTAGCCTGCATCGGCCATGCCGATGGCGAACGCATCGCCGTCGGCGAATTCGCCCTGGGCAAACGCAACGAGCCGGCCGGACGGCGCCGCCGTAGGCAGCGCGAGAGGACCGAGCAGGTGCTCGAGCATCCTGCCCGCGGCGTCGTAGTCGCAGTCGTTGATGAACGGGCTCGCCGTTGCCGCGCAAGCGCCTCCGGCATCGAGCGTGATCATGCCGTGCCCGGCCGGGACGTCGCGGACGAGGACGATGTTCGCGGCGGGAACGAAGTGGAGGTAGAACGCGCGCAGGGCCTCGACGACCGGGGCCGCGACGGTGCGGTCGCGCGTGCCGTGGAAGAGCCACACGCGGGATCCGGCAAGATCGCGCGTCGGGTCGATCAGGCTGCCGGCGGCCAGCGCGGCGGTCGTCATCGCGAGCGCCTGCGCCGGCGGGAGCGGCGTCCAGGTGCCCGGATCCGTGCAGTTGTAGCGCGCGGCGAAGACGCTGCCCTGCGCGCAGTAATACGGGCCGGCGGCGATCGCGCCGACGCCGCGCACCATCGCCGAGTGCGCGACGTGGAACTGCACCGCCATGTAGCCGCCGGAGGAGACGCCGGACACCGTCGTCGCCGCGAGATCGACGTCGAGCGCAGGGAGCCGCTCGGCGGCGCTCGCGGCCGCGGCGTGGAGCGCGAGCAGCAGAAGCGCGGTGCGCAGGAGCCGGCGGATGCGCATGCGGGATGCGAAGCGGGGGATCGACGCGTGCGCGGGGGCGCGCCGCGAGCCGCGTATAATACGCCGCTCGTCGCTGCCGGCGGTGCGTGCCGGCTTCGCGCACGTCCCTCGTCCCGATGGCTCGTCTGCACGACCTCACCAATCGCGATCCATGGCCTTCACGTACTGCTGGGAAGACTTCACGCCGGGATGGACGTACGAGTCCCCGGCCCGCACGCTCTCCGCGGCCGAGATCGTCGCTTTCGCGCGCGAGCACGACCCGCAGCGCTACCACACCGACGAGGCGGCGGCGAAGGCCTCGCCCTTCGGCGGATTGATTGCGAGCGGCTGGCAGACCGCAACCGTCGCCATGCGTCTGATGTGCGACGGCTACCTGAACGCGAGCTCGTGCATCGGCTCGCCGGGGATCGACGAGATCAGGTTCCCGAGACCGGTGCGTCCCGGCGACGCGCTGCGCTTCCGCGCCACGGTGCTGGAGGCCAAGCCCTCGGCGAGCAAAACCGACCGCGGCCTGATCCGCTGGCGCTGGGAGGTGTTGAACCAGGCGAACGAGGTCGCGCTGTCGATGACCGGCGTGCAGTTCTTCCTCCGCCGCGCGCCCGCCGCGAGCCCACCCGGCGCCTGACCCCACTCGAAGCAGCCCTTGCCCACATACGGAACGCCCGATGACCGCCGACTTCAGATACTACTTCGAGGACTTCGAGCCCGGCCACATGATGGAGATCGAGGGACCGACGCTCACCGAGGCGGAGATCGTCGAGTTCGCATCGAAGTTCGATCCGCAGCCCTTCCACGTCGATGCGGAGAAGGCGAAGCGCTCCATCTACCACGGCATCATCGCGAGCGGGTGGCACACGGCCGCCGTCTGTATGCGCATGATCTGCGACGCCTACCTGCTGGACGCCGCGAGCATGGGCTCCTCCGGGGTCGACCAGCTCCGCTGGCTGCATCCGGTGCGCCCGGGCGACAAGCTCGCGATGCGCATGACTGTGCTCGAGACGAAGACCTCGACGACCCGTCCCACCATGGGGATCGTCCGGCACCGCTGGGACGTCTTCAACCAGAACCAGGAGCTGGTGATGGAGATGACGGGCGTGGGTCTCTACCGGCGCCGGAATCCGGGCGCCCCCGCTGCCGCATGATCCTGAATCACCGGGTCCACGTCCTCGGCCGCAAGGAAGACATCGACACGGTGCGCGCGCCCGGCAAGGTCGTCTTCGTGCTCGACGTCCTGTTCGCCACGTCCACGATCGCCACCGCGCTCGCGCACGGCGCCACCGCGGTGATTCCCGCGGCGAACGAGTCCGCGGCACGCGCGGAGGGCGCACGTCACGCCGCCGGCTCGTTCGTGCTCGCCGGCGAGCTCTACGCGGAAACGCTCCCCGGCTTCGCCGCGCCGACGCCGCTCGCGCTCCTGGATCACGGCGTCGCCGGCAAGGATGTCATCTATTCGACCACCAACGGAACGACCGCGCTGCAGGCAGCGTCCGGCGCCGCCGCCGTGTACGCCGCGGCGCTGCTGAACGGCCGCGCCGTCGTGGAGCACGCGCTCGCGGCGCATCCGGAAGCGACGATCCTCGTCGTGTGCGCGGGTTCGATCGGGAACTTCAACCTGGAGGACTTCTACGGCGCCGGGTACCTGGTCGCGCTCATCGTCGAGCGGCTGGGCGCGCGGGTGGATCTCTCCGATGCCGCGCGCGCGGCACGCACGCTCTTCCGTGCCGGCGATCCGGTGGCCACGCTGCACGAGTCCCGCGTCGGCCGCATGATGACCGACCGCGGCCTCGCTCACGAGGTCGAGTACGCCGCGCAGCTCTCCACGCTCGACGTCGTCCCGCGTCTCGACGGCGGACGCGTGATTCGCGCCGGGGGCTAGGAAGGCCGCGAGGCGCGCGGGGCGGTGTTCTCTGCCGGCCAGCGTGGTTCTTCGTCGATCCCCTCATAGAAGGAGGGGTGTCACGCGAAGCGTGACGGGGTGGTGTCTCTTTCCCCTCCTCTTTGAGATCCTATGCAGGGCTGGTCAGTTGGGGTCTCTGCGACTAAAAAGGGTTTTCCACAACCTATTTTTTGGAGGCAGAGATGGAACCCAAACTGGCAGCCCTGCAGGAAGTC
>JADLAV010000045.1 GCA_020848075.1 Burkholderiales bacterium
CGCGCAAACTCATGCCTCGCTGAAACTGCACTTCGTTCTTCGGCATCGCTTTCTCCTTGGAAAATCAAGCAATGCCAGTTTGCTACCCCCCCCTGGCTCACAGGCTGAGCCTCATTGGTAATCAGGTAATTTTATGCCTGCACCTCTTCGCGAGGCGGTTCAAGGCAATAATCATTCACTCGCCCGAGACAGCGCTATCGGCTCTGAAA
The DNA here is from genome assembly GCA_020848075.1 of Burkholderiales bacterium. Taxonomy (GTDB): domain Bacteria; phylum Pseudomonadota; class Gammaproteobacteria; order Burkholderiales; family SG8-39; genus JAABRB01. The sequence continues at coordinate 210 of JADLAV010000045.1, forward strand.
AACGTGGTTTTGACGAAAATGCCCTATCACTCCGCCGAGTTTCCGCTCATGGATAGGGTAAGGGTGCTCTATTTCGGGCGAATTGAGGCTTACAAGAACCTTCGTTATTTGGTTGGTATTGCCTCGCGGACTAGCGACACCACTGATTACTTTATCGCCGGCAGCGGGGATATAGAACCCGAGTTGATGAAGCAGATACGCGGCTCGCCTAATGTCTCGTTGATCAACTCTTACGTCGACGGGAGAACGATCAAGCTTCTTTTCGATTGGTGTGACTATCTCATACTGCCGTATTCGGACGTCACACAGACGGGTCTCGTTGACCAAGCGGGCTATTTCGCGAAACCGGTCATACTGTCAAATATCGATGGGTTCAAGCCGTACTTGGGTAAGAAGTTCTGTGTTGCATTAGACCTGAATAATCTTGACTCGGCTACTGAGCGGGTTCAGAAATTGCCAGTACGAACCTCGCTTGAGTATCGCGAGATGGCGATGGACTCCCAACTGAACTATGAGAGTTCGGTTGGTGCCTGGTCCGACTATGTCGATCTCATCGTAAAAATTCAGTAAAAGCCCCCGTCAGGCGGCCATCCTCGCGAATCCGACGGGAACCGGCGACGACGCGTTCTCCGCCAAACTCCGGAGCCACACCTCCGCACTCAAGCAGCGCCAGATCTGCGTCGGAGCGAGGACTGCGTCGTCGCCGCGCAGCCACGCATGAATCGTCCGCTCGAGCGTGGCGCGATCGCACAGAGCCCCGATTCGGGCGTCGCCACCCAGGAGCATCTCCTCGATGTAGGGTCGCCACCCGCCCCGGAACCAGGAAACGAGCGGGACCGAGAACCTGACCTTCGCTCGACGCCAGGCGATCTCCGGTGGCAGAAGATCGGCCATGGCGGTTCTCAGCACGTGCTTGCCGTAGCCGGCACGCAGCTTGCTGTCGTCGGGGATTCGGAGGGCCAGCTCCACCAAGCGATAGTCCATGAACGGCAAGCGCGACTCGACCGACCACGCCATGCTCATCCGATCCTCCATGCGGAGCCATCGGGGGATGAATTCCCGCGTAAAGAGGTCGATGGAGCGGCGGCGCACTGCGGAGCCGCCCAGGTGCGGGCCGGGAGCGCCGTCCGCGTGACGGTCCGCCGCAAAGAGCCGCTCCCCTCCGGTCGCCAGTCCGAGCGTCCTCCGCCAGGAACGCCAGACGCTCCGGGCCTCCACCATCACCGCGTGACGAAAGGCGTAAACCTCCGTCAGCAACCGGAGGAACCGCCCGCGCCACACAAGATCACGCAGGTACGCGTCGATCAGATGGTCTACATATCCGCCCAGAAGCTCATCGCTGCCGTGTCCGTTCAGCACAACGCTGACGCCCGCTTCGCGAGCGATCTTCATGAGCTGATACTGGATCAGGCACACGGGGCTCTCGAACGGTTCGTCGAGCGCCTCGACCACCGCAGGAAGCAGCGCGAGGGAGTCACGCGGCTCGGCGTAGAGCCGGTGCAACGAGAGCGAGTAGCGATCGGCCATTCGCTCGACGAGCGATTCCTCGTCGTCGCTCCAGCCCGGCCAGCAAGCGCTGAAGGCGTGGTGGACCTCCTGGCCCCTTTCGCCGGCGTCGGGTCGCACGCCGCTTCCGCGCGCTTTCTCCGTAGCGACGAGGGCGGCGATCGCGGTCGAGTCGATGCCGCCGCTCAACATGGTGCCGACCGGTACGTCCGACCGCGTCCGGATTTGTGCGGCGCGAGTCAGCGCGCCTCGCAGTTCGGTCGCCCACTCGCTGTGCGAGCGACGCTCGATGGGCGCGGCGGCGGGCAGCCGCCAGTACACGTCCGTGCGGACCCCGTCTGGGGCGAACGTGAGATAGCTTCCGGCGGGGACCGCCTCGATACCGCTCAGGCATGTCCGACCGTCCTGATCCATCGCGCCCGTCGCCAGGTATTGACGGAGCCTTCGCTCGTCCGCGCCGCGATCCGCTCCCGGGTAGTGCCGGACGGACTTGATTTCCGAGGCAAGCACCCACGCGCCTTCGACCGCGGCCCAGTACATGGGCTTCACGCCGAAACGGTCCCGACACGCGAGCAGCACTTTGCGGCGGCCGTCCCACAGGGTCAGCGCCCACATTCCGTTGAACCGCAGGAAGCACTCCGAACCCCAGCGCTCGTACGCCCGGAGGAGGACCTCCGTATCCGTCTCGGTGCGGAACTCGACTCCTGCGGATCTCAGCTCATCTCGCAGCTCGAGAAAGTTGTAGATCTCGCCGTTGTAAGCCACCACGAGCGACCGGTCGGGAGTAGTCATCGGCTGCCGGCCGGCGCTGCTCAGGTCGAGGATGCTGAGTCTCCGGTGTCCGAAGAGCACGCCCGCGAGGCGCTCACCGCGGGGGAGATCGTCCCGCCAGAATCGATAGCGGGAGCGGGCGATATCCACGTGCGCGTAGCCAAAATCGTCCGGGCCGCGATGGCGAAGCGCGTGGGTCATGCTCGCGAGCACGTCGGTGCTCAGGAGCTGCTCAGCGGAAAAGAGCGTGACGATTCCGCACACGTTACGAGGGTACCCGAGGGCCGAGCATCCGAGGCCGAGGCAAAGAACACCTTTGGCAATGGTTCACAAATTCAGCTGGGGGACAGCCCTTCGTGTAAGGATTCCGCAAGGTCCGGCCAGCTCGGCGATAGCTACTCGGGCTTGGCTTCGCGTTGGGAACCGTCGGCCGTTTCTTTGCCGGCGGAATCGCCGCCCGGTGCAACAGATGGATCCCAAGCCTTCGCGGCTTCGAGCTGCCTTCTCAGTCCCGGCAGGGTTACCCCGAGTTGGTAGGCTTTCTGGGCGTGGACGTTCGCTTCCCGGTACCGCTTAATGTCCACGTAAGCGAGTCCGAGGTTGTAATGCCCGAGCGCCGAATCCGGGTTGATCTCGAGCGCTTTCTCGTACTGCGCGATCGCGGGCTGCAAGCGTCCGAGCCTGTGCAGGAAGACCCCGTAGATCATGTAGGTCTCGTCGTGATCCGGGTAGCGCTCGATCGCGTTCTTGAAGTATCGCTCAGCCATGTAGGGACGCTTCAAACCGATGGCGAGCTGGGCCATTCCCGCCAGTGCCTGCGGATGGTTCGGGAAATACTTGAGCATGAAGTCGAGATCGCCCTCGACACCGGAATAATGGCCGCGACTGAGCTTCTCGGAGGCCGGGCGGTAGTGGTTCTGGTTCAGGTTCCGGAGCATCTGCATGCCGTCGGAATAGGAGCTCGCCATGTAGTAGTCGCGCCCCGGATCCTGCGCTGCGGCGTTCCCGGAGAGCGATGCGAGTCCCAGAACGACTGCTGCGGCCGTCGCCACCAGAAAATAGCGCCTACGATCCATCGAGAGTTTCCTCGCGCACGAATAGCCAAGAAGCACTGGGCTCAATGGTACTGGCTCATACGGCGATCGCAAGTGCGAAGTTACCATCGTGCCGCCCCTCCGGAGAGCGCGTCGGGGTTTCGCTGCGGCGGACGCGCCTTCAGCGAGGCCGGGTGCGCGACGAAGATCGGTCAGGATTCAGACGCGGCTTGCGCTCGATCGCAAGCGGCCAGGCCACCTGCCCTGTTGCGTACGCTCCCGCCGTGCGGGACGCTCGTGAACGGCCCTCGAAGTCTCTGCCAGCGTCGGTGTACGTCTTCGGCAGCAAGGGCCAATCCGAAAGTGCGGTCGTGCTTGCACGAATGGGCGCAAGGTCCAGTTCTCCAAGCCGACCCGTCGGGTTCCGAAGCCATTGCGTAGCCTCCGGCAGCTCGCCCGTCACATTCCCGCCCCCGTATCCGCCGGGAAGCGGCGCGCCGGCGAAGACGAGGTTTCCGAACGCGCGCTGTGTCCGCTTCGGATCGCCCCCAGTGATGAGGATGCCGTCGTCTCTTGCGATGACGGTATTGCCGAACACGTCGACCTGCTCCGGCAGCCCGTTGTGAGGTTGGATGTGGATGGCGCTCCCCGACCTGCTGACGAGAACATTGCTGTACAGGGCAATGTTGCCCTCCCCCTGGAATAGTGCCTCGGTCGGGTTCTCGTAGAAGAAGTTGCCAAAGACGAGATACGCGTCGTCCGCCCCGGCGCCCGTCTTGGGAAAGTGGCCCACCAGGACGTTCGGGCGCGCGAGCTCGGCCGTCGCGCCGTTTTCCGCCTTGCTGAAGACGTTGTGCCTGATCACCGTCACGCTCTGGCCCTCAGGAAGACCGGGCAGCGCCGGGCGCGAGTTCTGGTGCTTGATTTGCAGGTTGTAGCCGCGCGTGTCGCGGACAAGGTTGTACTCGATGATGCCGGCCACGAAAGGGGCGCTTCCGTCGGAGCTTCCGAGGTAGATCCCCGTCCCGGCGCCTAGGATCACGTTTCCCCGGATCACCCAGTTCCACGCCGGGCATTTGGTGGAGATCCCGACGTCCTGCTGGTCGGAACCGTGGCCATGGATCAGAAGGTCCTCGAGGGTGATGTCGTGAGCGAAGCGCGCATGTCCTTCCGCCTTCACCGCGTCCACCGACAACCCGAGCCCGTCGAGCTCCAAGCCCACGATCTCGACGTACCCGGAATCAATGATGCTGACCGTGTTGCGGTGTCGCTTTGCCAAGAATCGCGGCATCGTGTGGCGGTCTCGCGCTTCGATCCGGATCGGGGCGCCGGCGCGCCCGTTCAGCCCGTGGACCGGAAGGCCCTCGAGGTAATCGCCCGGGGCGAGTCGGAGCGTGTCGCCCGGCTGCAGGCGGGTCAACGCGGCCCGGTAATCGGCGGGCCCGACCTCGATGACGCTCGCTTCGGCGCTCGCCACCGCAGCAAGCAGCGCACCGACGATCAGCGCTCGGTGCATAGTCGGAGTTGGCGGCACGAAAAAGGGCATAAGAGCGGCGGGCTCCCAAAGCGTTTCTTGACAACAGTTTTCACGTGGCAGAATGCCGCGCAGCCATCGTTGCGCGGTGCGAATCTTATCTTCATGGATTCACTCGAAGAGCCTTGTGCGGAAAACCCGATGTCCGACCCACCGGGGCAAGCGTGGCGCCGCCCATCCCGGCCCCGTTCGGCACTCCGCCGATAGCGGATGAGTGCACTGCGCTTGCCCTACGTATATCGCGTCCCGCTCTGCGTGCCGTTCTGGAACTGGCGGACGTATGCGGCGCTAGCGCGCTGCATCGGCCGCGGCGAGATCGTCGGCGGGTCCGACGTGCAGCGACTCGAGCAGCGATTGGCGGCGTTGTTTTCGACAGCGTCCTCGGTCGCATGCAACAGCGGCCGTGCGGCGCTGGAGCTGGCGCTGCGCGCCAACGGTGTGGGCGCGGGGGACGAAGTCGTCGTGCCGACGTTCTGCTGCGCGAGCATCATCTCGCCCATCCTCGCCCTGGGTGCCATGCCGGTGCTGTGCGATGTCGGTGAGCATCTGACCCTGACCCCCGCGACGATCGAAGCCGCCGTCACTTCTCGCACCCGGGGCGTGGTCGTCGCGCACCTCTTCGGCAACCCGGCGCCGATCGACACCATCGAAGAGTTCTGTCGTCGGCGCGGACTCATCCTGATCGACGATGCGGCGCAAGCTCTGGGCGCGAAGCTGAATGGACGGCTCCTCGGCACTTTCGGCGACGCGGGGATCGTGAGCTTCGGAAGCGGCAAGGTGTGCTTCGGCGTGGGTGGCGGTGTGCTCGTATCCCGCCAAGGTGCGGTGATGGAGCGGGCCCGGGCCGCCCGCTTTCCTCGGGCCGAAGCGGCTCCGACACTGAAGCGGGCAGCGGGAGTTACGGTGTGGCGCCGGTGGCGGCACTGGTCGCTCCCATTGCAGATCGTCTTGAGCCGGATCGGCAAGCCGGCCCAAGGCGCGTCCTATCAGGGCCGAGCGATGGCGAACCTGGACGCTGCGGTTGCCTCGAGCCTGCTGGACACGCTCGACGACAATCTTGCGGCGCGCCGTGCCCGCGTTGACGCATACAGGACCCTGCTGGGCCAGGGACCGGGATGTTCGTTGCTGCCCCACGGAGAAGGCTCTGCGTGCCTGGCGCAACTGGTGAGCTTCAGCGGTGGTGAGCAGGTCGCCCTGGCGGTCGTACGGGCGCTGCGCGAGGCTGGTTACGAAGTGGACCGGAGCTATCAACCGCTCCATCTTCAAGCGGCATACGACAAATACGCGCGTGGAGCGTTACCGAACGCCGATCGTCTTTGGCCCGCCCTCGTGGAATTGCCGTGCGAGCCGACGGTGCGGATGGAAGATGCAAAGCGCATCGCTGAAGTCGTCAGGACGACCGGACACGCAGGTTGAGCCGTTCAATCTGAAGGGTCCGCCACACTGCGCATTCAGATGCTCGAGAAACTCAAGCGCATCCCCGCGACGTACAAGCAGGAGGGCCTCCGCGGACTCGGCCGGGCCGTTGCCGATCAGGTCTTCGACCACGTCGAGTTCGTCGCGGCGCAGGGCGATCTGCGGCAGCCGCCACGACCCGCACGCTGCTCGCTGACATTTGAGCTCCGCCGCGTGGACGCGTCGCTGTTCGAGCAGTTCAGGACAATGCCGGCGCCATTCCCGCGCCATTTCGAGTACGGGTCTGTCTACGGGATGCGCCACTGTTACGCCGCCTCAGTCGGCCAGGACATGGCCGCCCTGATGTGGCCCGTGTTTCAGGCCGACAACACCAGGATGGTCACGCGCTGGCGGTATTTGTTGCCCGACGAAGCGCGTCTCGCCAGCATCTGGGTATCGCCGGCCTATCGAGGGACCGGACTTATCGATGCGTGCTACGCGCGCTTCGAGGCGCTCTGTGGGGGCGCGGGGTTCCGCTACTTCTATACCTTCACCTGGATTGGCAATCACGGATCGCGCAAGCTTTCCGCAAGGCGTGGCTTTCGCGAGGTCGGGTCGATACACCGCTACAGCTTCCGCTGGCAGCGGGAAGGACGCGGGCTCTACATCCGACAGCGCATTCCTCGAGACCCGCTGGCGCCGGGGCATCCGGGCGGAGACATGAAGTTGCCCGGGGTAATCGAATAACAGCGCCGCGAGATTTGTCCATGTACGGATCTCTGCGGGACACCGCGTGCGCGGCTGCCGCCAGGGCCTCAGACTGACCAGGGGCGCTTCACGCCGAGGAGTCCGGCGATTGCCTCCAACGCGCCACGCGCCCGCGCAATCGTCCGATTGCGTCCCGGAAAGGGCTCAGGACTTTTTCGCCCGACCGGCAGAGAACCGGGGTCGTGCCCAGCCGGTGCTTGAAGCGGTAGATGCCGTGCAACGGGTCGTTCTCGGCGGCCGCGCTTGCCGATACGCCCCCGCGGTTGAGCACGCGGTATCCCTCGGCCTTGAAGGTGTTGACGGCATACCAGTAGAGACCCGTTTGCGCGCCGAGCTTGTAGCCCGCCTCGGTGCTGCCGCTGAAGACCGAATAGGCCTTGCGCGCGAACGTCGCATAGAGGATGGCGGCGATCACGGCGCCGCCCTGCTTCGCAAGCAGGAGGCGGGCCGCGCCCGGCGCGAGGAGCGCCTGGTGCAGCCGCTGGTAATACTCCGGGTCGGCGGGCAGATCGAAGCCCTGCTCCCGCTCAAGCCGGCGCTCGAGCGCGGACTCCCGAACGGCGCCGAGCGCTCCGATCGGGTCGGGGCGCGCGGTCCACTCGTACTCGACGCCGGCCTGGGTGAGCTTGCGAATGCGGTCCCGCTGGTCCTTCTTGATCGCCTGCCACAGCGCGTCGGTCTCGGCAGAGAGATCCACCTCGAACTCGACCCGGTCGGTCGTTGAATAACCGCGAGAGGCCAGCGAGAGCTTGCTCGCGCCCGCGAAATTCGATCCGATGGCGATGCGGGCACAGCCAAGTCGCCGGGCGAAGCGTTCGGTTTCGGCGACCAGCGCTTCGACGAGCGCCGGGTCGCCGCGCTCCGCGATGGGGTAGGTCGGCAGCTCGAGGCTGCGCAGGAGCCACCGGGCCAGCGGGTGTCTGGATTGCCGGAAAAGGCCGAGAGCGACGCCGACCGCGACGCCGCGCTCGTCCCTGCCGAGTACGTAGAGCGGGCGGCATCCTTGAACCTGACGTTGGAGCTCAGCCCAGTGAGAGCTGTGAAAGACGGTGCCGTCGAGCGCCTGGACCGCTTCGTCCCATCGCTCGGGCCGCGCGTCGAGCGCCGTCTCAAATGCTACGATCACCTGGACCACCTTCGGTTCATGCGGCGCGGACGAGTTATCCGCGCACGCGCTGCCAACGGGATGGCCCTTTGGCGTGGAGCCCGCCCCGTCGCAGGTCGGAGAGTGCAAAGATAGCATCCGTGCGCAACGCGATCGATGGCATTGATCCACACGCGGCCACGCCGATGTGAAAAACGACCGCCGGACTCGACAGGCCCCGAATGACAGTTGCAGATGATAGGCGACGCCGCGGGCTGCTCGGGGCGGGCGCGGTGGCGTACCTCGCGTTCGTGGTTTACGGCAGCCTCGTACCGCTGCAGTTCACACCGCATTCAATGGAGGAGGCCTGCCGATCGTTTCGGAACATGGCCTACGTCCCGCCGGAGATCGGCGCGCGCGCCGACTGGGCCACCAACGTCCTGCTTTTCATCCCGCTCTCATTTCTTCTCGCCGGCGCTGCCGACCTGAATTCTCGCTGGCGATGGCCACGGATGCTCGGCGTCCTCGCCTTTTGCTTCGGACTCAGTGCAACGATCGAGTTCTTGCAGATCTTCTTCCCGCCGCGCGTCGTTTCGCTGAACGATATCGTCGCCGAATCGTTCGGTGCCCTCGTCGGCATCGCGTTATGGCTGTGGCGCGGGCCCTGGGTGTGTAAACAAGTGCTCGGCTGGGCCGAAGCCACCCACCGCCGCGGCAGAGCCCTTTACCTTTTCTATGCCTATCTCCTCGGGCTGGCGATCTTCAGCCTCCTGCCGCTCGATCTCACGCTCAGCGGCCACGACATCTACGACAAGTGGAAGGAGGGTCGGCTGGTCCTCGTCCCCTTCGGATTCCGCTACGGGTCGCTTCGGGATCTCGTGGTCGACCTTGCGCTCGACCTGGCGACGTGGATGCCGGTCGGCATTCTCGCGTCATACGCGCGCGTGGGCAGCCGTCGCCAGGTGTTGCTCTATTGCATCGGGCTGGCGGCCTTGCTCGAATTTCTCCAGGTATTCGTGTACTCGCGCATCGCCGATGTCACGGACATCCTCACCGCGGCGCTCGGCTGTTCGATCGGCATGGTGCTCGGCGACTTCGTGCGCACCGCACCCGAAAGTGCGGCAGAGCCGCATCCGGCCCAAGTGCAATCCGGTGGAGGCATCCCCCGGACATGGCTTTGGGCCATCGTCTACTCGCTCGGCCTCCTGGCGGCATTCTGGTATCCGTTCGATTTCCGGTTCGATGCGGCGACCGCGCGCGCGCGGTTCGACGGGATGTGGGCCGCCCCGCTCGGAGGCCTCTACTTCCAGTCCGAGATTCAGGCCATCAGCAACATCGCGCTGAAAGCGGGCCTCTTCGCGCCCCTCGGCGTGCTGCTGGCGATGGGGGTAGCTCGGTGGCGCGGCGGCGCACGCACGATCGCTATTTTTGGCGCGGCCATCTTCGTGGTCACGCTGGCATTCGTCATCGAACTGGGGCAGATCCTCCTGCCGGCGAAATACCCGGACGTCACCGACGTCGTGCTGGGGACCGGGGGCGCTTTCCTCGCCGCGCTCCTTGTGACGGGGCCTCGCGAATTCTTCCCAGGATGGGGGCGCGGTCCGAGACGAGCTCGGCTGTCCCTCGTCCTCGTGTATGCGATGTGCGTCGCCGGCGTCTGGGCGGTGACCCATTGGCCGCGAGCGCCCTACAACGTCCGCGAGCTTCTGCGGCCAGGACTCGGGGTTCTGTCGGCTGCGCTCCTGGGATTGGCGATTCCTTGGCTGTTCGCGTTTCCAGCTCTGGCGGCGGCCGGCGTGCGCAACGCAGATGCGTTCAAGGCGCTCTATCGGTGGCCGGCGTTGCTCGCTCTTCATGCGGCCGTGGCGTATCTCCTCATTCGCTTGGCCGTCCCGGACGAGAGCATCGCGGACATTGCCGGCACGCCGATCCTGGGCGACCTGCGCGAGCTCGAATGGATGGGGCGCACCATGGTGTTGATCGCCGCCGTCGCCTGGCTGCTCTTCGTCGGTGGGCTGACGGCCTGTGGGAGCAGCGTGCTGCGCGCCACCGGTCCTCAGACGTTGGCGGTGGCCCTCGTGATCTCGACCCTGCTGCTGCCTTTCGCGCATTGGGTCATCGTCGTGCAGGCAGCAACGGATAACCTCACGGAGCTGATGCGAGACGGGGGCGGCCCGGCTGCCAGCGCGATCCTCTCGTGCTGCGTGATTCTCCTCGGGGCGACCGGGGCCTGGGTTGCGCGGATATTCAAGTCTCGAAGCGCGGTTCGCGTCCCCGCCGCATTCGTGCTGCTCCTGGCGTCGTCCGCGGCCGGATTCTGGCTCGTCACGGCCGGCACCGAAGGCGCCATCGTCAAGTACGGGAAGGTTTTCTCTGCGCTCCAGTTCTTGTTGAGCACCGACCGGAATAGCTACGCGGGGGGTTCGGTGTTGCTGGTGCGCTTCTGCCTGGTTTACATGGGAGCGGCTCTAGCGCTTGCTTTTGCGTACGGGTGGGTGCTTCCGAGAAATCGACCGGCGGAAGACCGGCAAACGCGCCCAACGGGTCTCAGAGCGTCGGAGTAATTTACACTTGCTCATCGAGGGTTCGGTTTCCGGCCCCGCCATCGAGAACCGGGGCAAAGCCAAAATCTCTTGATTCAACGCAGAATTCAATGAAATTGACAATCGAGCGGAGTCCGTCTGCACCGGGCTGGAGTAGACTTTGCTTGGCTGTTCTTGCAGCCGATCGATGACCCCATGAAAGCGACCAGACGCCAACTGCTCAAGGGCTCCCTCGCCGCACCGCTCGTGCTCACGGCGCGCCCGGCTTCGGCTTTGGCGTTGTCCAGCGCCGCCGCCTGCAAGGTAAGGGATGCCAAGCAAGCGAACCAATACCCAGGGCCGGACAAGCTCTCCAACTATGCCAACGACGAGTGGCTGCGCGTCGACGTCGATATGTGCGAGCTCAGGGCCAACGGCTCCTCGAAGAAGCTCGACGGCAAGTACTTCCTCGGCGCGGACAAGACCACCTACTGGCGCGTGTCCGACGGCTACGGCCAGCTGAACGCCGAGAAGACCAAGTACACGGTCGGCAACTGCACGTCCAGAAAGACCGGCGAGAGAAAATACGGCCTCTGCTTCGTCGACGACGACTGCAAGCCGGTCGGCTATTGCTGGGAAGACCGCGGGGGTAAGTGCATCACCAAGTCCTGCTGGACGTCGATCAACGGCCGGAAGTGGGGCTGATGCCCCGCTGACACGAGCTTCGCGCTAAGCTCGGCGCGCGTGCGCTGGCGATTCATCGAACACCCCGATCTTCGCATCGTCCGCTTCGGCGCCGAGGCGGTCGTCTTCAATCCGCTCTCCTGGGAAACGCATCTCCTGAACGAGACGGCGGCGCACATCGTCGATGCGCTTCGTCGCGGACTGCAGGATGCCGACGCGCTCGCGACGGATCTGACGGCCGCGCTCGATCCCGCCGGCTCGCCCGAGGCCTACACCGCCCAGATCGAGGGGCTGCTCGAGGAGCTCGAGGGCCTCGGGTTGGTCGACCGCGAGCCTGCGGATGGGCGCGAGCCGGATTCCCGCGAACCCTGCCCCCGAGCGGAGTTAACCGGGGCGCGGGAATGACGGATTTTCTCGCGGCTCTCCGACGGTGACCGATGCTGATCGGTGAGCTCTCGACGAGCGAAGTACAGGCGCGTCTTTCCGGCGCGGGACTCGGATTCGAATTCGGCGTCGCCCGCGCGCGCGTTCGTTCCGACGTGGCGAGACTCGCCGAGTCGATCCGCACCGTTTACTCGGCGTACCCGCTGACGGAGGCCGAGGGCTTCTTCGACGTCACCGCCCGCCTCGCGCGTCCGCCTGGCCTCCGGAAGCATTTCCGCCCGCAGATCAGCTTCTGGCTGGACGGCGAGCAGCCCTTCGAACCCTTCCCCGCCGAGACGCACCTGCCGCTCATGGAGTGGGGGCTCAACTGGGCGATCGCGAACCGGTTCAACCGGCATCTCTTGCTCCACGCCGGCGTGGTGGAGCGCGACGGGCGCGCGGTGCTGCTGCCGGCGCTGCCGGGCTCGGGGAAGAGCACGCTCACCGCGGCGCTCGCGAACCGCGGGTTTCGGCTGCTCTCGGACGAGTTCGGAGTGGTGCGGCTCGCGGACGCGGCGCTCCTGCCGCTCGTGCGGCCGACCGCGCTCAAGAACGAATCGATCGAGGTGATGCGCCGCTTCGCGCCGGGCGCCGTGCTCGGGCCGTCGTTTCCGAAGACGCGCAAGGGAACGGTGGCGCATCTTGCGCCGAGGAGCGAGAGCGTGGCGAAGCTCGCGGTGCCGGCGCGCCCTGCGCTGATCCTCTTCCCGAACTTCACCCGCGACGCGGAGCTCGCGCTCGAGCCGATCCCGAAGTCGCGCGCGTTCTTGAAACTCTCCACCAACTCGTTCAACTACGAGCTGCTCGGCCCCGAGGCCTTCGACGCCGTGACGAAGCTCGTCAGCTCGTGCGAGTGCTATCGCCTGCGTTTTGGCGATCTGGAGGAGGCGGTGGCGAAGATCGGGGCGCTGCTCGCTTCTTCCGCGTAGAGAAGCTCAGTCAGCGAATCCCGGATCCTTGGCAATCAGGCCGGTTTCGCCCTGGACCTGCTCAAGCGGTTTCCCCCGCGGGGGAGGGAGCGCCTCGATGGCGTTGGCGGCTCGGCCGTCGATGGCGAGCCGCGCACTCGTTTGGGCCGCTCCGTGTTACACGTTCGTGTCAGCGAAGACGAGCGCGGTCATGCAGATCGTCCCGTGCTGGATAGCGCCCGCCGGCCCGCCGCAGGCGGACCGGCGGCTTCGCGAGAAACCGCCGCATGGCCTCGTCGTACTCGTGCGACTCGCGCATCCGCTCGCGCAGCAAGTCGCCGACCAGGCGCGAGACGCTCGTCCGGTGCCGCGCTGCCTGAATCCGGACCCACGCCGCGGTCTCCTCGTCGAGTGTGATGGTGACGTTCTTCATGGCGGGCAGGATATCGGCGCAGGGAAAGCTCTGTCGCAGAATAGCTCAAACTCCGCGTCGTTATGTATTCTGGGGGCACGCGAAGCGCGTATTGGGAACGCCGCGGCGGGGCGCGCAGGCGAACCGGGCGTGCGAGGCGGTGCCGGCTCGGGGTGGTCATGCAAATCGAGATTGCTATTTACAATTTGCATGAGCACCGCCAGCCTACCCGGATGATTCCCAGGATCGCGGCCGCGACGCTGCAAACGCGGGCCAGCCACTCCCCCGTCATTCCCGTCACCCGACCGCGGCAGTCGGGCAGGGCGAAGCTCGCCCGCGCGGCGTTCGCCGACAAGCCCTACGTCAGCCTCGAGGACCCCGTCGCGCCCTTCGCCTTCGGCGAGACCGGGGCATGACTGCGGGGCGACTGGGACGCCTGCCGCGCGCGGACCCGGTCGGCGCGCTCCTCGCGTTGTTGAGAGCGCCGGAGACCGCACGCACTTTCGACGAGGCGGACTGGGACGCGGTCGTTCGCGTCGCGCGGCCCGCGCGGCTGCTCGCCGCGCTTCGGCTCCGCCTGGAGCGCCATGGGGTGTTTGCGGACGTTCCCGAGCGGGTGCGGATGCACCTCGATGCCGAGCGCACGCTGGTACGGTTCCGCAAGCAGATGGTGCTGTGGGAGCTCGAGTGCATCGCGCGCGCGCTCAGCGAGTTCCCCGCCCCGCTCGTGCTGCTCAAGGGCGCGGCCTACGTCGTGCAGGGCTTTGGTTTCGCAGAGGGACGCCTGCCGTCGGACGTGGACCTGATGGTGCCGCGGGCTTCGCTCGACGCGGCGGAGCGCGCGCTCCTCGGCGCGGGATGGCAGACGGAGGCGCTCGACCCGTACGACGAGCGCTACTACCGCGAGTGGAGCCACGAGCTGCCGCCGATGCGCTACCCGGAGCACCCGCTCGAGCTCGATCTGCATCACACCATCCTGCCGCTTACCGGACGCATCCAGCCGAAGGCCGACGCGCTCTTCGCCGACGCGGTGCCCATCGCCGGCACGCGGTTTCACGTGCTGTGCCCGGCGGACCAGGTGGTGCACGCCGCCACGCAGCTCTTCCAGGATTCGGATTGCGCCGGGCGGCTGCGCGACCTCGTGGACTTCGATGCCCTGATCGGCGAGCTTGGCGCGACCGAGCGCTTCCGGGAGCGGCTCGTCGAGCGCGCGCGACTGCACGGCGCCGAGCGGCCGCTCGCCTACGCGCTGCGTTATGCGGGGCGGTTCCTCGGCACTCCGGATGCGCTGGGTCTGGATTCCCGCGTTCGCGGGAATGACGACGCTCGCGTTCGCGGGAATGACGGCGCCGAGCGGTCGCGCGCGATGCTGCCGCCCATCCCGCGCGTCGCGCGATTCATGATGGACCGCCTCGTCCCGCGCGCGCTGCTTCCCACGCACCCCGATCGCAGAACACCGCTCGCGGTGCGCACCGCTCGCTTCGCGCTCTTCTTGCGCTCGCACTGGCTTCGCATGCCGCCCGCGCTGCTCGCGCGACATGCGATCACGAAAGGGTGGCGCGCGCTCCGCGCGGAAGCCCCATCCGAAGTCGAGTAAAGGCAGCTGTCGAGCTTTCGGCGTCGTGCGCGACGCCGTCGCTCGGCTCGTCCGGCGAGGTTTTCGCTCGCACGCCTACACCTACACGCTCGCACGCCTACAACGTGTCACCCGCTGCGTGTGTGAACTATTTGGCATTCGTCGCACTGTCGATTGGATTAACAATCTTTCACATTCCTTTGACAGTTGCTATGTCATTCTCTCCTCCTCGCAAAAGGAAGCTGCGTAGTCCAAGTCGCGCTCAAGTGCGGTAGGGCTTTCGGCCGATATCGAAGCTCGCGCGATGCAGCTAGGATGGATTACGTGGTGAGGCTCGCAAGGCAAAGTCGGAGCAGCTGTCGCACACATGGGTTTCACCTGTCGGGGTTTCCAGACGGAGCCGCGGCAGCAGGAATGGCGCCCTCAGCGGGCGCGACGGGCGCGGCCATCGCGGCGGCCCTTAACTACAACAACGCCAACACATCGCGGATCGGAGCGTGCAGGGCACGCCGGGAGGAGCTTCGCATCGGCGCGCGAGCGGGATGCGAGGGACCACGCCGCGCGCACGCGTGCGCTGCGCGGCGGGATGCTGGGCAAGTACGGGACGACAGGTTAGTAATACCGGGGCGGTAAGAAGAGAACGGACCGCGCAGAAGAGAGAAACGGAGACGAGCGTTGGTCAGGCTGTTCCAGCATCAGTTGCCCATCGTCAGGTTGCTGCGTCTCGTGCTCGAGACGTGCTTCTTCTTCATGGCGATCGTCCTGGGCGTGATGCTCAACCGCCGCGGGCTCGCGCCGCCGTATGACGTGGTCCCCGCCGCGATGATGTTCTCGGGCATCATGGTGGCGACGATCAACGTCTTCGGGATCTACCGGCGCGAGCCGCAGTCGCGACCGGTGAGCGTGGCGGCACGGTTGACCCTGGTGCTGCTCGTCGGCATCCCCGCGGCGTATGCGTCGTTCTATCTCGTGCCCGAGAGCCACACCTACCAGGACGCGCTCGGCCTCACCGTTCTCATCACGCTCGCCGGGATGCTCGCACTGCGCCGCGGCTTCCTCGTGAGCGTCGATGCGAAGCTCTTCTCGCATCGCGTGCTCGTGCTCGGCACGGGCAATGCGGCGCAGAGCGTCGCCGATGCGCTCGCCGAGATCGGCAGCCCGTCGGTGTGGTTCATGGGCTTCTACCCGCTGCCCTCGCGGGAGCAGAACGCGGTGGCGCCGGAGCAGGTGCTGCCCGGGAGCGAAGCGCTGCACGCCACGGTGGCCCGGCACGGCGTGAACGAGGTGATCGTGGCGGTAGAGGAGCGGCGCGGCGGGGTGCTGCCGCTTGGCGAGCTCCTCGCCTGCCGCTTGAACGGCGTCCGGGTCACCGACCTCTCGAGCTTCTTCGAGCAGACGCGCGGCGAATTCCCGATCGAGTCGCTCAAGGCGAGCCATCTCATCTTCGGCGAAGGGTTCCGGCAGGGCCGCGTGCGCACCTCGATCAAGTGGGCGTTCGACGTCGTCTCCGCGCTCGTGCTGCTTGCGCTCGCCGCCCCGGTCATGCTGCTTGCCGCCATCGCGATCAGGCTCGAGACGCCGGGGCCGGTCGTCTATCGCCAGCAGCGTGTCGGCGCGGGCGGGCGGGTGTTCGAGATCCTGAAGTTTCGCAGCATGCGCGTCGACGCCGAGGGCGACGGCCAGCCACGCTGGGCGACGGCCGGCGACGACCGCGTGACGCGCGTCGGGCGCTTCATCCGGCGCACGCGGATCGACGAGCTGCCGCAGCTCTTCAATGTGCTCGCGGGCGAAATGAGCCTCGTCGGGCCGCGCCCCGAGCGACCCTACTTCGTCGAGCAGCTCACCGGGCAGATCCCGTTCTACGGGCTGCGCCACAGCGTGAAGCCGGGGGTGACCGGCTGGGCGCAGGTCCGGTACACGTACAGCGCCACGGTCGAAGACTCGGTGCGCAAGCTGCAGTTCGAGCTGTACTACGTGAAGAACCATTCGCTCCTGCTCGACCTCCTGATTCTGGTCGAGACAGTCGGAGTAGTCCTCCTGGGTAAAGGCGCTCGCTAAAACGCTCCGGTACGCGGTGCGGGGTCTGCGCTCTCGCAACCCCGGATCGCAAGCCGGCGCCGGCTCTCGCCCATACTGTCGAAAAGTCTTACACTCGCCGTCGGTGCATTTAACCTCCTCTCACAAATGCTCTGCACCGCGCTGACAGTTCACCTGGATTCCCGCGAACCCTGCCCCCGAATGCCGTTATCGGGGGGCGGGAATGACGAGCTTCGGTACGTCTTCCCCAACGGGTGGGCGCGGTGATGGCGGAACCGTTCTCCAGCCCCGCCGTCTGGAGCTTCGGGCTCGGGCTCGTCGCCTTCGCGCTGTTCGGCCTGCGCCTCGGCATCGGCTGGCGGCGCGGGCGGCGGGCGATGCTGCTCCTCGCGGCCGTGGTCGCGAGCGCGCTCTGGGAAGCCGCGAGCCTCGGCTACGCACTGTGGCAGACGGACGCCTGGTGGCTATCGGCGCGCGTTACGGATGCGGCGCGCATCGCGGCGTGGATCGCCTTCCTGCTCGCGCTCTTCGCCGAGGCGACGGCCGAAAACGCCGCAGCCGGCGCAGCGACGCCGGGGCGCAAGTCGCCGCCCCTGTGGATCGGTGCGCTCGCAGGCGTGCTGATCGTCGCATCGCTCATCACGCCGCAGTCGGCGCCCATGAAGCTGGAGCTGCCGAGCGCGGCGGTGCGCACCGGATTCGCGTTCGCGCTCACGCTGCCGATCCTCGGGCTGCTGGTGGTCGAGCAGCTCTTCCGCGGCACGCCGCGCGAGCTGCGCTGGAACATGAAGCCGCTCTATCTGGGGCTGGGCGGAGTCTTCGCGTTCGACCTCTTTCTCCATGCCGATGCGCTCCTCTTCGGCCATCTGAACGCAGAAGTGTGGGCCGCGCGCGGGATCGTGAACGCGCTCGCGATCCCGTTCGTGGCGGTGGCGGCCGCGCGCAGCCGCGACTGGTCGCTCGACATGCACGTGTCGCGCGACGTCGTGTTCCACTCGACCGCGCTCCTCATCTCGGGCGTCTATCTGCTCGGGGTCGCGGCGGCGGGCTACTGGGTGCGCTACTTCGGCGGCACGTGGGGAACGACCGTGCAGGTCGCGTTCCTGTTCGCCGCGCTGCTCACGCTGGGCGCGCTGCTCTCCTCGGGAAGCATGCGCGCCAGGCTGCGCGTCTTCATCAGCAAGCACTTCTTCTCCTACCGCTACAACTACCGCGAGGAGTGGCTCAAGGTCACGCGTCTTCTGTCGGCCGCGGAGTCCGAGGCGAGCCTGAACGAGCGCTGCGTCCGGGCGCTCGGCGATCTGGTCGAGAGCACCGGCGGCTCGCTCTTTCTCAAGCGGCAGGAAGGGTTTGCCGAGGCGGCGCGGTGGAACACCGCGGAAGTCGCCGCCATCGAGCCGGCGACCGGTTCGCTCGTGCGCTTCCTCGAGCGGACCGGCTGGGTGGTGAATCTCGAGGAGCATCGCGGCCGCGCGCAGCAATACGAAGACCTCGTGCTGCCGGAGTGGCTCGACCGCATCGCGCGCGCCTGGCTGATCGTGCCGCTCCACGCCGGCGAGGAGCTGATCGGCTTCGCGGTGCTCGCCGAGCCGCGCACGCCGGTCGAGGTGAACTGGGAAGTGCGCGACCTCCTGAAGACCGCGGCGCGGCAGGCGGCGAGCTACGTCGGGCAGGTGCGCGCGGCCGAGGCGCTGCTCGAGGCGCAGAAGTTCGACGCGTTCAACCGGATGTCGGCGTTCGTGGTGCACGATCTCAAGAACCTGGTGGCGCAGCTCTCGCTTCTCCTCAAGAACGCCGAGCGCCACCAGGACAAGCCCGAGTTCCGCAAGGACATGCTCTCCACCGTCGAGCACGTGGTCGGCCGCATGAACCGGCTCCTCCTGCAGCTCCGCGCCGGCACGACGCCGGTCGAGGCGCCGCGCGCGGTCTCCCTCACGGCGCTCGCCGAGCGGATCGGACGCGCGAAGGCGACGCAGAAGCCCTCGGTGACGGTGGAGGCGCCGGCGCCGGTGCTCGCGTTCGGGCACGAGGATCGGCTCGAACGGGTGATCGGCCATCTGGTGCAGAACGCGCTGGAGGCGACCCCATCCGACGGGCAGGTGGCGCTGCGCGTGCACGATGAGGGAGAGTTCGCGGTAATTGAGGTGAGCGATACGGGGGTCGGAATGAGCGCGGAATTCGTGCGCGAGCGCCTGTTCAAGCCGTTCCAGTCCACCAAGCAGACGGGCATGGGCATCGGCGCGTACGAGAGCGCGCAGTACGTTGGCGAGCTCGGCGGCCGCATCCTGGTCGACAGCCGCCCGCAGGCCGGCACCAGGGTCAGGGTGTTCCTGCCGCGCGCGGGCGCGCTGCGGAGCACGGGAAAGGCGACGGAGGAGCGATCCCTCTCGGGCGCCGATCGGACGTCCTCCCCGTCGCCGGGCGAGGGCGCGGTAGAGGAAGAGCGGAGGAACACGGCATGAGCGAGCAACGCAACGGCGAGAAGCGCCGCCCGTTGCTGGTGGTCGAGGACGACCTCGCCCTCCAGAAGCAGATGCGCTGGGCGTTCGACGACTACGATGCGGTGCTCGCCGAGGACCGCGAGAGCGCGATGGCGCAGCTCCGCCGCCACGAGCCGGCGGTGGTGACGATGGACCTGGGGCTGCCGCCGCATCCGGACGATCCGAGCGAAGGGTTCGCGCTCCTGCGCGAGATCCTGAGCGCCGCGCCCGACACCAAGGTGATCGTGCTCACCGGGCAGAACGACCGCTCGAACGCGGTGCGGGCGATTGGGCTCGGCGCCTACGACTTCTACGAGAAGCCGTTCGAGCCGGAGACCCTGACGCTCACGATCGACCGCGCGTATCGCCTGTACGGCCTGCAGGAAGAGAATCGCCGCCTGCAGGCCGCGCAGGCGAAGAGCGCGCTGGCCGGGTTCCTGACCGGCGATCCGAAGGTGCAGCAGATCTGCCGCACGATCGAGCGGGTGGCCGGCACCACCGCCACGGTGATGCTGTGCGGCGAGTCGGGCACCGGCAAGGAGATCCTCGCCCGCGCGCTGCACGATCTCTCGGGGCGGCGCGGCAAGCGCTTCGTCGCGATCAACTGCGCGGCCATCCCCGAGAACCTGCTCGAGAGCGAGCTCTTCGGCTTCGAGAAGGGCGCCTTCACCGGGGCGGTGAAGCAGACCCCCGGCAAGATCGAGCTCGCGCACCAGGGCACGCTCTTCCTGGACGAAGTGGGCGATCTGCCGCTCGCGCTGCAGGCGAAGCTCCTGCGGTTTCTGCAGGAGCGGGTGATCGAGCGCGTCGGCGGGCGCGAGGAGATCGCGGTGGACACGCGCGTCGTGTGCGCGACCCACCAGAACCTGAAGGACCTGATCGCCGCCAACCGCTTCCGCGAGGACCTCTACTACCGGATCGCCGAGATCGTCGTGGAGATCCCGCCGCTTCGCAGCCGCAAGGGCGATGCGAGCCTCCTCGCGCACGCCTTCGTGCGCAAGTTCGCCGAGGAGCAGCACCGCGCGTCGATGACGATCCTGCCGGAGGCGCTGGCGGCGATCGAAGCCCATTCGTGGCCGGGCAACGTGCGCGAGCTCGAGAACTACGTCAAGCGCGCGGTGATCATGGCCGACACGAACGTGCTGAAGTCCGCGGATTTCGGTCTGGAGCCGAGCGCCGGCAACGGCGATGCGCTCAACCTGCGCGAGGTGCGCGAGCGCGCCGAGAAGGATGCGGTGGTGCGGGTGCTGGGGCGCGCGAACGGGAACATGACGCGCGCCGCCGAGCTCCTCGGCGTGAGCCGGCCGACGCTCTACGATCTCATCAACCGCTTCGGGCTGAAGTAGGCTCGCTCCGATACGAACAACTGCCGACCATGCGTATACGAACCCGATTGATCAGACACCTTGGGAACCTCCGCCATCCGCTGTCATTCCCGCGGAAGCGGGAGGAGCCCCTCGCCTCGTCATTCCCGCCCCCCGATAACCCCGCTCGGGGGCAGGGTTCGCGGGAATCCAGGCCCGGCTTGCACAAAGGCTCGCTGGATCCCCGCATGCGCGCGGATGACTTGCTCAGAGCCTTCCTGGCGCCCCTTCTCGTGTGCGCCTCTCTGCTCGTCGCGGGGTGCGGCGAGAAGCCCGAGGCGATGGTGGCCTCGGCGAAGAGCTACCTCGCGAAGGGCGAGCTGAACGCCGCGACGATCCAGCTCAAGAACGCGCTGCAAAAAAAGCCGGAGGACGGCGAGGCGCGCTATCTCCTCGGCACCACGCTCCTCGCCGCCGGCGACCCGGCCTCCGCGGAGAAGGAGCTGCGCCGCGCGCTCGAGTACGGCTACTCGCCGGATGCGGCGTATCCGGAGCTTGCGCGCGCGCTCCTTGCACAGGGCGCGGCCAACAAGGTGACGAGCGAGCTCGCCGACCGCAGGCTCACCGACGCCGGGGCTCAAGCCAAGCTCCTCGCGCTCGTCGGCGATGCGTATCTCGCCACGCGCAAGCCGAAGGAGGCGCGCGCCGCCTTCGATGCGGCGTTGCGCGCGAAGCCGGATTCGCAGTACGCGCTGCTCGGCGAGGTAAGGATGAAGGCGATCGACGGCGATCTCGAGACAGCCGGCAAGCTCGTGGACCAGGTGCTCGCGGGCGCGCCGGAGTACGTCGACGCGCTTTCGCTCAAGGGCGATCTGCTCGCGGCTAAAGGCGACACGGCCGGCGCGATCCAGGCCTACGAGAAGGTGATCGCGCTGCGTCCGTCCGACGCGTCGGCGCACTATAACCGCGTCGTGCTGCTCGCACGCGAGCGGCAGCTCGACCGCGCAGTGGCGGCGTTGGCGGACATGAAGAAGGCCGCACCGCGCGATCCGCGCACGTTCTACGCGCAAGCGCTTCTGGCGGTCGCGCAAGGCAAGCCGGCCGATGCGCGCGAACCGCTCTCCCAGATCCTGAAGGGCGCGCCGAACCACGTGCCGACGCTGTTGCTCGCCGGCTCGGTGGAATACCAGCTTCGCTCGTATCCCCTTGCGGAGGACTATTTCCGCAGGGCGCTCTCGCAGGCGCCCCAGCTCGCCTACGCGCGCCGCATGCTCACCGCGACTTATCTGCGCAGCGGCCAGCCGCAACGCGCGCTGGAGACGTTCGAACCGCTGCTCAAGCAGGTCGGCGACGACCCGCAACTGCTCGGGCTCGCGGGCGAGGTGTACCTGGCCAACAACCAGCTCGACCGCGCCAGCGCGTACTTCCAGAAGTCGCTCGCCGCGGACCCGAAGGGCGCCGCCGCCCGCACGCGCCTCGGGCAGGTGCGGCTCGCCACCGGAGACGTGGACCGGGCGATCAGCGACCTCGAGGCCGCATCCGAGGAGGACAAAGGCCAGATCCAGGCCGACCTCGTGCTGGTGATGAACTACGTGCGCAACCGCGAGTTCGACAAGGCGCTCGCGGCGGTCGCGACCATCGAGAAGAAGCAGCCGGACAACCCGCTCACCTACAATCTCAAGGCCGCAATCTATCTCGGCAAGCGCGACCTGCCGAACGCCCGCAAGAACCTCGAGCACGCGCTCGCGCTGAAACAGGACTACGCGCCGGCGCTCTACAACCTGGTGCGCCTCGACCTGGCGGAAAAAAGGCCGGACCAGGCGCGCCAGCGCTTCGACACGATCCTCGCCAAGGATCCGAAGAACGAGGTGGCGCTGCTCGGGCTTGCCGAGCTGCAGGCGGCGACGCGGGCGCCACGCACCCAGATCGCCGCGACGCTCGAGAAAGCGGTGGCCGGCAACCCGACCTCGGCGCGCGCGCGCATCGCCCTCATCAACTTCCACCTGCAAGGCGCCGACGGAAAGAGCGCGCTCGCCGCCGCGATGCAGGCGCGGGCCGATTTCCCCGACAACGCGAGGATCCTCGAGCTGCTCGGGCTCTCGCAGCTCGCGGCAGGCGACAGCAATTCGGCGATCGCCACCTTCGGCAAGCTCGAGGCGGTGGCGCCGAATTCGCCGGCGCCGCTCCTGCGCCTCGCAGGCGCGCAGCTCGCCGCGAAGGACGTTGCCGGGGCGATCCAGAGTCTGCGCAAGGCGCTCGAGATCAACCCCGACCTCGTGCCGGTGCGCCAGCGGCTCGCGGCGCTCTACCTGCAGCAGGGCAAGCCGGATGCCGCGCTCGGCGAGGCCAAGGCCGTGCAGAAGCGCCATCCGGACCAGCCCGCGGGCTACGTGTTCGAAGGCGACGTGCACGCCGCGCAGAAGCAATGGCCGGCCGCCGAGCGCTCGTATCGCGAGGCATTGAAGCACGGCAAGGCCACGGTGGTCGCAGCGCGCCTGCACAGCACCTTGGAGGTCGCTGGCAAGCGCGGCGAGGCCGATGCCTTCGCGCAAAAGTGGCTGAAGGAGAATCCGAAGGACGCGGCCTTTCAGTTGTACCTCGGCGACCGCAGCTTGGCCACGAAGGACTATGCGCAGGCGGCGAAGCACTACCACGCCGCGGTCGAGCTCCAGCCGGAGAGCGCGGTTGCGCTCAACAACCTCGCTTGGGTGTCCGCGCAGCTGAAGGATCCGAAAGCGGTCGAATATGCCGAGAAGGCGCTCGCGCTGGCGCCGGGGAGCCCCGCCGTGCAGGACACGCTCGGCTGGATGCTCGCCGAGAAGGGCGAGCTCGCGCGCGGCGTCGACCTTCTCAAGCAGGCGGCCGCCGGTGCACCGAATGCGGGGGAGATCCGGCTGCACCTTGCGAAGGCGCTCATCAAGTCGGGCGACAAGAACGGCGCGCGGCAGGAACTCGAGGCGGTCGTGAAGCTCGAGCAACAGCCGGCCGCGCGCGCCGAAGCGGAGAAGCTGCTTGCGACGCTCTAGCTCATACGTAGTCCTGCCATCCCCGCGCAGGTGGGGATCCACTGTGCCTTCGCGCAGGTATGGTCTGGATTCCCGCTTGCGCGGGGATGACGGGCTTCTGCAGAGGCTCCACAGACCATGACCACCATCGCCGTCGTCGGACTCGGGTACGTCGGGCTGCCGCTCGCGGTCGAGTTCGGCAAGAAGCACCGCACCATCGGCTACGACCTCTCGCGCGAGAAGGTCGAGGCCTATCGCCGCCACGTCGATCCCACCGGCGAGGTGAGCACGGCCGACCTGAAGGCGGCCACCGGACTCACGGCGACGACCGACCCCGCTGCGCTGCGCGAGGCCGAGGTCGTCATCGTGGCGGTGCCGACGCCGGTCGACGAGACGCATCAGCCCGACTTCCGGCCGCTCCGCGGCGCGAGCGAGATCGTCGGGCGCCACCTGAAGCGCGGCGCGACGGTCGTCTACGAGTCGACCGTCTACCCCGGCGCCACCGAGGAGGTGTGCATCCCGGTGCTCGAGCAGCAATCCGCGATGAAGTGGAAGCGCGACTTCTTCGTCGGGTACTCGCCGGAGCGCATCAACCCGGGCGACCGCGAGCACACCCTCACGCGGATCGTGAAGGTGGTGGCCGGCGACACGCCGGAGACACTCGATCGGCTGGCGCAGGTCTACGGCAGCGTGGTCACGGCGGGCGTGCACCGCGCGACGAGCATCAAGGTCGCCGAGGCCGCCAAGGTGATCGAGAACACGCAGCGCGATCTCAACATCGCGCTGATGAACGAGCTCGCGATCCTCTTCGACCGCATCGGCATCGACACGCAGGAGGTACTGCAGGCGGCGGGCACGAAGTGGAATTTCCTGCCGTTCCGGCCGGGGCTGGTCGGCGGGCACTGTATCGGCGTCGATCCCTACTACCTCACGCACAAGGCGGAGATGGTCGGCCACCATCCGCAGGTGATCCTGGCCGGAAGGCGGATCAACGACGGGATGGGCAAGTTCGTCGCCGAGCGCACGGTGAAGAACATGATCCGGGCGGGCTTCGCGGTGAAGGGCCAGGACGTGATCGTGCTCGGCCTCACGTTCAAGGAGAACTGCCCGGACCTGCGCAACTCGCGCGTGATCGACGTCATCAACGAGCTTGCGTCCTACGGCGCGAACGTGCACGTGCACGATCCGGTCGCGAGCCCGCAAGAGGCGGCGCACGAGTACGGCGTCCAGCTCAAGGGCTGGAGCGAACTGCCGCGCGCGAACGCGATCGTCGCGGCGGTGGCGCACCGCGCGTTCGGCGAGCGCACGGTCGCGGACTACGTCGAGAAGCTCGCGCCCGGCGGCGTCTTCATCGACGTCAAGGGGCAGGCGGACGCCGCGGCGCTCCGCGCGCGCGGGATCGACGTCTGGCGGTTGTAGCACGAGCAGATGATCGATCGCAGAACACTCGCCGCGCACCACCCCGCCGCTGCTGGCGCCCGACACCACCCCGCCGCTGCTGGCGCCCGACACCACCCCGCCGCTGCTGGCGCCCGACACCACCCCGCCGCCTTCGGCGGCACCCCTCCTCAGGGAGGAGGGGAAAAGGCACCTGAGGGAGGAGGGGAAAAAGCCTTGATCCCCTCCTTTTCAAGGAGGGGTGGCTGCGCAGCAGCCGGGGTGGTTACGAGCCGCCTCGCGTTCATCGCGGCCGCGATCACGCTCCTCTGCACCCCGCTCGCCTCGCTCGCCGACGACCCAGCAGGCGGCGCGCCGGCGCAAGGCCCGCTCGTCGCACAGGCGGTCGCGTACGAGCACGGCGAAGGCGTCGCGAAGGATCCGCTCAAGGCGGCTGCGCTCTATTGCGAGGCGGCGCGCGCGGGCGACGCGGAAGCGCAATACGGTCTCGGCTGGATGTACGCGAACGGGCGCGGCGTGCCCCACGACGACCCCATCGCCGCAGCGCTCTTCGCACTGGCCGCGGCGCAGGGCCACGCGCAGGCCGCGCGCATGCTGGCCTACGTCGGACCGCCGAGCGCCGCTCTGCCGGAGTGCATGCAGACCAAAGCGGAGCCGGAACCGGTCTTCGCGATCCCGGCCGACTGGCCGCCGCACAAGCAGCGGGTCGCGACGCTCGTGCGCGAGCTCGCGCCCGCGTACGCGGTGCGGCCGGAGCTCGCGCTCGCGGTGATCGCGGCGGAGTCGAATTTCGATCCGCGGGCGCGCTCGGCGAAAGACGCCCGGGGCCTGATGCAGCTCGTGCCCGAGACCGCCGCGCGCTTCGGCGTGCGCAATGCCTACGATCCGAAGGAGAACGTGCGCGGCGGGCTCGCGTACCTGCAGTGGCTGCTCTCCTACTACCGCGGGCAGGTGAGGCTCGCCCTCGCCGCCTACAACGCCGGCGAAAACGTGGTCGACCGGTTCCAGGGCGTGCCGCCGTATCCGGAAACGCAGGGCTACGTCCGGCGCATCATGGCCGCGCTCAACATGAACCATCACCCGTACGACGAGCACCTCACCGAGGCATCGCCGGTGTTCGCCGCAGCGCAGTCGCCGCGGCGCACGAAATGACGCCTGCGCGCCGGCGGCTCGTCGGGTGCTTGCTCCTCGCATCGGCGGCCGCGCTGCTGTGGGCCGGCCCGCCGCGCGCGGCACGCGCCGATCAGGCCGACACGATCGCGCGGGTGAAGTACTCGGTGGTCGTGGTCGGAACGTTCCAGGCCACTCGCAACCCCCGGTTCAGGTTCCGTGGAACGGGCTTCGCCGTCGGCGATGGCTCGCTCGTGGCAACCAACGCACATGTGGTGCCCGACGTCCTCGACGTCGAGCGGAACGAAGCGCTCACGATCCTCGTGCGCGAGCCTGGCGGCAAGCTCATGCAGTTCCAGGTCGATCAGGTGGCGTCCGATCCGGACCACGACCTCGCCTTGCTGCGCTCGAGGGGCCCGCGGCTCACGCCCTTGCGGCTCGGCGACTCCGACCAGGTGCGCGAGGGCCAGCTCTTTCTCTTCACCGGCTTTCCGATCGGCGAGGTGCTCGGCGCGTTTCCCGTGACCCACCGGGCGATGATATCGGCGATGGCGCCGATCGCGATTCCCGGCCCGCGCGCGAACCAGCTCACTCCGCGGCTCCTGCGGCAGCTCGCGAGCGGCGCTTTCTCGATCTTCCAGCTCGACGGCACCGCCTACCCGGGAAACAGCGGCAGCCCGGTCTACAGCGCGGAGACCGGGGATGTCGTCGGGGTGGTCAACATGGTCTTCGTGAAGGGCCGGAAGGAAGCCGCGCTCGAGGAGCCGAGCGGGATCTCCTACGCGATTCCCGCGCGCTACCTGGCCGAGCTGCTGCGCACGGTCCGCCAGTAGCGACGCGAGCGAACGCTCGCCGGCGCGGCAGGCCGCGATTTTGGGATAGCTTCTATAATCGGCGTGGTTGGTCACCGTCGTGTCGCCCTTCTCCGATTGGTCCCCATGAAGCTACCGCTCCAGGCTGCGCTGCTCGCCGTCGCGCTCGTCGCGCAATCCGTCCTCGCCCAGGCGCCGACTCCGCCGCCGATCGCGGCGAAGGCGTGGGTGCTGCTCGACATGAACGCCGATCAGCCGATCGCGAGCGAGGCTCCCGACGAGCGCATCGAGCCGGCGTCGCTCACCAAGCTCATGACCTCGTACATCGTGTCCGACGCGCTCAAGAAGAAGACCATCAAGCTCGGCCAGGTGGTACCGGTGTCGGAGAAGGCCTGGCGCATGGGCGGCGCGCGCACGTTCATCGAGCCGCGCAAGCCCGTCACTGTCGAGGAGCTGCTGCACGGGATGATCGTGCAGTCTGGGAACGACGCGACGGTCGCGCTCGCCGAGCTCGTCGGCGGCTCGGAGGAGACGTTCGTCCAGATGATGAACCGCGAGGCGGCGCGGCTCGGCCTGAAGAACACCAACTTCACCAATGCAACGGGCTGGCCCGATCCGAAGCACTACTCGACCGCGCGCGACCTCGCAACGCTCACCGCGGCCCTGATCCGGGACTTCCCGGAAGAGTACGGGCTCTACTCGCTCAAGGAGTTCCGCTACAACAACATCACGCAGCAGAACCGCAACCGCCTGCTGTGGCTCGACCCGAACGTGGACGGCGTGAAGACCGGACACACCGAGGCGGCGGGCTTCTGCCTGATCGCTTCGGCGAAGCGCGGCCAGCGGCGGCTCGTCTCGGTCGTCCTCGGCACCAAGTCCGACAGCCTGCGCGCGCAGGAGAGCCAGAAGCTCCTCAACTACGGCTTCCAGTTCTTCGACAGCGTGCGCCTCTACGAGAAGGGCCAGCCGGTGAGCACGCTGCGCGTGTGGAAAGGCAACCGGAACGAGGTCAAGGCCGGATTGCCGTCGGATCTCTATGTGGTGCTGCCCAAGGGCGATGCCGAGAAGATCAAGGCCGAGTTCGTCAGCCGGCAGCCGCTCATCGCGCCGGTGAGCGCCGGCCAGCCGGTGGGCACCGTCCGACTCACGCTGGACGGGCGTTCGCTCGGCGAGCACACTGCAGTGGCGCTCGAGGACGTTCCGGTCGCAGGCGTGATCGGCCGCCTGTGGGACACCATGCGCCTCTGGTTCAACTGACGAATGCGGCGCATTCGTCGTCCCCGCGCGGGCGGCAGGACAACGCGATGACGCAGACGGTCTACTTGAACGGCGAGTACATGCCGCTCGACGAGGCGCGCGTGCCGGTGCTCGATCGGGGCTTCATCTTCGGCGACGGCGTGTACGAGGTGATCCCGGTGTACGGCCGCGTGGCGCTGCGCCTGCAGGAGCATCTCCTGCGCATGCAGCGCAGCCTGGATGCGATCCGGCTCGCCAACCCGATGGACCTCACGGCGTGGACGAAGCTCGTCGGCGAGATCATCGCGCGCAACCCGTGGGACGACCAGGCAGTCTATGTGCAGGTGACGCGCGGCGTCGCGCCGCGCGACCACACGTTCCCGGCCGGCGTCCGGCCGACCGTCTTCGTGATGGCGAATCCGATGACTAAGCCGACCGCCGAGCAGCGCGAGAAAGGCGTCGGCGTGATCACCGCCGAGGACTTTCGCTGGCAGCGCTGCGACATCAAGTCGGTGTCGCTGCTCGCCAACTGCATGCTGCGCCAGCTCGCCGCCGAGGCGGGCTGCGCCGAGGCGGTGCTGCTGCGCGACGGCCTGGTGACCGAGGCCTCGGCCAGCAACGTGTTCGTCGTGAAGGACGGCGTGATCGTCACCCCGCCGAAGGACCACCGCATCCTGCCGGGCATCACGCTCGACCTCGTCATCGATCTCGCGCGCGAAGCGAAGCTTCCGCTCGAGGTGCGCACGCTACCGGAGGCCGAGCTGCGCGCGGCCGACGAGATCTGGGTCTCTTCCTCCACCAGGGAGGTGCTGCCGGTGACGAAGCTCGACGGCGTACCGGTCGGCGAGGGCAAGCCCGGGCCGATGTACGCGCGCATGTATCGGCTTTATCAGGACTACAAGGCGCGCATCGCGCGTACTGGGCTCACGCATGCATGAGAACGAGAGCGTCGAGTCACTGATCGCGTACCCCTGCGACTTCCCGATCAAGGCGATGGGGCGCCGGCAGCCGCGGTTCGCGCAGACGATCGTCGAGGTCGTGCAGCGGCACGCGCCGGACTTCGACCCCAGCACGGTCGAGATGCGGGCGAGCCGCGAAGGCAACTACCTATCGGTGACGGTGACGGTTCGGGCCACGTCGCGCGAGCAGCTCGACGCGCTGTACCGGGAGCTCTGCGATCATCCGATGGTGACGATGGTCCTGTGAGGCACGCATCGCCAGCCGTGAATCGCGAATCGCCCATCGTGATCCGTGAGCCACCGGCGCCGGAGCGCCGTTCGGCTGTCGCGACGCATGGCGCCGGCGATCCGCACGTCGCGCTTCGCGCATCGCACCCGACCGTGAAACGGTTGGGATTGGCGGACTACGCGCCCACCTACGAGGCGATGAAGCGCTTCACCGCCGCCCGCGGTCCGGGGACGCCGGACGAGCTGTGGCTGCTCGAGCACCCACCCGTGTACACCGTTGGCCAGGCCGGCCGGGACGAGCATCTGCCGCGGGGCGCGAGCATTCCGGTGGCGCGGATCGATCGCGGCGGGCAGATCACCTATCACGGGCCCGGGCAGGCCATCGCCTACGTGCTGCTCGACCTGCGGCGGCGCGGCCTGTCGGTGAGCGGGCTCGTGCGACGCATCGAGCAGGCGGTGATCGACTTGCTCGCGCGCCACGGCCTCGCGGGCGCGCGGCGGCCGGGGGCGCCCGGCGTCTACGTCGGCGCGGCCAAGGTTGCGGCGCTCGGCCTGCGCGTGCGCGGCGGCTGCAGCTATCATGGTGTCGCGCTAAACGTGGACATGGACCTCGCGCCGTTCGCGGATATCGATCCCTGCGGGTACCCGGGGCTCGAGGTGACGCAGCTTGCCGACCTCGGCGTGCACCTGTCGCTGCCGGAGGCGAGCGAAGCGCTCGCCGACGCGCTCGGGGCGGCGCTGGAGCGGAGCGGCGCGTGACCAGGGCGAAGCGGCATCCCCGGGCAGCGCCGAGCAGGGTTCAAGTCTCACGCCTCGCGTTATACGTTTCACTTTTCACGTGGCACGTTTCACGCTCGACGTTTCACGCTTGACGTTCCACGCTTGACGTTCCACGCTCTTCATCGCCGATGACCACTGACGCCAAACAACCGTCCGCTCCCACCCGGCAGAAGGGCGAGGCGAAGACCGCCCGCATCCCGGTGAAGATCGTGCCGGCAGGGCCGCCGCTCAAGAAGCCGGCGTGGATCCGCGTGAGGGCTGCGGCGGCCGGCTCGCGCTTCCACGAGATCAAGGACATCCTGCGCAGGCACAACCTGCACACGGTGTGCGAGGAGGCGACCTGCCCGAACATCGGCGAGTGCTTCGGCAAGGGCACCGCGACGTTCATGATCCTCGGCGACCTCTGCACGCGGCGCTGCCCGTTCTGCGACGTCGCCCACGGCCGCCCCCAGCCGCCGGACGCGAACGAGCCGTTGCAGCTCGCGCGCACGATCGCAGCGCTCCGCCTCTCCTACGCCGTGATCACCAGCGTCGACCGCGACGACCTGCGCGACGGCGGGGCCGGGCACTTCGCGGATTGCATCCGCGCGGTACGGGCAGAGTCGCCGCACACGCGCATCGAGGTGCTGGTGCCGGATTTCCGCGGGCGTCTGGACAGGGCGCTCGAGATCCTCGCGGCGACGCCGCCGGACGTGATGAACCACAACCTCGAGACGGTGCCGCGGCTCTACCGGCAGGCGCGGCCGGGGGGCGATTACGCCCACTCGCTCAAGCTACTCCGGGAATTCAAGGCGCGCCGGCCATCGGTGCCCACGAAGTCCGGCTTGATGGTCGGACTGGGCGAGACCGACGAAGAGATCCTGGAGGTCATGCGCGACCTGCGCCGCCACGACGTGGACATGCTCACGATCGGCCAGTATCTCGCACCGTCCGCGCATCACCTGCCGGTCGCCCGCTACGTGCATCCCGACGTCTTCGCGATGTACGAGCGCGAGGCGCGCTCGCTCGGCTTCGCGCACGCCGCGGTCGGCCCGCTCGTGCGCTCGAGCTACCACGCCGACGAGCAGGCGCACCGCGCGGGTGTAGAGTAGCAGGCGTCCGGGAAGAGCCGTCATTTCCGCCTGCGCGGGAATGACGGCCTTTCACCGCGGCTCGCAAAACGCGTCAGAGTCTCATTTTCCGGGGGGATCCGATGCTCAAACGCCTCGCCTTCGTCGCGTCGATCGCCTTCGCCGGCAGCGCACATGCCCTCAGCGTGGCCGATCTCACGAACCAGGAAACCGTGCAGGGGCTCAAGGAGGCGCTGGCTCACGGCGCGGGCAAGGCGGTGGCGCAGCTCGGCACGACCAACGGGTTTCTCGGCAACGCCAAGGTGAAGATCCCGCTGCCCGAGTCGCTGCAGCGCGTCGAGCACGTGATGCGCGTGGTCGGCATGGGCAAGCAGGCCGACGAGCTCGTCACCAGCATGAACCACGCCGCCGAGATGGCGGTGAAGGAGGCGGAGCCGCTGCTGGTCGATGCGGTGAAGAAGATGAGCGTGCAGGACGCCAAGGGCATCCTGACCGGCGGCGACGACGCCGCCACGCAGTACTTCCGGCGCACCACCTCGGATGGGCTCACGAAGAAGTTCCTGCCGATCGTGAAGCAGATGACGGCGAAAGTGAATCTCGCCCAACTCTACAACCAGTACGCCGGGCAGGCCGCGAAGTTCGGCGTGATCGATGCGAAGGACGCCAACATCGACGATTACGTCACGCGCAAGGCGCTCGACGGCCTGTACCTCGTGATCGCCGAGCAGGAGCGCGCGATCCGCAAGGACCCGGTCGGCGCAGCCTCGAAGATCGTGCAGAAGGTGTTCGGAGCGGTCAAATAGCGATCCTGGCCGCTCTCTTCCAGACGCACGTGAGGAAACCAAGCCGGAATATGACGGACTTCTCCAGATGCTTCCTAGCGATAGCCCGCCTCGCGCTGATGGCGAATGGCGAGAATCTCGATTCGGCCGAGACGCGACGACACGCGATATAACGCGACGTACCCGGTGCGGCCGTACGAGATGACGAGCTCGCGCAAGGGTCCCCGAACGGGTCGGCCGATGTGAGGATGGCGCTCGAGGATCGTGACGGCGTCCACGATCACCTTTGCTGCCGCATTCGCAGCAGCCGGGTCGTGCGCAGCTAGGAAGTCGAACAGCCGATCCAGATCGGCCAGAGCTCGCGCGCTGTACGCGACGACGGCCAATGGGGATCGGCTCGTCCCGTATCACCGCCTGCGAGCGCGCCGCACTGGCTGCGGCTTGGGCGCCTTCTTCCCCGCGGCGCGCGCGAGAATGTACGCATGCACGTCTTCGGCCGCGTACAGCGGTCCGCCGGCATCGATCTCCGCCGCAGACGCTTCGGCTTCGGCGATGAAGCGCTCGCGCATCTCCGCTAGGGCAGCCTGGGCCTCGAGTGCGTTGATCATCCAGGCGTGCGCTGTCTTGCCCACCGCCTCGGCGAGCGGCGCGATACGGGCCTTGAGTGGCGCGGGCAGCTTGAGGGTCGTCGTGGTCGTCATCGTCGCGCCTCGCTGAAAGGTGTTACCACGGTAACACCGCTCGCGGGCAGAGGTCAAGGGCGCACGAGCACCGCCGAGGCAGGAACCGCGCCGCGAGGCGGGCGGCCGTGAATCACAGGCTGCGCACCACCTCGCCGCGTACGCCACACACCACCCCGCCGCCTTCGGCGGCACCCCGCCCGGCCACCGGCGCGGTATCGCCGGTGGCGCTCATCGGCTCGAATGCGCGCAGGCGCGTTCTTCGAAACCCCGCACTCGCCCTCAGGGAGGAGGGGAAGAGGCTTTCATCCCCTCCTTTCCAAGGAGGGGTGGCTGCGCAGCCGCCGGGGTGGTTGGCTACGCTCTCAGTGCGCCTCGTCCCAGTTCCGCCCCGCACCGACATCCACCACGAGCGGCACGCGCAGCTCGGCGACTCCGCCCATCAGCGCCGGTAGCGCTTCCTTCACGCGGGCGAGCTCCGCCTCGGGCACTTCGAGCACGAGCTCGTCGTGCACCTGCATGATGAGCCGCGCGCCGAGGCGCTCGCGGTCGAGCCAGTCCTGCACCGCGATCATCGAGAGCTTGATGAGATCGGCGGCAGTGCCCTGCATCGGCGCGTTGATCGCCGCGCGCTCGGCGCCCCCTCGCCGCGCCGGATTGCCGCTCCTGATCTCCGGCAGCCAGAGGCGCCGGCCGAACACCGTCTCGACGTAGCCTTGCTCGCGCGCCTGCACGCGCGTCGTTTCCATGTACTGCGCGACGCCGGGATAGCGCGCGAAGTAGCTGTCGATGTAGGCCTGCGCGGTCGCACGCTCGAGCCCGAGCTGCTGCGCGAGCCCGAACGCGCTCATGCCGTAGATCAGCCCGAAGGTGATCACCTTGGCGTAGCGGCGCTCCTCGGCGGTGACCTCGGTCGGGTGGCGGCCGAAGATCTCCGCCGCGGTGGCGCGGTGGATGTCGGCGCCCTCCGCGAACGCGCGCAGCAGCGCCTCGTCTCCGGAGATGTGCGCCATAATGCGCAGCTCCACCTGCGAGTAGTCGGCCGAGACGAGGCGCGCGCCGGGCGGCGCGATGAATGCCTCGCGGATGCGTCGTCCCTCGGCCGTGCGCGCCGGGATGTTCTGCAGGTTGGGCTCGTTCGACGCGAGGCGGCCGGTCACCGCGATCGCCTGCCCGTAATTGGTGTGCACGCGCCCGGTCTTCGGGTTCACCATGCGCGGCAGCTTGTCGGTGTAGGTGGACTTGAGCTTCGCGAGCGCGCGGTACTCGAGCAGGGTCTTCGGCAACGGGTAGTCGAGCGCGAGCTTCTCCAGCACCTCCTCGTCGGTGGAGGGGGCGCCGCTCGCGGTCTTCTTCAGCACCGGCAGCTTCTTCTCGCCGAACAGGATCTCGGCGATCTGCTTCGGCGAGTTCATGTTGAAGGGCTGACCCGCCTCGATGTGCGCGCGCTCCTCGAGGAGGAGCATCTCGCGCTCGAGCTCGCGGCTGTGCGCCGCGAGGAGCTCGGCGTCGACCAGCACGCCCGTGCGCTCCATCCGGAACAGGATCTCCCGCACCGGCATCTCAATGCGCTCATAGACCTCGCGCAGCTTCGGATCGGCGGCGAGCTTCGGATAGAGCGCCGCGTGCAGCCGCAGCGCGACATCCGAGTCCTCCGCCGAGTACTCGGCGGCGCGGTTGACGTCGACCTGCTCGAAGCCGATGCGGCTCGCGCCCTTGCCGGTGACCTCGTCGTAGCTGATCATGGTCATCCCGAGGAAGCGGCTCGCGAGCGAGTCCAGGTCGTGGCGCAGGTGGCTCTCGAGCACGTAGTGCTCGAGCAGCGTGTCGTGCGCGACGCCGGCGAGCTTCACGCCGTGATTGGCGAGCACGTGCTGGTCGTATTTCAGGTTCTGGCCGAGCTTCTTGCGCGCCGGGTCCTCGAGCCAGGGCCCGAGCAGCGCGAGCGCGCGCGCAACACCGAGCTGGGCGGGCGCGCCGGCGTAGCGATGGTCCACCGCGAGGTAGGCCGCGCGTCCCGGCGCGACGGCGAACGAGACGCCGACGAGCTCGGCGGCGAACGGATCGAGCGAGGTGGTCTCGGTGTCCACCGCGACCACTTCGGTGCGCTCGATCTCGGCGAGCCAGCGCAGCACGTCCTCCTCGGTGAGCAGCAGCTCGTAGCGACGCTCGATCGCTTCGCCGGAGGACGGCGCGCCGGCATGCGCATCAGCATCTTCGCCCGGGGCGGCCGCGGCGCCCGCAGCCGCGCTCACGCCGTTGTCTGCGCCGCCCCCGCCCTCCACCTCGCTCAGCCAGCTCTTGAAGCCGAACTGGCGGAAGAGCGCGACCAGCTTCGCGCGGTCGCGCGGCCGCGGCGCGAGATCGGCGACGGTCGCGGGCAGCGGGACGTCGCACTTCACCCGCAGCAGCTCCCGGCCCTGCGGCAGCCAGTCCCGGGTCTTGCGCAGGTTCTCGCCGACCACGCCCGCGATCTCGCCGGCATGCGCGATCACCTCGTCGAGCGAGCCGTACTTCTCGAGCCACTTCACGGCGGTCTTCGGGCCGACCTTCTCCACGCCGGGGACGTTGTCGACGCTGTCGCCGACGAGCGCGAGGTAGTCCAGGATGCGCTCCGGCGGGACGCCGAACTTCGCCGCGACGCCGGGCGCGTCGAGCCGCTCGTTCGTCATGGTGTTCACCAGCGTCACGCGGCCGTCGACGAGCTGCGCCAGGTCCTTGTCGCCGGTGGACACGATCGTGTCGATGCCCTGCCGCGCGGCCTCGCGCGCGAGCGTGCCGATCACGTCGTCGGCCTCCACGCCGTCGATCTCGAGCAGCGGCCAACCGAGCGCGAGAATCGCCTCCTTGAGTGGCGCGATCTGCGCGCCGAGCTCGTCGGGCATCAGCGGGCGATTCGCCTTGTACTGCGGATAGAGCTCGTCGCGGAACGTCTTGCCCTTCGCGTCGAACACGCAGGCGAGGAAATCCGCCTCGTGATCCGCGGCGAGGCGCCTGAGCATGTTCAGCACGCCGTAGATCGCGCCGGTCGGCTCGCCTTGCGGACTGCGCAGGTCCGGGAGCGCATGAAACGCCCGGTACAGGTACGAAGACCCGTCGACCAGTAACAGAGTCTTGCTCACACGCTCGCTCAGAGACCGCCAGGAAGGCGCGACAGGATGGAACCGAAACAGACCCGGAACAAGCTGCCGAAGACGATGGCAGCCGGCGCCGACGAGCGCGCCGCCGCCGCGATGGAAGCGTGGCGGCTCTTCGCCATTATGTCAGAGTTCGTCGACGCGACCGACCGGCTGCACCACGTGCACCCGGCGGTCTCGAACGCGTACCAGGACATCACGCTCGCGTTCCGTCACTACGAGGGGCGCGGCTTCGTGGCCTCGCACGTCGAACGCGAACGCTTTCACAATCTGTG
The DNA here is from genome assembly GCA_020848075.1 of Burkholderiales bacterium. GTDB lineage: Bacteria > Pseudomonadota > Gammaproteobacteria > Burkholderiales > SG8-39 > JAABRB01. Next base: position 36,120 of record JADLAV010000045.1, read on the forward strand.
AGCGCGGTGCCCGAGCGCCGCGGCGGCGATCTGTTACACTTTCTGCATCGATTCCCGCCTTTCGCCGCTTTTCGCCCCCTCATGCGCCGTCCACCGCTCCCGCTGTTCAGCGTGGTCGCCGCCGCGCTCGCCGCGCTGCTCGCGCTGCCGGCGGCGGCGCAGGCGCCGCCGCCAAAGCTCGAGCCCGTGCCCGAGCCGCCTCCGCAGATCGGGGTCGAGCCCCCGCCCGCTAGCGAGCCAGGCGTCACGATCACGCCCGGCACCGGCGGCGAGAAGGTGGAGGAGTTCTCCATCGACGGGCGCAAGTACATCCGCGTCATTCAGCCCAACGGATTCGAGTACTACCTCGTCGAGGAGCTCCCCGGAGGAGCGTTCGCGGGCACGCAGTCGTCGGACAGCCGGATCCGTGTGCCGCAGTGGGTGATCCTGCAGTTCTAGGGAGAAGCACGCCCGGCGGCAGGGCGCGACCGAGAGCGGCGCGTGCGGGCGATCAGGATGTCGGTCTACACCAAGGTCAACGCCGCGGAGCTGGCTGCCTGGCTCGCTGAGCTTCCGGTCGGCGCGCTCGTCGACTTGAAGGGCATCGCGGCCGGCATCGAGAACACCAACTACTTCGTCACGACCACGCAGGGCGTGTTCGTGCTCACGATCTTCGAGCGGCTCTCGGGTGACGCGCTCGCGTTCTGCCTCGGATTGATGGCCCATCTCGCCCGACACGGCATTCCCTGCCCGATGCCGATCGCCGACGGCGGCGGCGGCATCCTCAGGCTGCTCAAGGACAAGCCCGCGGCGCTCGTGACGCGGCTGCCGGGCAGCGCGGTCATGGATCCGCGGCCCGCGCACTGCGCCGCCGTCGGCGCGGTGCTCGCCGAGATGCACACGGCCGGTGAGAGCTTCGCGGGCGCGCTCCCGAACCCGCGCGGGCCGAAGTGGTGGCGCGAGGTTGCGCCGCAGGTGAGGCCGTTCCTGGATGCGTCGGGCGCGCAGCTGCTCGACGGGGAGCTTCGCTTCCAGGCGCTCTACCGCCTGCAGGATCTGCCGCGCGGACCCGTGCACGCCGATCTCTTCCGCGACAACGTGCTCTTCGCGGGCGAGGCGATCGGCGGCGTCATCGACTTCTACTTCGCGGGCGTCGACGCGTGGCTGTTCGATGTCGCCGTCTGCATGAACGACTGGTGCGTGCTCGCCGATGGCCGGATCGACGAGGCGCGCGCCGCGGCATTGCTCGGCGCGTATCACGCGCATCGCCCCTTCACTGCGCTCGAGCGGGGCGCGTGGCCGGTCATGCTGCGGGCGGCGGCGCTGCGCTTCTGGCTGTCGCGGCTGTACGATTTCCACCTGCCGCGGCCCGGCGAGCTCGTGCACGCGCACGATCCCGAGCACTTCAGGCGCATCCTCGCGCTGCGGGTCGCCGAGTCCGACACGCAGCCGTGGATCCGAAACCCTCCGGATAGCACATGAACGTCGTTCCGACCCATCACGGTTGGCGCTGGCTCGCGCGCGGCTGGAAGCTGTTCGCCGCGACGCCGTTCATGTGGATGATCATGATCTTCGCCTACTGGCTGCTGGTCGGCGTCGCCGGGCTGGTGCCGTACGCCGGCGCCGCCGTGGCGGTCGCGCTCATCCCGGCGTTCAGCGTGAGCTTCATGGCGATGAGTCGCGAGATCGACGAGGGTCGCCCGCTCGTGCCCGCGCTGCTCTTCGCCGGATTCCGCGCCCACCTGCCCGCCCTGCTCATCCTCGGCGGCATCTACCTCGGCGCGAGCGCGGCCATTCTCGCGGCGAGCGCGGCGATGGATGACGGGCATCTGATGCGCTGGATGCTGTCGGGGACCGAGATCCCGGAGCAGGCGCTCGCCGACGGGTCCGTGATCGACGCCGCGCTCGTTGCGCTCGCGCTCTACATGCCGATGCTCGCCGCGTTCTGGTTCGCGCCGGTGCTGGCCGCCTGGGACGGCATGTCGGCGCCGAAAGCGCTCTTCTACAGCTTCTTCGCGACGATCGCGAACTGGCGAGCGTTCCTCGCGTACGGCATGCTCGTCGGCGCGGTCGGCACGCTCATTCCCGGCATCGCGGTCGCGTTCGTCGGCGCCGCCCTGCAGCGCTCGCCCGCCTGGGGCGCGGTCGTACCCGCGTTGGTGCTGGTGCTCTTCCTCTCGCTCGTACCGACGCTCTTCGCGAGCTTCTATGCGAGCTACCGCGATGTCTTCCCGCCGCCCTCCGAGCAGTCTGTGCCGCCGGCGCTGCCACCGGGCGGGGAATAACTGGGGGCCGACCGCCGATTGCTGCAATGCAGTGAGGTAGAATCCAGCGCCGGGCCGCAAGCGTTCTTCCCCTCCCCCCGCCCCCCCGCTTCCGCGCCCGCCACTGCATGGAACCCAGTCCCGCCGCCGAGTTCGCCGCGACCCTCACCGTCGGGCGGCTGCGTGAGATTCCCTACAACTACACCTCCTTCTCCGATCGCGAGGTCGTGATCCGCCTTCTCGGCGAGGAGGCGTGGCAGGTCCTGCTCGGCCTGCGCGCCGAGCGGCGCACGGGGCGCTCGGCGCGCATGCTCTACGAGGTGCTCGGCGACATGTGGGTGGTGTCGCGCAACCCGTACCTGCAGGACGACCTCCTCGAGAATCCGAAGCGCCGCGCGGCGCTCATCGCCTCGCTCGGGCACCGGCTCGCCGAGATCGAGAAGCGCAGACAGCTCCATCTCGTCAGCACCCAGGGCGACGAGCTGCCCGAGGCGGAGGCGCCGCAGGGCGCGAAAGGCAGCGCGGACACGCGCCGCCAGCACGCCATCCGCGACGAGCGCGTGCGCTTCCTGGTCGAGCGCGCGCACGCCGCGGTCGATGCGTTCCAGCGCGAGTTCGAGGAGGCGATCGCGCTCCGGCGCCGGACCGCGCGCAAGCTCGCGCGCACGACGCGCCGCGACAACATCCAGTTCGACGGCATGGCGCGCGTCTCGCACGTCACCGATGCGACCGACTGGCGCGTGGAGTACCCGTTCGTCGTGCTCCACCCCGATACCGAGGACGAAGTCACGCGGATGGTGCGCGACTGCATCGACCTCGGGCTGACGATCATCCCCCGCGGCGGCGGTACGGGCTACACCGGCGGCGCGGTGCCGCTCACGCGCCTCTCGGCGGTGATCAACACCGAGAAGCTCGACGGGCTCGGGCCAGTGGAAACGGTCCTGCTCCCGGGTGTCGCGCGGCCGGTGCCGACCATCCGCTGCGGCGCCGGCGTCGTCACGCGCCGCGTGATCGAGGCGGCCGAGGCTGCCGGCCTCGTGTTCGCAGTCGATCCGACCTCCGCCGACGCATCGTGCATCGGCGGCAACATCGCCATGAACGCCGGCGGCAAGAAGGCGGTGCTCTGGGGCACGGCGCTCGACAACCTCGCCTCGTGGCGCATGGTCGATCCGAACGGCCACCTCCTCGAGGTGACGCGCCTCGACCACAACCTCGGCAAGATCCACGAGTGCCCGGTCGCGCGGTTCTCGATCCAGCGCTTCCGGAAGGACGGCAGGACTCCGTTCGGCGCACCGGAGCTGATCGAGCTGCCGGGGGCGGCCTGCCGCAAGGCCGGGCTCGGCAAGGACGTCACCGACAAGTTCCTCGCCGGCCTGCCGGGCGTGCAGAAGGAAGGCTGCGACGGCCTCATCACCGGCGCGCGCTTCATCCTGCACCGCATGCCGAAGGGCATCCGCACCTTCTGCCTGGAGTACTTCGGTCAGGTGCACGATGCGGTGCCATCGATCGTCGAGATCAAGGAGCGCCTCGACGCGCTCGCGCGGCCCGCCGGCGGGACGAGCCCGGTCATGCTCGCCGGCCTGGAGCACCTCGACGAGCGCTACGTGAGAGCGGTCGGCTACGCCACCAAGGCGCGCCGCGGCGGCCGCCCGAAGATGGTGCTGATCGGCGACATCGTCGGCGATGACGAGGACGCGGTCGCGCGCGCCGCCTCCGAGGTGGTGCGGATCGCGAACGCGCGCGGCGGCGAGGGCTTCGTCGCGGTGTCGGACGAGGCGCGCCGCGGCTTCTGGCTCGACCGCGCGCGCACCGCGGCGATAGCAAGACACACCAACGCGTTCAAGATCAACGAGGACGTCGTCATCCCGCTCGAGCGGCTCGGCGACTACTCCGACGGCGTCGAGCGCATCAACATCGAGCTCTCGATCGGGAACAAGCTCGCGCTCCTCGACGCGCTCGACGCGTTCCTCGCCGGCGACCTGCCGCTCGCACAGCACGGCGAGGCCCTCGCGCCGGCCGCGGTGCTCGGCGACCGGCCCGAGCGCGCGCGCGCGCTGACCGGCGCCGCGCGGGCGCGCTGGCGCTACCTGCTCGACCATCTCGACACGCCGGCCGACGCCGCCGATCCGCGGCACGTGCCCGCCCTCGCAGCGGCCTCGCACCGCGGCCGCACGGTGTTCCACCTGCTACAGGATCACGCGCTGCGGGTCTCGTGGAAAGACGAGGTGCGCGCGGGCCTGGGCGACATCTTCGAAGGCGCGGTGTTCCGGCGCATCGTCGAGGGGCTGGACGGCGTGCACCGGCGCGTGCTCAAGGGCCGCGTGTTCATCGCGCTCCACATGCACGCCGGCGACGGCAACGTGCACACCAACATCCCGGTCAACTCCGACGACTACCAGATGCTGCGGGAGGCGAGCGCGGCGGTGGCGCGCATCATGCGGCTCGCCGCATCGCTCGGCGGCGTGATCTCGGGCGAGCACGGCATCGGCATCACCAAGCTCGAGTATCTCGCGCCGGAGAAAATCGCGGCCTTCCGCGGCTACAAGGAGCGCGTGGACCCGGACGGGCACTTCAACCGGGGCAAGCTCCTGCCGGGCGCGGACCTGCGCAACGCCTACACGCCGTCGTTCAGCCTGATCGGGCACGAAAGCCTCATCCTCGAGCAGTCCGAGATCGGCCGGATCTCAGCGTCCGTCAAGGACTGCCTGCGCTGCGGCAAGTGCAAGCCGGTGTGCGCAACGCACGTGCCGCGCGCGAACCTCCTCTACTCGCCGCGGAACAAGGTCCTGGCGGCCTCCCTGCTGATCGAGGCGTTCCTCTACGAGGAGCAGACGCGCCGCGGCGTGAGCCTGCGGCACTTCGACGAGTTCGGCGACGTGGCCGACCACTGCACCGTGTGCCACAAGTGCGCGAGCCCGTGCCCGGTCGACATCGACTTCGGCGACGTCTCGATCGCGATGCGGAACCTCCTGCGCAAGCAGGGGAAGAAGCGGTTCAGCCCGGGCAGCGCGGCCGCGATGGCGTTTCTCACCATGACCGACCCGCGCACGGTGCGGCTCACGCGCAAGCTGATGATCGACTGGGGCTACCGCGGCCAGCGGCTCGCCCACCGGCTCGCCATGGCGCTCGGGCTCGCGCAGGCGCAGACCCGCGCTCCGCCCGCGACGGTGGGCCGGCCGAGTATCAAGGCGCAGGTGATCCACTTCGTGAACAAGCCGATGCCGGGCGGCCTGCCGAAGCGCGCATCGCGCGCGCTCCTCGACATCGAGGATGCGCGCGTCATCCCGATCATCCGCGACCCGCGCCGGACGGCCGAGGATACCGAGGCCGTCTTCTACTTCCCCGGCTGCGGCTCGGAGCGCCTGTTCAGCCAGGTCGGACTCGCCACGCAGGCGATGCTCTATCACCTCGGGGTGCAGTGCGTGCTGCCGCCCGGCTATCTCTGCTGCGGCTACCCGCAGACGGCCGCCGGCAACGAGGACAAGGGCGCGCGCATCGTCACCGACAACCGGGTGCTCTTCCACCGCGCCGCCAACACGCTCAACTACCTCGACATCAAGACGGTGATCGTGTCGTGCGGCACGTGCATGGATCAGCTGGAGAAGTACGAGTTCGACAAGATCTTCCCCGGCTGCCGCCTGCTCGACATCCACGAGTACCTGCTGGAGAAGGGCGTGCGCGCGGATGGCGTGGAGGGCTTGCGCTACATGTACCACGACCCGTGCCACAGCCCGATCAAGACGCGGCAGCCGCTGCAGGTCGTGCGCGGGCTGGTGGGAAGCGACGTCGCGCTGAACGAGCGCTGCTGCGGGGAATCGGGGACGCTGGCGGTCGGCCGGCCCGACATCGCCACGCAGGTGCGCTTCCGCAAGGAAGAGGAGATGCGCAAGGGCGCCGGCGCCTTGCGCGAAGCGGGGGCAAGCGAGGTGAAGATCCTCACGACCTGCCCGTCCTGCCTGCAGGGGCTCGCGCGGTATCGCGGAGACGCCGACACGGGTGCCGACTACGTCGTCGTCGAGCTTGCGCGCCACCTCCTCGGCCCGGACTGGATGGCCGAGTACGTCGCCAAGGCGAACGCGGGCGGCATCGAGCGCGTGCTGCTGTGACCGCCCTCCTCGAGACCTCCCCTGACTGCGAGCTGTGCGCCGGACCCGGGGGGACGGTGCTCTGGCGCGACGGCTTCTGCCGGGTCGTAGCAGCCGGCGATCCGGACTACCCCGGCTTCTGCCGGGTGATCCTCGACCGCCACGTGCGCGAGATGACCGACCTCGCTCCGGAGGAGCGGGCGCGGCTCATGCGGGTCGTGTTCGAGGTAGAGGCGGCCCTGCGCGAGCTGCTTTCCCCGGACAAGGTGAACCTCGCCTCGCTCGGCAATGCCGTCCCGCACCTGCACTGGCACGTCATTCCCCGGTTCCGGGACGACCGCCACTTCCCGGCCCCCGTCTGGGCGGCGCCGGCCCGGGCGGGGGGCCCGGACCGGGCCTTCGACCCGGTCGCCCTGGCGGGGCGGCTCGCCGAGCGCCTCCCGGGCGGCTGAGCCGCCGGCGGCAAGTGCGGCGCAGTTCCGGTCCACTTGCCGCGGCAGGGCCTTATACTTCAACGTCATAATCGCCGGTCGGGTCTGCCGGAGGGAAGAATAAATGGTCTTGCCGAAGAGATCGGGTACGAAGACGAGCAGCTTCCTGCCGACACAGCAGCCGGTGCTCGGCGACTCGAAGGCCGCCGAGGCATGGCTCGCGCGCGCGCCGCTCGCCGACCCGCGCCAGGCGTGCCACGAGCTCACCCTGCTCCTCGAGTCGCTCGAGGACTTGGCGCCAGGCGACCGGCACATGCTCGAGATCCTGGAGCGGCTGCGCGAGCCCGTCGTCGTCGCGCAGGCCGAGCACAGCAAGAAGTTCTCCGGCCGCCCGCTGCCACTCAAGGACTTCGAGGCGGCGGCGTTCGACCAGGTGTACGACCTCTGGAGCACGCTCGGGCGGGCGTACCGGCGGCTGCTGCGCAACGCGCTCGAGGATCGTTCCGCGGAGGTCGCCGGCCAGGAGGCGCTGCTCGCGCAGCGCGCGCTCGACTGCGTCGCCGAGCTCATGCTCGTGCACTACCGCTGCCGCCGCGAGATCGACGCGGACGTGTGGCGTAACCTGCACCAGCTCTATCGCACGGCCGAGTCGGGCGGGTACGTGCTGCGCACGGTCGCCGCCGGGCGCAAGGCGAAGGCGGTGTCGAGCTGCGCCGAGGTGTACATCCGCGCGCTGCTCCTGCACCTCGCGCACCCCTACGGGCTGGGCACCCGCGAGCTCGCGTGGACGCGCCGCTGGGCGACGATGTGGGCGTACAAGGTGGATCTAGCCCTCGCACCGGAGAAGGACCAGGGATACGCCATCGACCTGACGGGCGATGCGTCGCCCGCCTGGGTCGAAGCGGCGTCGGCTTCGCCCGAGATCCGGTTCCTCGACCTCCGCAATCTTCGCCGCAGCATCAAGAGCCGCATCAAGAAACTCGACGAGGGCCAGGACCCGCAGACACTCGGGCTCGGGAAGGACGCCGTGCAGCCCGACGCCGGGCGGCTCCTCGTGTCGCTGCTGCGAACCTGGATCGATGCCCCGGCGTCGCGCCAGTTCACGCGCAGGCTGGTGCTCGGGCGCACCGAGCTCACCACCGGGTTCGAGTCGATCCACGTCGCGCTGAGCGGCAAGCTCTTCAAGAGCGCTTCACGCCACTGGGACTACTCGCGGCGCGACGCCGAGCAGATCCACATCTATGGCACCGCCGCGGCCGTACCCGACTCGGTTCCCGGGCAGGCCGGCTTCGTGTCGGAAACCTGGGAGACGCTGGACGAGAGCGCTAACGGCTTTCGCCTGCGCCGCAAGGGCGCCGGCGAGCGGCTCTACCAGGCGCAGCTGGTCGCGCTGAAGCCGCAAGGCGCGCGGAGCTTCATCCTGTGCGAGGTGCGCTGGCTCATAGTCGGCATCGACCGCGCGCTCACCGTGGGCGCGCAGGCGCTGCCCGGGCTCGCGACGGCGATCGCGGTGCGCAATGCGAGCCCGCCAGTCCCGGAACCGTACGTGCAGGCATTCCTACTCCCCGGCAGCGCGTCGACGCCGGGCGCGCTCGTCGTGCCGTCCGGCTGGTATCAGCGCGGCCGCGAGCTCGAGATGCGCGTCGATGAACAGCCGCACCGCATCCGGCTCACCGGCCTCGTCCAGCACGGCTACGACTACGACCGGGTGAGCTTCTCCACCTCCGGCTGAAGCTGCGCGGACGGCGCGAAGCGCACGCGCCGGGCCGGCAGGACCGCCGAGAAGCGGCTCCCGCGGCCGGGCTCGCTCTGGATCTCGAGCCGCCCCTGGTGACGCGTGAGCACGTGCTTCACGATGGCGAGCCCGAGGCCCGTGCCACCGGTATCGCGCGACCGGCTCGTGTCCGCGCGGTAGAAGCGCTCGGTGAGCCGCGGCAGGTGCTGCGCGGCGATGCCGAGCCCCGTATCGGCAACGCTGAAGACGCCGTCGCCGTCGCGCGCGCCCCACGCGAGCACGATGCTCCCGTCCGGCGGCGTGTAGCGGATCGCGTTCGACACCAGGTTCCCGAACGCGCTCGCGAGCTCGCGCTCGTCGCCGAGCACCTTCGCCGGGCGCGCGATCCGGAGCTCGATGCGATGGCGCCCGGCCGAGAGCACGCGGGCTTCGTCGAGGATCTGGGCGAGCAGCCGCTCGACGTCGAATAGCTGCTCGCGCGCCGGCGCCGCGCTCGACTCGAGCGCCGACAGCATGAGCAGATCATCGATCAGCCGGAGCATGCGGACGGTCTGGCTGCGCATCATCTCGAGCGCCTTGCGCCCGCGCGGCTCGTCCGATCGCACGTTTCCCTCGGCGAACGTCTCGAGAAAACCGCTCACGACCGTGAGCGGCGTCTTGAGCTCGTGCGAGACGTTGGCGACGAAATCGCGCCGCATGGTCTCGAGACGCTCCGCCTGGGTGACATCGCGCGCGAGCAGGAGCTTCTCTTCCTGCCCGTACGGCACCACGCGGATCGAGAGCATCAGCTCGTCCATCCCGACCATGCGCGTGACGAGCGGCTCCTCGTAGCGAGCGCCCTTGACGTACGCGCCGAAGTCGGGATGGCGGACCAGGTTGAGGATCGGCTGCCCGGCGTCCTTGCGCGCGTCGAGGCCGAACACGCGCTCGGCGGTCGCGTTGCACCAGGTGATGCGATCCTCGGCATCGAGCACCACCACGCCGTCGGGCATCGCCTGCGCGGCGCTGCGAAAGCGCGCGAGCTGCGCGGTGAGCCGGTGCTGGTACTGGTTGGCCGCGCGCATGTGGCGGTAGAGCCCGGCGAAAACGTGCTCCCACACGCCGCTGCCGAGCGGCACCTGCGACGCGACCGGATTGCGCAGCCACTCGAGCAGCGCATAGACGTTCCGCAGGTGGAAGATGAGCGTGGCCGCAAGACCGGCGGCGACCGCGGCGAGCGCCCAGAACCGGCCGAAGACCGGCCAGACGAGCAGCCCGAGGGCGAGCGTGGCGCCGAGGATGAGCGCAGTGCGTGTCCAGAGGAAATTCAGGCAGGACCTCGCTTGCGGAGCGGTCAGCGTGCTACCGGCCGCATTATGCCGCGCGACGACCTTGTCCGCTGCGGCGCGGCGCGCGGTTCAGGCGGAGGCGAGCGCGGAGGCGGACAGCCGGTAGCCGCTGCCGCGCACCGTCTCGATCAGGCGGTCGTGGCCGGTCGGCTCGAGCGCTTTGCGCAGGCGGCGGATGTGGACATCCACCGTGCGCTCCTCGACGAAGACGTGATCGCCCCAGACTTGGTCCAGCAGTTGCGTGCGGCTGTGCACGCGCTCCGGATGCGTCATCAGGAAGCGCAGCAGGCGAAACTCGGTCGGGCCGAGCTCCAGGGTGCGGCCCTTCGCGGCGACGCGATGCGTCGCCGGATCGAGCCGCAACCCGGCGATCTCGGCCGGCTCGTCGGAAACCGCCGGGGCACGGCGACGCAGCACGGCCTGGATCCGCGCCAGCAGCTCGCGCGGGGAGAACGGCTTGGTCACGTAGTCGTCGGCGCCCGCCTCCAGGCCCGCCACCTTGTCACGCTCCTCGCTGCGCGCCGTGAGGATGATGATCGGCACCTGCTTCGTGCGCGCGTCCTGGCGCAGCTGGCGGGCAAAAGCGGCGCCGGACTGGCCCGGCAGCATCCAGTCTAGCAGGACGAGATCCGGCAGCGCGTGCCGGACGCGCTCCGCCGCCTGCTCGGCGTCGCGCACGCGGAGCACGCGGTGGCCGGCGTGCTCGAGGTTGAGCGCGATCAACTCCTGGATGGCCGGTTCGTCCTCGACGACCAGTATGGTGGCAGGCATGCAACTCCTTGACCGATCTCGGTGTGGCGCTATTCTATGGCGGTTTGGTGGCGGTTTTGCTACCGTGCGCCCTCGGGCGCAGGACGGAGTCGAGAAATGACATCGATGGACAAAGCCACGCCGGTTCCGACCGAGATCAAGCTGCATCAGAAGTCGCGAGTCATGGAGATCCACTTCTCCGACGACCGGCAGTTCGAGCTGCCCTACGAGCTCCTGCGCGTGTACTCGCCCTCGGCCGAGGTGCGCGGCCACGGACCCGGGCAGGAAGTGCTGCAGGCCGGCAAGCGCGAGGTCGACATCGTGTCGCTCGAGCCCGTCGGCTCGTACGCGGTGCAGCCGACCTTCTCGGACGGCCACGACACCGGCATCTATTCGTGGGACTATCTCTACGAGCTCGGCGCGAAGAAGGACGCGCTCTGGCAGGAGTATCTGCACCAGCTGGCGGCGGCCGGCGCAAGCCGCGACCAGGGTGCGCATCCCGTTCCGGCCGGGCCGCAGCAGGGCAAGTCGCGCTGACCGCACGCTCGCATCTCTCACATCGCGCCAAGGAGCAAGGCATGATCGACCTGTACTACGCGCCCACCTCGAACGGGCAGCGCGCCCTCCTCGTCCTCGAGGAATCGGGGCTCGAGTTCCGCCGCCACACGCTCGACTTCGCGAAAGGCGACCAGAAGACCCCGGAGTTCACCGCGCTCAATCCGTTGCAGGCGATGCCGGTGATCCGCGACGACAAAGGCCCCGGCGGGAAGCCGCTCGTGCTGTCGCAATCGATCGCGATCATGCTCTACGTCGCCGAGAAGACGGGCAAGTTCGTCCCGCAGGACGCGCTGCGCCGGGCGCAGATGCAGCAGTGGCTGATGCTCGTGGCAAGCGACATCGCGATGACGAGCGGCACCATTTTCCAGCTCAGCTTCGCGGCGCCGGAGAAGAGCCCGGCGAACGTCGCATTCTTCGAGAAGCGGCTCGCGCGGTACTTCGCCGCCTGCGATGCGCAGCTCGCGGGCCGCGAGTACCTGGCGGACGAGCTCTCGCTCGCCGACCTTGCGCTCTACCCGAATGCGAAGGGACGCCGGGCCGTGATCGACGGCCACGGCCCGATGCCGAACCTCGTGCGCTGGATCGAGCGCATGGCCGCGCGCCCGGCCGTCGCGCGCGCGATGCCGGGCTAGATCGACCCCATCCGGACAAGGGGCGCCATGGCGGAGACACACTTCGGCTTCCAGCGGGTCCGCGAGGACGACAAGGCCGAGCGCGTGGCAGGCGTGTTCGATTCCGTCGCGACGCGCTACGACCTGATGAACGACCTGATGTCGGGCGGGCTGCACCGGCTGTGGAAGGCGTTCACGGTGGGCAAGAGCGGCGTGCACGCAGGCAGCCGCGTGCTCGACGTGGCGGGCGGGAGCGGCGATCTCGCGCGCGCGTTCGCCGAGCGCGCGGGACCGACGGGCGAAGTCTGGCTCACCGACATCAACCGGTCGATGCTCGCCATCGGACGCGATCGGCTGCTCGATGCCGGCAGGGCGCTGCCCGTCGCGCAATGCGACGCCGAGCGCCTGCCGTTTCCGTCCGATCACTTCGATTGCGTGAGCGTCGCTTTCGGCCTGCGCAACATGACGCACAAGGGCGCCGCGCTCGCCGAGATGCGCCGCGTGCTGCGCCCCGGCGGGCGCTTGCTCGTCCTCGAGTTCTCGAAGGTGTGGAAACCGCTCGCGCCCGCTTATGACTGGTATTCTTTCAAGGTGCTGCCCTGGCTTGGCGCTCGGGTGGCGAGCGACGCGGCCGCCTACCGCTACCTCGCCGAGTCGATCCGGATGCATCCCGGACAGGAAGAGTTGCGCGCCCTCATGGAACAAGCCGGCCTGGAGGGCGTCGAATACTGGAATCTCGCCGCCGGCGTGGTTGCGCTGCATCGCGGCTTCAAGTATTAGCACCAAGGTGGATGGCGCAGGAAGACATGGGGACCGGGTTGATTCTTTGTCGATGTCGAACTGGTGGAGACGAGTGATGAATAAAGGGTTCTTGGCGGCGGCGTTCGCCGTCGCAATGATTGCGGGCCTGGTGCCCGAGGACGCCGAGGCCCGGCGGCTCGGCGGCGCCCGAAGCCTGGGCACGCAGCGCCAGGCGCTCCCACCGCAGAAGCCGGCCGCGCCAGCCGCCACCCCCCAGCAGACCCAGGCACCCACCCCGGCCGCGCCGGGCGCGCGGCCAGGGCGCTGGCTCGCGCCGCTCGCCGGCCTCGCCGCCGGCCTCGGTCTCGCGTACCTTTTCGGCGACCAGCTCGGCACGATCATGACGGCGATCCTGCTCGGGCTCGCGATCGTGCTGGTGATCGGCGTCCTGATGCGCATGCTCGGACGCGGGCAGGCACAGCGCAGGCCGCAGGCGCTGCAATACGCCGGGCTCGGGAACGAGACGGTCGCCGCGCCGCCGCCATCGCAGCTGCCGAGCGACGCGACGCTCGCCGAGCCTCGCGCCCGGCCCGCCGCGCGGATCCCGGACAATTTCGACGTGCAGGGCTTCCTGCGGCAAGCGAAGAAGAGTTTCATCGCGCTGCAGGCCGCGAACGACCGCGGCGACCTCGAGTCGATTCGCGACCTCGTGACCGACGAGATGTTCGCGGACCTCGCGCAGGACGTCGCGGCGCGGCGGGGCGCGGATCAGCAGACCGACGTCGTCACGCTCGACGCCCAGTTGCTCGAGGTGACGACCGACGCCGGCGCGCACTGGGCGAGCATCCGCTTCTCCGGCATGATGCGCGAGGAGTCGGGCGGGGCGCCGCTGCCGTTCGAGGAGATCTGGAATCTCAGGAAGCCCGAGATGGGCGGCACCGGGTGGCTGCTCGCCGGGATCCAGCAAGTCAACTAGCCGTCCCCGTCTCGTCGCTGTAAAGGCCGCCTTCGCGCGGCCTTTCTTACTTTCATCCCCTCCTCTCCGTTTCTTTTATCCCCCCCTCTCCGAGGAGGGGACTTCCTTTTTTGTCCTCTTCGAGGAGCGGCGAGAGACCTGCGGCATAATGGCCGAGCACCCGAGTCGACAAGGAGGAAACGAGACCATGGCGCACACCTACGAAGAGCTGAAGCACAAGAAAGTGGCGGAGCTGCGCGAGATCGCGAAGGGGATCGAGCACGAGGCGGTCAAGGGGTACACGCAGCTCAACAAGGACCACCTGCTCGTCGCGCTGTGCAAGGCGCTCGGCATCGACGCGCACGCCCACCATCACGCCGAGGGCGTCGACAAGCTGAAGGTCAAGGGCAAGATCCGCGACCTCAAGCAGAAGCGCGACGAGATCCTCGCCTCCGACAAGCGCGAGGGGCTGCAGGCGGTGCTGCGGGAGATCCACGGGCTGAAGCGCGCGCTGCGGCGCGCGACGGTCTGATCGCGTGCGGCCGGGGGCGATCATCGGCCGCGCGTCTCCGCCGGACGCCCGGCGCGGCGGCGAACGCCCCGATCTGCGGAGCGTGGCGGCCGTGGTGGAGCGCAACGACGTCGTGGACATCATCGGCAAGATCGACATCGCGCGATTTCTGGCGGCGCGCAGCAACTGATCGTGACCGAATGCTCGAGCGATCCGTCATTGCGATTTTGAGCCGGCTGGTCGAGCGCGAAGCGTGGGCGCGCGAGCGCCTGGCGCCGTTCGCGGGCAAGGTTGCGCGCTTGCGGCTCGCGCCCCTCCCCGACCTGGCGATCGAGATCCTGGAAGCAGGCTACGTCGGCCCGGCTCACGAGGCCGCGGAGCCCGCAGTCACGCTCACCCTCTCGCCTGCCGCGGTCCCGCTCCTCTTCGTGCGCCCCGATGCGGCGATGCGCGACGTGCGGGTCGAGGGCGACGCCGATCTCGCGAAGGCAATCGACTTCCTGTTCCGCAACCTGCGCTGGGATGTGGAGGAGGACCTGTCGCGGATCGTCGGCGATGCCGCTGCGCATCGCATGGCAGGCGCTGCGCGATCGCTTGCGGCTTGGCAGCGCGAGGCGGCGGAGCGGCTCGGCCAGAACGTCGCCGAGTACCTCAAGGAGGAAGGCGGCCTCCTGGTCTATCCGTACGAGGTCGAGCAGTTCGGACGGGAGGTGGAGGGGCTGCGCGACTCGGTCGAGCGCCTGGAGAAGCGCGTGGAGCGCATCGCCGCCGCCGTGGAGTCGAAGCCCGCCGCAGGACGCTCTGGCTAGGTCATTCCCGCGCAGGCGGGGTGGTGACGAGATCGGGAATGCAGCAACCACCCCGCCGGCTGCGCCGTCATCCCTCCTTGAAAAGGAGGGGACCTTCTCTTTTCCCCTCCTCTTTGAGATCCTATGCAGGGCTGGTCAGTTGGGGTCTCTGCGACTAAAAAGGGTTTTCCACAACCTATTTTTTGGAGGCAGAGATGGAACCCAAACTGGCAGCCCTGCAGGAAGTC
>JADLAV010000046.1 GCA_020848075.1 Burkholderiales bacterium
CGATCTACGCAGCAATGCAAATACACTTACATGCCTACATTGAACACCACCACGGAATCTATCCTCTTGATTCAAGAGCCTTATCTACTCAAAACCGACGAGGTTAACGGAGGAACTTCGGATTAGCGCCCGGTCATCGTCGCACGATGGAAGTCGCGATCACCTTGAGGTAGGGCCAGACCCAGTACAAGAACCACAGCGGCCCTGCGTGGCGCTGGGTGAGGACGCGCCACGATCGAATGGGCATCCCCTTCGGCTGCATCATCTTGCCGAGCCGCTGCCGAATGGGCATTCGGGGGTCCTCGTACGTTCCTTGCGGCGAGTTCGTCGAGCACGTCCCAGCGTAGCCCGGCATGATCCAGATTCCGAAACCCGCCTTGCGGACCCGAAGCCCGTAATCGACGTCGCCCATCGAGTGCGTGAAGCGGGGATCGAGGTTTCCGACGGTACGCGCGATCTTGTCCGGTATGAGAACGCAGTTTCCCCACATGCTTTCGCACTCGAGCGGAAAGTCCGCAGGCACGACCATCTTGAACGCCATCGGCCGCCAGCGCGCGGGCCGGATCACGCCGCCATAGGTCAGCTCTCCCGAGCCGGCGTCCCGCGTGGAGCCGACGACGACCACGTCTGCGCCCTGCGCTCCCTTCAGCTCCCGCCAGGTCTTGAGCATGACAGGTAGCGCAGTCTGGTAGAGCATCGTATCGTCGTTGAGCCAGAGAAAAGCGTCGAAGCAGCCGTCCAGCGCGGCGGCGAACGCCTTGCGCATGCCGCCGTTCCAGTAAAGGCTGCCATCGCCCGGGATCAGGTGGACGTCCCTATGCCTCGCCGCGACCGCATCCGCCGTCCCGTCGCTGCTGCCGTCATCCGTGAGGAAGACCTCCAGCGCCACGTCGGGAGGCAATCTGCTCGCGGCGAGGGCGCCGAGACACGCCAGCGTCTTCTGCCGCCGGTTGTGGCACGTCATCAGAACGGCGATCTTCACCGGCGCGCCAGCCTGTTCGGCAATCCCACGGCAGGACCGGACCGCCCGCGGACGGCAAGGCTGAGCTTTCGCTTCGCCGCCTCGCGGGACAGTTTTCTCATCGCAGCAACGATGCTGATCGCCAGCCCGAGCCAGATGGCCTGCTCGTAGGCAAACCGATAAGCGGCCATGTAAGCGAGCTGCGTCACCAGCAGGACGAACATCAGTCGCGGTGGCAGGAATAGCTTTCCGGAGACATCCGTGTCGGACAATAGTCGCCGCATGGTGAAGAAATAGACCGCGAGCAGGAGCCCAAGGCCGATCAGCCCGCCGCGAAGCAGCGTCTGGATGTAGAAATTGTGCGGATCCCAGGTTGCCTTCCACCTGACGTTCGGGAATTCGTAGCGCTCGTAGCCGCTCCCGAACGGTTTCCCGATCACGTAGTCCGCGGGCGCCATCTGGGACAAGAGCTGCTTCCAGCCGTAGATGCGCCCGCCCGCCGTTCCTCGCTCGAGATCGGTCGCCGATGCGACCGACGTCGAGACGGCGTTCATGAGCGTGTCGAGCTTGCCGTAGGCCGTCAGTACGACCGCCGGGGCTCCGACGAGGAAAGCGGCGGCGACGGAGTACTGCGCGAGCTGCTTGCGAACCCTGCCCGGAAAGGCCACGTACATCGCAACCAGGCCAGCCGCGGCCGCGATCCAGACCGAGCGATGCTGCAGCACCACGATTGCTGCGAGCAGCACGGGTACCGAGAGCCAGACCCAACGTTTCGCAGCGCGCGTGGTCAGGATGTACGTGAGAATGAGAAAGCTGTCCACGAAGAACAGCGCAGCGTTCGAGGGGACAACCCGGTAATCCGCTTCCGGGCCCGTTCCTCTCCAGCTCGAGACGATGGGCAGATTCAGGTATTCGGCCACCCAGCGCAGGAGGGCCAGACCGAGCAGGAGCGCAGTGAAGAAAAGCCAGGTCTTGATGATCTGCGTGACCCGGGCCTCGTCCAGCCGGAAGCTCGAGAAGTAGAGGACGGTCGTCCAAACGTAAAAGTAGTTGCGAAAGTCGGTCCCCGCTGCCTTGCCGAAGTGCTGCAGTCCCAGCACAAACGACAGTGCAATGACGGCGCCGAAGAGCAGCCAGACCGTTGAGCGGCCCGGGACGTCCTTGGCGAAAGCCGCGCGCGCGACCGCGACCGCGCTCAGGAAAGTGAACACCAGGTCGCCGGGATAGAGATAGATCCCCACCCAGTAGCCGGGAAACTCGACGTACACGACTTCCATGAAGAACGTCGCAAGGACGAGCAGCAGGCCGAAAGTGATCCGGCTGTACGTGAACCACAGCAGGAACGGCAGCGCGATCGCGCACAGCGCCGCAAGAGGGAGGCCCGTCGAAAGCGTCAGCAAGGATTCCATGCGTTACTCCGATCGAACGGGCAGCTGCGCCGCGCGGCCGCGAGGTGTCTCCGGCGCAGGTACGCGCTCGTGAAGCGCCTGACCGTAGACGATTTCGTATTGCTGGGCGACGCTCTCGGCACTGAACACGTCGCGTGCGCGGAGCACCGCCTGGGTCGCGCATCCCGCGTAGTGCTCCGGCTCGTCCAATAGCTCGCGCATCGCCGAGCACAGGAGGGCCGGCCGGGTCACGTCGGTCATGACCCCGGCCGCCCCGTTGCCGGTGATCCAGGGCATTGCACCGCTATGGATCCCGCCGACGATGGGCAGTCCGAGCGCCATCGCCTCCGTGACGATCATGCTTCCTGCCTCCTCGAGCGACGGATGCAGCAGCAAGTGCATGGATCGCAGCGCTTCCAGGAGCTCCTGGTGTGGCACCGCGCCATGGAAACGTACGCCTTCGGTCAATCCCCGGCGTTCGGCCCACTGCGCAGCGGGCCCGCCCGGATCGTAATCGGTGCCGAGGACATGCAGTTCGGCACGAGGGATCTCCTTGCGGAGCATCCCGAATGCTGCGAGTCCTCCCTTGGGGTTCTTGAGGTCGATCCAGCCGTTCAGCACCATCGCGATGCGCGGCGCAATCGGATCCACCTCGCGAGGCCGCTCGGGCGCCATGTCGAGCAAGGACGCGGGTAGCGGATTGGGCACGATCTCGATGGGCACCGAGGCCATGGACTTGACTTCATCCCGAAGATAAGGAGAGACGGCAGTCAGCCGGGTCGCGCGCCGCAGCACCGCTCGCGCCATGAGGTACCGCCCCAAGCGGTAGGCATTCTTGAAGAAGAGCAACACTCTGAGCGGCGAGTCGTGGCAGGTGACGACGTAAGGCAATCCCGACGCCATTGCGGCAAGCGCCAGCTCGTAGGTCCAATGGGCGTGCACGATGTCGGGACGATCGATCAGCATCGCCCGGCGCAGCATTCGCCGCTCCAGGCGGAAGAAGTCGAGGCTCCGACCGAGGTGCAGTCCGTTCGGCCTGAACGAGTGACGGCGGTACGGACAATAGTAGATCGAGAATCGCCGGTTCCGGACGATGACGGGCTCTCGCTGCGACGGCGGGATATCGTCGCTCAGCGTGTACACCGACACGTCGTGCCCGCGCTCCAGAAGCGCCGCGACGAGCGTCCCGAAGAACGGAGCACCCGGAAACCCCTTCGGCAGATTCGATGCATCACCGTCGAGCAACGAAGCGACGCTCTCGGTGGAAACGTAGCCAGCCACGCCGATCTTCATGATGCGCGCATCTCGACTGTCATCCGACTATGGGGCGCGCTTGGCGACGCCGGGCTTCACCAGCCTGAAATTGCCCAGAAACAGGACGTCGAGCCCCGTGTCGAAGAAGCAGCGTATGGCTTCGCGCGGATGGCAGACGATCGGCTCCCCCTTGACGTTGAAGGAGGTGTTCAGCACGGCATGTTCGCCGGTGAGCTCGCCGAACGCCTTGATGAGCTCGTGGTACCTGGGATTCGTGTCCGCCCAGACCAGCTGCGGGCGGGCCGTGCCGTCCACGTGCACCACGGCGGGTATCTTGCTCCGCTGCTCGGGCGGCACGGCGAACGAGGTGATCATGAAGCGTTCATCGCGGCTCTGCACGAGATAGTCGGACGCCCTCTCGCGCAGAATCGACGGACAGAATGGGCGAAACGCCTCGCGGTACTTGACACAGCGATTGATGAGATCCTTGTGTTCCGCTTTCAACGGACTCATCAGGATGGACCGATTGCCGAGCGCCCGCGGACCGGACTCCATGCGGCCCTGGAACCAGCCGATGATCCTGTTCTCGGAAAGGTACCCGGCCGCGCTGCGCGACGGACTCTCATCGTATGCGTACTGCAGCCCGCGCTCGTCCAGGATGCGGCGTATCTCGTCGTTGGAGAATGCGGGCCCGAGATAGGCATCGGGCAGCCGCTCGTGTCTTGCGGCGGGAGCATTCTCGTAGTAAGCGCAGAGCGCGGCGCCCGCGGCCAAGCCGGCGTCTCCGGGGTTCGGGTAGATCCATTGTGTGTCGAGCTCGCCCGTGTACCAGAGGTTCTGGTTCGCCTTGACGTTGAGGAAGGCGCCGCCTGCCGCGCAAAGATGCCGGGTGCCCAGGCGCTTGAGCCAGGGGAGGATGATCTCGTTTGCCTGCACCTCGAACACGCGTTGCGCCTCGGCAGCGAAGTCCTCCCGCCCCAGCTGCCCGGCGATCTTTTGCAGGGCGTACGCATCCGAGAAGTGATAGTGGTATGCAGAGTGGTCGAGCCATCGCCCCCCTCCGCGGTAATCGTGAGGCTGGACAAGCCCTCCCTCCCTGAACCTCGGGAAGAAGCCGTCGAGCGCGCCGGGACGCGGTGTCCCGTAAGGGGCCAGCCCCATGGTCTTCCACTCGTCGCTGCCGTGTCGCCAACCGAGCGCCTCGGTACAGTTCGAGTAGAACCACCCGAGGGAGGCCTCGCCGCCCCAGGACTTCACGTGCTTCAGGCGGTTCCCCTCGCCCTGCCAGATCCCGACCGCCGTATGGTCGCCGATGCCGTCCATGGTGACGACCAGCACTCGCTCGTCGTTGAGACCCGAGGTGTAGTACGCCGATCCGGCATGCGCCTTGTGGTGCTCCACGAGAACGAATTTGCACCCGGGCGCGACGGCGATGGGTTTCTGGTAGGCCGGCAGCGTTGTCTTTTCCTTCGCCGTCAACGAGCTATAGCTCAGAACCGCCTGCTTGATCTTCGATTTCAGGCTGCGCCCTTCCTTGGGCAGCGCGCCTTGGGGGATGTCGATGAACACCGGGACTTCGGGATGCAAGTAGCGGCTCGGAATCGCGATCGCGTCGAGGTCGGTGGATTCGATCCCGGCATGATCCAGACAGAACTGGATCGCGTTGAGCGGAAACGAGCAGTCGTTCTTCACCCGCGTGAACCGCTCCTCCGCAGCGTCCGCAACGATTCTGCCGTCGACGATCAACGCCGCAGCCGAATCGTGACCTATCTGAATACCGAGGATCTTCTTCATTTCACTCTTCGATTGTTAATGAAAGCGTTGACGGTCCCCCGGCCGCTCCCGAACGCGCCCGACCGCGAGCACCGTGCGCTCCTACACGGCAAATCGCCGGCTCAGCCAGCCTTGCAGACGCCTTGGCGCACGGTTCAGGATCTCGCGCATCGGAACCGCGAGCTCCGCGGGAAAAATCATGCGAAAGAACAGCACGACGCAAAGGGGCAGGACCGCGGCGCCGAGCGCGACAGCCACCCCGAGGCGGTAAGCGGAGGCCAAGCCCGCATACTCCATTCCGGCGTTTGCGGCATAGAGCGTCGCGGCAGTCGCACATCCGACCACGATCCCCCCCCGAAGCATCGACAGCGCCTTGCTCAGACGCAATCCGATCAGCGTCGAGACTTTGCCCGTGATCCAGATGGCCCTGACCAGGTACACCAGCCAGACGCTCCATGCCACCGCGATCGCGGAAATCCTGCTCGCGATCAGAAGCACGAGAATCAACAGGACCACGACCCAGCCCGTCACATGAATCTCGCGCCCCACTTCGCCGCTTCCCCACAGGACGGGTCCGCCGACAGCCTGAACCGCATGCAGGGGCATGGCCAGGGCGAGCGGCAGGAGGAGCGGAATGGCCTCGCTCCACGCGCTGCCGTAGAGCGCGTCGATCGCCGTCGGAGCCAGCACGCCCAGTCCGAAAAACGTCGGCATGGTGACGACCGCAACGGCCCAGAGCAGCGTCAGATAGGCCTTGCGCAGCATCTCCCGGTCCTCCTGCGCCCGGGCGGTGAATGGCACGATCACCTGCTGCAGAGAAAAGACGATGTGGTTGACCGGAGTGCGCACCAGACTGTAGGCGATCGAATACGCGCCCAGCGTCGTCGTGCCGAACGCACGCCCTACCATGAGATTGTCGAGATTCTCGACGCTCCAGTTCGCAAAGCTTGCGCCGACGGTGCGCAGGCCGAAGCCGGTGAGTGCAGCGGGGCCCGACCGCAGCCTCGGCGCAAGCTCATGACGCACTCGCGCGTACTGGATGACGGAGGCGAGAAAGGTCTGGGACACCCAGGCCGCCACCAGGCTCCATTCGCCGGCGCCGAGCCATGCGCATGTCACCCCGATCAGGAAGAACCCCACGAAGTAGCTCGAGACCTGGGCAACCTGGATCGTCTTGAAGTCCAGCCGACGCCGGAGCAGTCCCAGCGATACGGCGCCGCACGCCTGAAAGATCATGGCGAGCGTCATCCAGCGCAGCACCGCTGCGACCTGCGGGTTGCCGAATAGCGCCGCGACGAGATCGGCGCCGAGCAGGATGACCATCGACATGATCGCCGCGGCGAGCAGCACTCGCGTGAAGGCGGATCGAATATCGGTGGAGTCGATGCTTGGGGCCTGAATCAGGGCGGTTCCCAAGCCGAGCTCCGCCACGATGCCCGCGATCAGAATGACCAGCACCGCAGCGGTCACCACCCCGAACGCGGCGGGCCCCAGGAGCCGCGCCAGCACGATCTGCGACGCGATCTGGAGAACCACGCGCGCCGCGACGCCGACGTAGCTCCATTTCAGCGCGCGCACGCTGTGCTTGATCAGCGAAAGGGAATCAGGCGAGTGACCGGAGCTCATCGAAGCGGATGCGAGTCGTCGCGGAACTCAGTGGTCGAGGCGGGGAGCGGGACACGCGGTGATCCGGCGCAGGCACGGGCCGGTGCGGCCCGCCGGCAGGTCGTTTCAAGACGTCCCGGGTGCGGACCGGCCGTCGCATGCAGGCGTTCCCGCCGCTGGCGCGCGGCTGATCCGGCCCTGGGCGCCTCGAGCACTTGCGCGTCGCACAGAGCCCGGGAACGTCCTCTCACGGCCTTGCCGCCCGCGCGGCAGGAACGTCCCACTTCACCCGAGGAACCTGCATCGTCTTCCGGAGCTGGTGCGCGACTGCGGTACCCGCCGTCGTCAAAACTTGTTGAGCACGGTCCCGAGCACGCTCACCCCCGTCGGCGCGAGCTCGTCCTGGAGGCGAGTCGCGGCCTTCACGCGCGTATGGTTCTGTCTGACCACCATCAGGGCTGCGCGCGCGGCGCGGGCGATGAAGTGCACGTCCGCGCCGTCCACACCGGCCGGAGCATCGATGATGATGACGTGGAACGTGCCCTCGAGCTCATCCAGCAGTTCCTCGAACTGCGCCCGCAGCAGGAGCTCTTGGGGATTCGGAGGCAGCGGCCCCGCAGGAATGACCGACAGGCTGCGCAGCGCCGGGATGGACTGGATCGATTCGGGCTCTCCTCGCCCCGCGAGTATCTGGGAGAGGCCGCTCTGATTGCTCAGCTTGAAAAGCTTGTGCTGGCGCGGGTGGCGCATGTCAGCATCGATCAACACCGTGCGCGTGCCGAGCTGGGCGAACACCACCGCCAGGTTGGCGGCAAGGTAGCTCCGGCCGTCCCCGCGCCCCGGGCCGATCATGGCAATCGCCCGGCCGCCGCTTCCGACACTGAGCCATCGCAGCATCACCTGGGCCCGCAGCGCGCGCATCGCTTCAACGCGAGCGTCGAATGGCCGGAACGCCGAGATGACCTCCGGGTCGATTCGCTCGTCGTCGTCGGGCAGGTAGGGATAGTCGAACTGGAGCGCGAGTGCGTGCGCGACATCGGCGTCGCCCACGAGTCCGAACTGAACCGCGGTCTCGCCGAAGCGCAGCTGCGTCCGGTGCTGGAGCTGTTGCACGCGCTCAGCCGATTCCGCCGTGAGCTTTCCTTCGCGTACCAGGATCGCCCCGAGCAGAGGGACGGTGGTTGCGCCGGGCCCAGCCTTGAACTGGGGAATCAGGCTCGGCCGCTTGGCCCGCTTGCTGCGCTTCGCGATTGCCCCGCCGACAGGGATCATGCTGCCTAGATTTTCGTGGTCCACTTTCTAGCTCTCCGCGGTTGCCACGGCCGACCCGCTGCCCGGCAGCGCGAGTGGCCGTTTCTTGGGTAGGGACTTGATGATGTCCACAGTCGATTCCATGACGCCGAGCACGGGCAGGGCCAGGGTTTCCGCGAGGTCATCGGCATCCCGGAAGCGCCGATCCAGCGCCTCCAGCGCGAACACCGTGCCGATGCCGCCGAGGATGCCGAGAAGCACGGACACGATGAGATTCAATGCGAGCTTCGGGCTCGACGGATACAGCGGCTGCGGTGCGCGATTGAGGATCGAGACGTTCGTCTGCGTCATGTCGCCCTCGAGGCTGATCTGACCGAGACGCTGCAGGAGATCGCTGTGCTCCCGCTTTGCATTCTGCAAGTCATTGACCAGAAGCGCTGCCTGGTCGCGCGCTGCCCGCATCGCCAGGACCTTCGCTCTCTGAGCCTCAAACGCGGCCTTGGTCTGCGCCTCGCGCTGCCGCGTTATGCGCGCGGCCGCCCGGACCGTCTCGGACGCCCGCTCCGTCTCGAGAGCGACCCGCTCGCGCAATGCTCTGACCTCCTCCTCGGTTCGCTGGTACTGGGGATGATTGGTGCCCAGCTGCGCGCCCATTTCCCGCAGCTTGGCTTCCGACTTCGCGAGATCTCCCCGAAGGGTCTGAACGAGCGGGCTGGTGTTTACCTCCGAAACCGAGCTTCCCTGGTTTTGCTTGTAGCTCGCTTCGGCTGCCGCCGCCTGGATCGCCGTGAGCTGGCTGGAGAGCTCATTCAGACGGGCGGTCTCGACGTCGAGCTTGTCCTCGGAGGCGACGAAGCCGCTTTGTCGCTCGAACTCCGACAGCTTCGCCTGCGCCTGCGCCAGCTTCTCGCGGACAGCTTTGGTGCGCTCATCGAAGAACGCCGCCGATCTCCGGGCAGGCTGCACCTTCAACTCGAGATGCGTGTCGATGTAGGCATGCGCGAACGCGTTCGCCACGTTCGCGGCCATCCGCGAGTCGCTGTCCGAGTAGGTGATCGAGATCACGGTGCTGTCCCGCGAGGGCCTGACATCGAGCCGCTTGCGCAGGTCCTGGATCAGCCAGTCCTCGAACTCGCCCTTGCCCGACCCGCCCGCCGCCCATCTCTCGCGGAGCGCAGGGTTCTCGTTCAGCCTGAGGCGCTCGATCACTTTCTGCGTGACGTGCTGGCTGGACACGACCTCCGCCTGGGTCGTCATGTACGCCTGCAACGTTTCGGGCAGGAGCGCCTGTCCCAGCGAAACGCCGCCCACCGGATCGGCCAATTTCACGTCGACGAGGAGGCTCGCCGTCGCGTTGTACGTCCTCGGGAGCATCAAGCTCACGCCCATCACCAGCGCCACGGACCCAGCGACGAACCACAGGATCAAGGTGCGGCGGGCCTTCAATATCGACAGGTAGTGCAGCAAGCTCATCTGTTCATCCGCGTATCAAGTTGGAACGCTCTGGGCCGAGGTCCGGGCCACCTTCGATATGCAATCCGCCGCGACTAGAAGATCCGCTCACGAACATAGAGGACGTCGTCCGGGAGGATGGGCTCGTCCGGCTTCGCCTCACGCATGACCAGCTCGCCGCCCGCATCGCGCCGCGAGAGCCGCATCCCGCGATCGGTGCCTCGGGGATTCGGACCGCCGCCGACCGCGAGCGCCTGCGTCGCGTTCATGCCGCGCTCGATGCGATACTGCCCGGGCCGCTGCACCTCGCCATAGATGTAGAACGCGGGCGCGCGCGGTACGAAGATCGTGTCGCCGTTCTTCACGAGCACGTTCGTCGACAGGTCGCCGGCTTGCATGATCGCCGGGATGTCGATTTCCACCTTGCGCGTCTTGTCGCCCTCGTGCGTGACGAGCCAGACGGCATCGGCCGCCGCCGGCAGGGCGCCGCCGGCAATCGCGAGGACATCGGTGACTCGGCTTGCCGACTGTTCCATCGGATACTTGCCGGGACGGGCGACCTGCCCCAGCACGGAGACCTGCACGCTCCGGAACTGCGCGATGCCCACGGTGACGTAAGGCTGTTTGACGAAGTTGCCCTCCGCGAGCCGCTTCGCGATCAACGAACCCGCCGCCGACGCCGTCAAGCCGGCCACCGGCAGATCGCCGATCAGCGGGTAGGGAATCGTTCCCGCCTCGGAGACGCGCGCATCGACCGAGAGGTCCGGGCTCTGAAACACCTTGACGCTGATGACATCCCCTGGCCCAAGCAGATAGTCGCGCGCCTGGGCGTTGGCGCTGGCAGCGCCGCACACGGCGAACAGGAAGAGGAAGAGCTTGAATACTCGGAGCAGCATGGCAAACGAAGTCTCCAATCGAGTTCTGTGGATACCGGCAGCATCATCCACCGCTGCGCGCCTCCCGCCGCGAAGACCGCGGCGCGGTCGGATCGCGGCTGAGCTGCAATCTGCGAATCGATTCTGCCCTGGCCTGCGGATACTACCGGACTTGGATCGCGACTTTGTCGCTTACGAGACGCGAGGAGGAGAAGTTGTTGCTGTCGCGAGAGAATTCACAAAAATTCACATTCCCTGCGTTGCAAATCGCGGAGGACGACCGCAACGGCTCCGCGCCGACAGCTAGAAGTGGAACTCCACGGTGCCGAACACGAGGTTGTTGTTGAAGTTGTATGTCCGATAGTTGGAATCACGCGTGGAATACTGGTATGCAGCCCGCAGCAGCCAGTTGCGTGTCGGCGTCCACTGCACGCCGAACCGGATGAAGGAGAGATCATCATCGCGCTGCGGAAGGCCCGCGGCGAACCTGAACGGATCGCCACGGTACTCGCGCCACCATCGCTCGTAGGTGGCCTCGAGCCGCACCCGTGGCAGCACCTCCCACCAGGGCCCGATCGCAGCCACATCGGTCACGGTGTAGCTGGTCGTAAGGTCTTCGAAAACACCCAGCTCCCGCCGAACGTTGAAGTTGACTCCCGTTTTCGGGCTGATCCCCCAGATGAACTCCACCCGCCCGGTCGGACCGCGGAAGTCCCGCTCGGATACGTTGGGATATGTCCGCGAGGTGTAGTTGATTCGCCCCCGCAGGAAGCTGAGATCGCTCACCGCGTACAGTGCCTCCACGCCGATGTCCGCCTGGTCGTACTTGTCGTCGAACTGGGGCGTCGCGATCCGGTCCGGGTACCTGCCTCGTGAATACCCGCCCAGAATCTGGATGTAGTTTGCCCCGGATCCGTAATACTTGACCCCGAGTTCGCCGGTCGCCTGCTGGACGTTGGCAGGTTGGTAGCCGATGTCGCTATTCGAGGCGTTGTACGCATTCGCACCCATCGTGAGAGCCCAGCGTGGCGTCAGCGAGTACTCGGCAGTCGCCGTCCCGTAGTCCAGAGTGCGAAGGTTCTGCACGATCGGCCGTCCGTCGATGAAAGGCGTCAGCCCTTTCAGATGGTCATACCGAAGCTCGCCCCGCCACAGATTGCCGGCCTGCCAGAGCCAGGCCCCGCGGAAATCGAGGGCGTTGTAGTTCAAGTAGGAAAGGCCCGAGAAGGAATACGCGTTGGCGGTCGCCTGGGCGAGAAACCGCTGGCGACTCACGGGCACGTCGATGTTGCCCTGGGCGTAGATGCGCGTGATCGTCGAGCTGTTCGTACGGCCGGTCGCACCGACGGTGCCGGTCGTCCAGTCGGACGGCAGGCGAAAGACGTTGTCGTCATGGGCGATGTCCGTTCCGACCGCAAGACGAAAGCGGCGCCCTTCCTCGGCCTCCGGCGACAGGATCTCCCCATAGTCCGGCGCGAACGGCCCTGGAAGCCCCGGGAGCGTCTGCGCTCGCAGCGCGCCCTGAGTCATCGCGAGGATGGTGAATCCGATGAATGCGAGCGTTCTTTTCATGACACCATGCCGGCAGGCTGAGGATTCGGATCGAGGCGCGCAATATAGCGCATCCGGGGGCCGCCTTCCTGCCGGCGCAGCGCCCGCTCGGCCGCGGCCATGCCCACGCCGCGAAAGCAGCAGCAGTGGCGCCCTTCCTCCACGAGGTCGCACCCTCGCTTGCCCGGCCGGATGCGGGCAGCCGGGCCGGCTCGCATCAGCCTCTCCGGCTCTTCGCACCCTACTCACGCTTGTACAGGTCCTCGAAGCGCGCGATATCGTCTTCCCCAAGGTAGCCGCCGGACTGCACCTCGATCAGGAACAGCGGGAGCTTGCCGGGATTCTCGAGTCGGTGGCGTGTGCCGATGGGTATGTAAGTCGACTCGTTCTCGGCAACCAATTTCACTTCGTCCCCGCGGGTGACGCGCGCCGTTCCGCAGACGACGATCCAGTGCTCGGCCCGGTGATGGTGCATCTGCAGGCTGAGCGCGGCACCCGGCTTCACCATGATGCGCTTCACCTGGAAGCGCTGGCCGGCGTCGATGCTCTCGTAGTAGCCCCAGGGCCGGTGAACGCGGGAGTGCGAGACGTGCTCGGTGCGGTTGGTGCCATCCAGGTGCCCGACGACATCCTTGACCTTCTCGGATTCGGCACGGTCCGCGACGAGCAGCGCATCGTCGGTTTCCACGATGAGCGCGTTCTTCATTCCGAGCACCGACACCATGCGGCTCTCGGCCCGGACGTAGCAGTTTTCGCTCTCGCGCAAGTGTACGTCCCCCCGAACGGCGTTGCCGCTCGCGTCCTTCTCGGCCACCTCCCAGAGCGTGCCCCAGGAGCCTACGTCGCTCCAGCCGATGTCCACCGGGATCACCACGGCAGCATTGGTCTTCTCCATCACTGCGTAATCGATGGAGTCGGCCGGGCAGGCCGCAAATGCGGTCTCGTCGAGACGCAGGAAGTCAAGATCGCGCTTCGCCTTCTCCCAGGCGCCCGTGGCCGATGCCAGCACGTCCGGACGGTGCCGTCCCAGTTCCTCCAGCAGCCGCGGTGCCGAGAATGCGAACATGCCGCTGTTCCAGGAGAACCGCCCGCTTGCGACGAATTCCTGCGCTCGTGCGCGGTCGGGCTTTTCCACGAAGCGTGCGACGCGGTAGGTGCCCTCATCCGCGCCCATGGCCGCGCCGCGTTCGATGTATCCGTAGCCGGTTGCCGGCCGGTCCGGCTGAATGCCGAATGTCACCAGCGAACCCTCTTCGGCCAGTCGGGCAGCCTGGCCGATGGCGTCGTGGAAGCCATGCACATCGCGGATCAGATGATCGGCGGGCAGGACGAGAAGTACGCCCCCGGGATCGCGCTCCTGCACCCAGAGCGCTGCCACCGCGGCGGCGGGAGCGGTGTTGCGCCCGACCGGCTCGAGCACGTGGATCGACGGCCCGACACCGATCTCGCGCAGTTGCTCGGCGGCCAGAAAGCGGTGCTCGCTGTTGCTGACCACGACGGGCGATGCGCATTCGAGCCCGGACAGCCGCAGCATCGTATCCTGCAGCATCGAACGCTCGGACACGAGGGGCAGGAATTGCTTGGGCAGAAGCCGGCGCGACATCGGCCACAGGCGCGTGCCCGAGCCGCCGCAGAGGATCACTGGATGAACGGATGCCGGCATCAATACCGCTTCCTCTCGGCAGGGCGGCCGCAGGCGCCCGGGCCGGCGGTCAATGGATGGGGCTCTGGGCGGAGCAGGCCGCGAGGATCGTCAATCGCTCAATGGCCGGCGAGACTGGGTTCGCGTTTCGCACCGGCGTTCTGCACGTACCACTCGTACGACAGGCGGAAGCCCTCCTCCAGCGAGGTCTTGGCCACCCAACCGAGCGCTTTGAGCTTGTCGACGTTCATGACCTTGCGCGGCATGCCATCGGGCTTCGAGGCGTCGTAGACGAAGCCGCCGGAGAAGCCGGCCACCTTGGCGACCAGCTCGGCGAGCTCCCGGATGCTGATGTCGATGCCCGTGCCGACGTTGAGATGCGACTCGTCCGAGTAGTGCTGCATCATGAACACCAGCGCATCGGCGAGATCGTCCACATAGAGGAACTCGCGGCGCGGTCTTCCGGATCCCCAGATCTCGATGCTGGGAGCGCGGGTGATCTTGGCGTGATGCACTTTCACCTGCATGGCGGCCGCCACGTGCCCTTGCTGCAGATCGTAGTTGTCGCCGGGTCCGAAGAGATTGGTCGGCATCGCCGAGATGAAGTCGCAGCCGTACTGGCGACGGTACGCCTGACAGAGCTTGATCCCGGCGATCTTCGCGACCGCGTACCACTGGTTGGTCGGTTCGAGCGGTCCGGCGAGCAGCATGTCCTCGGTCATCGGCTGGGGAGCAAGCCTCGGGTAGATGCAGGACGATCCGAGGAACAGCAGCTTCTCTACGCCGGCGCGATGGGCCGACTCGATGATGTTCGCCTCGATTGCGAGGTTGTCGTAGAGAAATTCTGCGGGCCGGGTCGAGTTGGCGAGAATACCGCCCACTGTTGCCGCACAGACGAACACCGCATGCGGGCGTGCACGCTCCATCCAAACCTCAACCTCGGCTTGGCGCCGAAGGTCGGCTTCGGCACGAGACGCGGTCAGCAGCTGGCAGTCTTCGCGTTGCAGCCGTCGGCACACCGCCGAGCCCGCCATACCGCGGTGCCCGGCCACCCACACGCGCTTGCCGGCGAGCGAGTAGCTATTCCTGGTTGTCATGACGGCGGTACTCGCGCTCCACGGTCACGAGATCCGCGGCGACCATTTCCTTCACCAGCTCGCGGAACGATGTCTTATGCTTCCAGCCCAGCCTCTCCCGCGCCTTGGTCGGATCCCCGAGCAGGAAATCGACCTCGGTAGGCCGGAAATAGCGGGCATCGACCTCCACGAGCACCTTCCCGGTGCGCGCGTCGCAGCCCTTCTCCTGCGCTCCCTTTCCTTCCCAGACGATCGTCGTCCCCGCCTCGGCAAAGGCGAGCTCCACGAACTCGCGCACCGAGTGGGTCTCGCCGGTCGCCAGCACGTAATCGTCGGGCGACGGCTGCTGCAGGATGCGCCACATGCCTTCGACGTAATCGCGCGCATGACCCCAGTCGCGCTTGGCGTCCAGATTGCCGATGTAGAGCCGTGCCTGGCGCCCGAGTTGAATGGCCGCGATGGCGCGTGTGATCTTGCGAGTGACAAAGGTCTCTCCCCTGGTCGGCCCCTCGTGGTTGAAGAGGATGCCGTTGGAGGCATGCATGCCGTAGGCCTCGCGGTAGTTGACCGTGATCCAATAGGCGTACAGCTTTGCCGCCGCGTAGGGCGAGCGCGGATAGAACGGCGTGGTTTCCCGCTGCGGCGTCTCGCGCACGGCCCCGTACAGCTCGCTCGTCGAGGCCTGATAGAAGCGCGCACGCTCCTTCATGTCGAGGATCCTGACCGCTTCGAGAAGTCGCAGCGTGCCCAGCGCATCCGCGTTGGCGGTGTACTCGGGCGTTTCGAAGGATACGGCGACGTGGCTCTGGGCGGCGAGGTTGTAGATCTCGGTCGGCCGGGTCTCCTGCATGATGCGGATGAGGTTGGTCGCATCCGTCATGTCACCGTAGTGCATGAAGAAGCGCACGTTCTGCTCGTGCCGGTCGTGGTAGAGATGATCCACTCGGCCGGTGTTGAACGAGGACGAGCGGCGCTTGACGCCGTGGACGGTGTAGCCCTTCTCCAGAAGCAGTTCGGCGAGGTAAGCGCCGTCCTGGCCGGTGATGCCAGTGATCAGTGCGACGTTCTTGGACATGGAGCTGGAAGAACCTTCATCTTTCAATGGAAACCTGCGGACTCCGGAGGCGCCGCACGGTGCGAATCGCCGGCCTCACCCATCGAGAGCGGCGGTTCGCGGATCGGACGGGAATTCGGCATCGATCCTCGAGCCTAGTACGCCTGCTTGTCGCCGAAGACGACGATAGCGGCAGTCTTGAGGATGATGGCCAGATCGAGCTGGATCGACCACTCGCGCAGATATCGCAGGTCGTGCTCGACGCGGGCGAGCATCTTCTCCACGACCTCCGTCTCGCCACGGCATCCGTTGACCTGTGCCAGCCCCGTGATCCCGGGCCTCACCTTGTGTCGAATCATGTAGCGCTTGATCAGCTTCCGGTAGGTCTCGTTGTGTGCCACGGCATGAGGGCGCGGGCCGACGACGCTCATCCGTCCCTGCAGCACGTTGATGAATTGCGGCAACTCGTCGAGCGAGGTCTTGCGAAGGAAAGCCCCGAACCGGGTCACCCGCGGGTCATCCTTCTGTGCTTGCGGCACGTGAGCCCCGTCTTCCATGACGCGCATCGTCCGGAACTTATATACGACGATCTCTTTGCCGTCCAGGCCGTAGCGCCGCTGCTTGAAAAGCACCGGGCCAGGCGAGGAAAGCTTCACGCCAAGCGCGATCGCGAGCATGAGCGGCATCCCAAGCGCGAGGAACGCGATGCTCAGTACGATGTCTTCGATGCGCTTGATCAACCCGCTCACTCCGTAGAACGGGCTCTCGCAAATCGCAACCAGCGGCAGCCCACCCACATTGTCGATGCGGGCCTGGATCGAGTCGTAGATCAGGATGTCGGGAACGAAATAGACCGATGCAGTCGTGTCCCCGAGCTCGTCGAGCAGCTTCAGGATCCGGGGCTGGGAAGCCATTGGCAAGGCGATGAAGATGGCATTGATGCCATGCCGGCTGACGTAGTCCGGCAGATCGTCCAGCCGGCCCAGCAGGCTGCTCTCCCTGACCTCGCCGAGTCGTTCTCTGGAGCGGTCGTCGAAAAAACCCCACAACTTCACCCCTAGCAGCGGCTTGGCCGCGAATTGTGCCGCGAGCGCGCGACCCAGCTTCGAGGCACCTGCGATCACTGCACGGCGGTAGCCTCTCGTGCCGAAGACCCTCGGCGCGATCCACGGTAGCGCCCAGTGAACCCCGTAGATGAGGATCGGGACGATGAGGAACCAGGTGATCAATACCGGCGGGTAGAACCAGGAGAGCGATTTCGTCGCCATGCCGATGAAGAGCAGCAGGGAGACCACCATCGCCCACTCGAGCACGATCGTCCGAAACATTCCCCGTCCGCGATGCAGGTACTGGGGGTTGCGCGGAAACATGAGCGCGAAGACGAACGCGCAGACCGCGGTGTAAGGCCGGTCAAATGGCTCGCCGATAGCCGCTGCGATGATGACCAGCGAGGCCACCGCCAGCAGGGGATCCAGCGTCTTGCGCAAGAACGTCAGCCACGACAGCCGGCTCCGGAAGAGGGTTGGCTCGTCTGCAACCCCATCCAAGATCTGTTGAATATCCAATGACCTCTCCGCCTACTTCCAGTTGTCCGCTTCCTTCGCACATCGCGCGGTTGGCGTCATGCCTTCGCTTCGTCTTGACGCGAGGACCACCCACTTGCCCTCGAACGAATCGAGCGAAGATCGGGTTTGCGGCGAGGAAGATGCGCGAATGCTAATCGGCGGGCGGTCTGCCGGAGAAGGCATGCTGCCTGCCGGCGCGGAGAATTAACAAAAGTTCACAACCATCGCCTTGCAAACCGCGCCCGGTTGAGACGGTTGCCGAAGTGACGCGACATCGGCTGTTCGCGCGAAGAGAATCTGTGTTTCACCACACGCACCGTAGCGGTGCTATGGATCTGCGCGGGCACCGGACTCGTCGATGCCCGGCATTCGGTCGGGATTCGCGCGCCGGTTGGGGGATGCTCGCGACAGGCTTGCGATCCGTCTCGCACACATGCGCGCAACTCGCTGACATCCCTTGGAATCTCGGCCCTGCGCTCCGCGGGACGGAGGCCGAGCAGCGCCCGCTGACAATCACGACCGCTGATCTGCAACCGGCGCGGGGGCGAGCGTCCGGCTCGGGCGCCGCTCGGCCGCATTCCACCCGAGGCAGGCTGCCTCAGGATGCTATAACTCCATTCCCTTGCGCGCAGCTGACATACCGCCCGCGAACGACCGTTGCGTGGCTGCGCACGATTCGCGCCGCATCGTGCCGACCGGCGGAGGGGCGCAGGCGTTTGATTCTGCTGCGACTTGCGTCGCGGAACAATCTTTGGTGGTCAAGGACGCAACTGCCCTTGCATCGATTTTGCCGCACCTCTCGGCGCGGCGAAATCGGTGGTGGCGGGTGGTTGCCCAGTTCAATTCCGTCTATGTCAACGAAATAGCAATGCAGCGGGCGTGGGCGGGTGCAATCAGGCTTTGCGCTTCAGCCGCTCGACTTCGGCGTGGAAGACCGGGGTCAGTTCGGCGATCAGGGTTTCGATGTCGCGCACTTGACGCTGAACCGTCAGCACCGCGATGCCTTGAGGTAGGACGTCGTAGACCACGAAGTGCTGCCGCGCCGGAACCATCAGGAACGGAGCCGAGCGGTACTGCCGCATGCGGCCTTTTTCTGGGTTGGCAGCCGCGTTGCCCATGGCCACGTACAGATCGGCAAGGTACTGGTCGGCAACATCCTCGCTCCATTCGCGGCGTGAGCGTGCGTAGATACGGCGCAAATCCAGCGCCGCATTCCGAGTCAGGAAGAACGTTGCTGCGGGCGATGGGGCGTCATTGCCAACCATCGGCATCCTTGCGTTCGAGCATCGCCATGTCGGCCTTGAAGTCGCCGCTGGACGCAAAGACGCGGCCCGCAGCCAGGTCGCGGTAACCGGTGAGGATGGCGTCCTGCACAAACTGGCCATCGCGCCGCTCCATGTCGCGGCGGATCAGGTCGCGGACGTATTCGCTGGGCGTTTCGTAAAGACCTGTCTCGCCGACCATTCGATCCACGAATTCGGCCAAGGGTTGGGACAGGCGGGCGTTGATGCGTTCGGACATGGGAGCCTCCAGGTTCGACCAGATAAGAGTATTGTCGCACCGATGGATGAATTTGTCGCAATTATTGCCCTCTGTGGCGTCAGATGGCTGTACTGATTCCTGATTTCGCTCAGTTCGCCGAAAGGCATCACGTGCAACTCATTGCCGCAGCACTGATTTCGCGGATATCGCTGATTTCGTGCTGCACGTTGATGCGATGCCCCATCGCCCGATAGCTACGCTGGCGTTTGTCCCACATCCGCAGCAGGGCTGGTTTTCATTGAGCTACACGATGCGTCGGCAGCCGGTCAAATCCGCCAGGAACTCCGAAGCCGGGGCCACGCCGGAAACGTGCAGAAACTCGCGCGCTCGGGTGCAGGCCACGTAGAGCAGATGGCGTTCGGTCGCGTACACCTCGTCCAGATCGCTCTCGTCGCTCGCGCTCTCGATGCGTGATTGCAGCGGGATCACCTCGTCGTCGCAGGCCATCACGGCGACGGCGCGGAACTCCAGCCCCTTGGCGAAGTGCATGGTGGCGACGGACGCCTTGCCGATTACCGATTACACCTTCTCATCCAAGATCACGAAGGGAAGCCCCGCTTGTTGCAGGGCTTGCCGGGCGCGATCCAGTTCGGCTTCGCTGCGCACGAACACCCCGATCTCGTGCGCAGCCAATCCGCCATCGACCTGCGCTTTGATCCAGTCGCCCACGGCCTTGGTCTCGGCCTCTGGCGTCTTGAGCTCATTCACAGTCGGCGCGGGGCCGTTGAACACCGACACCGTACCCTTGCGGGATTCGGTATTGCCGTCCACGTCGGCGATCTCCTCGCCCAGCAGCCGGTCGGCCTGCGCGGATCTGGTGCGAGGTGCGGTAGTTCACCGTCAGGGTGCGTGAACGGCCGCGCACGTCCGCGCCGAGGGACTTCCACGAAAACGCCATCTGGAAAATCCGCTGCCCCAGGTCGCCCGCGAAGAACAGCGCGTTCGGACGCGCGCCGCCCACGGCGGCCAGAAACTTCAACTGCGCCACCGTCACGTCCTGCGCCTCGTCCAGCACCACATGCTCGAATGGTGGATGCTTGCGCTTGGCCATTTCGCCCGCCAGCCGCGTGAACACGCCCGCCATCGACATCAATCCTTCGGCTTGCAGTTCCTGCCGAATCGCGTCGAACACCGACCACAGCGATTGCCGCTGCGCGTCCGACAAGCGGGTCTTGCGACCCAGCCGCTTCACGTCGCGGTAGTCCTCCCAGGTCTGCAATTGCCATGCGTCCACGACCTGCTGCCACTCGCCGAACAAAAAAGCCTCGTTAAAACGCGAGCCGGATACCTTCGCCGCGTGCCTGGCCAGCCGGGCCCGCACGTCGCTTGCCGTAGCGAGTCGAACCTTGCCGAAACTGACCTCATGGAGCCGCAGGCCGATGGCATCCATTGCGGCAACCTCGATGCGTTCACCCAAGCGCGGCTCCGAACTGATCAGCAGCCGCAGCTTGCTGCGCAGCGCCGTCGCCAAGCCTTCCGAGAACGTCGTCAGCAGCACCCGTGCATCCGGATTCACGCGCGCCAGGTGCGCGGCACGGTGCAAGGCGACCATGGTCTTGCCCGTGCCCGCCGAGCCGGACACGCGCGCCGGGCCGTTGGTGTCGCGCTCGACGAACTGGCGCTGATCGGGATGCAGGAAGGTGATCCACTTCTCCCACGGGAAGTCGAAGGCTCGTTCCAGTTCCTCCACGTTCGCCACCACGCGGAAGCGGCGCAAAGCATCGGGGTGCTCGAACGGGTCGGCATCGGGCTGCACCACCGGCGCGACCTTGGGCGTGCCACCGGTCGCCAGCTCCAGCAAGGCCTCGCTGGCCTCGGCGGGAAGATGATCCACCAGATCGAGCAGCGAATCCTCATCCGCCTTGCGCACCTCGTCCAGCCATTCCAGCGGCACGCCGAAGCCCAGCAGCAGTTGTTCCGGCGTCTGCGCGAACAGCGGGGGCTTGGGCGCACGCACGGACGCGGGCGCTTGAACCGGCGGGACGAGTTCCTCCACGTACCTGGGCACGCGGATTTCCTCCACGCGCTCGCGCACTTCCACGAACTGCGCCGCGCCCGTGGTGGGATGAACCTCCAGCTTGCGCCGCTCGGCCCACGCATAGGCCTTGTCGTGGTGATCGACAAAACAGAGCAGCAGGCTGCTGGCCGACTTGTGGACGATGACGCGGATGTCCGACCCCACCCGCACCGACCAGAAGCGCGGATCTTTGGCGCGGTCGCGCTTGTGCAGGCTCATGCCCGGGTTGGCCGGATTCATCTGCAGGTCGAAGGCCGTGGTCTTGACCTGCTTTTGTTCCTCGCCGGTCAGCCGTGCGAGGGAATCGGTGAAGGTATCGGCAAGGTGGTGGAACGACTTGCGCGCTCGCCCGACGCGGTGCTGGAGAAGGTGATGCGCCGCCCTTGGCCCAACGGCTGGGTCGAGCAGATGCGACTGTTCGCGCCGCCTGCTTGACCGCGTCGCGCCCAGCACCAGCAACCGCCTCCGGGTGCTTTTTTTGTGACGCGATGCGCTCACCATCATCGATAGCACGTCGGTGTCGCCGCGAGAACGAGTCAGTCGCTGCGGCCCAATGCGGTGCAAGCTCAGGATCAGCCGCCACAGCAGGACTTGGGCTTGACCGCCTCGATCGTGGCGGAGACGACAAAGTCGGTGACGTTCTGCCCCGGTGCCCAGTCCTTGATGAATTCCTTGGACTCGTCCTTGGGCTGGATACAAATCTGCTCGAAGCCGGCGCCGCGCATCATCTCTTGCAGATCCTTGATGAGCGATGCGTTGCCCATGCACCCGGCGATGAGCCCTGCATCGCGGCGCATTTCTTCTGGCAGTTCAGCGGTGGCAACCACGTCGGAGATGGCCAGCCGCCCACCGGCCTTGAGCACGCGAAACGCTTCACGAAAGACCTGCGGCTTGTTGGGCGAGAGGTTGATGACGCAGTTGGAAATCACCACATCGGCCACGCCGTCCGCGACGGGCAGATGCTCGATTTCACCCAGCCTGAACTCCACGTTTTCATACCGCCCCTTGGCCGCATTGGCGCGCGCTTTGGACACCATGTCTGGCGTCATGTCCACGCC
This sequence comes from Burkholderiales bacterium, assembly GCA_020848075.1. Lineage (GTDB taxonomy): Bacteria > Pseudomonadota > Gammaproteobacteria > Burkholderiales > SG8-39 > JAABRB01. The sequence continues at coordinate 22,065 of JADLAV010000046.1, forward strand.
AATGACGCGCCCGCTGCTGCCCACCTCGTGAACCGCAAGGAAGCAGTCGAAACCGCCTCCAGCGCCCAGATCGACGACCGTTTCACCGGGCTTGAGCGCAGCAATGGCTTTGGGGTTGCCACAGCCCAGGCCCATATCTGCACCTGCGGGAACTGCGGCCAAGTCGGCCTGGCTGTAGCCGAGGCGGGTGGAGATGAGCGTGTTGATCGCGCTATCGTCGCTCGTGCCACAACAGCTAGTGGCGCAGCCGCTGCTTTTGCCGTCATTACTGGCCTGGGCGACTTGGGCGTAGGCCTCACGCACCTGTTGACGATGCGCATCGTTCTGTGTGGACGCTGCCCCGGCAGACGCTGTCGAGGCGATGCAGCAGGAATTCGGCTGGCTCATGGATACACTCCTTGGGTTCGAGATTTCGACAAACGACGCAAAATTCAGACACGCCGGGCTTGGGCATCCACCACCGTCTCGCCGTCTTCCTTGCTGAACGCGCCGCGCTGCGGCTTCGGCAGGATGTCCAGCACCACCTCCGAAGGTCGGCACAAGCGCGTGCCCAGCGGCGTGACCACAATGGGGCGGTTGATGAGGATGGGGTGCTGGAGCATGAAGTCAATCAACTGCGCATCGCTCCACTTCAGATCATCCAGACCGAGCACCGCATAAGGAGTGCCCTTCTCGCGCAGCAGCGCACGAACTGGCACGCCCATCGCGGCGATCAACGCTTTTAGCGTCTCGCGGTCGGGCGGCGTCTTCAGGTACTCGATGACAGTGGGGTCTTCGTCACTGTTGCGGATCATGGCGAGCACGTTGCGCGACGTGCCGCAGGCGGGGTTGTGGTAGATGGTGATGGGTCTCATGATGTGACCTCGGGCAAGGAAGATGCGGCGGGATGCGCGCTAGCCATTGCGGGTCGCCACCGGCGGCCCAGCCGCAAGGCGACCTGCACCAGCAGGATGAGTACCGGAACTTCCACCAGCGGCCCGATCACCGTGGTGAAGGCGACCGGCGAGGCCAGGCCGAACGACGCGATGGCCACGGCGATGGCCAGCTCGAAGTTGTTGCCTGCGGCAGTGAAAGCGATGGCGGTGGTGCGCGGGTAGTCAGCCTGGATCAGTCGGCCCATGAAGAAGCTGATGAGGAACTGGATGACGAAGTAGAGCGTCAGCGGCACGGCGATTTTCAGTGCGTCCAGCGGCAGGCGCAGCACGTCGGCACCCTTCAGGCTGAACATGGCCACGATGGTGAACAGCAGCGCCGCCAGCGTGAGGGGGCTGATGCGCGGCAGGAATGCACGCTCGTACCAGTCCTGGCCCTTGCGCCGGATCAGCATGCGCCGGGTCAGGTAACCGGCCAGGAACGGAATGCCGAGGTAAATCAGCACGGCTTTGCTTATCGTCCAGAAGCCCACGTCGATGACGCTGCCCTGCAGGCCGAACAGTGGCGGCAGCACCGACAGGAAGACCCAGGCGTAGGTCGAGAAGAACAGAATCTGGAAGATTGAGTTGAAGGCGACCAGGCCTGCGACGTACTGGTTGTCGCCGCGCGCCAGCTGGTTCCACACCAGCACCATGGCAATGCAGCGCGCCAGCCCGATCAGGATCAGACCGGTCATGTATTCCGGCTGGTCGCGCAGGAAAATCACCGCCAGCACGAACATCAGCACCGGCCCGATGATCCAGTTCTGCACCAGCGACAGCAGCAGCACGCGCCGGTCGGCGAAGACCTCGTGCAGCGTCTCGTAGCGCACCTTGGCCAGCGGCGGATACATCATCAGGATCAGACCGATGGCGATGGGAACATTGGTCGTGCCGACCGAGAGCGCATCGAGCGCAGCGGGCAAACCGTCGAAGAACGTGCCCAATGCAACACCCAGCGCCATCGCGGCGAATATCCAGACGGTGAGGTAGCGATCCAGGAAGGACAAGCGTGAGGGAGGGAGCTGCATCGAATGTTCGCTGTTGCCGAAGTCGGAAGATCGGATGTTCATTGCTTGAAATTCTTTTTCGTTGAGGGCTGCTGGGGTAGCGCCGCGTTAGAGCAACAAGGTGAGGCGCGCATGCCTTCGCACTGCTCGGGGTGGCCTGAGCAGCACTCCTCAGTCAGGTAGGCGATCAAATCCAGCATCAGCGGAATGTTGGCTCGGTAACGCTGGAAGCGCCCTTCTGCCTCGACCGTGAGCATGCGTGCCTGTGTCAGTGCCTTCAAGTGGAACGACAGATTGGTCGGCGGCACATCGAGCGTTGAAGCGATCTCGCCCGCGACCATGCCTTCTGTGCCCTTGCGCACCAAGAGCCGGTACACATCCAGCCGTAGGCCGGATGACAGCGGTTCAAAAATCGTAGTGGCTGTGCTCTTTTTCATTATTCAACTATGCAACACTAATTGAAATAACGAAATGACGTTCTGTGTCATGACCAATCTCGGTCGCCACTGCTACAGGAGTCGCCAACCACAACCAACCGCTCGCAAACCCGCGCCAACAAAGGATGTAGTCTCAAGAACGCTCGCGAGACCTCCAGAGAAAACCGAGAACAGAGAGGCGTCAGTGAGGGTGGAAACGCAGGAGTTGGAGGGGGGGCGCTCGCGAGGCCATCGCCGGAACCCGCGCCAGCACTGGGGAAACAGGCGAAAAAAAACCAACCGAGAATGGTTGGTTTTTTGGTATTTGGTGGCCAAGGACGGAATTGAACCGCCGACACAAGGATTTTCAGTCCTCTGCTCTACCAACTGAGCTACTTGGCCAGGAGGGGACGGATTCTAGCAGACCGATACGAGGGCCCCGGCTTCCGCCGGCCCTTGCCGCCGTGGTGCACAGCCGCCGCGCGCGCGTTCGCATCAGGCGGCGCGGCCGGGCACGCGCACCACGTGGACGCTGCAATGCGCGTTCGCCGTGACCCCCGAGGCGACCGAGCGCCACCACGCCAACGCCTGCTGGGCCGGATGGGGGGCGCCGACCATGATGAGGTCCACATTGTTGCGCCGGGCGAACTCGAGGAGCGTCTTTTCGGGGCTCGCGGCCTCGACCACGTGCAGCGAGAGGCGTCGCGCCGGCAGGCGCAGCGGCTCGACCCAATGGCGCAGCCGCACGAGGTGGTCGAGGTAGATCCCCGAGGGGCTCGCTGCCTCGCTGGTTGCGCCTCCGCCCGGCCCGCCGGGAATCACCGACACGCAGATCAGCCGGAAATCCGGGGAGAGCGAGAGCGCCTGCGCCGTCGCGCGCTGCAACGCGGGCTGGCGCTCGTCCTCCGGATGAGTCGTGTCGATGGCGACCATGATGACGGGCGTCACCGCAACCTGCGCGTTGGGCGTCCGGCGAGGCGCCGCTCGCTCGTGACGCGAGCGCCACCAGCGCCGGACGTGCTCGAGGAAACCCGCCTGCCCAGACTTCTCGGCCCGGGCGGTCAAGCCGACCTGGTCGGGATTCCTGAGATCGAACGCGACAAGGGCTGCCGACTGGTAGCGATCCTCCGCGCGCGGTTCCAGGCACCGTAGAATGATCTCCTGGAGCCAAGGGGGCACCCCGGGCGATCGGACGCGGGGCGGAACGGGATCGCGCCACAGGCGGTCACGCATCCCCGCCATCGTCGCCGGCACCCCGAAAGGAAGCTCTCCAGTCGCCATCTCGTAGAGCACTGCCCCGAGCGAGAAGATGTCGCTGCGCGGGTCGGACCTAGTGCCGAGCACCTGCTCGGGCGAGATGTACGGCGCCGATCCGGCGGCAAAGCGCTCCTCTTCGGCGAGCAGGTCGGGGAAGTGCGCGTGGTACGCGAGCCCGAAGTCGACGAGGGCGACCTCGCCGGTCGGCTTGAGGATCACGTTGTCGGGCTTGAGATCGAGATGGATGGTGTCCCCGACATGCAGGCTGTGCAGGGCATCGGCGATGGCCGATCCGATGCGCGCCACCTCGGCGGTCGCGAGCGAACCGCGCGCGAGCGCGCGTTCCAGGCTCTCCCCCTCGATCCACTCCGTGACGAGGTATGGCGTCTTCGTGAGATCGCCCGCGGCCACGAAGCGCGGCACGTGCGGCCCGGAAAGCACCGGCAGGATCATCGTCTCGGTCTCGAAGCTGATGAGGCTCTCGCCGGACTCGCCAGACCCGAGGCGCGGCACCTTCATGATCATCGGGAAACCCGCGTCCGGTCCCGTCACCCGGAAAATGTGCCCCATCGCGCCCGTGTGGATGCGTTCCTCGAGACGGAATCCGTCGATTTCGGTGCCGACGGCGATACTGTCGTCCATGACATGGCTCGGCGTCATATACCGTTCTCAACGCGATATGCGATCGAGGCAGGCAGGCCCGCTTGCCGGATCTTCCTGGCCGCGGCGAGGTGATCGTAGGGAACCCGGTGGAACGTGATCTCGCTCCGCTCGCTGTCGAAGAGCGCGTAGGCCGCCGCAGGGTTGCGATCGCGCGGCTGGCCCACCGAGCCCACGAGCGCGAGCCAGCGACGGTGCCGGCGGACCGGAACCGCGCTGCCCCGCGTCGGCTGGAACACGGTTATTCTGTCCCTTGCACCCTCGAAGTAGAGTTCTTGTTCGTGCACGTGGCCCGAAAAAGTGTAAGCAGCCCCGGCGGCATCGATGCTGCGCTGCGCCGCGCTCGGGCTGTCGATGTACTCCCAGCGCTCCGGGGCCGCGGCCGAAGCGTGGACGAAGCACATATCTTCCTCCCGAACGCACAACGGCAGGGACGCGAGAAAGGACTTGGCATCGCCGGAGAGCGTCTCGCGGGTCCAGTCGGCGACAGCGCGCACCGCTTCGTTCATGTAGCTCGGGGTCTTGGCGACCGCTTCGTCGTGATTGCCCTTGACGGCGACAGCACCGCCGGCCGCGTAGCCCGCGACGGTCTCGATGACTTCCCGGGGCTCGGCGCCATAGCCGACCAGATCGCCGAGGAACGCGTAGCGGCCGGCCCCGCTCTCGCTCGCGTGCTTCAGGCACGCGTTCAGCGCGCCGAAGTTGCCGTGAATGTCCGAAAGCAGAGCGATGATCAACTAGGAGAGCCGCATTTTCTCGCCGGGTCGATGAACACTATACTGCGGAACGCAGCCTTCGCACCGGCACGACCCCATGCAGCTGGACCCGATCGCGGGCATCGCCCGGGGCCGCCAACCCGGCCCCGCCCTACTGTGAGCTTCGCATGAGCAACCGGAAGAGGACGAGTCAGCGCTTTGTGGCGCTGTGCATGCTCGGCGTGCTGCTGTTCAACTACCCGATCCTCGCGCTGTTCAACGTGCCTGGAACGCTCTTCGGTGTGCCGGTGCTGTACGCCTACATGTTCATCGCCTGGGGCGCGCTGATCGCCCTGACGGCGCTGGTGGTTCGCGCGGACGGCTAGGATCCGGCGCGGGACAAGGGCGGCGCCATGCTCCACAGCACGGCCATCATCTTCACCTCCTTCGCCTACCTGGGCTTGCTCTTCGCGATCGCCTATTACGCGGACCAGCGCGCCGACGCGGGCCGCTCGGTCATCAACAGCCCGTACGTCTACAGCCTGTCGCTCGCCGTCTATGCCACGGCGTGGACCTTCTACGGCAGCGTCGGCCGGGCGGCGAGCGACGGGGTCGGCTTCCTCCCGATCTACATCGGCCCGACGTTGATCATCCTGCTCTGGTGGGTCGTGATGCGCAAGATCCTGCGCATCGCGAAGCGCAATCGCATCACCTCGCTCGCCGACTTCATCGCATCGCGCTATGGCAAGAGCGCGATGCTCGGCGGCATCGTCACCGTCATCGCCGTGATCGGCATCCTCCCCTACATCTCGCTGCAGCTGAAGGCGGTGTCGAACAGCTTCTCGATCCTGGTCCAGTATCCCGGGATCGTCATGCCCGCCGAAAGCGGCGCGCTGCCGATTCGCGAGGACACGGCCTTGTGGGTGGCCATGATCCTCGCGGCCTTCACGATCGTGTTCGGCACGCGCCACCTCGACGCGGCCGAGCACCACCAGGGCATGGTGGCCGCGATCGCGTTCGAATCGCTCGTGAAGCTGCTCGCATTTCTCGCGGTCGGGGCGTTCGTCACCTTCGGCATCTACGACGGTTTCGGCGACCTGTTCGCGCGCGCCGCGGCCGAGCCGAGCATGCGCGCGATGATGACCCCGTTCGAGGGAGTCGCCGGCGGCTATGCGAACTGGGCCTGGCTCACGATCCTGTCGATGATGGCGATCATGTTCCTGCCCCGCCAGTTCCAGGTGGCGGTGGTCGAGAACGTCGACGAGAACCACCTCAAGAAGGCGGTCTGGCTGTTTCCGTTCTACATGCTCGCGATCAACGTCTTCGTGCTACCGATCGCCTTCGGCGGTCTGCTCCGCTTCCCGGGCGGCACCGTGGACGCCGACACCTTCGTGCTCACCCTGCCGATGGCCGAGAAGCAGGAGCTGCTCGCGCTGCTCGTCTTCATCGGCGGCCTCTCGGCTGCCACCGGGATGGTGATCGTGGAGACGATCGCGCTCTCGACGATGGTGTGCAACGACCTGCTGATGCCTGTCCTGCTCAGGATGCGCAGCCTGCGGCTGAACGAGCGCCGCGACCTCACCGGGCTGCTGCTCGGCATTCGGCGCGGCGCGATCGTGCTGATCCTGCTGCTCGGCTACCTCTACTTCCGGCTGGCCGGGGAGGCCTACGCCCTGGTCTCCATCGGCCTGATCTCGTTCGCCGCCGTCGCGCAGTTCGCGCCGGCGATGCTGGGGGGCATATTCTGGAAGGGCGGCACTCGCCGGGGAGCGCTGTACGGCTTGATCGCGGGCTTCGGCGTGTGGCTCTACACACTGCTCCTGCCGGCGCTTGCGCGCTCCGGCTGGCTGCCGATCGGCCTGCTCGAGCACGGACCGTTCGGGATCGAGCTGCTGAGGCCGCTACAGCTTTTCGGGCTCGCGGGCCTGGACCAGATCACCCACGCGATGATCTGGAGCATGCTCGCGAACATCGGCGCCTATGTCGCCGTCTCGCTCTCGATCTCGCCGGGCGCGGACGAGCATCGCCAGGCGAGCCTCTTCGTCGATGTCTTCAGCCACACCGGAGAAGCGTCCGGCGCCCGCTTCTGGCGCGGCACCGCATCCGCGCCGGAGCTCTATCACCTCCTGGCGCGGTTCATCGGCAGCGAACCGGCAACCGCCGCGTTCGACGAGTTCTGGCGGGCGAGAGGACTGCGCTGGCCGGGCGATCAGCTGGTCGCCGATGCGGATCTGGTGCATTACGTGGAGGTCCAGCTGGCCGGCGCGATCGGCGCCGCCTCGGCGCGCATCATGGTGGCCTCGGTGGCGAAGGAGGAGGTTCTCACCGTCGACGAGGTGCGCGCGATCCTGGACGAGGCATCGCAAGTGGTGGTCTACAGTCACCGGCTCGAGCAGAAGTCGCGCGAGCTGGAGGCGGCCACCGACGAGCTGCGCGAGGCGAACGAAAGGCTGCAGGAGCTCGACCGCCTGAAGGACGACTTCGTATCGACCGTGACCCACGAGCTGCGCACGCCGCTCACCTCCATCCGCGCGTTCACCGAGATCCTGCTGGACGACCCGGACATCCACGTCGAGCAACGCAAGAAGTTCCTCGGCATTCTCGCCAAGGAGGCCGAGCGCCTCACCCGGCTCATCAACCAGGTCCTCGACCTGGCGAAGATCGAATCGGGCAATGCCGAGTGGGCGGAAACGCGGGTCGACATGCGGGAGGTCATCGCCGACACGCTCGCCGCCATGGACCAGCTCTTCAGGGAAAAGGCGGTTCGGGTCGAGGCGCGCCTCCCGGACACAGTTTCCCCGGTGACCGCGGACCTCGACCGCATGATCCAGGTCATGCTCAACCTGTTGTCGAACGCGGTCAAGTTCAGCGAAGGCGCGAAGCCCTTGATCGAAATTGCGCTCGCCGAAGGCGACGGATGCCTGCGGATCGACGTGCGCGACAACGGTTGCGGCATCAGGCCGGAGGACCACGAGGTCGTCTTCAGCAAGTTCCATCAGGTGGGCGACGCGCTGACCGGCAAGCCGCGCGGCAGCGGCCTCGGCCTGCACATCAGCCGCCGCATCGTCGAGCGGTTCGGGGGCAGGATGTGGGTGGAAAGCCGCCTCGGCAGCGGCGCCTGCTTCTCGTTCACGTTGCCGACGGGCGCCGGTCCGTGAGCGCGAAGATCCTGATCGCGGAGGACGAGCCGAACATCGCCGAGGCCGTCGCGTTTCTCCTGCGCCGCGCAGGGCACGAGGTGCACGTGGCGAGCGACGGCGACGAGGCCCTCGGTATGGTCGAGGATTGCCGGCCCGACCTCGTGCTGCTCGACGTGATGTTGCCACGCAAGAGCGGCTACGAAGTGTGCAGCGAGATCCGCGGGCGCGCCGATTGGCGGCACGTCAAGATCATCATGCTCAGCGCAAGGGGACGCGACGCCGAGGTGACGAAGGGCCTTTCATTGGGCGCCGACCTGTACGTGACCAAGCCGTTTTCGACCCGGGACCTCATCGACCAGGTGGACGCGTTGCTCGAGCGTTCCTGAGCGTGGCCCCTTGTGCGGCGCAACAGCGCGATTGCGCCGACGTAAGGTTCGCGTAAGCGAGCGCGCGCATATTTCCCCACGCGGAACGCACGTTTCGCGCCAACGAGAAGGGGGAGGCGGCAATGGCGGATACCAGGGCAGGCGCGCTGCACGAGCACACGTTCGGGAAGGAGGAAAAGCGGGTCATCTTCGCCTCCTCGCTCGGCACCGCATTCGAGTGGTACGACTTCTACCTGTACGCGGTCCTGGCGCCGTTCTTCGCGGCGCTGTTCTTTCCGCCCGGCAACGCGACGGCCGCCCTGCTGTCGGCCTTCGCGGCGTATGCGGCAGGCTTCCTGATCCGGCCGTTCGGTGCGATCGTGTTCGGCAGGATCGGCGATCTGGTGGGGAGAAAATACACCTTCCTCATCACCATCATCTTCATGGGTGGCGCCACCTTCCTGGTCGGCCTGCTGCCGACCTATGCGTCGATCGGCTGGCTGGCGCCGATCCTGATGGTGACCCTGCGCCTGGTGCAGGGCCTGGCGCTCGGCGGGGAGTACGGCGGCGCGGCGACCTACGTCGCCGAGCACGCGGCGCAGGGCAGGCGCGGCTTCGACACGAGCTGGATCCAGACCACGGCGACGCTCGGCCTGCTGCTGGCGCTGATCGTGATCGGGCTGGTCCGCGCCAACATGGACGCGAAGGAGTTCGCCAGCTGGGGATGGCGCATCCCGTTCTGGGTCACCATCATCCTGCTCGTCTTCTCCGTCTACATCCGGCTGAAGCTGCAGGAGTCGCCCGTCTTCCAGAAGATGAAGTCCGAGGGTAAAGGCTCCAAGTCGCCGCTCACCGACAGCTTCTTCAAGTACCCGAACAACAAGTACGTGCTGCTCGCGCTGCTCGGCGCGACGGCGGGCCAGGGCGTGGTCTGGTACACGGGGCAGTTCTACGCCCTGTTCTTCCTCGCCATCACGCTCAAGCTGGACTGGGTCACGACCTACATCCTGATCGGAATTTCGCTCGTGATCGGGACCCCGTTCTTCGTCTTCTTCGGCTGGCTCTCCGACAAGATCGGGCGGTTGAAGATCATCATGGCGGGCTGTCTGCTCGCCGCGCTGACGTATTTCCCGCTCTTCGGCGCGCTCACGCACAACGTCAACCCGGCGCTCGAGGCCTTCCACGCGAAGGTGCCGATCACCGTGGCCGCGACGGACTGCCAGTTCCACCTGTTCGTGGGGCCGTGGAGCAAGTTCTCCGAGTGCGATCGCACGAGGGACTTCCTGACCACGCGCGGCCTGTCTTTCAAGTCCGTACCCGCCGAGCCCGGCAAGGCGGTCGTGACGACGATCGGTAGCGCCAAAGTCGAGGGCTGGGACCAGAAGCAGCTCGAAGCCACGCTGAAGGAGGCCGGCTACCCGTTCTCCGCCGACAAGTCCCAGATCAACTGGTTCATGACGGTGCTGATCCTCGTCATCATGGTGATCTACGTGACCATGGTGTACGGCCCCATCGCGGCGTTCCTGGTGGAGCTGTTCCCGACGAAGATCCGCTACACGTCGATGTCGCTGCCCTACCACATCGGCAACGGCTGGTTCGGCGGCATGCTGCCGCTGACGGCGACGGCGTTGGTCGCGTGGTCGGGCGACATCTACTACGGGTTGTGGTACCCGATCATCGTGGCGACGATGACCCTGGTCATCGGGTCCATCTTCCTCACCGAGACCAAGGAACGCGACATTCGCGTCTACGACCACAGCATGCTGCCGTAGTCGCGACGGGAGCGCGGGGCTCGCGCCCCGGGCGATACTGAAAAGGCCCGCCTGGCGCGGGCCTTTTTTCTTGCGGTCGCATCGCGGGACGCGGCGTGTCTTGCCCGCTCTGCCGCTCGCTCTGCCCCTTGACGCCTCAGTCCAGGTCGCCCAGCTTGCCTTTCGTGATCATCCAGGAAAGGATCCCGAACACGGTCCCGATCCCCGCCAGAAAAGCCCAGAAGCATGCGTAGCCGAACGACACCTCGCGCTCGGCCTCGTCGGTGATGGCCGGAAGCGCGGCAAAGCCGGTGAGCGCGAAGCCGAGGCAGAGCAGCGCGAAGCCGGCAGACATCCAAATCGCGAGTTGGGCGGAGATCTTCATGGCGTCGTGCGGGAGAGTATCAGATTGCGTGCCAAGGGAAGCTCTGCAGAGGTGTGCCATTCCCGCGCAGCTCGCCCCCCCCCCGCAGGCGCTAGCGCGGCCGGCGCTTACCCGAGGGCATCGGCCTGCTTCTCCAGCGCGTAGCCCAGGCCCCGCACGGTGACGATCCGCACGTCGCCGGGCTCGAGCTTCCTGCGCAGGCGATGGATGTACACCTCGACCGCGTTCGTGCTGACCTCCTCGCCCCACTCGCACAGGAGATCGACGATTTGCGCCTTGTTCACCATGCGCCCGGGCCGCTGCATGAAGATCTCGAGGAGCGCGAGCTCGCGCGCGGAGAGGTCGAGCATCCGTCCGCTGATCTCGGCGATCCTCCCCATGCGGTCGTACGTCAGGCCGCCATGCTTGAGCACGGTCGCGCCGAAGTCTTTCCCGCGCCGGGTGAGCGCGCGCGCGCGCGCCTGCAGCTCTCGCAACGCGACCGGCTTGGCGAGGTAGTCGTCGGCCCCGAGATCGAGCCCGCGCACGCGGTCGTCGACGCTGTCGAGCGCGGTAAGAATGAGGACCGGCAGCGTCGAGCGACGACCGCGCAGGCGCTTCAGCACCTCGAAGCCGGAGAGCTTCGGCAGGCGCACGTCGAGGATGAGGAGATCGAACTGTCCGGTCGCCAGCGCCGCGTCAGCGGCATTGCCGTCGGCCACGCAATCGACCGAGTATCCGGCCTCGCGCAGGCTGTGCGCGAGGCCGTCCGCGAGGACGGCGTCGTCCTCCGCGATCAGGACGCGCACCGACCCCCCATCACGAGCATCCGGTCCTCCCCAGGCGCCATCGATCACAGTCTAAGCCGTCCCGGCGGAAACCAGAAGTGCCCGCATCGCGCTGAAAGCAAGCGTAGGTGCGTTGCACCATCGCTCATAAACGTGCTCTATTGCTGACACCACGGTTTGGATGCCTAAGGACTTTGGGAGTCGCTATCCTTCCGCGACATCAATAAAAGGAGAGGAGCCGCAAGCTTCACTCTCCTCCGGTTCGTCGATGCGATCCTCGTCGGCGCGACGGTGCGCCCGGTTCGCGGCGTTTCGGACGGTCTTAAGGCAGTCTCGTAGCGTGAGGCAGAACACGTATCCGGGGCGAGCGCGCGCCGCTTGCGCGACGCCTCGCAAAGTGGGGTCTTTGCGTCGCAACGAGCCAGGGAGGAGGGAGTCATGCAGGGCAACAATCAAGGGATGAGCGAAGACTGGCTGTCCGTGTGGATCGGCCTGCTCGTTTTCGTGCTTTCGCTGGGTGTGATCGTCGGCGCCGATGTGCTGGGATGGGTGGTCACGACCAGTGTCTGGACCGACCTCTCCAAGGCGCTCGCGCCTGCCTCCAAGGCCTATGCCGGCCTCGGCGGCGTGGGTTCGCTCGTCGTCACGTACGTGGTTCTGCTCGTCGTGATGACGATCGGGGCGGCAGCCCTGAAGGCCGACCTCGGGCGATTCGCCCTCGGATTCACCGCCGTCTTCTGGCTGAGCTACATCTGCTGGATCATCGGCAGCTGGGCGAATTTTGCTGCGAACACGCCCGGAGACATGCAGAAGTTCGGCATCACCTGGTCACTGAAGCTCACGGCCGAAGGCGGCTTCATCGTGGCACTGCTCGGGGGACTCTTCGTCGGCAACTTCATGCCGGGGTTCGCCGCGTGGATGAAGGAGGCGGTGCGGCCGGAGCTCTACATCAAGACCGCGATCGTGATCCTGGGCGGCTTCCTCGGCATCACCGCGGCCGAGAAGCTGGGGCTCGCCACCTCGCTCATGTTCCGCGGCCTCGCGGCGATCATCGAGGCCTACCTCATCTACTGGGCGGTGGTCTACTTCGTGGCCCGCAAGTGGTTCAAGTTCAACCGGGAATGGGCGGCGCCGCTCGCCTCGGGCATCTCGATCTGCGGCGTCTCGGCCGCGATCGCCACCGGCGCCGCCATCCGCGCCCGGCCGGTCGTGCCGATCATGGTCTCGTCGCTGGTAGTGATCTTCGCGGTGGTCGAGCTGCTGATCCTGCCGTTCGCCGCGCAGGCATTCCTCTCGCACGAACCGATGGTCGCAGGCGCGTGGATGGGGCTCGCCGTCAAGACCGACGGCGCGGCGGTGGCGAGCGGCGGCATCACCGAGGCGCTAATCCTCGCGAAAGCCGCGGCCGAGGGCATCAACTACTCGAAGGGCTGGATCCTCGGCACCACGGCCACGGTGAAAGTCTTCATCGACATCTTCATCGGTGTCTGGGCGTTCGTCCTCGCCTATATCTGGACGACCCGGATCGAAGCGGCGAAGGGCGAACGGGCGAAGGCAGGCGAGATCTGGGAGCGGTTCCCGAAATTCATCATCGGTTACGTGGTGACGTTCGTGCTGATCCTGATCCTTGCCCTCGGCGCGTCCCCGGAGCTCCTCGCCAAGATCAAGCCGGCGATGGGCGAGGCCAACGTGTTCCGCGTGATCTTCTTCGTTTTCACCTTCTTCACCATCGGCGTGATGTCCGACTTCAGGAAGCTCTGGGAGGAAGGCATCGGCAAGCTCGCCGTGGTCTACCTGGTGTGCCTGTTCGGCTTCGTCATCTGGTTCGGCCTGGTGATCTCGTGGATCTTCTTCGGCGGGGTGAAGCCGCCGCTCGCAAGCTGACCCTGAGGAGGAACAGACGATGGACGAGCCAAAAGTCGCCGACGAGCTGCAAAAGATGGTCTATGAGCCGCTCCTGCCGATCGAGAAGAAGCTGATCGGATGGAGCCTGGGGCTCGGGATCGTTCTGCTGGTCATCCTGGTGGCCTTGACGCGCGGCCTGGGGTAGCGCGCATGAGGAACGCGAGGCGGGCGCGTCCGGCGCGCCCGCCTCGGCGCTGGGCACCTCGAAGTGACGGGGCGCGCAGCGTAAGCGCCGGGACTCCAAGGAATCTCCGATCGGGCATCCGCTCGATCGGCCGTTCTTATGGCATGACCTCGCAGAACTCGTAGATCTCCGGGTCCGCGCGGCGCTTGCGCACCGGCATCGGCGCGCGGGCGAACCAGCTTCCGGAACGGGGCAGATCCTCTTCCGCATCGAGGGCCTGCACGGAGGCGATCTTCCTGTGCTTCCGCCTCTTGATGGCGCTCGGTAACCCGCGTCACCGGCCGGGCTGCGCGCGAAACGACTATCATTCGGTCTGCTCGGGCCGCACCGGACCGGAGCGTGCCTCGAGACGGCTCCGCGCGAGTCCCCGCACCCGGCCCAACCTCCCGTGCGTCCGTTCAGCTTTCGCGAGTTTTTTCACGAGGAATTGAAAAGCATGGCAACGATCGGCGACATCTTCATCATCGATTCGAACACCGCGGAGGCGCGGCCGGTTGCGTCCGGGACCGAAAAGACCCTGTGCAGCCCGGCGTTGTGCGGCGCCAAGAACCTGACCGTGTACCGGCGCTCGATCGCGCAGGGCAGGCAGTTCGATCTCCGGGCCGGGCCCGACTACCACCTGGTGTACGTGATAGCGCCCGCCAAGGGCGCCATCCACTTCGGCAGCGTTGGCCACGACGCGGCCGAAGGCGCCGGAGTCCTGCTCGCACCAGGCGAATCGGCGCGCTTCGACGCCTCCGGATCGGCGATGGACCTGCTGCACATGGTGGTGCCGAAGCCTCCCGCGGCGGTCGAAGCCGGGCTGCCCGGAAGCCCGGGGTATTACTTCGACCGGAAGTCGCTCCGCGCGCTGAGCGATGCGAGCGGCGGGCGCATCCGCCGCTTCTGCGCCGAGTCGAGCGTCCGGCTCGCGGACGGGAGCCGGCTCACCCCGACCAATGCCATCCAGGCCGGAGAGATGCATTACAAGGCGGGCGGCAGCTCGCCCTACCACGTGCACGGGGGGACCGACGCCAATCCGGAAGGCCCGTACCACTGCTACATGACGTTCAAGGGGCGCGGCGTGGTCGAAGTGGAGAACGAGTTCCGCGAGCTCGCACCCGGCACGCTCGTGTACTTTCCTCCCGGCGTGCCGCACCGGCTCCGCTCCCACGGCGGTCCGCTGGACTACTTCGAGATCCAGGCTTGGAGGAGCTTCAAGACGACGGTGCTCAGCGAGGAAGCCCAGGGGCTCAAGTGGTTCTACGAGCGCGAGCGGCCGAACGACACGCTCGTGGAGTGGAATCAGAGCTGAGCCACCTGCCTGCTACGGCATGACTTCGCAGAACTCGTAGATCTCCGCGTCCGCGAGGCGCTTGCGCACCGGCATCGGCGCGCGGGCGAACCAGCCCTTCGGATCGTGCCGGTCGACCTCCTCGCCCATGAAGCGGATCAGCTCGCAGGTCGGCTCGGTGACGTTCTGGCGCCAGGCCGCCTCCCCTTTCACGTAGGCGAGGTACATGTTCTTCATGCAGTTCCCGCGGCAGTAGTGGTAGGCGGCGCAGTCCCGGCACGGCATCGCCGGATGGGGCTGGAGCGGGCTCTTGCGCACCCAGTTCTCCTTGACGTCGCCCTGCTGCAGCTCTGGCAGGTAGAGCATGTCCGGGCACGGAAAGATCTTGCCGTCGGGCATCACGTTGAGGAGATTGGTCGAGACGCGGCACTGGGTCATGCCCCCGCACAGCTCGTTGATGCGCGACGGGACCACCTTGTTCCGCACGGTGCCCATGATCGGCACGACCGGGTAGAGCGCCTCGGAGGAGAAGAACTTGTCGACGAGCTGTGCGAGCACGTGCTTCTTCTGCTCGACGGCTGCGGGGGTCTGGGCGCCCTCGTCCTGCGCGAACTGGAAGTAGACGTGGTCGAACGTGCCGGTCAACGCGTCCAGCTCCTCGAAGGTGGTCTCCGCGCTCCACCAGGTGACGCGCGCGGTCAGCGTCGCGGCGGTGCGGCTGCGGATCGCCCGTGCGTTCTGCAGGACCTTGCCGTAGACACCCTTGCCGCGGAACCCGTCGGTGACGCGCTCGCCGCCGTCCACCGAGATCATGAAGTTCGAGAGCCGTGCGAGTAGCGCGTCGGGCAGGCGATCGAGCAGCGTGCCGTTGGTCTGGATGTTGAAGCGGCACTCCGGAAACCGCGCCATCAGCTCCAGCGCGAAGTCGGTGTTGAGGGCCGGCTCGCCGCCGTACAGCGTGATGTACACCTCGCGGTCGGCGAGGTGCTCGTCCACGAAGGCGCGGAGCTGTTCGGCCGTGTAGGTGGCGTGCTTCTGCGAGCGCAGGACGTCGCCCACGCCCAGGCTGCAATAGGTGCACTTGAGGTTGCACTTCAGCGTCGTCAGGAGCTGCAGCTCGACGCGATGTCCGACGAAGATCGGCTCGGCGGCGCTCGCCGCCATCAGGCCTTCCATGTGTCCTTCCGCGAGTGGTTGTCGAGAGGGTCGCAAACATCGCACCGGCGCTGGGCGCGGACAAGCATCCAGATCACACGATTCCCACCCTGCGCCACGTTCATCCCCTCCTCTCCGAGGAGGGGACTTTGTTTCTCCCCTCCTCATTGAGGAAGGGATGAAGAAGGTCCCCTCCTCTCCGAGGAGGGGTGTCACGCGGAGCGTGACGGGGTGGTGCAGTGCTTGCGAACGCTGCAACCACTCCGCTGGGCTTCGACTGAACCACCCCGCCGGGCTTCGCCCGGCACCCCTTGAAAAGGAGGGGACTCTCTCCTCCTCTTCTTCGCGCGGAGGAATTTTAAAAAGGGGTGCGTCCTGCCAGGCGCACCAAACGAAAAACCCCGCCTGCGCGGGGTTTTCGTACTGCGGGAAGGAGGTTCCGAACGGGAGCTGCGGGAGGGAACCTGCCGGCCCCCCCTGTTCGTGCCCTTCCGATGGATATCGGATGCGCGGCTAGCGCATTACATGTCCATATCCATGCCGCCCATGCCACCCATGCCACCCATGCCGTGGGCATGGCCGGCGCCAACGTTCTCCTTCTTCTCGACCAGCTCGGAGACCGCGACGTCGGTCGTGAGGAGCAGGCCGGAGATGGAGGCCGCGTTCTGCAGCGCGGTACGCGAGACCTTGGTCGGGTCGATCACGCCCATTTCCATCATGTCGCCGTATTCGTCGGTCTGGGCGTTGAAGCCGTAGTTGCCCTTGCCCTCGGCGACCTTGTTGAGCACGACCGACTGCTCGGCCCCGGCGTTGGCGACGATCTGGCGCAGCGGCTCCTCGAGCGCGCGGACGACGATCTTGATCCCGGCGTCCTGGTCGTGGTTGTCGCCCTTCAGCTTCTCGAGCGCCTTGCGCGCGCGGATGAACACCACGCCGCCGCCCGGGACGATGCCTTCCTCGACCGCGGCGCGGGTCGCGTGCAGCGCGTCCTCGACGCGCGCCTTGCGCTCCTTCATCTCGACTTCGGTCGCGGCGCCCACCTTGATCAGCGCCACGCCGCCGGCGAGCTTCGCCACGCGCTCCTGCAGCTTCTCCTTGTCGTAGTCGCTGGTCGCCTCGTCGATCTGCTTGCGGATGTTCTTCACCCGCCCCTCGATGCTCTTGGCCTCGCCGGCGCCGTCGATGATGGTGGTCTCTTCCTTGCCCACCTCGATGCGCTTCGCGCGGCCGAGATCCTTGAGGCTCGCCTTCTCGAGCGTCAGGCCGACCTCCTCGGCGATCACCGTGCCGCCGGTGAGGATCGCGATGTCCTCGAGCATCGCCTTGCGGCGATCGCCGAACCCGGGCGCCTTCACGGCGGCCGTCTTGAGGATGCCGCGGATGTTGTTCACGACGAGGGTGGCGAGCGCCTCGCCCTCGACGTCCTCGGCGATCAGCAGGAGCGGTTTACCGGCCTTCGCCACCTGCTCGAGGATCGGCAGCAGATCGCGGATGTTGGAGACCTTCTTGTCGTGCAGCAGGATGTACGGATCCTCGAGGATCGCCATCTGCTTCTCGGGGTTGTTGATGAAATACGGCGAGACGTAGCCGCGGTCGAACTGCATCCCCTCGACGACCTCGAGCTCGGTCTCCAGGCTCTTGCCGTCCTCGACGGTGATCACGCCTTCCTTGCCGACCTTGTCCATCGCATCCGAGATGATCTTGCCGATCTCGGGATCGGCGTTCGCGGAGATGGAGCCGACCTGCGCGATCTCCTTGGAGGTGGTGCACGGGCGGGAGAGCTTCTTCAGCTCGTCGACGACCGCGGTGACCGCCTTGTCGATGCCGCGCTTAAGGTCCATCGGGTTCATCCCGGCAGCGACGAACTTCATGCCCTCGCGCACGATCGCCTGGGCGAGAACCGTGGCGGTCGTCGTGCCGTCGCCGGCGACGTCCGAGGTCTTAGCCGCGACTTCCTTCACCATCTGCGCGCCCATGTTCTCGAACTTGTCCTTGAGCTCGATCTCCTTCGCGACCGACACGCCGTCCTTGGTGATGGTCGGCGAACCGAACGAGCGCTCGAGCACCACGTTGCGACCTTTCGGTCCGAGGGTCGCCTTCACGGCGTTGGCGAGGACGTTCACCCCCACCAGCATGCGTTGGCGGGCGTCCTCGTGAAAACGTACGTCTTTAGCTGGCATTGCGAACTCCTAGATGTCTCGGTTGACGCGTGGTTACTCGACGATTCCCATGATGTCTTCTTCGCGCATCACCAGCAGCTCCTGGCCCTCGACCTTGACGGTCTGGCCGGAGTACTTGCCGAAGAGGACACGGTTGCCGACCTTCACGTCCAGCGGACGGAGCTTGCCGTCCTCGAGGATCTTGCCGTTGCCGACGGCAACCACTTCGCCCTGGTCGGGCTTCTCGCCCGCGCTGTCCGGAATCACGATCCCGCCCGCCGTCTTGCGCTCTTCCTCCAGGCGCCTGACGATCACGCGATCATGCAAAGGACGGATTTTCATACGTATTTCTCCTACATGGGTTAGTAAGCGATCGCCCACTTGCATCCGGGCAGCCGGCTCGACGAAAGCGCACGGAAGCACCTGTTAGCACTCCCGGTTAGCGAGTGCCAATAATAGGGGCTGAGGCCCCGATTTTCAAGAGGCGGGTTTGCAGCGAAGCCTTCTGCCGCTGGCGGAGGCCCTGCCGGGCGAGGTCGGGCGCGCGGCCGCATCTCCGGCTGCGTCTCGCTCCGGCGCGCCGCCCTCGCCGCTCACCGCCAGAGCTCGACGCGCCCGCCACTCCGCTGGATCCGCTCGGCCTTCGCCTGCAGGAAGCGCTGGAACGAGGGCTCGGTGCGATAGCCGCCGCTCGACACGTAGTCGAACGAGCCCGCGAGATGGAACGGGCGCAGGTAGGCCTCGATGCGGAACGCCTCCTTGCCCCGGTCATCGAAGAACACGATGCTCGGCGTGTACGCCACGTCGAGCTCGCGCGCCCATGCGTCGGCCGCGCGTTTCCTACCGTCGGGCGTGACGAGCTCGGACTTCGATCCCAACACCACGCGCGCCACATCGAAGCGCGCGATCTGCTCGAGCACCTCCTGTCGGGTGAAGCCGTCCTTGTGCATCTCGTCGCAGCCCGAGCAGTAAGGCGTCTCGAAGACGACCGCCAGCGGCTTGCCGCCCGGTGTCCGGGTGAGGTCGAGCGGCGCCTTCATGAAGAAGGACGCGGCATGCAGCTCCGGGCTTGCCGACTCCTTCACCGCCGTCTTCATGTATTCGGAGAACGGGATCTCCCGCTCCTTCTTTCCGGCGACGTAATCGACCACGGCCTCGAAGCGGTGCGGCGGGTAGTAGCCGTTCAGCCGCACGACGACCTCGCCACGCTCGTCGAGGAAGATCAACGTGGGCGTGAACTGCACCTTCAGCATCGCCGCGAACTGCTTTTCGGTCATCGCCTTCCCGTCGAGCCAGGTCACCTCGCGATCGCCCCAGATGTTGACGTCGATGCCCGCCAGGTGCTTGCGCGCCTTGTCCACGATCGACTTCTGCGTGAAGTTGGTCGACAGGAGCTTCGCGCAATAGGGGCAGCCGTTCTGATGGAAGTAGATCATCACGCGCTTGCCCTGCTTCGCCGCATCGCGCACGTCCTCGCGCAGATCCAGGAACGTCTGCGCGAACCAGGCGGGGAGCTCGTTCGCGTCGGACGACAGCCCCTGTGCATGCGCGCCTGAGCCCGCGAGGAGTCCGCCCGCGAGCAATCCCACGGCAAGCACGCGTTGAATGCCAGTGCGTCGGTTCATTGGTCTTCCTCTCCTGGCGGACGTGTCCGCGCCGCGAGCGTCGGCCCCGTCACGCGGAGTCGGACGAGGCCGGGTTGCCGGGCGCGCGCTCGCGCGCATGGACGGGGCGGTGCACGAAAAAAAACCCGCGAACGGCAAGCCGTCCGCGGGGCCCAATGGCAGGACCGAGGAGGAGGAGGATGGCCCTGCCGGAGGAGGAGGTGGATGGCGGCGCGTCGCGCCGCCGTCTCGCTTCAAGCGAATATTAGCCAACACTGATCTCTGCCTCTGTGACCTAGGTCCCATTCGGGGACGGCCGGCTGTGCACACGGGCCGCGGCGCCAGTCACCGCTCGTCGCCCACCCGCCAGCCCACCGAGCGCAGGAACTCGATCGTCGGCGCCGTCGCCTGCGCGACGAACGCGCGCCGCGCGGGATTGGCGCGGGCGAGCGCCCCCCAATCGGTCTGCGGCGGCAAGCCGGCGCCAAGGTAGAGCACCCGCGGCGGGTAGCAGAGGCGCCGCGCGTACTGCGCGACCGCCATCGCGACGACCGGCGAGAGCGCCAGGCGCTGCCACGGCGCCAGCCGCCGCACCGCCTCGGCGCAAACGGCCCGCGTGTGCGCGATGTGGCGGGCCTCGTCGCGCGCGTGCAGCCGCGCCATGTGGTACACGACCGCGCTCACGATGACGTCCTCCACGCCGCGCGGCACCATCCGGTTCAGCCGGTCCCCGAGCTCCTCGCCGATCACCGTGACTGTCCAGAAAAGCGCACCGGGAAACGGGAGCAGGCGGCCGAGCGCAGTCGCCGCGGCGGAGCGGGGCCGGGCCGCCGCAGGAATGCGGACGCCCGCGCGGCCGAGCAGCTCGAGGAACATCAGGCTGTGGCCTGCCTCCTCGCGAATCTCGTTCAGGTAATACCTGCGCCGCTCGGGATCCGGCTCGCGATCGATCGCGCCGCCGAGGCGCTGGATGAAGAGGCTTTCCAGCCACAGCCCGGCCTCGAGCAGGTAGGCGAACTCGTGGTGCGAGAGCCGGCGGCGGACCGCGAGCGGCAGCGCCTCGAACTCCGCGATGCCCGCGAGCGAGAGCGCGTCCGGCGGGAGCCACCAGGCATCCATGGCGACGCTCTCCCAGCGCAACACTGCGAGCGGATCGACGTAAGGTGCGCTCGAAGCATTCAAGCGCTTGAACAGGCGCGTTTGCGCGGATGCGAGCGTTTCGGGCATGCGAGTGGCGCAAGTGTCGCGCCCGGCCGTGCGGATCCCTGTCGCAGGCGCGATCAGGATGGCAATATACAACGCCCCTCGCCGCCGGCGCACTGCGGGATTCGATGTGCGATTCGACCTCTTCCACGAGCTCGCGATGCCTCCTGCGCTGGCGCGCAGCGAAGCGGACATGTTCGCGCAAACGCTCGCCGAGATCGCCGCCGCGGATGCGCTCGGCTTCGACTGCGCCTGGCTCGTCGAGCATCACTTCATGCCTGGCTACTCGCATTCGTCGAAGCCGGAGCTCGTGCTCGCTGCGTGCGCCGCACGGACCGAGCGGCTGCGCCTCGGCCTCGCGATCATCCCGCTGCCCTACCATCATCCGGTGCACGTCGCGGAGCGGATCGCGACCCTGGACATCCTCTCCGGCGGCCGGCTCGAGGTCGGCATCGGGCGCGGCTTCTCGCCGCCGGAGTACGCCGCGTTCGGCGTGCGCATGGAGGACAGCCGGCAGCTCGTCGCCGAGTCGCTCGAAGTGCTGCGCGCGAGCTTCCGCGGCGCGCCGGTGACCGCCGCGGGACCGCGCTTCCCGCTCGACGGCGTGCGCATCGTGCCGCACCAGATCCAGCAACCGCACCCGCCACTTTGGACCGCCGCGGTCAGCCCGGACACTTTCGACTGGGCGGCACGCGAGGCGCTCGGCGTTCTCGTCGGCCCGTTCAAGCCCTGGTTCATGGCCGAGGCGGACATCCGCCGCTATCGCGACGCGTGGATCGGCCCCGAGGCGCCGCGCGTCGGCGTGACGGTCGGCATGCTGTGCCTGCCGGATGGTCGCCGCGCCCGCGCGCTGGCGGCGCCCGCCCTCTCCTGGTTCTACGGTGAGCTGCTGCGCGTCACCGCGCCGGTGCTCGAGCAGCTCTACCCGTCATACGAGCACTTCCGCGCGATGGGGAAATTCCGCAGGCTCGCGAAGCTCGGCGCGCGGCCGCGGTTCCTCGCCGCGGCCGGGATGACGATTGTCGGCGATCCCGCTGAATGCATCGCACGCATCCGCAGGCTGGAGGCGGCCGGGGTGACGCATCTGCTCTGTGCGGTCGGGGCTGGTGCGCTGCCGACCGAAGTGGTCCGGGAGTCGCTCGAGTGCTTCGCACGAGAGGTCATGCCGGCGTTCCGCCGGGATGACGACGCCCAGCGCTGAACGCATCGCCGCCGAGCGGCTTGCCGGCATGCTCGGGGAACCCTTCCAGGCAAACGCATCACATGCGAGTTCCCGGATGCGCCGCGTCCGCGGACCCGCACCCTTCAGATTCCCTTAAGTCGCCGCGTTCAGCATGTCGGGTATGCGCAGCAATTCGATTTCCTTCCGGCGCATGCGTGAAGACAAGCGTCGCCGTGCAGTCCAAGCGCGCCGGCGGAGCGCAAACCCTTTTTCCCGCCTCGCCCGGCTCCCTCCCCCCCGGACGCGCGCGGGATGCGCGGCGGACGATTCCAAACCGTCCGTCGCGCACCTTCGAACCGGCGCGGCGCGAGGACGTCCATGACGCTCATCGCGCAGCGCACGCGTTCTGACTCGCCAGCGCCCGAGAGCGTGCACCCAGGCGCCGGCGGAGCCCGCGCTCGCGGCAGTGCGGCCGCCGCCGCGCGCGCTGGTCGGTTCGCCCTTGCGCTCGTGCAGGGCGCGGGTTACACCCGCGATCCGCTGCGCGGGGTGCGGATCTCCATCGCCGATGCCGCAGGGGCTGTCGTCATGACGGCGACAGTGGACGTGCCCGCGTTGCTCGCGGCATCGCTCGCGCCCGGGGCATACACGGCGATCGCGACGTATCGCAATCAGGTCAAGCTGTGCGACATCGACGTCCGGCCGGACCGACTCGCGCGCGTGATGCTCGAATGGGGCGCGTGACGGATGTCCGCACGGTCGCACGCACACCGCACCGAAGGGAATTGCATCATGGCTGATCGAAATCGAATCGTCGCCGCAGGCGACCGCACGCAGTCGGGTGCGGGCGTGGGTGCCCGGACCGGCAGACTGCGGCATTGAAGCAGTCCCACTCTGATTCGGAGGCTATCGATATGGCAACGCAAATCAAGCATTGGCAAGACCCGGCGAACGCCGTCCTCGGCGCGTGGCTGATCGTCTCGCCGTGGGTGCTGGGGTTCGGTGAGACGCTCGCGCCGACCCTGAACGCAGTCATTCTCGGATTCGCCATCCTCGCGGTGGCCCTCTTCGCGATCTACCGCGCGGAGGCCGGTGAGGCGTGGGCCACGTTCATACTGGGGCTGTGGCTCGTAATATCGCCGTGGGCGCTTCGCTTCGCTAGCGCCGACACCCCGCGCACCGATGCGATGATCGTCGGCGTGCTCGTCGCGGCGCTCTCGATCTGGACGCTGCTCCGCAGCGGGCACCTCGGCGGTGGAGAGCACGGCACCGGCGCGGCCGCGTAGAGCGAACCTCTGGCGCCGACAGCGCGTGCGCGTAAAGCCGCCTGCGTTCTCGCGACGGTCCTGCGCACCAACGTCGCGACGGCGGCCGGCGACATGCGCGCCGGCCGCCGCGAGCACGTGACGAGATACAGCGCGCATCAGGCGTGCTCCCCGTGTCCCAAAGCTGCGGCAGGCGCCGGCCCGGCGCCTGCTCGCGCCTCGGCCTTGCGCCATTCGGCAGCGTAGTAGAGCACCGGGATCACGACGAGCGTGAGCAGCGTCGACACGAAGATGCCGAAGATGAGCGACACGGCGAGCCCGTTGAAGATCGGGTCGTCCAGGATGAAGAACGCACCGAGCATCGCCGCGAGCCCGGTGAGGATGATCGGCTTCGCGCGCGTCGCTGCCGCATCGACGACCGCCGCCTGGAATTCGACCCCGTCCGCGACCTGGAGTCTGATGAAGTCCACGAGCAGGATCGAGTTCCGCACGATGATCCCGGCGAGCGCGATCATGCCGATCATCGACGTCGCGGTGAACTGCGCGCCGAGCAGCGCGTGCCCCGGCATCACGCCGATGATGGTGAGGGGGATCGGCGCCATGATGATGAGCGGCACGAGGTACGACGAGAAGTGCGCCACCACCAGGACGTAGATCAGGATCAGGCCGACCGCGTAGGCGATGCCCATGTCGCGGAAAGTCTCGTAGGTCACCTGCCACTCGCCGTCCCACTTGATCGCGTAGCCGGCGTACGGATCCTGCGGCTGGCTGATGAAGTATTCGGCGAGGCCCTCGCCCTGCGGCACCCGGAGCGACTTCACGCCGCTGCGCATCTCGAACATGCCGTAGAGCGGGCTGTCCAGGCTGCCCGCCATGTCGCCGACGACGTAGACGACCGGCAACAGGTCCTTGTGATAGATCGTCTTCTCGCGCTCGGCCGGAATCACGGTCACCACCTCGGAGAGCGGCACCAGCATCCCGTCGGCCGCCTTCACCTTCAGCCTGAGCAGCGTATCCGCGCGTGACAGGCTCTCCGGCGGGAGCGAGAGCTTCACCGGGATCTCGTACTTAGCCGTGCCGGTGTGCAGCGGGGTCACCTCGTCGCCCGCGACCGCGGCGCGGATCGTGTACACGATATCGCGCTGCGCGACACCCATCAGCGCGGCCTTGCGCTGGTCGACGCGGAAGAGGAGCTTCGGCGCGTCCTCTTCCACGCTCGAATCCACGTCGACGATGCCGGGGCTCGCGGCGAAGAGCTTGCGCAGCCGCTGCGCGGTCTCGAGTTGGCCCGGGTAGTCCGGCCCGTACACCTCGGCCACGATCGGCGAGAGCACGGGCGGGCCCGGCGGGACCTCGACCACCTTGACGGTCGCACCGGACTTCTGCCCGATCTCGAAGAGCTTCGGGCGCACCGCGAGCGCGATCTCGTGGCTCTTGCGCTCGCGGTGGTGCTTGTCGACGAGGTTGACCTGGACGTCGCCGAGCTCGGGCGACTCGCGCAGATAGTACTGGCGCACCAATCCGTTGAAGTTGATCGGCGCCGCCGTGCCCGCGTAAGTCTGGTAGTCGATCACCTCGGGCAGCGTCGCGAGATACTCGCCCATCTCCTGCAGCACGCGCGAGGTCTCCTCGACCGGCGTGCCGACCGGCATGTCCACCACCACCTGAAACTCGCTCTTGTTGTCGAACGGCAGCATCTTGAGCACGACGAGCTTGAACGCGGCGAGCGACACCGCGAGCAGGATCGCGGCCACGATGCCGCCGAAGAGCGCCCAGCGCGCCTTGCGACCGTCGTCGCGCCGCAGGAACGGCGTCATGATGCGTCCGAAGAGCGCATGCAGCTTCGCCATCGGCCGGCCCTGCGGCGCGTGCTCGTAGCGCCGCAGGAGCTTCGCCGAGAGCCACGGCGTGACGATGAAAGCGATGGCGAGCGAGATCAGCATGCCGATGCTCGCGTTGATCGGGATCGGGCTCATGTAGGGCCCCATGAGCCCGGTGACGAAGGCCATCGGCAGGAGCGCCGCGATCACGGTGAACGTCGCGAGGATGGTCGGCCCGCCAACCTCGTCCACCGCGTTCGGGATGAGCCCGGTGAGCGGCTGGTCCGGGTAGAGCCCGTGGTGGCGGTGGATGTTCTCGACCACCACGATCGCGTCGTCCACCAGGATGCCGATCGAGAAGATGAGCGCGAAGAGCGACACGCGGTTCAGCGTGAAGCCCCAGGCCCACGATGCGAAGAGCGTCGCGGCGAGCGTGAGCAGCACCGCCACCCCGACGATCGCGGCCTCGCGGCGGCCGAGCGCGGCCCACACCAGCGCCACCACCGAGAGCGTCGCGAAGACGAGCTTCTGGATGAGCTTCATCGCCTTGTCGTTGGCCGTCGCACCGTAGTTGCGGGTGAGCGCGATCTCGACGCCCTCGGGAATGACGCTGCCCTTCAGCGATTCGATCCGCTGGATCAACCGCTCGGCGACATCGACCGCGTTCTCGCCCGGCTTCTTGGAGATCGCCAGGGTGACCGCCGGGAACTCGCCCCGGGGCGCTTCCTTGCCGGCGCTCGCGCCGACCCCGTGCCGTACGTAGCGCGCGGGCAGCTCCGGCCCGTCCACCACCCGGGCCACGTCCTCGACGAACACGGGCCGCCCCGCGAACGCGCCGACCGCGATGCGCTTCACGTCCTGGGCGCTGGAGAGAAACGTGCCGGTCTCGATCAGCGTTTCGCGGTTGCCCGCGACCAGGCTGCCCGACGGCAGCGAGATGTTCGCGGCGAGCAGCGCTCCGCGCACGTCCTGCGCGGTGATGCCGTACGCCTGCATGCGCTCGGCGTCGAGGAGCACGCGCACCGCGCGCCCGGGGCCGCCGATCGTCTGCACCACGCGCGTGCCGGGCACGCGCTTCAGGTCCGCCTCGGCCGCGCGCGCGACCTGCTGCAGCTCGTAGGCGCCGCGCTCCGGGTCGGCGGTCCACAGCGTGAGCGTCACGATCGGCACGTCGTCGATGCCCATCGGCTTGATGATCGGCTCGCCGACGCCGAGATTGGGCGAAACCCAATCGCGGTTCGACATGATGGTGTCGTAGAGGCGCACCAGCGCGTCGGTGCGGTTCTCGCCGACCTTGAACTGCACGGTCAGCACTGCCATGCCCGGCTTGGACACCGAGTAGATGTGCTCGATGCCCGTGATCTGCGCCAGCACCTGCTCGGCGGGGATCGCGACCAGCGCCTCGACGTCCTTGGCCGACGCGCCCGGGAACGGGATCAGCACGTTCGCCATCGTCACGTTGATCTGCGGCTCCTCCTCGCGCGGGGTCACGAGCACGGCGAAGACGCCGAGCAGCGCCGCGACGAGCGCGATGAGGGGCGTCAGCTGCGAGCCGACGAAGAACCGGCTGATGCGACCGGAGATGCCCATCGCCCGCTAATTCGCAGCCACCTGGCCCGAACCGGCCGCGCCGCTCTTCAGGCGCGAGAGCGCGAGCACCGGGTCGAGCGCCACCCGCTCGCCGTCCGCGAGACCGGCCAGCACCTCGACGCCGACGCCGGGAATCGCCTCCCCGACGCGCAGCTGGCGGAAGACGATCGCGCCGCCCGGCGTCACGACGTACGCGCCCGTGACCTCGCTCCGGCGCACGACCGCGGAGGCGGGCACGATCAGCTTTTTCGCCTCGCCCAGCGTGAAGTGGCCGCGGGCGAACATGCCCGGATAGACGCCCTTCAACCCCTCGGGCAGGTCCAGGCGAACCTGCGTGGTGTGCGTGCGCGCGTCCGCAGCCGGGAGCACCGTCACCTCTTTCGCTGCGACGCGCTCGCCGAGCGTGGGCAGCTCCACCTGCGCAGCGATCGGCGCCCGCATCGCGGCGAGCTTCGCCTGCGGCACGGTGACGACCGCGCGGAGGTCCTTCGGATCGAACAGCGTGACGAGCGGCTTCCCGGGCTGCGCCATCTCGCCGAGGTCGACGTGCCGTGCCGAGACCACTCCGGCAAACGGCGCCGCGATGACCGTGTAGCCTTTGCCGGTGCGCGCCTGCGCGGCGGCGGCGCGCGCGGCCGCGACCTGCGCTCGGGCCGCGTCGTAGTCGGTCTGCGCCTTGTCCAGCGCCGCCTCGCTCACGAACTTCTGCGATACCAGCTTCCGGGTGCGGTCGTAGTTGACGCGCGTGTTGGCGAGCGCGGCCTCGGCTTGCGCCACCTGCGCGTCGGCGGTGGCGACCACCTCCGTCGCCTCGCGGGGGTCGATGCGCGCGATCACCTGCCCGCGTGTCACCCGGTCACCCACATCGATGGCCAACTCGACGATGCGCCCCTGGGTCTGCGCGGCGATCGTCGACTGCCGCACGGCCTCGACGACCCCCTCGGCCGCGTAGGTCTCGCCCACGTCCCGG
This sequence comes from Burkholderiales bacterium, assembly GCA_020848075.1. Classification (GTDB taxonomy): domain Bacteria; phylum Pseudomonadota; class Gammaproteobacteria; order Burkholderiales; family SG8-39; genus JAABRB01. Next base: position 49,712 of record JADLAV010000046.1, read on the forward strand.
ATTGCGACGGCCGCCGTTTCGAGCGCGGATGCGGCATTGGCAGGGCCTGCGGCGACCGACGCGATGAGAGCGAACGTCGCCGCGAGCCGCGCAGCGGGAAGCGTCGGATGGGAGCGCATGAACGGATCTCCGGAAATATTAGAAAATTCTGATGGACCGAATGTAATCGCCACGGCCCCGCCCTTCAACCGTTGTGTGACCAAGGTCACGCTAGCAGAATGGGGTGTCCACGAGTTGAGGCCGCACAAACCTTAAGCTTTTCGCCGCCGCGGAGCGGTGAGGCCGGAGCACCATGTCGATCGGGAAGGATTACTACGCCATCCTCGGCATCGCGCACGACGCGAGCGCCGAGGACATCAAGCTCGCGTACCGGCGGCTCGTGCGCCGCTACCATCCGGACGTTTCGGTCGAGCCCGACGCCGAAGCCCGCTTCAAGGAGGTCGTCGAGGCCTACGCCGCCGTCACCGGCAACGCCCGCACCGGCGGCGGGTCGGGTGCGCCACCGCGCCCGCATGCGAGCCATGCGGCGGCGCGCCATCGCAGGCGCGAAGCGGACGATGGCTACCCCGTGCAAGGGGAGGATTACGGCATCAGCGTCGAGATCTCGCTCGAGCACATCGTGCGCGGCGGTCGACTCACCGTCGGCTTCGACGTCACCGATCGCAAGCCCGACGGGGCTCTCGGCCACGTCCGCCGCAACGTCACGTTGCCCGTGCCGAAGGGCGCCCGCCACGGCCAGGAGATCGCGGTGCGCGGCCAGGGGGGGCCCGGCGCGCGCGGCGGACCGCCGGGAGATCTCTTCGTCACGCTCACGGTCGCCAAGCATCGCCTGTTCAATGTGGTGGGGGACGATCTCGAGCTCAAGCTGCCGATCTCGCCGTGGGAGGCGGTGCTCGGCGCGAAGATCAAGGTGCCCACGCTCGAGAAGCTGGTGCCGGTCAGGATCCCCCCGCTCACCCAAACCGGCGCGCGTCTCGAGCTGCCGGCCCGCGGCCTCCCGACCGCCGACGGAAAGCGCGGCAATCTCTATTTGCTGGTCACGGTGGCGACGCCGAAGTGGGTGACGAACGCCGAACGCGAGCTCTTCGAGCGCCTTGCGAAGGTGTCGACTTTCGATCCGCGGTGGGGCATGGACGGCGAGTGAGCGCACCGCGCGGCCGCGCTCGCGCGCGCGGCCTCGTTCCCGATTAGCCCGGTTTCCTTCCGCGGAATGTGGGAGTCGGCCGCGCCGGACGCGCGGCCGAGGACCAGTGCGCTTGGGTCACGGTGCATCTGCCGGTCTGCGCCGAAAGGCGCATAATCGCGGCATCCTCATCGGGCGACGTGACCGCCATGGCCGGTCGGCGAAATCTCGGAGGTTCTTTCAGAAGCGCCGCGCAGCGCAACTGCGCCGGCGGCCTCCAGGACTCGCGCGCCCCGCCTCTCGGGGTATCCATCCTCGCCCTTCTGCCCCGTGGCTGCGGGCGAACGCTTTCCCGGCGGTTGACCGCACCGGCGCTTCCGGCCGAAACGTGACACACCCCGTGTCGATCGCATGAAGGTTTCTGTGGCCAAAGAAGGAGAACATCATGAGTGACCATCCCACCAATCTCACGACCCCGGACGACCAGGCCCCGGCAGCGCCGGAAGGAAGCTCGTCCCCGCGCCGGAAGTTCATCCGGGCGGTCGGCGCCGCCGGCCTGGCGGCGAGCGTCGGGCCCTTCATCATGCCGCGCCCCGCCCGGGCGGCGAAGACGCTCAAGATCCTGCAGTGGAGCCACTTCATTCCGGCCTACGACAAGTGGTTCGACGGCACCTACACGAAGGAGTGGGGCAAGAAGAACGACACCGAGGTCATCGTCGACCACGTCGGCATCCCGGCGATCAACTCGCGCGCCGCGGCCGAGGTCTCCGCGCAGCAGGGGCACGATCTCTTCATGTTCCTGTGGCCGGCGCCCGTCTACGAGGAGCAGGTGATCGACCACCGCGAGATCTACGAGGAGGTCATCCGCAAGCACGGCAAGCCGATCGACCTCGCCGTGAAGAGCACCTACAACCCGAAGACCAACAAGTACTACGGTTTCTCCGACAGCTTCGTCCCGGATCCGGTGAACTACCGGATCGACCTGTGGAGCGAGCAGGGCATGCCCGGCGGCCCGACGAGCTGGGACGACGTGCGCAAGATCGGCGCGGCCATCAAGAAGAAGAGCAACGTCCCCGTCGGCATCGGGCTCTCGGCCGAGCTCGACACCGCGATGGCGATGCGCACGATCCTCTATTCGTTCGGCGGCTCGGTGCAGGACGCCAAGGCGAACGTGGTGCTCGGCTCCAAGAACACGATCGAGGCGGTGAAGTTCGTGAAGGCGCTCTACCAGGAGACGATGACCCCCGAGGTGATGGCCTGGGACGCATCGTCGAACAACCGCGCGCTCCTCGCGGGGCAGGCTTCGATCGTGCTCAATGCGATCTCGACCACGCGCGAGGCCGAGAACAAGAATCTGCCGATCGCCGAGCAGCTCGGGCTCACCAAGGCGCTCAAGGGGCCGGTGCGCGCGATCGGGCTGGAGCACGTGATGAACTGCTACGTGATCTGGAAGTTCGCCGAGAACAAGGAGGGCGCGAAGAAATTCCTGGTGGACTACATCGACAACTTCCCCGAGCACTTCAAGGAGAGCCAGTACTACAACTTCCCGTGCTTCTCGTCGACGGTGCCCAACCTGGCGCAGCTGCTCGCTTCGGATCCCCACAAGCCGCTCGGCAAGTACAAGGTCCTGGCGGACGTCCTCGACTGGGCGACCAACGTCGGTTACCCCGGGACCGCCAACGCGGCGATCGACGAGATCTTCGGCACCTGGGTGATCAACACGATGTTCGCCAAGGCGGCGAGCGGCGCGATGTCGCCGGAGGACGCGGTCAAGGAAGCCGAGAAGAAGTGCCAGCAGATTTTCGCCAAGTGGCGCGAGAAGAAGCTGGTGTGACCGCGTGAGCTAGAATGGCGGCGCGCCCGCGCGGGATGCGGGCGCGCTTTTTTCGTGCCCGCGTCCGGTGCGGGCGATACCGACGGCACGCTCTCTCGATGGCAACGGTAGAGACACGCAGAATCACCAAGCAGTTCGAAGGCCACCTGGCCGTGGACGCGATCGATCTCCTCGTGAAGGAGGGCGAGTTCCTCGTCCTGCTCGGACCCTCCGGATGCGGCAAGACGACGCTGCTGCGGATGCTCGCAGGCCTCGAGCGGCCGACCTCCGGCGACGTGGTGATCGACGGCAAGGTGGTGACCGACCTGCCGCCCCGCGCGCGCAACATCGCGATGGTGTTCCAGAGCTACGCCCTCTACCCGCATCTCTCGGTGCACAAGAACATCGCCTTCCCGCTCAACGCCGTCGGCATGCCGAAGGAGGAGGTGCGCAAGAAGGTCGAGTGGGCGGCCGGGATGTTCGGCATCGGGCGGCTGCTCGATCGCAAGCCGCGGCAGCTCTCCGGCGGCGAGCGGCAGCGCGTGGCGCTGGCGCGCGCCGTCGTGCGCGAGCCGGTGGTCTTCCTGCTCGACGAGCCGCTCTCCAACCTCGACGCGAAGCTGCGCACGGCCGCGCGCGACGAGTTGCAGCAGTTCCAGCGCCGGCTGGGGACCACCACGATCTACGTCACGCACGACCAGGTCGAGGCGATGGGGCTGGGCGACCGCATCGCAGTGCTCAACCTCGGCCGCATTCGCCAGATCGGAACGCCGCTCGAGGTCTACGCCGAGCCGGCGGACACCTTCGTCGCCACCTTCATCGGCTCGCCCCCGATGAACCTCATCGAGAGCGACGCCGTGATCACGGGTTTCCGGCCCGAGCACTACCTGCCGCGCACGGCGTTCGCGAGCGGCGAAGCGCTCACCAGCTTTCCGCTGGTCGTCAGCCGCGTCGAGTACCTCGGCGCCGACCGCCTCGTCTACGGCACGCTCGAGCCGCCCCATCCGCAGGCGCGCGTGATCTCGCGCCTGCCCTCCACGGTGACCGTCCCGGTGAACCCCGGCGAGCGGCACGAGTTCGCCCTGCGCCCGCAGGACCTCAAGCGGTTCGACCGCGAGACCGGGCTCAAGGCGCGCGGGGCGCCGCGGTGAGGAGAGCGCCCTGACCGCCGCCACGCGCAACCTGGGCTGGCTGCACGACGAGCAGCGGCTCGGCGCGCTGCTGCTCGGGCCGGCGGTCGCCTACATCGCCGCGCTCGTCGGCTTCCCGTTCCTGCTCGCGATCTACTACGCGCTGAGCGACGCGACGGTCGGCAGCACGCACCTCAACTTCGTCGGCCTGCACAATTTTCGCCAGATCTTCGACGACCCCACGTTCTGGCGCTCGCTGCAGAACGCGGTGGTGTTCACGGTCGCCTCGCAGGTGCTGGTGCTGGTGCTGGGCAAGATGCTCGCCATGGCGCTGTACCAGGACTTCCGCGGGAAGTGGCTCGTCCGGCTCCTCATCCTGCTGCCCTGGGTGGCGCCGATCTCGCTCGGCAGCATCGGCTGGCTGTGGATCTTCGACCCGGTCTACAGCGTCCTCAACTGGATGCTGCGGGCGGTGCATCTCCTCGGGCCGGGCGAGCGGCTGATCTGGCTCGGGCAGCCCGACCTCGCGATGATGTCGGTCGTGCTGGTGAACGTGTGGCGGCTGCTGCCGCTCGCGACCGTCATCATCCTCGCCGGGCTGACCTCGATCCCGCACGACATCCACGACGCGGCGTCGGTCGACGGCGCGGGCTTCTGGCGGCGCCTCTTCCGGATCACGATCCCGCTGATGATGCCGATCCTGCTGGTGGCGCTGCTCTTCGGCATCGTGTTCACCTTCACCGACATGATCGTGATCTACGTCCTCACGCGCGGCGGCCCCTACGACACGACCCAGGTGCTGGCGAGCTATGCGTACTTCACCGGCATCATGGGCGGCGATCTCGCAACCGGCGCGGCCATCTCGCTCTTTCTCTTCCCGCTGCTGGTCGCGGCGGCGATCTTGTTCCTGACCGTCGCGCGCCGCGCCGAGGTCGCCTGACATGCGAACGGCAGGTACGCCAGGCATCACCCTCAAACGCCAGCTTGCGCGCATCGGCCACGTCGCCCTGCTCCTGGCGTTCGTGGTGTTCCTCGCGTTCCCGTTCTACTGGATGCTCGTCACGACGTTCAAGGAGACTACTGATCTCCTCAACGTCGGCAACGACCCGTTCCTGTTCAACGCGCCGCCCACGCTCGACAACCTGCGCATGCTGTTCCGGGAGACGGAATTCGGCCGCTGGGTCCTGAACACCATCCTGGTCGGCGTGCTGGTGGTGGCGGTCACGGTGCTCCTGTCGGTGCCCGCGGGCTACGCGCTCGCGCGGCTCACGGGACGCTGGGGCAGCCGCCTCGGGATCGCGATCTTCCTCACCTACCTGGTTCCGCCGACGCTGCTCTTCATCCCGTTCTCCCGCATCGTTGCGGGCCTCGGGCTGCAGGATTCGATGTGGTCGCTGGTGCTGGTGTATCCGAGCTTCACGGTGCCGTTCAGCATCTGGCTCCTGATGGGCTTCTTCAAGGCCGTCCCGCGCGACATCGAGGACGCGGCGATGGTGGACGGCCTGAGCCGCTTCGGCGCGTTCCTGAAGGTCGTCGTGCCGATCTCGTCGGCCGGGATCCTGACGGTCGTGATCTTCACGCTCACGCTGGTGATGCAGGAATTCGTCTACGGGCTCACCTTCATCACCTCGTCGTCGAACTACACGGTGAGCGTCGGGGTGCCGACGTTCCTCGTGCGCGGCGACGTCTACTTCTGGGGCTCGCTGATGGGCGCCTGCCTCATCGTGAGCGTGCCGATCGCGATCCTCTACAATTTCTTCGTCGACCGGTTCGTCGCGGGCTTCACGGTCGGCGCGATCAAGTAGGGCGCCCCTTGAGAAATCGCGCCGGCGGTTTCATATTCCCCGCTGTCCGGCCCTCCGCCGGGTCCGGGGAATGAATTGAAGTACAAGGACTACTACGCGATTCTCGGGGTCGAGCGCGGCGCCGCGGACGGCGACATCCGCAAGGCGTACCGCAAGCTCGCGCGCAAGTACCATCCCGACGTCTCCAAGGAACCGAACGCCGAGGAGCGGTTCAAGGAGATCGGCGAGGCCTACGAGACGCTGAAGGATGCCGAGAAGCGCGCGGCCTACGACCAGCTCGGCCGCCATCGGCCGGGCGAGGACTTCCGGCCGCCGCCGGGCTGGGACCATCAGTTCGGCGGCTCCGGCTTCGAGGACGTGGTCGACCTCTCGGACCTCTTCGCGCAGTTCGGCGGCGGCGCGCGGGCGGCGGGCGGCTCACGCGGCGGCGCGCGCGGCTTCGCGATGCCCGGACAGGATTACGAGGTGACCGCGCACGTCTCGCTCGAGGATGCCGCGCGCGGCACCGAGCTCGCGGTCGACCTGTCCGCGCCCGAGCGCGGGCCCGACGGCATGCTGCGGCGCGTGCCGAAGACGATCCGCGTGCGCGTGCCGAAGGGCGCGACCGACGGGCAGCGCATGCGCGTGCCCGGCAAAGGCGGGCCGGGCGTGGGCAGCGGTCCCGCGGGCGACCTGTACATCAACATCCACTTGCTGCCGCACCCGCTCTTCAAGGTCGCCGGGCACGACCTCTACCTCGATCTGCCGGTGACGCCGTCCGAAGCAGTTCTCGGCGCCGACGTGGAAGTGCCCACGCTCGCGGGGCGCGTGCGCGTGCAAGTGCGGCCCAGCTCGCGCGCAGGCCAGAAGCTGCGCCTCGCGGGCAAGGGATTGCCGAAGCCGGGCGGCGGGCCAGGCGATCTCTACTGCGTGCTGCAGGTCGTGACGCCGGCCGCGCTGTCGGAGCGCGAGCGCTCGCTCTACGAGGAGCTCGCGAAGCTCTCCACGTTCAACCCGCGGGGCCACTTCGGCTGAGAAGAATGCCGGGGCATCGATCGAGGCGTGCGCCATGACCGAAGACCAACGACTCGAGTTCCTCGACGCCGAGACGACGATTGCGCTCGACGAACTCGTCGCCGCCTCGGGCCTGCCGCGCGAGACCGTGGTGGAGCTCGTCGAATGGGGCGTCTTTCAGCCCGCGGGCGCGCCCTGGACGTTCGCCGCCCGCACCGTGATCCTCGCGCGACGGGCCGCGCGCCTGCGCCGCGACTTCGAGCTCGATGTGCCCGGCCTCGCCCTCGCCGCATCGCTCCTCGACCGCATCGACGAGCTCGAGGCACGGCTGCGGGAGCTCGAGTGCCAGCTGCCCGGGTGAGGGGACGGCAGCAGGGGCGGCTAGAAGAGGGAGAAGCCGCGGGCCGCGCTCCACACCGACCCCCGGGGATTGCTTTTCGAGCGCGTCCATTGATACATTGGGCGCCGACATGCCAAAAGGGGGAGGGGAGACCATGTCACGCTCGTTCAGCAATCTGCTCGTCGCGGCTGCCGCGGCGGCATCGCTGGCCACCGCGTTCGCGGCGTCGGCCCAGCAGGCACCCACGTCGATCAGGATCGGCTGGGCGATTTCCAAGACCGGACCATACGTGGGCGGCGCCAGCATCACGACGCTGCCGGCCTATCAGACCTGGGTCAAGGACGTGAATGCCGCCGGCGGCATCATGCTGAAAAGCCTCGGCAAGAAGCTGCCGATCGAGGTGATCGAGTACGACGACCGCAGCAACTCCGACGAGATGATCAAGGCGGTCGAGCGGCTCGCGACCCAGGACAAGGTCGACTTCATCCTGCCGCCCTGGGGCACCGGCTTCAACCTCGCGGCGGGTCCGATCCTGCATCGGTACGGCTACCCGCATCTCGCCGCGACCGCCAACACCGACAAGGCGCCCGAACTGGCGAAGCGCTGGCCGAACAGCTTCTGGTTCCTCGGCACCTCGAGCGTGGGCGCGCTGGCGCTCGTCGACGTGCTCACCCGGCTGCGCGACGAGGGCAAGATCGGCAACGACATCGCCATGGTGAGCGTCGCCGACCAGTTCGGCATCGAACTCTCGGCTGCGAGCCGCGCCGGATTCAAGAAGGCGAAGTTCAACCTCGTCTACGACAAGTCCTACCCGCTCGGCACGCAGGACATGCAGCCGCTCCTCACCGAAGCGATGCGGACCAAGGCCGACGTGTTCGTCGCCTTCAGCTACCCGCCGGACACGTTCGCCATCAGCGGGCAGGCGCGCGTGCTCGACTACAACCCGAAGGTGTTCTACACCGCGGTCGGCACCGCGTTTCCGATGTTCAAGGAGAAGTTCGGCGCCAGCGCCGAGGGCCAGATGGGGATCGGCGGCATCGATCCGGAGAGCCCGGCCTTCAAGGCATACGTCAAGCGCCACGTCGCGGAGACGGGCGGGCGCGAGCCCGACCGCTGGGCCAATCCCGTGACCTACGCCAGCCTGGAGATCCTGCAGCAGGCGATCGAGCGCGTCGGCCGGATCGACCGCGCCGCAATCATCAAGGAGATCCAGACCGGCACCTTCGACACGGTCATCGGCAAGGTGAAGCTGAAGGGGAACCTGTACCTGGACGGCTGGCAGGTCGGCCAGTGGCAGGGCGGGGAGTATTACGGCATCTATCCCGCCAGTCTGCCAGGCGCGCGCCCGATCCTCTTCCCGAAGCCGGCGTGGAAGAAGTGAGCGCGCCGCTCGCGACCGACTAGGGGCAATCCCCCCCTTACCCTGAGCCCGCGGCATGGTCCGCCATGCTGCGGGCTGTGCCGTGGGCTCCGCGGGCCGCGGAGGAGGCGCAGATTCTCGCCGTCGACATACTGCTCACCGGGGCGATCCTCGGTGGGATGTACGCGCTGATCGCGATGGGGCTCACGCTCCAGTACGGGATCGCGCGCATCATGAACCTCTCCTACGGCGAGTTTCTGGTCGCCGCCGCCCTTGCGGCGTACTGGGTGTTCACCGGCTTCGAGTTGAGCCCCCTCCTCATGCTCTTCGTCGCGGTGCCGGCGGCATTCCTGCTCAACTGGCTGATCTACCAGGCGCTGCTCGTCCCGCTCGTGCGGCGCGCGAGGAATCGCGTTGTGCTGGAGGTCGACACCATTCTCGCCACGTTCGGACTCCTCTTCGTGGTACAGGGCATCGGCTATGTGATCTTCGGCGGGCAGTACTTCAGCTACTCCTACCTGGCAGTCCCGCTCAAGATCCTCGGCACCACCGTCGCGCTGAACCGGTTCGTCGCGCTCGCGTTTGCGGCCGTGATCGGGATCGGGCTGTACCTCGCGCTCACGCGCACGCGCGCGGGCACGGCGCTGCGCGCGGTCGCGGTCGATCCGGTCGCGGCGGGGCTCGTGGCGATCGACGTGCGACGGGCCTCCGCGTTCGCCTTCGCGCTGGGCGGGGCGCTCGTGGCCGCAGGCGGCGTCCTGGTCAGCATGTTCCTCACCTTCAACGTCTCGATGGGCGTCATGTTCACGATGAAGGCGCTCATCGTCGTGATCATGGGCGGCGTGGGCAACATGCTCGGCGCGCTCGTCGCCGGTCTGGTGCTGGGGTTGACGGAGACCGCCGTCGCCCAGCTTCTCGATCCCGGCCTGACGCTCGCGGCCACCTACACGCTTTTTCTGATCGTCCTGCTGTGGCGCCCCACGGGACTTTTCGGGAGCCGCGCGCGTTGACGACCTGGTCCCGGGTGGCGCGCGGCGCGATCGGCGCCCTGTTCCTCGCCGCGCTCGCCGCCGTCCCATGGGTGGTCAGCGGCTACTACCTCGCCCTCGGCATCAGCATCCTGAGCTATGTGGCGCTCGCGACCGCGTGGGCGCTCTTCTCCGGTCCGACCCGCTACATCTCGCTCGCCACCGCCGCGTTCTTCGGCATCGGCGCCTATACCGTCGCCATCCTCGGCGAGCAGATGCCCTGGCCGCTCGTCCTGGCGGCGGCGGCGCTCGTCGGCGCGGTCGTCGCGCTGGCGGTCGGCCTCTCGACGCTGCGGCTCGCCGGCATCTATTTCGTCATTTTCACGTTCGGCCTCGCGGAGCTCGTCCGCCAGATCGTCACCTGGTACGAGGTGAACGTGCACGGCTCGGTCGGCCGGTACGTGTTCGTCGACGTGACGCAGCAGATGATCTACTGGCAGCTGCTCGGGCTCGTCATGGCGGTCTTTCTGGCCGGCTGGCTGGTCGCGCGCTCGCGGCTCGGCCTCGCCCTGCGGATCATCGGCGACGACGAGACGGTCGCGCGCCACTGCGGGGTCGCGATCACGCGCGCGAAGCTCGCCGTGTTCGCGCTGAGCGCCGTGTTCATGACCGTCACCGGCGCGATCATGGCCCCGCGCTGGACCTACATCGACCCGGCCATTTCCTTCAACGCGGTCACCTCGTTTCAGACCCTCATCATGGCGCTCTTCGGCGGCGCCAGCCGGCTCTACGGCCCGCTGCTCGGCACGGTGCCGCTGGTGCTCCTGTTCGAGCTGCTGAGCGCGAACTTCCCGAACACGTTCAGCATCCTGCTCGGCGCGGTCTTCATGCTCATCGTGTACGCCCTCCCCAACGGGGTCGTCGGCCTCGTCGTCCGCGGATCGCCGCGGCTCGCGCCCGGGGGGTTCGGCGCGCGGCTGGCGGAGCGATGCTGCGGGTTTCTCATGCGGCCGCGAGCGCGAGCCGGAGCAACGGCCGCGGGCGATGCCGCGCCGGTGCTCGCAGCGGAGCGGTTGAGCAAGGCATTCGGCGGCCTGGTCGCGGTCGACAAGATCGACCTCTCGGTCCGCAAAGGGGAGATCCTCGGCCTGATCGGGCCCAACGGCTCGGGCAAGACCACCGCCCTCAACCTCATTTCCGGAGCGTACGCGCCCGACGGCGGCGAGGTCCGGTTCCATGGCGGCAGAATCGAGACCCTCGGCCCGACGCGCATCGCCCAGCTGGGCGTCGCGCGCACCTTCCAGCTCGTGCGCGTGCTCGAGTCCATGACCTGCGCGGAAAACGTCGTGGCGGGCCTCGCGTACCGGTCGCCGGCGGTGTGGGACGAGGCCGCCGAGCGCACCGCGCGCGCGCTCCTCGAGCGGGTCGGCCTCGCCGAAAAAGCCGGGACGCCCGCGGGCGAGCTCGGCTACGTCGACCAGAAGCGCCTCGAGCTCGCCAGGGCGCTCGCGCTCGCACCCGCAGTGCTGCTGCTCGACGAATGGCTCGCCGGGCTCAACCCGTCGGAGCTCCGCGAGGGCATCGCGCTGGTGCGCTCGTTGCGCGATGACGGCATGACCATCATCGTGGTGGAGCACGTGATGGACGCGATCCGCTCGCTGTGCGACCGCTGCGTCGTGATGAGCGCCGGGCGCAAGATCGCGGAAGGACCGCCCGCCACGGTGCTCGCCGACCGCGAGGTCGTGCGCGCCTACCTGGGAGACGCCGATGCTTGATGTCGCGCGGGTCTCCGCTTCCTACGGCCAGCACCTCGCGCTGGACGGCATCGGCCTCACCGTCGCGCGCGGCGAGATCGTCGTCATCCTCGGCGCCAATGGCGCGGGCAAAACGACGTTGCTCAAGACGATCGCGGGCCTGGTCCGGCCGCAGCCCGGGGCACGCATCGCCCTGGATGGACGCGATCTCGCGCGCCTGCCGCCTCACGCGATCGTCGAGGCCGGCGTCGCGCTCGTTCCCGAGGGCCGCGGGATCTTCGGCGAGCTGACGGTGCGCGAGAACCTGCTCCTTGGCGCCTACGCGGATCGGGCCCACGCCAAGGAGGCCGCCAATCTCGACCTCGTGCTCGGCCTCTTTCCGCGGCTCAGAGAGCGCTACCGGCAGCCGGTACGGACCATGAGCGGTGGCGAGCAGCAGATGGTCGCCATCGGCCGCGCGCTCATGTCCGCACCCGACATCCTGCTGCTCGACGAGCCCTCGCTCGGATTGTCGCCGCTCCTCTGCACCGAGCTGTTCCAGGTGCTTGCCCAGATCCGCGGCACCGGGATCGGCGTCCTCCTGGTGGAGCAGAACGCGAGGCAGAGCCTCAAGCTCGCCGATCGCGGCATCCTGATCGAGACCGGCCGCATCGTCGGACAAGGATCGGCTGCCGCGCTCAGCGTCGATCCTGCGGTGCAGCGCGCCTATCTGGGTGCGTGAGCGCGATCGCCGCGAAGGTCCCGCATGGCATACTGCAATGCGCTCATGGCCGTGCCCGCCACCCTGCTTCGTCTCGCCGCCGGGGCGCTTGCCGCGGCTGCGATCGCCGCGCCCGCCGCGGCCCAGCAATCCGCACTGCCGCAGCCGGTTGCGCGGGCCCTCGCCCGCGCCGGCATCCCGCAGTCGAGCGCCGCGCTCTTCGTCCAGGAGGTGGGCGCACGCGCGCCCCTGCTCGCATTCAACGCGGGTGAGCCGATGCGCCCGGCCTCGACCATCAAGCTCGTCACCACGTTCGCCGCGCTCGAGATGCTCGGGCCGACCTTTACGTGGAAGACGGAAGCCTACATCGCCGGACCGCTGCACGACGGCGCGCTCGACGGCGACCTCGTGCTCAAGGGCTACGGCGATCCGAAGCTCGTGCTCGAGGACTTCTGGTTGTTCGTGCAGACGCTGCGCGCGCGCGGTCTGCGCGAGATCAAGGGCGATCTCGTGCTCGATCGCAGCTACTTCGACGTCGACGGACACGACCCGGGGCGCTTCGACAACGAGCCGCTGCGTTCCTACAACGTGGGGGCCGATGCGCTCCTCCTCAATTTCAAGACGGTGCGCTTCCTCTTCGTGCCGGAGATCGAGCACGGCAGGGTGCGCATCATCCCCGAGCCGAACCCGGCTCAGCTGGCGATCGAGAATCGCGTGAAGCTCACCGCCGCGCCGTGCGGCGACTGGCGCGCGGCACTGCGCCTCGACGTGCGCGACGGCACGCCCGGCGCGCGCGTCGCCTTCGCCGGCGCGATGCCGTCGGCGTGCGGGGAGCGCTACTGGAACATCAGCGTGCTCACGCATCCAGAGTACGTGTACGGCGTCTTCAAACAGCTCTGGACCGAGTCCGGCGGCGTGCTCCGCGGCGGATACCGCGACGCGCCCGTCCCGCCGATGGCGCGCCTGATCGCAACGCACCAGTCGGCGACGGCGGCCGAGATGGTGCGCGACATCAACAAGTTCTCCAACAACGTCATGGCACGCCAGGTGTTTCTCACGCTGTCGGCCGAGACGCTGAAGCCGCCCGGGCGCTACGACCGCTCGGCGCGGGCGGTGCACGCGTGGCTGGAAGGCCGCGGCCTCGTCTTCCCGGAGCTCGTGATCGAGAACGGCTCCGGGCTCTCGCGCGCCGATCGCATCAGCGCGGCGAGCATGGGCCGGCTGCTCCTCGCCGCATTCGCAAGCCCGGTAATGCCGGAGCTGATGGCTTCGCTCCCGATCCTGGCAGAAGACGGCACCATGAAGCGGCGCCTGAATCATCAGGGCGTCGCCGGCCATGCGCACGTCAAGGGCGGCTCGCTCGCCGACGTGCGCACGCTGGCCGGCTACGTGCTCGATCGCAACGGCCGCCGGCTGGCGGTGGTGTTCTTCGTGAACGACACGAACGCGGCCGCGAGCCAACCCGCGCACGATGCGGTGCTGCGGTGGGCGTACGAGGAAGCCCTCGCAAGCTGACGCCCGACGGGGTGCGGGCAAACGGCGCCCCGCCCGGCCAACTTTGACCGCAGTTCCGCGGAGTCTGCCCTTGCGCCCGGCACGGCAAACGGGTAACGTGACAGGCCCTTTACTCGATAAATCAAAGCCTTCCCTGCATCTGACCGCACCTGGCGGCGGATGCCGCCCGCACGGACGAACCGCTGCGATGCGATGCCCCGATGCTGCTGATCCGGCCCCTGCCTACGCTCGTTGCACTGTTCGCCGCGCTGCCCCTCACGGCCTGCGACAAGGTCTCGCCGCCCGCCGCGCCGGTGGCAGCCAAGGTGAACAAGGGCGCGGTCACGGTGTCGCAGCTGGATGCGGAATTGACCCGCCTGCGGGGGGCGAACGACGCGCAGCGCAAGACCGCCGCGAAGCAGGTGCTCGATCGCCTGGTCGATCAGGAGCTCCTCGCGCAGCAGGCGGCGGAGCGCGGGGTCGAGCGCGACCCCCGCGTGCTGCAGGCGCTCGAATCGTCGCGGCGGCAGATCCTCGCGCAGGCCTACCTCGACTCGGTCACTTCGGGGGCGCCGCCGCCCGCCGCGGACGAGGTGAAGCGGTTCTACGACGCGCACCCCGAGCTCTTCGCCGAGCGCAAGCTCTATCGGCTCCAGGAGCTTGCCATCGCCTCGCGCCCCGACTTGAGCGCCGCGCGGGTCGAGAAGGAGCTCAAGCGGGCGAAGTCCCTGAGCGAAGTCGTCCAGTGGCTGAAGGAGGAGAAGATCCCGTTCGACGCGACCTCGACGGTGAAGGCCGCCGAGCAGCTGCCCATGGAGATCGTGCCCAGGCTCGCCGCCCTCGCCACCGGCCAGGCGATGCTCATCCCATCGCAGCAGGGTTACCTCGTGGTGCAGATCGCCGCCACGGAAAGCAAGCCGCTCACGCTGGAAGAAGCGCGGCGCTTCATCGAACAGTACGTCGCCAACCAGAAGCGGCTGGAGCTCGCCCGAAGCGAGATCAAGCGGCTGCGCGACGCCGCGAAGATCGAGTACTCGGGCGACTTCGCAGAGAGCGCCGCCGCTGCGGGGCCGGGAGCCCCGGGACCCGCTGCGCCCAGGTGACGGCGATGGTTCGAGGGGCAGACACGTACGCGGGGGTCGACCGGTCATGACCATTCGGCAGTTCCTCACGGTGCTCAAGGCACGCAAGCTGGTCGTGCTGACCGTGCCGCTCGTGGCTTGCGTTGCCGCGGCGGCGGCGAGCGCGCTGGTGCCGGCGCGCTGGACGGCGACCGCCTCGGTGCTCGTGGACGCCTCCGCTCCGGAGGCGCTCACCGGCAACTCGCCCTCGGCGCAGGCGCAGGCGGGCGCGATTGCCACGCAAGTGGAGATCGTCCGGAGCCGCAACGTTGCGCTCAAGGTCGTGGACAAGCTCAGGCTGAACGAGAGCGCCGCCGCGCAACGGGAATGGCGCGAGGCCACTGAGGGTCGCGGCTCGCTCAAGGCCTGGCTCGCCGATCGGCTGCTCGGAAGGCTCGCCGTGTCGCCGATGCACGACTCGAGCGTGCTCGCGATCAGCTTCGCGGGGCCCGATCCGCAATTCGCGGCCAGTGCGGCAAACGCGTTCGCCCAATCCTACGTCGAGACCAATCTCGAGCTGAAGCTCGAGTCGGCCCGCCTCGCGGCGCGCTGGGGCAACGAGCGGGCGCGCGCGCTCGGCGCCGCGGCGCCCGGTCCGGCCGGCAGGCTGGCCGCCGGGGAGAGGCCCCAGCCAGCGGGCGCGATACCCGAACCGTCCACGACCGACCGGGAGCGCGACGGCACCGGCGTTGAGCCGCGCGACGCGGGTGCACAACGAACGCCCGACGTTGCGCCCGCGCGCTACGCACAGCCGAACCTCGAGAGCCTGGCCACCCGGACCAGCGTCATCGTGCTGAGCCCGGCCGTGGAGCCGGTCGAGCCCTCGTTCCCGAACTGGCCGCTGAACGTCGCGGTCGCCCTCGGCATCGGCGCGCTGCTCGGCGTGGGTGCCGCACTGGTCATGGAGTCGCTCGACCAGCGCGTGCGCTCCGCGGGAGATGTGTCCGAGACGCTCGAGGTGCCGCTGCTCGCGACGCTGCCGCATGCGCGGTCTCCGCGCCGGGTGCAGACCCGACTCGTGGGCGAGCGGCCCGCACGCGCCGAGGGGGCACACTAGTCATGGACCTGAGCCAGGAATCCCTGCGCGCGGCCAAGCGCCCCGAACCGGTGAAGCGCGATCGTTCGATCGGCGCGCTCCTGGTAGACAGCCGCCTCATCAGCTCGTCGGATGCCGAGGCCGTCATGCGCTTCGCCCGCGAGGAGGGCTTGCGGTTCGGCGATGCGGCCATCAAGCTCGGCCTCGTCACACGGGCGGACGTCCAGCACGCGCTCGCGCGGCAGTTCGACTATCCCTATCTCGCGCCGGGCGACGATACGATCAGCCGCGAGGTGATCGCCGCGTTCGCGCCCTACGCACCCGCGGTGGAGGCCTTGCGCGCGCTGCGGACCCAGCTCATGCTGCGCTGGTTCGAAGGCGATCCCCCGCACAAGACACTCGCGGTCGTGAGCGCGGGGCGCGGCGACGGCCGCAGCTATCTCGCCGCGAACCTTGCGGTCGTGTTCTCCCAGCTCGGCGAGCGCACACTCCTGATCGACGCCGATCTGCGCAACCCGCGCCAGCACGAGATCTTCCGGACCTCCGACCGGCTCGGGCTGTCGGCCCTGCTCGCCCGGCGCGGCGACGAGAACGTGATCCATCGCATTCGCGGCCTGCTCGGGCTCTCGGTCATGCCGGCCGGCGCGATTCCGCCGAATCCGCAGGAGCTCCTCACGCGCCCCGGCTTCGGGGCGCTCCTCGCCGGCCTCAGCTCCCAGTACGACGTGATCATCCTCGACACGCCGGCGGGAGAACTCGGCGCGGACTTCCAGAGCGTGGCGGCGGCAGCGGCAGGCGCGCTCCTCGTCACCCGGCGCAACGTGAGCCGCGCGGTCGAAGCGCACACGGTGGCGGCGTCGGTCGCGGCTGCCTCCGCGCAGGTCGTGGGCGCGGTGCTGAACGACCACTGAGGCCGCGCCGGCCGTCGCTCGATCCCGCCCCGGCCCCGGGGAGCAGCCGCCCGCTTGCGCCCCCGAGCGTAAGGAGAAAGCCCACGTGACCGCAGGCAAGCCGAACGCGCGCAAGGCAGAACGGCGCCCTGCTCCCCGCGCCGCAGGGCGGCGGATGCCGCGTGCGCAGCTTGCGTTCGAGGGGCTCATCGTGAACCTCGGCGTGGACGCGCCCGCCGCCGAGCGCGATCCGCAGGCAATCGCCGCGCGCGTCGCGGCGCTCTGCGAAGCGACACTCGGGGGCGAGTGGCGCGCGCGGCCGCTCGGCGCGGGCGCAGCCGACTTCCTCGCCCAGCCGGTGACGCGCAAGCGGATACAGCCCGGCCCGGCCTGGGAAATGGTCGCGAAACTGCGCGGCAGGCGCGAGGTGTTCGACGCCGAGCCTGCGTTTCGCCTGCCGGGGCTCCCGGTCGAGCCGCGCGAGGCGCCGCGGCTTACCGGTGCGCGGCTCGCAAGATCGGCGCTCATCCCCGAGGCGGACCTGCCCGAATCGGACGACTGCGAGTGGAGCGTGACGATGTGCCGCGCGCGGGAAGCGTGGGCGCGCTCGGAGGCGACCCCGGGCGCGGCCGTGCGGGGCGCGGGCATCGTGGTCGCGCACCCCGACACCGGGTACACCGAGCACCCGGAGCTCTACGACCCAGCGCGATTGCTGGTCGGCGAGAGCTTCGACTTCCTCACGGAGACCCCTGGCGCGCTCGACCCGCTCGAGGGCGCCAATCCCGGGCACGGCACGAGCACCGGGAGCGTGATCATGAGCGCCGCGGGCCCTGCGGCCGGCGCGGCCGCATTCGTCACGGGCATCGCGCCGCAGGCCTCCCTCGTCCCGCTGCGCGTGAACGACAGCGTCATTTACTTCTCGTATGCGAATCTTTGCGCGGCGCTCTACTACGCCGTCGCGCACGGCTATCACGTGGTCTCGATGAGCCTCGGCGGACCGTGGGGCTCCGGCGCGCTCGCGCGCGCGGTCCGGCACGCGGTCGATAACGGTCTCGTCCTCCTCGCCGCGTCGGGGAACTACTGGCCGTGGGTGGTCTACCCGGCACGGTACGACGAGGTCATCGCGGTGACCGCATGCAACGCGCGCGAGGAGGTGTGGCGGCACGCGACCGCCGGGGCGGCGGTGGACGTGACGGCGCCCGGCGAGTCCGTGTGGCGCGCGCTCACGAGGGGTCTCAGCGATTTCACCGTCGAGCGGGGCTCCGGCACGTCGTACGCAACGGCCGTCGTGGCCGGCGTCTGTGCGCTGTGGCTCGCGCATTTCGGCCGAGCGAACCTCGTCGCGCGCTACGGCGCGCCGCGGCTGGCGGCTGTGTTCAAGGAGCAGCTGATGACGTACGGCGTACGCACGCCGGCGGGCTGGCCGACCGGCGAGTGCGGCGCGGGCATCGTGCGCGCCGATGCGCTCCTTGCCGCGGAGCTGCCCGCCACGGCGGTCGCTGGAAGCATGCGGCGGCTGCGCACGCGGCCCGCGCCGCGAGTGGAGAACGACTTCGACGCGGTGGCGAGCTACTTCCCCGATGCCGACCCCGGGCGCGTGCGGCGCGCGCTGACGCGGCTCTTCGGCGTGGACGAGCGCGGGCTCGCTCGGCTGCTTGGCGAGGTGGGCGACGAGCTCGGGTTCCACCTCGCCACCGATCCCGCGCTGCGCGCCGCGCTCATCGCCGGGACGGGGGTCGCCGCGCGGCGCGACGTGGCGCCTGCGGCACGCGCGCTGGCGCGCGCGTCACGGACGCTGCGCGCACGGCTGGCAGGGGGCTGACCGGCCGCTCGGTCCGGAGCGCGCTCGCGCGTCCCCGCAACAGCTTCGCAGAGGAGCAGACCGTGAAGCAGCGATACATCCTTTTGCCGCCGCAGGGCGTGCGGCTCGCGGGCGCGGGGCGGCGCCCGGCGCGCGGCACCGACGCGATCCAGCGGTTCCTGAGCTCGGCCGCGCGCTCGAGCCGGACCGCAATGCGGGTGCGGCCGGTCCGCGGACGCAGCCCGGCCAGCGTACGCGTGCTCGACTCGGTGCACGAGGATGGCGCGAAGCTCGTGGAGATGTCGGCCGCCGACGTGCATGCGCTGCGCACGGCGCAGCCGGGCGTGCGCGTGCTGCCCGAGCTCTTCTACAAGCCCGCGATCAATCCGCGGCCGCTGCCAGCGCGGGCGGCGCGCACAGTGCGCGCCGCGCGAGCAGCGCTCGGCACGCTCACGGTACGGGTCGTCGCGCGCGCGGACGGCAAGCCCGTCAAGGGCGCGCAGGTGGTCGCGCTGACCGATTTCGAGGCACGCGAGGGCGACGCCGCGGTGACCGATGCCCGAGGCGAGGCGACGCTGCGGCTCTCCGCGACCGCGGGCACGATCGAGCGGCTGTATGTCTACCCGGAGGTCGGGCTGTGGGGCGCGCTGCAGCGGAACCTACGCGCGCGCTCGACGATCCAGGTGGCGCTTGCGCCGCTCGATCTCGCCGCGAAGGGCGCGCTCGGCCACTTCTTCGGCACCGCGCGGCTGACCGCGGGCCGCGGCGTGACCGTCGGCGTGATCGACACCGGCGTGGGCGATCACCCCGATTTGGTGGTAGCCGGTGGCGAGAACACCGTGCAGGGCGAGCGGCCCGACGAATGGCGCGACAACGGCGCCGGCCATGGGACGCACGTCGCGGGCATCGTGGCGGCGCGAGGGCGCAGGAGCGGGCGCGGGACGCTCGGCATGCGCGGACTCGCGCCAGCGGTGACGCTGAGGAGCTATCGCGTGTTCGCCAAGGGCGGCGGCCTCGCCTCGAACTTCGCGATTCTGAAGGCGCTCGACCGCGCGGTGGCGGACGGCTGCGACCTGGTGAACTTGAGCCTCGGCGGCGCCGAGCCCGACGCGGCGACCTCCGCTGCGATCGCCGACGCGCGCGCGCAGGGCGTGCTGGTGGTCGCGGCCGCCGGCAACGACGGACGCCAGCCGGTGAACTATCCCGGCGCCGATCAACTCGCGCTCGGGGTGAGCGCGATGGGCCGCAAGGGCACCTATCCGGGCGGCTCGACGCATGCGGCGGAGGCGATGCCGCCGTACGGCCGCGATCGCAGGAACTTCATCGCTGCGTTCTCGAACATTGGCCCCGAGATCGATCTCACTGGGCCAGGCGTGGCGATCGTGTCCACCTTCCCCGGAGGCTATGCCGCGCTCGACGGCACGTCGATGGCGTGCCCGGCGGTGACCGGCGCGGCGGCGGCGCTCCTCGCGCGAAAGCTGGGCGTGCTCAGGATGCCGCGCGGCCAAGGGCGGTCCGATGCGATGGCGAAAGCCGTGCTCGCGGCCGCGCGCAGCCTCGGCTTCGCTCCCGAGTTCGAGGGTCGCGGAATGCTATGATGGATCGGGCGATTGCGACCTGCGCGAGATCACGGCGGCATCCCGATGGCCAAGTTCATCCTGCGGTTTCGCGGCGCGGGCGCCAAACCCGCGGCCGACGTCACGCGCGTGAAGGCATGCGCGGGCGTGACCGTCCTCGACGACTCGATGCCCCGCATGCTGCTGGTCGAGGGCGCGAAGTCGAAGGTTGCGCACCTCGCCGGCAGCCTCGAGGGCTGGGTGATCAGCGAGGAGCGTGCCCTGCAGCTGCCCAGCCCGCGGCCGAAAGTGCGCTCGAAGGCGGGAGCGAAGCGGGCGGCATGAGGGGCGCCGGAAGGGATGCAAGGAAATAGGTAATGAGTGATGGGTGGGCCGGTGCGGGAGCGCAACCGGCCCGGTGGTTTTTTTCCCCATCACTCGTTACCCATCACCCGCTGCCCGCCCGCAACGCGGCGTAGTAGCGCATCACGCGCGGCACATAAGCCTGCGTCTCCGGATAGGGCGGAATCCGGTTCCCGAAGCGGATGACGGCGTTCTCGCCGGCGTTGTAGCTCGCGATGGCGAGCTCGAGGTTGCCGTCGAACATCGCGATCAGCTCGGCGAGGTAGCGCACGCCGACCGCGATGTTCCTGGGCGGCGCATAGAGGTCTTGCGCCTTCATGCCGTAGCGGCGGCCGGTGTCGGGCATCACCTGCATCAGCCCGATCGCGCCTTTCTCCGAGACCGCCTTCGGGTTGTAGTTCGATTCGGCGGCGATCAACGCGTGCACCAGCGCCGGGTCCACCTCGTTCGCACGCGCGGCCTCCCGTATCTGCGCGTGAAACGGCATATCGAGAAGCCGGGGAGCGTCGGGCCAATCGGGCCTGCGCGCCGCGGGAGCGCGCAGCCGGTAGTCCCCCGGGTTGCGCACGCCGGCGAACTGGGCGGTGGGCTTGAGCTTGTACTCGGTCGGCTCCTTCACGAAGAGCACGTAGCGCGGATCGTCGGGTGCGTTCGAGAAGCGCGTCGTGCCGTCCGGCTGCACGAGCACATAGACGTCGGCGCGGCTCGCCGCCGGCGCGGCGATGAGCAGCCCCGCCAGTACGAGCAGCGCGCCGCGCCGCGCGCGATGCGGCGTACCGGAGCGCTCAATTTTGTGTCGAAGGTCCATCACTCGCGTCGGTATCCGCGGCGAAGGCAGACCCGGGCAGCGTGAAACACGACCGCTGGCGGTTGCGGTCGCGCTCAAAAGCCCGGGGAATGCCCCGCCGCGGAATCTTCGAGTCCTTGATGCCCGCGAGGTTCGCAGGAATCGGACCAAGCACCTCAAGACCGGGCGGCGAAGGGTGCCGTATGTCGCGGACTGCGGCACTCTGGCAGACGATTCGGCCGCGAACACCCGGGCTGGCGGAGGACGTTGCGCCTACGCAACAACGTAACATATAAAACAGAGACTTAGGCTATAGAACCAAGAATTCTATTGAAAAGATAGATTTCAACGCTATGATTTACCGACCGAAGCGGTGGACGGCCGCAAGGTGACCCCAAATTTTCGCTGGAGACATGAGCATGAGGCAATTCTTTCACTTCGCGCTCGCCGCCGGGTTTGCGGCGCTGCCTGCAGCCGCCGCCGCGCAGGCGCCGGCCAATGCGCTATCGAGTCAAACAGGTGTGTACGTGGGCATCGGCGGCGGCTTGTCCCGGGCCAACTTCGAAGACACGGATTTCGTCCCGCCCGCCGGGATGGTGCGCAGCGAGAAACGGAACGAGGCCGGCGGCAAGGGCATCGTGGGCTGGCGGTTCCACCGCTACCTTGCAGTCGAGGGCGGCTACTACTACCTCGGCAAGTTCGAGACGGACTACGTCGGCGGGGGGAACTCCGGCAAGACGGAGAGCAAGGTCGACGGCTGGGGCCTCGCGGCGCTCGGTATCGCACCGGTGGCGCCGAACTTCAGCTTCTTCGGCAAGGTGGGGGCATTCAACGGCAGCGTGGACACGACCGTGACCGGCACGACGCCCGCCAACCTCGCGAGCGTCGACAACAAGAAGACGAACCTGCTCCTGGGCGGCGGCGTCCAGTGGGATCTCGACAGCCGCTGGGCGCTCCGCGGCGAGTACGAGAACTTCGGGAAGCTCGGCAACACGCAGACCGGCGAGCTGCGGACGGACCTCTGGTCCGCGAGCGCGCTCTTCAAGTTCTGACGCGTCGCGCAAGCGGGAATCCAGCGCGAGCGCAATCGACAACTCGCTGGATCCCCGCTGACGCGGGGATGACCGCACTACGCGCTGTGTCACGCTGGATCGCCGCGTACCCCGCGGATGACTCAATCAGGTCCTCCCTGCCGGCCCTTCAAACCGGCATCGACTGGCGCGAGGCAAGCGCGAGCCAGCCGCGCACGATGCGGTAGACCACCCAGAGGGTGATGACGACGGCGATCGCGAGCGCCGCCGTGAGCCCCACCGTGAGCCCGTGCCAGACTGCGACCCCGGCCCAGAAGTGGATGCCGGCGGCGACCAGCATCGCGAGCGCAAGCGGGATCACGGCGAGGGCGAGCGCGACCGCGATCACCACCCACAGCAGCGTGTACCAGAAGGTGCGGATCTGCCAGCCGAAGTGCGAGTCGAGCCAGGTGCCCCGCGCGTCGGGGCGCTTCACGTAGTTGATGATCACCGCGATGATCGACGGCCAGCCGGTGAGGAACATGCCGACGACGGTCGCCGCGCCGACGATGCCGGCGAGGATGCTCCACGCGTGCAGCGCGTAGACGAGGTGCGCGACGTTCACGAGCGACTGGGGCGGCGTGCCCGCGGTCTCCGCTTGCGTAGCCCCTGCCATGGCGTCTCCTTTCAGATCCCGAGCTTGCCCCACAGGGCGTCGATCCGCCGCTTGACCTCCTCGTCCATCGCGATCGGGCGGCCCCAGGCGCGGCCGGTCTCGCCCGGCCACTTGCTGGTGGCGTCGATACCCATCTTCGAGCCGAGCCCCGCCACCGGGCTCGCGAAGTCGAGGTAGTCGATCGGCGTATTGTCGACGATCGTCGTGTCGCGCGCCGCGTCCACGCGCGTGGTGAGCGCCCAGATCACTTCCTTCCAGTCGCGCACGTTCACGTCGTCGTCCACCACCACGATGAGCTTGGTGTACATGAACTGGCGGAGATGGCTCCAGACTCCGAACATCACGCGCTTCGCGTGCCCCGGATACTGCTTCTTCATGCTCACGCACGCGAGCCGGTACGAGCAACCCTCGGGCGGCAGGTAGAAGTCGACGATCTCCGGGAACTGCCGCTGCAGGATCGGCACGAACACCTCGTTCAGCGCCATGCCGAGCACCGCCGGCTCGTCCGGCGGCTTGCCGGTGTAGGTCGAGTGGTAAATCGGCTCGCGGCGCATCGTGATGCGCTCGACCGTGAGCACCGGGAAGCGCTCCTGCTCGTTGTAGTAGCCCGTGTGGTCGCCGTACGGGCCCTCGAGGGCCGTCTCGTCCGGCGCGATGTACCCCTCGAGCACGATCTCGGCCGACGCGGGCACCTGTAGAGGCGAGCCGATGCATTTCGCCACCTCGGTCCGCGCGCCGCGCAGGAGACCGGCGAACTGGTACTCCGACAGCGTGTCGGGCACCGGCGTCACCGCGCCGAGCAGGGTCGCCGGGTCCGCACCGAGCGCCACGGCGACAGGAAACGGTTCGCCGGGATGCGCCGCGCAGTGCTCGCGGAAATCCTGCGCCCCGCCGCGATGCGCGAGCCAGCGCATGATCACCTTGTTCGGTCCGATCACCTGCTGGCGATAGATGCCGAGGTTCTGCCGCTTCTTGTTCGGCCCGCGCGTCACGGTGAGGCCCCACGTGATGAGCGGCGCAACGTCTCCGGGCCAGCACGTCTGGACCGGAAGGCGCCCGACATCGGCATCGCGGCCCTCCCACACGACGTCCTGACACGGCGGGCGCGAGACCTCCTTCGCCGCCATCTGCATGACCTGGCGTCCGATCGGCACCCAGCGCTGGAGCGCGTCCTTGAAACCCTGCGGCGGCTCAGGCTCCTTGAGGAATGCAAGCAGGCGGCCGACGTCACGCAATGCGCCGAGCGGATCGGCGTCGGCGCCGGCGCCCATGGCAAGTGCCACGCGCCGCGGCGTGCCGAAGAGATTGCCGAGCACCGGCACGCGGTGTCCCGTCGGGCGCTCGAAGAGAAGCGCCGGGCCGCCCGCTTTCAGCGCGCGATCGCAGATCTCGGTGATCTCGAGGCGCGGGTCGACCTCGACGACGATGCGCTTCAGGTCGCCGAGTTGCTCGAGCTGACCGATGAAGTCGCGCAGGTCGCGATAAGGCATGGCCGCCCTATCCCGGAGCGCTCACGACGGGGATGCGCCAGGCCGCGGCGCCGGCAGCCGCTGGCCGAGCTCGCGCGCGAACTCCTCGAGCGCGGGACGGCGCCCGCGCCGCGCGAACTCGAACGCGCCGCCGCCGGCATGAATGGTGACCACGGTGCGCCCGACGACGCCGAGCGCGATGCGCGCGCCGCCGATCCCGAGCAGCACCAGCGCGAGGAGCGGCAGCACGCGCGCCGCGGCGGCCAGGCCGTCCAGCCCGCCCTGCACCGCGCGCACCGCGCCGGCGAGCCCGCCGCCCTCCTCGGCGGTCTGCTCGTGCTGTGCCGCGGGTTCGAGCCGCGTGCCGAGATTGAGCAGCACGGTGCGCGCCGGACCCGCAACCGCGAAGAGGATCGCGGCGATGAGGACGAACACGACACCGCGCACGATCTCGCCCGTCGCCCGCTCGAAGTGCGCCTGCACCATCGCGATCTGGCCGAGCGCGAAGCTGCGCTCGCCCCCGCCGCTGCCGACCACGAGCCGGCGATCGGTGAGCACCGCGGTTTCGGCGCCGAGCGGGAGCTCGGCGACGACGCGCTCTGCGCTGGCGAGTTGGGGATAGGACGGGCGGGGCAGCACTTCGCGGAATCTCGGCAGGCGGTTCGGCGCCGGGGCGTATGGTAACGCCTCGCCGGTCACCACACCGGCCACGCCCCCCGCACGCCGTACTCGGCCAGGATGCCGCCGAAGATCGCGCCCCCGACCCAGTTGTTGTGGTTGAAGGCGGCGAAGCAGCGCATGCGATCGCGATCGCGGATCAGCAGGTAGTGGTAACCCATCATCGCGGCGGCGACGGCGAGGCCGGCATAGTACGGCCCGCCAAATCGCCGGTCGATGCCGACGTAGACCAGGATCGCGAGCATCGCGGCATAGCTCGCCATCACCGCGGCGACGTCGAATCGCCCGAACGTGATGGCCGAGGTCTTGATGCCGATCTTGAGGTCGTCGTTGCGGTCGACCATCGCGTACTCGGTGTCGTAGGCGATCGCCCAGAAGATGTTGGCGAGGAGCAGCCACCAGCCGAGCGCCGGCACCGTGCCGGCGATCGCTGCGAAGCCCATCGGGATGCCGAAGCCGAATGCGATCCCGAGATAGGCCTGCGGTATCGAGAAGAGCCGCTTGGTGAAGGGATAAGTGCCAGCGAGGAAGAGCGCGACGACCGACAGGAACACCGTCAGCCGGTTGAGGAAGAGCACGAGCACGAATGCGGCGAGCACCAGCGCCGCGGCGAGCGCGAGCGCCTCGGAACGGCTCACCGCGTGCTGCGCCAGCGGCCGCTCGCGCGTGCGCTCGACGTGGGCGTCGAAGCCGGCGTCGGCCATGTCGTTCATGATGCAGCCGGCCGAACGCATTAGCAGCGTGCCGAGCGCGAAGATCCAGACGACCGGCCAGGGCGGGCGGCCCTCGGCCGCGATCCACACCGCCCAGAGCGTCGGCCAGAGGAGGAGCAGCGTCCCGATCGGCTTGTCGAGCCGCATGAGGCGCTCGTAGAGCTGCAGCCGGTCCTTGATTCGCGCGACGTCCATGCGGGTGCTATTTTCTCCCGGACCTTCGGCATGTGCAGCGCCGGCGCGGCTCGGCATCGGCGGGCGCGCCGTTAGGCCTTCAGGAGATCGGCACGCCCGCCCATCCAGCGTTGCATGTGGCGGGCGGCCGCCGACGGATCGCGCTCGAGCAGCTCGTCGGCAACCGCGCGCGCCGCGCGCAGGAGCGGCTCGTCCGTCGCCAAATCGGCGAACCGCAGGAGCGGCACCCCGCTCTGCCGCGCTCCGAGCACCTCGCCCGGGCCGCGCAGCATCAGGTCCTCGTGCGCGATGCGGAAGCCGTCGGTGGTCTCGTAGATGATCTGCAAGCGGCGGCGCGCGCCGTCGGAGAGCGGCCTCTGGTAGAGCAGGATGCAGACGCTTTCCGCGACACCGCGGCCGATGCGGCCACGCAGCTGGTGGAGTTGGGCGAGGCCGAAGCGTTCCGCATGCTCGATCACCATGAGGGATGCGTTCGGGACGTCCACCCCCACCTCGATCACCGTGGTAGCGACCAGCACCTGCACGCGCCCCGCGGCGAATGCGTCCATGACGGCGGCCTTCTCGGCCGCGGGGAGGCGCCCGTGCACCAGCCCGACGGAGAGCCCGGCTAGCTCGGCCGATAGCCGAGCGTGCGTCTCGATCGCGGTCTTGAGCTCGAGCGCCTCGGATTCCTCGATGAGCGGGCACACCCAGTAGGCTTGGCGCCCCTCGGTGCACTCGGCCCGGATGCGCCCGATCACTTCGTCGCGGCGTGCGTCGGCGACGAGCTTGGTGACCACTGGCGTGCGGCCCGGCGGCAGCTCGTCGATCACCGAGACGTCGAGATCGGCGTAGTAGCTCATCGAGAGCGTGCGCGGAATCGGCGTCGCGCTCATCATGAGCTGGTGCGGCAGGGCGCCTCCCGTCTCCCCTTTCTCGCGCAAGGCGAGGCGCTGGCGGACGCCGAAGCGATGCTGCTCGTCCACCACGGCGAGCGCGAGATCGCGAAAGCCGATGCCCTCCTGGAACAGGGCGTGCGTCCCGATCGCCACCGGGATCGCGCCGGCGGCGATCTCGGCCGCGGTCTTGCGTCGCTCGGCCTTCTTCTGGCTCCCGGTGAGCCACGCGACGCGCACGCCGAGCGCCCCCAGCCACTGCGAGAACTTGCGGTAGTGCTGCTCGGCGAGGATCTCGGTCGGCGCCATCACGGCCGCCTGGCGACCGCTCTCGACGGCGCGCAGCACCGCGAGCGCGGCGACCACCGTCTTGCCGCTGCCGACGTCGCCCTGCAGCAGCCGGTGCATCGGGTGCGCGCGGCCGAGGTCGCGCTCGATCTCCTGCCAGGCCCGCTCCTGCGCGCGCGTCAGCCGGAAAGGAAGCTGCGCGCGCAGCGCCGCGGTGAGCGCGCCCGGCGCGAGGGACGGTGCCGCCTCGCGGCTGCGCGCCCGGTAGTGGGCACGCATCGAGAGCTGCTGGCCGAGCAGCTCGTCGAACTTGATGCGACGCCATGCGGGATTGGTGCGACCGCGCAGCCCCCCGGCATCGGTGTCGGGCTCCGGGTGATGCAGAAGGCGCACGGATTCGGCGAAGCCCGCGAGCCCGAGCCGCGCACGCATCTCCTCCGGCAGCGTGTCCGAGAGATCGGCCGAGGCGAGCGCCTCGTCGATCATCCGCCGCAGCGCGTGCTGCGACAGCCCCGCGGTGGTCGGGTACACCGGCGTGAGCGCCTCGGGCAGCGGCTCGGGGCCGCGCAGCACGCGATAGCGCGGGTGGACCATCTCGCCGCCGAAGAAACCGGGGCGCATCTCCCCGAACGCGCGCACGCGCGCGCCGTGCGCGAGCGCCTTCTGCTGGCTCGGGTAGAAATTCAGGAAGCGCATGAAGCAGACGCCGGTGGCGTCGGCGAGCTTCACGACCAGCTGCCGGCGCGGCCGGTAGGCGACATCGCAGGCGACGACCTCGCCCTCGATCTGCACCGCCGCACCCTCGCCCGCCTGGGCGATCGGCGTGAGCGACGTCTCGTCCTCGTAGCGGAGCGGCAGATGCAGCACGAGGTCGAGCTTGGAGCCGATGCCTAGCTTCGCCAGGAGCGAGGCGTCGTTGCGCGCGCGCGCAGGCGCCTCGAGGCCAGTCTGCGCGGCAGCCCCGGCCGTGCGTGGGGCGGCCGTGGTGCGCGTCGCCGGGCGCTTAGGCACGCGGGAAATGCGCGGCGCGGTCAGGGCGCGTACTCCTCCCCGCGCCTCTCCCCTCGCTCCTCACTTGAGGACGAGCACGGCATCGGCCTCGACCAGCGCGCCACGCGGCAGCGAAGCCACGCCGACCGCCGCACGCGCCGGGTACGGCTGCGGGAAATACCGCGCCATCGCCTCGTTCACCTTGCCGAAGTGCACGAGATCGGTGAGATAGATGGTGACGCGCACCGCATCCGCGAGCGAGCCGCCGGCGCCCGCGGCGACCGCCTCGAGGTTGGCGAACACCCGGTCGATCTGCGCGTCGATGCCCTCGGCGAGTTGCATGGAGGTCGGATCGAGGCCGATCTGTCCGGAAAGGTAGACGGTATCGCCGGCGCGCACCGCCTGCGAGTAGGTGCCGATCGCGGCAGGCGCGGCGGCCGTGGAGATGATGGTCTTGGGCATGGCGTCGGCAGAAGGGGGTGGGTGATCCTATAATCCGCGCAGGAAGTCGC
>JADLAV010000047.1 GCA_020848075.1 Burkholderiales bacterium
ATCGCCAGCTCTGGGTGCTCGCCACCGCACTCGGCCGATCGGTCGCGGAGGTTGACGTGAAGACCCGCGCTGCTTAGCCTGTGAACCGACCGCCGTCCGAAGCTTCAACTACGAACGGGACACCGCCCAACTGATGGTTGGGCGCCACTCGGCAGCGCCTTAAGTACGGGTGCCTTCTAAGCGCGGTAGTGGTTCGGTTTGACCGGTGATGGGCTACGCCTTGGCGGCCGTGGTGGCTTGGGTCATGACGGTAGCCCAGGCACCATCAATTCGCTTCCAAACCTCCACTACCCACAGTCCGCCGCTGAAGAATCGAGTGACAACGAGGTCGCCTTGCTGTTGGAACTGCTCGCGTTCGCGCGGGACGTAAGGGCGTTGTTTCTGCGTTTGCAGGTTTTCGATCCGGTCAGCACGCAAGTAGAACTGGCCGTTCTGCTGGACGGTCGTGAAGTCGCTCGCGGTGTACTTGCCCCATTGCGCCGGATCCACGGCATAAAAGGCATCGTCACGCGCCCGCATGGCGGCCTGAAGATCGGCGGGGATGTTTGCAGCAAGGTTGGACACGATGGTCTCCAAGAAGCTTCTCTCTCAGTGGCATGAACACGATGAGTCTCGTGATGGCAGGGACTGGATTCTCGGCCAGACGTGCGCGCAGAGTGTCCTTGTGCCGCCCAACGTCTGAGATCGCCGGCGCATCGCGGCTGGCGCGCGGGTTGCGCATGCAAGCCGCGTGACAGACGCGTCATGCGTCCGGTGCAGCGACTTGTTAGAAGCGCTCTGGCTCCGGGATACCTAGATCCCGACAAATCTTGCGCGCCAAGTTGTTGTTGACCTCGCTGTGCCGTGGAACGGCGCTGCGGGTGCCGAGCTGAGCGTTTTGCCACCAAGAATGCCGCCCTCCTTCACGCAGAAGCGCACAGCCATGCTTGGATAGGTGCCGCAAGAGGTCGCGGCGCTTCATACCGCGATGGTCAGCTCCGTGAACCCCTTACCAGCAGCGCGACGCGCCTCTGCGCGATTCAACTCAATGGCTTCCTCGAGCGTGATACGGAGCGTTTCGAGCAGCGCCTTGCGGGTGCGCTCCTGACAATTCACGCCCGGAACCTCTTCCACCCAGCCGATCCACCACTTTCCCGAGCGCTTTACAACGACGTTGTATTCCTGCTGCATACCTCAAGGTCTCCTTCGCGCCAAGGTTACCCGAAGCGCGGACTGAGCGCTTCTAACGCTTTGCTGTGCCGCGCTCGCCACGGAAACACCAGGAAACATGGCGCACCGTCCCGGGCGTCGGCACGAGCAAAAAGTTAGAAGGCATTACGGCTCGGCGGGCGTTGTCCCTCGCATGGGCGAGGGGAGATGCGCCAATCGCGAACGGGCACCAGCGGCCGGGGGTGTGTACCGCCCGCGCAATCCGCGCGCGAGCCCGCTGTGGCGGTGCGCGAGGCGGCATGCACGGGAGCTACGCGAAGCCGGGCGCCTGCGCCGCGCGGTCGAGCAGCGGGCGCTCGAGCAGAGCGCTTCATCTGCTGCGGCGACCGCACCAGGGCTTTGCGCGGATCTACTGCGACGCCTGCGGGCACGACTACCTGCTCGCGTACTCCTGCAAGACGCGCTACTTCTGCCCGAGCTGCCACCAGAAGCGCGTGCTGCTCTACGGCGAGTGGGTCGAGCAGAACGTCCTTGAGCCCGTGCCGCACCGGCAGTACGTCTTCACGCTGCCGAGGCTCCTGCGCCCGATCTTCGGCCGGCGCCGGGCGTGGCTCGGGGAGCTTTGCCGCATCGCGGCGCGGCTGCTTTCGAAAGCGTATGCCGAGGCGCTGCTCGGCGCTCGGCCGGGGTTGATCCTGTTCGTGCAGACCTTCGGCGACCTCGCAAACTTCAATCCGCACGTGCACGTGCTGGCCACGGACGGGGCGTTTGCGCCCGACGGAGGATTCGTGCCGCTGCCGGCGGTTCCCGAGGAACTGCTCGCCGAGGGGTTTCGGCGCGCGGTGCTCGCGTTCCTCGTCGCCAAAGGGGCCGTCTCCGAGGATCTGCGCTGCAAGCTCCTCGGCTGGAGGCATAGCGGCTTTTCGGTGCACAACCAGGTGCGCGTAGGCGAGGGCGACGCCGCGGGCAGACAGAAGCTCGCCGGCTACATGCTGCGCGCGCCGATGTCGCTTGAGAAGATGAGCTACGACGCCAGCACCGGCGCGGTAATCTACCGCTCGAAGATGCACCTGGGGCTGAAGCGGAACTTCCAGGTGATGCCCGGCGCCGAGTGGCTGGAACTGCTCCTGCGGCACGTGCCGGATCGCTACGAGCATCTGGTGCGCTACGTCGGTTGGTACTCGAACCGGGCGCGGGGCGAACGCGCCAAGCCCGGAAAAAAGCACAACGCACCGAGTCCAAGCGCGCTGAGCACCGAACCGGTGAGCGAGTTCGCCTCACGCGCAAAGGCTGCCTGGGCGCGGCTGATCCGCAAAGTATACGAGGCTGACCCGCTGGAGTGCCCCAAGTGCCAGGGGCCGATGCGCCTCATCGCCCTGATCGATGATCCGGTGGTCGTGCGGCGCATCCTCGAGCACCTCAGACTGTGGGTGCCCGAGGCCCCGGAGCGAGGCCCGCCAGGCCAAGCCCCCGAGTGGCCGGCGAATGCGCTGATCCCCTTGACATACCACCCGGTCCCCGATATCGCGTAGCGGCGCGCGAGGCCCGCGGCTCGCCCGCCCCCGGCCTCGCGCCCAGCCGGGCCGCTGCGCGGGGCGTGCCAATTCGCTGCCTGAGGCAATCGGCGTTGCGAATCGGACGATCCTGTGCCCTCTACATGGTCCAAGGCGCCCAGTCAGTGTAGCGCGGAGCGGCTGCGTTCGGCCAAGCACGGCAATGAGCCAGATTGATTTGCCTATCCGTTATCCGTACCTGCTCGCCGAGTCGCAGGCCGGGTCGTGGTCTGCCGCGTGGAGCCAGCGGGCGATCGCCGCCGTGACGCGGCTGCAGACGTGTTCGCGACCCGATCCGTTGCAGGCGGACACCATGATTCTGGTGGCCGGCGCCCTGGCGTTCGCGGGGGACGTGATCGGCGATACCGGCGCGCAGTGGCCGGCGCACCAGCAGCGCGAGCGCGAGCGATGGCTGCACGACCGACCGATCCTCGCGTTCGGCAAGGAAGCCAGGCGGCAGCGCGCGCTGCGGTCGTGGCGCGTGCGAGGGCGCGGCCCTTCGATCCCGGCGGCAGGTTCGGCGCCGGACTGACCGCCGGCGCCCAAGTCAGCGCCGGCTTTGCCGGGCGCACCAAGAGGCGGTTGCGCGGTCGCGCCGGGCTTCGGCGGCGCGGAACGGATTCGGGTGCTACATTGAGGACGCCGACCGGCCCGATGGCAACGACGGGCGGCTCGAACTTCGCGGTGTCGACGGCCGCTGCAGCGGCGGGAAGCGGCCGGCGCAGCGCGCAAGCGACATCGGCGATTCCGGACACGCAGGCACCGGGTCTGCGATCGACGAAGGGTTTCGCCGCTCGCCGGTGTGAACCAAGGAGGCGCGCATGAACGCGTGGCCCGAGTTGCGTATCGCCGAGTGGCGCGAAACCTACGCGACGTTCTACCTGTACTCGCAGATCGTCGGCAAGATTCGGCAGACGCTGATGCCGAAGGCGAACCAGTGGTGGAACGTGACCTTCTACCTGACGCCACGCGGCCTGACGACCGGCGCGATGCCATACCGCGAGCGCACGCTGTCGATCGACTTCGACTTCCTCGCCGGGCAGGTCGTCATCGTCGACAGCGACGACCATATCCGCCGGCTGCCGCTCGCGGCCGCCGCGGTCTGCGACTTCCATGATGCGGTCTTCGCCGAGCTGGCGGCGATCGACGTGCGCGTTGCCATCAGCACCAAGCCGCAGGAGTGCCCGGTGACGACCCTGTTCACCGAGGACCGCGAGCACGCGAGTTGCGACGCCGCCGCGATGCAGCGGTTCTGGGAGGTGCTGCGGCGCACCGAGCCCGTGTTTCAGCAGTTCCGGGCGCGGTTTCGCGGCAAGTGCAGTCCGGTGCATTTCTTCTGGGGCGCGTGCGATCTGGCCGTCACCCGCTTCAACGGCCGCCGCGCGCCGCCGCGCAAGGGGCTCGTCGAGCGCGACTCCTACGACGAGGAGTGCATCTCGCTCGGGTTCTGGCCCGGCGATCCGTGGACCGGGCAGACCGAGGCGTTCTACTACTCGTACGCGGTGCCGCCGCCGCCCGGGTTCGACCGGCAGCGCCTGAGCCCGAGCGCCGCGAGATACGACCAGACGTTCAACGAATTCGTCCTGCCGTACGACGACGTGCGCCGCTCGCCCGATCCGGCCGCTGCGATCCTGTCGTTCGCCCAGAGCGCCTACGACGCGGCAGCGACGCTCGCGGGCTGGGACCAGGCGTCGCTCGCGTATCCGTAGGCACGGGCGTCGCGGGCCCGGCCGTTGCACGGCCCCCGCCCCGCGAGGGAGTCACGGAATTCGGCAGTTGCCCTTCGTCCGTCGAGGTCACGGCCCGATGGGCCCGGCGCAGCAACGGCATTGACGGCCTGGCCTCGAGGCTTGGGATGGAGCAGCCTTTCCGCGCCTCTTGCGTTGTCGGGCGGTGACGCCTGCCGGGTCCCGATCGATGCGGGCTTGGCCCAGGTTGCGCGGATGCGGCAAGGCTGGCGGTGCCGCCCCGACGATGCGGCCGCTTCATCGACCGGACCGGGCGCCACTGGCACGCAGATTGACATCGTAAGGAACGTTCCTTACTATGCAGCTATTGCCAGCAGGAGTGCAACCATGCCCGAAATCCACGAAGTAGCGACGCTGACCTCGAAGGGTCAGATCACGCTGCCCAAGTCCATTCGACAGGTGCTGGGGGTGGACACCGGTGGCAAGGTCGCGTTCGACCTGCGCGGCGGCGAGGTCGTTGTGACGCGGGCCGACGCCAACCATGAAGACCCGGCGATCGGCGCTTTCCTGGGCCTGCTGGAAGCGGACATCCGGGCCGGGCGGCACATGCAGTCCCTGCCGGACGATCTGGCGCAGGCCATGCTGGCGAATGCGCGCCGGGCGGTGAACCTCGACGAAGATATCGAAGGCGAAGTGGCGCTCTGATGCAGCGGCATGGTTGGACGCTGCTGTTCCACGAAGGCGTGATCGAGCAGCTGCGCAGGCTGCAGGCGGCCGCCCAACGGGCCGAACAGAACGACCCCCGCGGGTTCGAGAGCAACGCCAACGTCAAGTTGTTCCGGGCGTTGAGCCGGTTGATCACGGAGGTCGTGCCGAGCGATCCCTCGCGCGACGAATTCCGCCAGGGCAACACCTTGGGGCCGGCGTACCGGCACTGGCGGCGCCCGAAGGTCGGGCGGCGGTTCCGGCTGTCCTTTCGCTACGACTCCAAGGCCAGGGCGATCGTGTTCGCCTCGGTCAACGACGAGCAGACCTTGCGGTCGGCGGGCAGCAAGTCCGACCCCTATGCGGTGTTCGAGAAAATGCTGGGGTGCGGCAATCCACCGGAACGATTGGGCAGCGCTGGTGGCTGCAAGCAAGGCTGACTGGTGATGTTCAGGGCCGGATCGACCTCGGCATCGCTGCGCAGCCCGAGCGCCGCGTCGAGCGCCCCCCCAGAGACTTCGCACCCGAGCCTGGGGTGGTCGGGACGCCTGTTCGTGTGCTCATCGCCGCAATGCCGGCGTTCGCCGAATCGCTGATCGTCGACGGGGTGGAAGTTGCGCACGCGGCCGAGCGCGGCGCGCTGGCCCGGGATTCGCGCAGCGCGACGGACTGCGCCGAGGACCGTATCGGCGGCGCGCTGCCGCGCCGCGCCGCTTCAGGTAAGCCCCGCACCCAATTGCCCACGCCCTGCCCGAGCTTCGCCTTCGTCGCCCAACCGCAGACTAACGGCGTTGCCGAGCGATTCAACCGCACGCTCAAGGAGCAGGCGATCTACGGGCGCGTGTTCCGCAACATCGAGGAGGTGCGTCGCGCCGTCGCCGAGTTCGTCGAACGATACAATACCCATTGGCGTCTCGAGAAACTGGACTTCAAGACCCCCTACGAAGTCCGTCAGGCCGCCGGCCTCAAGCAGGCCGCCTGATCATGCAATTCGCTGTCCAAACAACCGGCGCCGGTACAACATACGGGTCAGCGGCACCTGGCGCAACACCAGCTATTTTCCGCTGTCGGACCCGGTGCCGGCCGAGCCGCCCGCGCGCTTTGGCAACGTGTTGTCGCAGCAGCGGTGGAAGGACGTCTTCGATTTCGCCCAGGCGGTGGACGCGCGGATCGTGACATCGTTCACGGCCGGCGTCGGCGTGCGCGACGCCGCAGGCGTCCGGACGCCGGTGCAGGCCCGACGCTTCCTCGACTGCACGCGCAAGATCGGCGGGCACATTGCCGCGGCCGAGTTCATGAACGAGCCGAACCTGGCCGCGATGGGCGGCGCGCCCAAGGGCTACACCGAGGCCGATTACGGCCGCGACTTCAAGCTGTTCTGCGCTTTCGCAAAGGAGGCCGCCGCTGACATGCTGGTGCTGGGCCCGGGCTCGGTCGGCGAGACGACCGGCAAGTGGGGTGTGATATCCGGCTACGCCAGCGACGTCCCAGTGCTGGCGACGCGCCGATTGCTGGCCGCCTCGCTACCGGCCACCGTCGATGCCTTCTCCTACCACCATTACGGGGCTGTTTCGCATTCCGCGGACACCGACAGACTATCCAGAGGAAAAACGCAGACTCAAGCACGCTCGGACACCGGCCAAGCCCGCCCAAGTGTCGAACTCGAGATTGACTTTGCTTCGCGCTGCGCCTACGCTGATTGTGTCGTGACCTTTGTCCACCGCGACTCGAGCGTGCTCGAGCGTGCTGGACTCACGCAGGTTGATGCGCGGATCCAGCGCCACCGCACTTCTCGTGATCGCCGGCGTCGGCGGCTAGCCGCAACTCCTCGGCGTCCTGAGTGCCCGCGACACCGTCACCCGGGTCGTGGCACGCTGCCTCGATCCGTCGGTGCTGACTGCGGGCGACCTCGCAACTTTCCGGAGGGAACTGCAATGAACAAGCCGGCTGCGACACGCACGCAGGATCTAGAAGAAAGGCGCAGATCGCCACTCGCGACGCCGACCGACCTGAAGGCCGCGGCAATCAAGGGCATCGCTGGCGCGCTCGACGCCATGCTCGCCGACGTGTTCGCACTCTACCTGAAGACCAAGAATTTCCATTGGGACGTAAGCGGCCCGCACTCTCGCGATTGGCACCTCAAAGCGTTGACGGCGCGCTTTCGAGCGGCGCACTGATTGCGCGACGAGCACGGCGACGTCGCCACCGCCACCCTGATCTTCGAAGGAAGCCCCCATGTCGAATCCTCGAGACGAAGCACCTGTTCTCGCGCACATTCAGCGGTTGGTGGATGAAGAGCACCGGCTGTTCGAGCAAGGCTCGCTCGACGATCAGCAGAGCAAGCGTCTGAAGAGCGTGCAGGTGGCGCTCGATCAGTGCTGGGACCTGCTGCGCCAGCGGCGCGCTGCCCAGGAAACCGGAAGCAACCCTGCCGACGCCCATGTGCGCCCGCCCGAGGTGGTCGAGAACTACACCGGCTGATCCAAACCGCGCGCCACTGCGGTTCTGCTGGCCGGGCAGCCTGCTGCCATGAAGGTAGGCATCGTCGGTGCCGGAGCTGTCGGGACGGCGTGTCTATTCGCGATGGCGCTGCGCGGGTCGGCGCGCGAGATCGTCCTGGTCAATCGCAACGCCGATCGCGCCATGGGCGCCGTCACCGACCTGCAATACGGAGCGGTGCTGACGCCGCGCGTCTCGCTGCGGTCCGGCGGATACGCCGACCTGAGTGGCGCGGCGATAGTGGTGATCACGGCCGGCGCCAACGAGAAGAGCGGCGGCGCCACCGATCGCAATGATCGCGCGGGTCGCTTGCGATTGCTCGGCGGCAATACCGCGATCTATCGCGACATCGTGCCCCGGATCGTCGGCGCCGCGCCCGCAGCGCTGCTGCTCGTGGTCACGGACCCGCCCGACCCGCTCGCCGACGTCGCGCGCCGTGTCGCGAAACACGACCGGGTGCTGAGCAGCGGCACGTTCCTGGATTCGCTTCGCTTCCGCTTCCACCTCGGCAGGCGGCTCGAGGTCGATCCACGATCGGTGGAAGCCTTCGTGATCGGCGAGCACGGTACCTCTCAGGTCTACCTCTGGTCGACCGCCCGTATCGGCGTCACGCCGATCCTGTCCGCCCTGGTTCCGCCGGGCGTGTCGCCCGATTCGTTTCGCCGCGAGGTGGAGGACGAAGTTCGCTATGCGAACATCAACATCATCGAAGGCACCGGTGCGAGCCAGCTCGGGATCGGCGTCGCTACGGCGCGGATCGTAGAGATCGTTCTGCGCGACGAGCAGACGGTCGTGCCGATCGGCTCCTATCGGGAAGAGTATGGCCTGACCCTTTCGTTGCCCTCACAGATCGACCGCAACGGAGTCGTGCGCGTGCTCGAGCCGCCGCTTTCTGCCGACGAGGCGCTCGGCCTGGAAGAAAGCGCGTCCGCACTGCGCGCCGCGGCCCAATCCGTCGTAACGCGCGCATGAAATCCGTGCCGCAGAGCTCCTTGCGCCAGTTCGTTCTCACCCTGGTCGTGGTCGGGGTGGCGGGATGGCTCGGCGCGGACGCGCGACGAGGGCGTGCTCATCTTCGGCAGCGGAAATCTCGTGCATAACCTGTGCGCCTGTTCCTGGGGCCGGCATCCGG
Organism: Burkholderiales bacterium; assembly: GCA_020848075.1. Taxonomy (GTDB): domain Bacteria; phylum Pseudomonadota; class Gammaproteobacteria; order Burkholderiales; family SG8-39; genus JAABRB01. The sequence goes on from JADLAV010000047.1 coordinate 8,727, forward strand.
TGGAGCCTTACGGGGGATTCGGCGGCAGCTCGATCTCCGTACTCGCGGTTCGGCTGGAATAAGGAGAGCCTCGATGGATCATGACCACGCTGCGCATCAGCACCACGAGTCCCGGGCGCACGAGTCCCCGGCACACAAGTCCCCGGCGCACGAGGCCCGCGGCCATGCAGGAGCGCACGATCGCCACGCCGGCCACAGCGTCGCGATGTTCCGGGAAAAGTTCTGGCTGTCGCTCGTCCTGACGGTGCCGATTCTGGCCTTCGGACACATGCTGCCGCGCTTTCTCGGCTATGCGCCGCCGCACTTTCCGGGCAGCGCGTGGGTCGCGCCGGTTCTCGGAACGGTGGTGTTCGCCTACGGCGGCTGGCCCTTCCTGCAGGGTGCGTGGCGCGAGTTGCAGGACCGGTTACCCGGAATGATGGTGCTGATCGCGCTCGCGATCAGCGTGGCGTTCGTCTTCAGCGCCGCGGTGACGCTCGGCTTTTCCGGCACGCCGCTCTGGGAGGAACTCGCGACGCTCGTCACGATCATGCTCCTCGGCCACTGGCTCGAGATGCGCTCGATCCACCAAGCGCAGGGCGCGCTCGGCGAACTGGCAAAGCTGCTGCCCGACAAGGCCTCACGCCTGCATGGCGAGCATGTGCAGGAGGTCGAGGTATCGGAGCTGCGCCAGGGCGACCTCGTTCTCGTGCGTCCCGGCGCGCGCGTGCCCGCCGACGGCATCGTACGCTCCGGGGAGAGCTCCGTCGACGAATCGATGCTTACCGGGGAATCGGCGCCGGTGAAGAAGGAGCCAGGCACGAAGGTGGTCGCCGGGACGGTCAACGCATCGGGCTCACTGCGCGTCGAGGTGACCGGTACCGGCGAACGCACCGCGCTCGCCGGCATCATGCGCCTCGTCGAAAGGGCGCAAAGCTCGCGCTCCCGCGCGCAAGCGCTCGCCGACCGTGCGGCGTCCTGGCTGACGTGGATCGCGCTCGGCGCCGGCGTGGCGACCTTCGCCGCATGGATCCTCGCCGGCGCGACCGGCGCTGTCGCCATCGAGCGCGTCGTCACGGTGCTCGTCATCGCCTGCCCGCACGCGCTCGGTCTCGCCGTGCCGCTCGTCCTCGCGATCTCGACCACGCTCGGCGCGCGCTCGGGATTGCTGGTTCGAGACCGCCGTGGTCTGGAGGAGGCGCGCAATCTCACGACCGTCGTGTTCGACAAGACCGGGACGCTTACCCTCGGCGAACATCGCGTCGTTGCGATGCGCGCCCTGGAGATCTCGGAGGGTGAGGCGCTTCGGCTCGCGGCGGCGGTAGAGCACGACGCCGAGCATCCGGTCGGCCGCGCCATCGTAAAGAGCGCCGCGGAACGGCGCATCGAGCCGCCCGCGGCGCAATACTTCGAGGTCATCCCCGGGCGAGGAGCAAGCGCTACGGTCGAAGGTCGCCAGCTCCTGGTCGGCGGTCCCAACCTGCTCGCGAGCTCTGGGGTCGAGCCCTCGCCGGAGTTGGGACGCTTTGCCGAGGAGCGTGCGGGGCGCGGCGAAGGCGTCGTCTACCTTGTCGAAGGCGGGCGCGCCCTCGCCGCCTTCGCCGTGGCGGACGCGGTACGGCCCGAGTCGCCAGAAGCAGTAGAGCGCCTGCATGACGCAAAGATCGAGGTGGTGATGATGACCGGCGATGCTCGCGCGGTGGCTGACTCGGTTGCGCGCGATCTGGGGATCGATACGGTGCTTGCGCAGGTACTGCCGCAGGACAAGGCGTCGAACATCGAAAGGCTGCAGCAACAAGGCAGGCGTGTCGCCATGGTCGGTGACGGCGTGAACGATGCGCCTGCGCTGGTGACCGCCAACGTCGGCATCGCAATTGGCGCCGGGACCGACGTGGCGGTCGAAGCGGGCGATATCGTGCTCGTGCGCAGCGACCCGCGCGACGTGCCGCGCATCGTCAACCTCTCGCGGGCAACCTACCGGAAGATGGTACAGAACCTGTGGTGGGCGGCGGGCTACAACATCGTCGCCATCCCGCTCGCGGCCGGCGTCGCCGCGCGATGGGGCATCTTGCTATCGCCGGCCATGGGAGCGGTGCTGATGTCGGTGAGCACAATCATCGTCGCCATCAACGCCCAGCTCCTCCGGCGCGCGAGGCTTTAGCGCAGCTCAGAGGCGCAGCTTGCGCAACTGCCGCTGCTCGCAGCAGCAGGCCATCCTGCCCATCGCCGCCTTCGCGGCTGCGGGCGAGATGGGCAAGCTCGCCACCGCGCTGAACCAGGGACTCGATGCGGGCCTCGCCATCAGCGATGCGCGCGAAGTGCTGGTGCAGCTCTACGCGTGCGCCGGCTTTTCGCGCAGCCTCAATGCGCTCACCGAGCTGATGAAGGTGGTGGAAGCACGCAAGCAGCGAGGCATCCGCGACGCGCCGGGCCGCGAACCCAGCCACGCCATTCCCAAGGGCGATGCGCTGCGCGCGGCCGGCACGGCCAACCAGACCAAGCTGGTCGGACAGCCCGTGGCCGGGCCGATCTTCGAGTTCGCGCCGGCCATCGACGAGTACCTGCAAGCGCACCTGTTCGGCGCCATCTTCGAGCGCGACAACCTCGACTGGGCAAGCCGCGAGCTGGCCACCGTCGGCATGCTGTCGGCCCTGCCCGGCGCCGAGGCGCAATTGCAGTCGCACACGGCGATGAGCATGAACACGGGGCTGACGGCCCGGCAGATGCAGCAGGCCGTGCAGGTGCTGGGCGAGCGTGTCGGCGCCGACAGCGGGCAGCGTGCGCGCGAGGCCCTGGAGCGCGTGCTGGCACCCGCGCAGCGCTGAACGCGCAGACCGGGGCGTGGAAGTTTGCGGAGCTGTTCATCGTCACGGATGTCCACGCCCGCCGGTTTGAACCCTTCCGTAATCGGCCGGTATGGCGACTGCGGAACATGACCATGGAGTATTCATGAAGATCAGCAAATCAGGTTCCACGCCTTCGGCCAAGGGGCCGGCCGAATATTTCACCGGCACCGTGCGCATCGACTGTCCGTTCTGCGGCAGCGGCAACTTGAGCGGTGCGACCGTGACCTTCGAGCCGGGCGCGCGCACCGCCTGGCATACACATCCACTGGGCCAGACCCTGCTGGTGACCGCCGGCTTCGGCCTGGTCGGCCGCGCGGGTGGCCGGGTGCAGGAAATCCGCCCCGGCGACACCGTCTGGATCGAACCCGGCGAGAAGCACTGGCACGGCGCATCGCCGGATTGCGCGATGACCCACATCGCCATCGCCGAAATGAAGGACGGCAAGGCGGTGGACTGGATGGAGCACGTGACGGACGAGGAATACGGCGCGAAGTGAGGCGAAGGCGCGTGCGCCTTCCTGTCAATCCTTTATATAGAGGAAAGCAACCATGGCCGACAACATCAAGGGGAAGGTGGTCGTAATCGCCGGTGCATCGTCGGGAATCGGCGAGGCCACGGCGAAGCTGCTCGCGAGCCGAGGCGCCAAGGTCGTGCTCGGCGCGCGCCGCGCGGACAAACTGAAGCGGATCGTGGATGAGATCAAGCGGCACGGCGGCCAGGCCGTGTACCAGGAACTCGACGTCACCCAGCAGCCCGACAACGACGCCATCGTCAAGCTGGCCAAGGCCGAGTTCGGCCGCGTGGACGTCATTTTCCTCAACGCCGGTCTGATGCCGAACTCGCCGCTGTCCGCGCTCAAGACCGACGAGTGGCACCGCATGGTCGATGTCAACGTGAAGGGCGTCCTGAATGGCGTGGCGGCCGTACTGCCCGAGTTCATCGCACAGAAATCGGGCCACGTCATCGCGACCTCGTCGGTGGCGGGGCTCAAGGCCTATCCGGGCGGCGCCGTCTATGGGGGAACGAAATGGTTCGTGCGCGATTTCATGGAAGTGCTGCGCATGGAGTCTGCCATGGAAGGCACCCACATCCGCACCGCGACGATCTATCCGGCCGCCATCAACACCGAATTGCTGACGAAGATCAGCGACAAGCAGTCGCTCGACCAGATGCAGGGCCTCTATGACAAGTTCGGCATTCCGCCGGATCGGATCGCCAATGTCGTCGCCTTCGCGATCGACCAGCCCGAGGACACGACGATCAGCGAGTTCACCGTCGGCCCCGCGAATCAACCATGGTGAGTGGAGTGAGGCCTCCCGCGCGCCTGCTGATGGGAGGCAGGTCGCGGTCGCGCTCACAGGCCGCCCGGACAGCGCTCATCGAATTCAGAAAAGAGGGAGCGCAATGAACCAGCTGTTGACAGGAAAGGTTGCCTTCGTCACCGGTGGCTCGAGCGGCATCGGTCTGGCCGCCCCGCGGCGCTTCGTCACCGAGGGCGCGCGCGTGGTCATTGCCGCTGTTGGCAGTGAGGCTGGTCATCGGTGAGCTACACCACGGCCAAGCATGCGGTGGTCGGCATGATCCGGCACGCAGCCCTGGAGCTTTCCGCCGATCGCGTCCGCGTCAACGGAATCGCGCCAGGCGTCGTCCTGACCCCGCTGATTGCCAAAGCCTTCGGTGTTCCCGTCGACAGGGCCGACGCGCTGGTGACGTTCCTCGAAAAGCGCCTGACCGGTACGCATCTCATGGGAGATCCCACGATGAACCGACCCTACATCGTCTGCCACATGATGACCGCGCTGGATGGCAAGATCACCGGCCCGTACATGAAGACGAAGGCCGTCAATGGTGCTTCGGATGAGTACGAGCGCATCAACGCCTCGTATCACCCTCAAGCCTGGCTCTGCGGGCGCGTCACCACCGACGACAATTTCACCTTCTACCAGAAGCCGGCGCTGGACAGGCACGCACCAGCCATACCGGAGGGCGATCATGTCGCCGCGGCCGATGCCAGGATGCACTACGTATCGGTCGATCCTTCGGGCAAGCTGGGCTGGAAAACGAATACCGTGAAATACGAGGATCGGCCCGTTGCCCATGTCGTCGAAGTCCTGACGGCGAAGGCGAGCAATGCGTATCGCGCCTTCCTGCGCAAGATGAAAATCTCGTACATCGTCGCCGGCAAGGATCAGCTCGATTGCAAGGTCGCAGCCGAGAAGCTGAAATCCTTGTTCAAGATCGAGACCCTGATGCTGTCCGGCGGCGGATTCATCAACTGGTCGTTCCTGCAGGCGGGCCTGGTCGACGAGCTCAGCCTGGTGATCGCACCGGTGGCAGACGGCGAGAACGACACCGTGACGCTGTTTGAGAAATCAAGTTACTTGCCCGATCACCTGCCCGTGGAGTTTTCGCTCAAAGGCGTGGAGATGGGCAAGGGGGATAGCGTCTGGCTGCGCTACAGCGTCAAGAACAGCAAGCACCGTGAACGAGCGCATCGCAACCGAGGTCGCGAAAACGACCCAGCTCATTGATTTGAAACAGTGCCCGGAGCAGGGATCGAACCTGCATGGCCGCGAGGCCGAGGGATTTTAAGTCCCTTGCGTCTACCGGTTCCGCCATCCGGGCTGGTGCGCGCCGAGAGTCGCGCTTCCCGTTCGTTGCGTCAACTGTCCCCGTGCGCCGTCCGGCGAGCTCAGCCTACTTTGCGAACCAGTATGGCATAGGCGATGTTTACGCGGCGGCGGTGGCCAGCCGAGCGAGCGTGCTCGCCAGATCGAATCGCCGGTTGAGGCAATCGCTGAACTCGGCCAGATAGCGCGGCGGGTGCTTTGCTCGGACCGCAAATCACGGTCGACTCGTGATCGCAGCCGGCCGCGGCCGCTGCCCCGAAACGGGCCAACCCACCCGAATGCACTCTCGTGCCCGGTGTCTGCAGAGATGGCTCGCCGATGGCTCGCCGAAATCACCCATGCGCGCACCGACGAGGGCTGGCGCTACCTGGCGCTGGTGTTGGTTCTCTTCTCGTGCAAGATCGTGAGCGTGTCCTTGTATCGCGCACTGGCTCAAGCGTTTCGCGCGTCGCCTTGTCGAAGGTGACGGCATCGGGCCCGTATGCAATCGTGCTATTGTGGAACGGCACGCCGCCCCGAAGGAGGTCTCCGGCGCCGTCTTCGGCCTCAGACCTTCTTCGGGATATAGTTGCCGAATTCGTCGCGGGTCAGGAGATCCGCTGCGCGCAGCTCACCCCATGCCTTCAGGAGCGTGCGCCACGGCACGTTTGGGTGCGCGGCCACAATGTCGTGAAACTGCTGCGGCGTCGCCGTGATTGCGTCGAGCATCTTCCTCGCCAGGTCGGTCACAGATAATCCTCCAGCTTCACCGCGTCGGCGTTGTAGGCCTTGATCCTACGATAGAAGCGCTTCGGCACGCCCTCGGGGATCGTGGCGTCGATGCCGAGCTTGGCTGTGGTCGGCAGTCCGCCCTTGCCCAGCTCCCATGCCCTGATGCTGGGATCGATGTGCTTGCCGCGCGCACCGGTCACCACGACCAGATCCTTGTCGGCCTGTACGCGGAAAGTCATCGCCCAGTCCAGGTCGTCGGGATTGTGGATGTCGATGTCGTCGTCGGTCACGATGGCGAGCTTCACCTCCGCCAGCGAGAGTAGCGCCAAGAGCGCGTTCTTGCCTTCGCCCGGCCGCTTGCGGATTGAGGCGATCAGGGTCCAATAGCCGCAGCTTCCGATCGGCGCGCGGATGTCGACCGGCTCGACGCTCGCCGTACGCAGCACCTGAAGCCCCGCCGCCTCGGTAGTCGGCGCCGCCAGCCAATCGTTTTCCCAGGGCATCTGAAGGAAGTAGAAGATCGGATCCTTGCGGTGGGTGATGCATTTCACCCGGAAGATCGGGTTCCACTTCACGTCGCCTGAGATCTGGCTGAACTCACCAAACGGCCCTTCGTCGGCTGTCCAGCCAATCGGCAGCAGCTCGCCTTCCAGCACGATCTCGGCGTCCGCCGGCACCTCGAGATCCACGGTTCTACACTTGACCAGCTGAACCGGCGCGCCGTGCAGGCCGCCGGCGATCGTGTATTCGTCCGTGCGGATCGGCGCTTTGTACGATGCGGAGAGCATCTCGAAGGGATGCACGCCCATCGCCACCGCGATCGGCAATGGCTTCTTCTGGTCGAGACAGCGCTGATAGTAAAAGCGCATGTCGGACGGAGAGACCAGGTCGATGCCGGTCTCGTTGGGCGTGCGGTACATCAGCCGGTATGAGCCAACATTGCGGCCATACTCCGGATCCTTCGACGTGACGCAGGTGGCCGACAAGTACGGGCCGCCGTCGAACATGTGCATCAGTGGATACGGCAGAGCGGTCAGGTCCACGTCCTTGCCCGTCATGACTACTTCCTGGCATGGTGCCTCGTCGATCATGACCGGATCAATGGGGCGGCGCAGGCCTTCCTCGAAAGCCAACGCCACGCGCTTTTCCTCGCAGCCCATTGCGATCGCCAACCGCTTGCGCGAGGAAACGAGCGCCCCCGCCATGCGCCAGCCGGGGTACCCTTTGATGCTCTCGATCAAGGAGGCCTTCGGGCACTGCCCGATCAGCCCTGCCACGTGGCGAATGTCCACCGGTTTCCCGAACCGCTGCAATTCGCCGGCCTGCTCTAGCGCCTGAAGGTAATCGCGCATGCTCTGCTTCTTCTTGAGTGCCCTCCGTTTCGTCATCGCGTCGACTCCTTCTTGTCCGTCCATGCTCGGCCGGCGTCTACGCGGTGCGCTTGGGCAGGATTTCCGCCGAGCGCTTCTCCACGGCCATCCATTCTTGCGCCGTCAGCTTGACTCTGCCGACGAACTTGTTGGTCGATATCTTGTCGGCGGGCGGGATGCCGGGCGACTTCATGTAGGTCTCGACCGCCTTGCGAGTCTCCTCGACAAGCGACGGCTCGATGTAGCCGAGTCCCTCGTCGCGGAAAGCCGGCGTCATGCCCAGCGCCGTGCTGATCGCCTGGCCATAGCGGATCACGTCGCGGTTCTGCTGCGAGTCCTTGAATTCCTTGATCGCGTCAAGGTGTATATTCACCGACTCGTCCGGGTTGAGATAGACGTACTTCAGGCCTTCCATCAACCCGTCAACGAAATCCTGGCACAGCTTGGGCTTCTTTTCGATGGTCTCGGACCTGGTCGCCACGCAGTTGCTGGCGGTCTTCACGCCGAAATCCTCGTACAACATCCAACTGATCTTGAGGTCTTGCGCCCACAGGCTCGGTGCCACCGAGCCGATAAAGTTGCCGATCGCGTCGACCTGCTTATTGATCAGCGCCGGCGGTAGGGCCGGCGGTTCCATCATCACCTTCCGGACCTTCGCCTCGTCGATCCCGGTCGATCTCACGAAGGCCGGCCAAAGCTGGAAATCGCCGCTCGCCACGTTGAAGCCCACCCTCTTGCCTTCCAGGTCCTTCGGCTTGCTGATGTTGGCGTCGGTCAGCGAGAAGATGCCGACCGGCGACAGCGGCCAGATGCTCGCGATGTTCACCAGGTCCAGGCTCTTCGCCGCGCAGTTCATCATCACCGCCATGTCGATGATTCCGAAGTCGTACTGGCCCTTGTCGACCGGAACGCACACCGCGCCCGAGCCGAAGCCGCGGTCAATGGTGACGTTGAGTCCGCGCTTGTCCCAGGCGCCGATCTTCTTCGCTACGAAAGCGAAGCTGAACGTGCCAAGCGGTAGCCACGGCAGCGTCAGCTTGACCCCAGTGGCCGCCTGGCCGCGAGCGATGCTTGGGAATCCCGCAACCGTGCCCAGCGCCGCCGCGGCGCCTGCGCCCTGAAGCAGCGTGCGTCGTTTCATGATGTCCTCCCGTTTCGTTTCCCGCTCCCCGTTCAAGCCGGCGCCGCGGCAGCTTCCGCCCCTGGCACCGACTGCCAATAGATCACCCGCTTTTCCGCCCAGGCGATGATACCGTAGAGCGCCAGTCCCATCGCGCTGAGCACCACGATCGAGGCCAGCATCAGCGGGGTGTCGAACAGCCCGCCTGACAGCTTGATGAGGTAGCCGAGGCCTTCTTGCGAGGCAACGAACTCGGCCACGATCACTCCGATCACCGCGAGCGTAATCGAGATCTTCATCCCTGCGAAGATGTAAGGCATCGCGTTCGGCAGCCTGATCTTCAGAAAGATCTGCCATCGCGAGCCCATGTAGGCCCGCGCCATCCGCAAGAGATCCTCGTCGTGGATGTGGAACCCGACCACGGCGTTGATCACCATCGGGAAGAACGCGACCAGGAAGGCCAACAGGGTGCTCGACACCAGCCCGGTATCGAACCAGACGATGAACAGCGGCGCGATCGAGACCTTCGGCACGACCTGCGTCACCACGATGATCGGGTAGAGGCCCTTGCGCAGCACCTCGGAATAGGTGACCAGGATCGCAACTCCGATCCCGCCGACGACCGACAGCGCGAAGCCGAGGACCGTCAGCCACAACGTCGGCAGCAGGTGCGTCAGCAGGACATCCCAGCGCTGGGCCAGCGCAACCGCGACTTGTGAGGGTGCCGGCAGGATGATCGGCCGCACTTTGTACAGGTCGACCACGGCCTCCCAGACGAGCAAGAAGCCGAGCATGAACACGACCGGCCAGACCGGCAGATCCTTGAGCTTAGTGGGCATGGTTTGCCTCGATCGCTTGTCGCAACGTGCGCACATAGCGGTTGAATGGCTCGGTTTCCTCGATCGACAGCGCGCGCGGCCGGGGCAGGTCGATGCGCACGTCGGCGACGATCGTGGCCGGCCGCCGCCCCATCACTATCACGCGATCGGAGAGAAACGCGGCCTCGCGGATGCTGTGGGTCACGAAGATCACCGTCTTGCGGTGGATCTGCCAGAGACGCAGCAGCTCCTGGCCCATTTCATCGCGGGTGATCGCATCCAATGCACTGAACGGTTCGTCCATCAAGAGAATCCGCGGGTCGATCACCAGCGCTCGGCAGATCGAGACGCGCTGTCGCATCCCGCCAGAAAGCTCGCGGGGCAGGCGGTTGGCGAACTCCTCGAGGTGCGTGACCGCAAGAAGTTCCCGCGCGCGCCTAACGTGCGCCTCGCGCGGCAGATGCTGCATCTCGACCGGCAGCATCACGTTTTCCATCACCGTGCGCCACGGCAGCAGCACCGGAGACTGGAACACGACGCCGATGTCCGCGCGCGGGCCGTCCACTAGGCGCTCGCCGATCACCACCCGGCCGCTACTGGGACCGAGCAGCCCCGCGACCATCATCAATAGCGTGCTCTTGCCGCAACCGCTGGGGCCCAGAATCGACAGAAACTCGCCCTCGGCGACTGCGAAATCGGCGCGCCGGATGGCTTCGATGTCCCCGTAAGCCTTGGACACCGACTCAACCCGCACGGCAGGCGCGGCAATACCGGCTGCGGCCGTGCTCCGATTTGGCGTCTCGTCGATCGCGGCAGCCTTGGGCAGCATCGCGCGAAGCATCCGCCGAATTGCCACCCAACGCAATAGATCCTGGCATCCCTCGGCATTACCACGAACCGGGGGTTCTTTCGTAATCCGACATGCTCCAGCGTCCGCGGAAGCCGCAGATATCCCGCGCAAATCGGGTCAAGATGACTGGACCCTGGCGGGTGTGGGTCGTACTGGTATCGGACTGGACGCCGTAGCGGCGACGCGTATCGTCCGCTCTGAAGGTGATCGGGGTGGTCGAGTTGCTCGCGATGACCTCGAAGCCCGACGGAAATTCTCGGCGACCGAGGCCGGCTCCCCCGAGAGGGTCGCGCCGGACGGTGCGAACTCGCAGATGAACTTGTGCGCGAGGTCGAACGGATGGATTTCGCAGGAGGCGCGGCTCTCGCGCACCCCCCGCACGATGAGCTGGGTGTACTGCACGCCGATGTCGAGGAGGAGGATCTTTAACGCCGGCTGGCGTCGGTCTGCTGTTCCAGCGTGCGCCGCCGCGCAGTGGCACGCAGGGGACGGTGTTGGAGGCGGGGGTCGGAATCGAACCGGCGTCCACGGCTTTGCAGGCCGCTGCATGACCACTCTGCCACCCCGCCGGGTTCGCTCCGCAGCGCAAGCCTCGACCGAGAGGTCGACCGGCGCCGGAAGCGAAAGAGGGAAAGCGCGCCGCGCCTTCCCTCTGGAATCTGGAGCGGGAAACGAGTCTCGAACTCGCGACCTCAACCTTGGCAAGGTTGCGCTCTACCAACTGAGCTATTCCCGCGCGACCGCGGATTATACCGTGGCGGCCGCCGCGGATGTCAACGCGCCGACATCCCGACGCGCCCTCCCCTCCGGCCTTCAGCCCTCGCGGAACGCCCGCGGGCTCGCGAGCTTGAGGTAGTAGACCATGGAAGCAAGCGTGAGCGCGGCCGCGAGATAGATCAGCCAGGTGCCGACGCGCTGCGGGTCGAACCAGGCACCGATCGGCTCGCCATAGAGCAGCAGCGGAATGGCGATCATCTGGAACGTGGTCTTCAGCTTGCCGAGGAAATTCACCGCGACGCTCTTCGCTTCCCCGACCTTCGCCATCCATTCGCGCAGCGCCGAGATCGCGATTTCGCGCCCGACGATGATCGCCGCCACGAACGCGTTCGTCCGGTCGAGCTCCACGAGCAGCATCAGGGCCGCCGCGACCATCAGCTTGTCGGCGACCGGATCGAGGAACGCACCGAACGCCGACTGCTGGTTGAGCCGGCGCGCGAGGTAGCCGTCGAGCCAGTCCGTGATCGCCGCCGCGGTGAAGAGCACCGTGGCCGCAAGATTGCGCTCGTGCATCGTCATCCATCCGGCCGGCACGTAGTAGAGGGCGAGGAGCAGCGGAATCGCGATCACCCGCAGCCAGGTGAGCAGGTTGGGAACGTTCAGCGGCACCGGCACGGCCTCAATGCAGCTCGCGGTAGATGCGCTCGGCGAGCGTGCGGCTGATCCCCTCGACCTGCGCGAGATCCTCGACGCTCGCCGCGGCAACGCCCTTCAGCCCGCCGAACCGCTCGAGCAGCTGCCGGCGGCGCGTCGCGCCGATCCCCGCGATGCCCTCCAGCGTCGATGTGACGCGCGCCTTCCCGCGGCGTGCGCGGTGTCCGGCGATCGCGAACCGGTGCGCTTCGTCCCGGATCTGCTGGATGAGATGCAGGCCGGGATGGCCCTTGTCGAGATTGAGCGGCCGCTCGCCGTCGCCGACGACGAGCTCCTCGAGCCCGGGCCGGCGCTCGGGGCCTTTCGCGACGCCGACGAGATAGACGTCCGACAATCCGAGCTCCGCGAGCACCGCGCGCGCCGTGTTCACCTGGCCCTTGCCGCCGTCGATCAGGATGAGGTCCGGCACCACGCCCTCGCCGCGGGTGATCCGCTCGTACCGGCGCTGGAGCGCCGACCGGAGCGCGCCGTAGTCGTCACCGGGTGCGACCCCCGTGATGTTGTACCGGCGGTACTCGCTGTTGCGCATGCGAAGCTGATCGTAGACGACGCAGGCGGCGACCGTCGCCTCGCCCATGGTGTGGCTCACGTCGAAGCATTCCACGCGCTGCACGGTCGGCGGCAGGCCGAGCGCCTCGCGCATTGCCGCGAGCCGCACCTCCTGGGTGCCGCGCTCGCGCGTGCGCTGGGCGAGCGCGAGCTCGGCATTGCGCGCCGCCATCTCCAGCCACGCGCGCCGCTCCGCGTGCGGGCGGCTGACGATCTGCACCTGCCGGGCGGCGCGCTGCGAGAGCGCCGCGCTCAGCTCGGCCGCCTCGATCGCCTCCTCGACCTTTTCCTCCACGACGATGACCGCGGGGGGAGGCGCCTGCAGATAATGCTGCGCGAGGAAGGCGGCGACGATGTCCGCGGGCGCATGGCTCTCCGCGTGCTCCGGGAAGAAGCTGCGATCGCCGAGATAGCGGCCATTGCGTATCATCACCAGGTTTACGCACGCCGCCCCGCCCTGCTCCACGCAGGCGACTGCGTCCGCATCGAGCGATTTCGCGGTGTCGACGTACTGGCGCTGCTGCAGGGCGGAGAGCGCCTTGATCTGATCGCGATGCACCGCCGCGCTCTCGAAGTCGAGCCGGTCCGAGGCTGCCTGCATGCGCGCGGCAAGCGCGGTGAGCACGTCGTCCTCGCGGCCTTCCATGAAGAGCGCGGCGTTGCGCGCGTCGGCGGCGTAGTCCGCCTCGCTCACCAGCCCCACGCACGGGGCCGAACAGCGGTGGATCTGGTAGAGCAGGCACGGCCGCGAGCGGTTCTGGAACACGGAGTCCTCGCACGTCCGCAAGCGGAACACCTTCTGCAGCAACTGGATACTCTCGCGCACCGCGCTCGCGCCCGGGAACGGACCGAAGTAGGTGTTGTGCCGGTCGAGCGCTCCGCGGTGGAAGCCGAGGCGCGGGAAGCAGCCGCCGCCGATCATGAGGTAAGGGTAGGACTTGTCGTCGCGGAACAGGATGTTGTAGCGCGGCGCGAGCGACTTGATGAGGTTATTCTCGAGGAGCAGCGCCTCGCCCTCGGAGCCGGTGACGGTCACCTCGACGCCGGTCACCTGCGCGAGCATGAGCTGGATGCGCGGGCCGTGATCGGACTTCTGGAAGTAGGAGGCGACGCGCTTCTTCAGATCACGCGCCTTACCGACGTAGAGCACGTCGCCGCTCGCGCTCAGCATCCGGTAGACGCCGGGAAGATGCGGCAGGCCGGCAATGAGCGTCGCGGGATCGAATGCGGCGGTGGTGGGTGGGGCTCCCATCTCGGCGACGCCGGCGACGCCGCTTGCGCCGGCGGCACGCCTGTCGAACTTGTCGATTATATCGAGAGACGCGCCGTGCCGTGCGCCGCACGCTTGTGCTGCGCCCCTCGACGTCTTACCATTGGCGCCGGAGAAGCGGCAGCACACACAAATAGTCGCGCCGGAGGAATTGCCGGGGGACTGCCGGTTCGAGGCGTCGCGGAGCCTGGATACCGCACCCGTCCAGCAGGCGAGTCTTGCACATCCTGTTCCTTGCCTATGCCGCGCTGATCCTGTCGCTGGGATCCGCGCTCGGCGCGTTCGCGCCGTTGCGCCGCGCGGGCTTCCCGCTCCTGGGCGCGGCGGGCCTCGCGGCGGTGGCGGCTGGCGGCTGGGCCCTGCTGGGCAACGTGACCGCCGTCGCGACGCTCCCGCTCGGGCTGCCGTGGCTCGCCTGGCACGTTCGCCTCGACCCGCTCGCGGGCTTCTTCCTGCTGCTCATCGGCGTGCTCGTCGTTGCCGCGAGCCTCTACGCACCCGCCTATCAGCGCGGGCTCGAGCACGGCCGATCGGTCGGGACGCTCGCGCCCCTGCGGATCGCGACCGCCGTCTTCGTGGCCGGCATGTACCTCGTCGCACTCGCCGACGATGCGTATGCGTTCATGATCGCTTGGGAGCTGATGTCGGTGTCGAGCTACGTGCTCGTCGTCTTCGAGCACGAAGAACCGGCGAACCGACGCGCCGGATTCCTCTACCTCCTGATGGCTCACGTCGGGGCGCTCGCCATCCTGCTCGCCTTCGGCGTGCTCGCCGGCTTCGGCGGCGGTTTCACTTTCGACGCGATGCGCGCCGCGGCCCTCTCGCCCCTGTGGGCGACGGTCGCCTTTCTCCTCGCCCTCGTCGGGTTCGGGATGAAAGCCGGCATCGTGCCGCTGCACGCCTGGCTGCCGGAGGCGCACCCGGCCGCCCCGTCGCACATCTCGGCGCTGATGAGCGGCGCGATGATCAAGATGGGTATCTACGGCATCGTGCGCGTGAGCTACGACCTCGTCGGGCAGATCCAGTGGCAATGGGGCATCGTGCTGCTCCTCGCCGGAACCGCATCGGCGCTGTTCGGGGTGCTGTATGCGCTCATGCAGCACGATCTCAAGCGCCTGCTCGCGTATCACTCGATCGAGAACATCGGCATCATCCTGATGGGACTCGGGCTGTCGATGATCTTCCTCGGCACCGGGCATCCGGTGCTCGGCACGCTCGGGCTGGTGGCGGCGCTGTACCACACGCTCAACCACGCGCTCTTCAAGGGGCTGCTCTTCCTTGGCGCCGGGGCGGTGCTGCATCGGACGCACGAGCGCGATCTGGAGCGCCTCGGCGGGCTGATCGGGCGCATGCCGTTCACCGCGCTCTTCTTCCTGGTGGGCTGCGTGGCGATCTCGGCGCTGCCGCCGTTCAACGGCTTCGTCTCCGAGTGGCTCACGTTCCAGGCCGCGCTGCAGGCGCCCGCCCTCGCGAACGGGGTGCTGCGCGCGGTGATTCCGCTCACCGCCGCGGTGCTGGCGCTGGCGGCGGCGCTGGCGGCAGCCTGCTTCGTGAAGGCCTACGGCGTCGCGTTTCTGGGGCGCGCGCGCTCGCGCCACGCCGAGCGGGCACGCGAGGTGCCGTCGGGGATGCTGTGGGCGATGGGCCTGCTGGCGGGACTGTGCCTGCTCCTGGGCGTGCTGCCGACGCTCGTGATCGAGGCGCTGTCGCCGGTGACGCACCTGCTGGTGGGCCAGTCGCTCTCCTCGGCGAGCGCACGCGGGTGGCTGTGGCTAACCCCGGTGTCGCCGCAGGTGGCCTCCTACTCGGCGCCGTTCGTGGCGGTGGCGATCGCGGTGGTGTACGGGGTGGGCTACTGGTACTTCAAGCGCCGGGCGAAGCCGGTGCGCCGGGCCTATGCGTGGGACTGCGGGTTCGGGGCGCTGAATGCGCGCATGCAGTACACCTCGACGGCGTTCAGCCAGCCCATCCGGCGGGTGTTCGCACCCGCGTGGAAGCTCGAGGAGCACGTGGAGGCGGCGCGCGAGCCCGGGGTGCTCGGTCGGGCGCGCAGCCTGCACTACCGGGTGCATGCGCTCGACTGGACGTGGCTGAAGGGCTACGTGCCGATCGGCGCGCTGGTGCTCGCCGCCGCGCGGCGCATCGGGCGCATCCAGACCGGCAGCATCCACACCTACCTCGTCTACTCGTTCGTCACGCTGCTCCTCTTCCTGTGGATAATCAGCTAATCGCCTGGCTGCTCGCCGCCGCGCAGACCGCGCTCTTCGTGGGCGCGGCCCCGCTCCTCGCGGGCTGGACGAAGCGCGTCAAGTGCCACATGCAGAACCGCGCCGCGCCGGCGGTGTGGCAGCCCTACCGCGATCTCGCCAAGCTGTTTCGCAAGGAACTGGTGATCGCGGAGAACGCATCGTGGCTGTTCCGCGCGACGCCGTACGTCGTGTTCAGCGCGATGCTGCTCGCCGCCGCCGCGATTCCCCTGGTCGCGGTGGATCTGCCGACCGGCGCCATTGCGGACGTGATCGTCCTGGTGGGCTTCTTCGCGCTCGCGCGCTTCTTCACCGCGCTCGCGGGAATGGACATCGGGACCGCCTTCGGCGGCATGGGCGCATCGCGCGAGATGACCATCGCCGCGCTGGCGGAGCCGGCGATGCTGATGGCCGTCTTCACCCTCTCGATGACGGCCGCCTCGACCAACCTCTCGGCGGCCATGGGCTACGTCCTCGACACCGGGCTGGTCCTGCGGCCGTCGTTCCTGTTCGCGCTGCTCGGGATCGCGATGGTCGCGGTGGCCGAGACCGGGCGCATCCCGGTCGACAACCCGGCCACCCACCTCGAGCTCACCATGATCCACGAGGCGATGGTGCTCGAGTACTCCGGCCGGCACCTCGCCCTGATCGAATGGGCGGGCCAGATCAAGCTGATGATCTACGCGGTCCTGGTCGTCAACATCTTCTGGCCCTGGGGCATCGCCCGCGAGTTCACGATGGAGGCGCTCGGGCTCGGCGTGGCGGCGGCGGCGGCGAAGCTCATGCTCGCGATGGTGATCCTCGTCGTCTGGGAGACCGTGCTCGCAAAGATGCGGATCTTCCGCGTGCCGGAGTTCCTCGGCTTCGCCTTCGTGCTCTCGCTGCTCGGCATGCTCACCCACGTGGTGCTCGAGACCGGGGGATGAGGTGACCTCGCTCGCGCAGCTCAGCCTGTTCGAGCAGGCGATCATCGTCTTCGCAGCGCTCGCGCTCTTCAGCTCGTTCGTCATGCTGGCGCAGACCCGCGTGCTGCCGCTGATCTACGCGTTCGCCTGGCAGGGCGTCCTGCTCGCGCTGGTGACCGCGCTCGTCGCGTACGTCTCGGGGCATCCGCACCTCTACATCTCGGCCGCCCTGACCCTCGCGCTGAAGGTGTTCCTCATTCCCTGGCTGCTCCACCGGCTCGCCATGCAGCTGAGGATCCATCTCGAGGCCGAGCGCATCGTGCACCCGTCGCTCCTGCTCCTCGCCGGCGGCGGCCTGGTGATCTTCAGCTACTACATCGCCCTGCCGATCGTGCAGCGCTCCGGGCTCGCGACGCGCAACACGATCGCCGTGAGCATCGCCATCGTGCTGATCGGGATGCTGGTCATGATCGCCCGCAAGAAGGCGGTCGCCCAGGTCGTCGGCTTCATGTCGATCGAGAACGGGCTCTTCTTCGCGGCGGTCGTCTCGACCTACGGCATGCCGCTCATCGTCGAGCTCGGCGTGGCCTTCGACGTGCTGGTGGCGGCGATCCTGTTCGGCGTGTTCTTCTTCCACATGCGCGAGTCGTTCGACACGCTCGACGTCGACCAGCTCACGCGGCTCTCGGAAGCGCGCGAGCCCGAAGCGCCGCACGAGGCAAGCGGCGCGGCGCCGGCCGGACCCGCGCGATGAACCTGCTCGAGACCACGCTCGCGACGCCGCTCGCCGGCGCGGTGCTGCTCGCGCTCATCGGGCACCGCCGGGCCGGCGGCTGGGTCAACGTCGGGGTGAGCGCGATCACCTTCGTCGCGTCGCTCGCCATGGCGCTCAACGTGTTCGAGAACGGGCCACAACTCTCCACCGACAGGCTCTTCTACATCGACGCGTTCAACGTCTACCTGGTGGCGCTCACCGCCTTCGTGGGGATGACGACCTCGATCTTCTCGCGACCCTACATGCGCCACGAGGTCGAGCGCGGGCGGGTCTCCGACCGGCGGATGCGCCTCTACCTGTCGATGTACCAGGGCTTCCTGTTCGCGATGCTGCTCGCGCTCTCGACCAACAACCTGGGCATCCTCTGGGTGGCGATGGAGGCGGCCACGCTCGCCACCGTGCTGCTCGTCTCGCTCTACCGCACGCCGGAGTCGATCGAGGCCGCGTGGAAGTACTTCATCCTCTGCGGCGTCGGCATCGCCCAGGCTCTCTTCGGGACGGTGCTCGTGTACTTCGCGGCCGGGCAGCGCCTCGGCATCGGGCGCGACGACACGCTGCTCTGGACGGTGCTCTACGGCGCCGCGGGGAGCCTCGACCCGACCGTGCTGTCGCTCGCCTTCGTGTTCCTGCTCGTCGGCTACGGCACCAAGGTGGGACTCGTCCCGCTGCACAACTGGCTCCCGGACGCGCACTCCGAAGGCCCGACGCCCATGTCGGCGGTGCTCTCCGGGCTGCTGCTGAACGTCGCGCTGTACGCGCTCGTGCGCCTCAAGATGCTCGTCGACGCTTCGCTCAACACACCGCTCGCGGGCTACCTGATGATGGGCTTCGGTCTGCTGTCGTTCATGGTCGCCGGCCTCTTCCTGCACCGCCAGCACGACATCAAGCGCATGTTCAGCTATTCCTCGATCGAGCACATGGGGCTCATGACCTATGCGTTCGGGCTCGGCGGGCCGCTCGCGACCTTCGGCGCGCTGCTGCACATGACGGTGCACTCGCTCACCAAGAGCGCGATCTTCGTCACCGTCGGGCACGCGGCGCAGCTCGCCGGCACGCAGCGGATCGACCGGATCCGCGGCCTGATCCGCACCCAGCCGGCCGTCGGCTGGGGTTTGCTCGTCGGCACGATCGCCATCGCCGGCTTCCCGCCCTTCGGCGTCTTTACGAGCGAGTTCCTGCTGCTCACGGCCACGATGAAATCCTTCCCCTGGCTCGCGGTGCCCCTGCTCGTGGGCTTCGGCGTGGCGTTCGCCGGGCTGTTTCGCCATCTGCACCCGATGGTCTACGGCGCGCCGCCGCCCGGCCAGGCACCGGTGCGGGCCAACATGGTGCCGGTAGCCGTGCATCTCATCCTCGTGCTGTGGCTCGGGCTGTCGATCCCGAAGTTCCTCGCCGACTGGTTCAGCCAGGCGACCGTGCTGATCTCGGGAGCCTCGCCGCTGTGACTTCCCCCGACTGGATCGCGCTCCTCGCCGCGGACCTGTCACGCGGCGGAGCGTCGGTGGCGGAGCAGCCGGCCGCGGGGCTCGCTCCCGCGCGCCTGGTGACGATCGACGCCGACCGCTGGGGCGAGCTCGCGCGCTCGGCCGCCGCGGCGGGATGCCGGTGGGCCGCAGGCTGGGGTGAGGATGCAGGCGACGCGATCGTCGTGAACGTGGTTCTCGCGCGGAGCGGCACCTACCTCGTCGCCCGGACGCAGATCGACCGCCGGACGCCGGTGCTGCCTTCGCACACGCCCGCTTTCCCCGTCGCCGACCGTCCCGAGCGGCACACGCAGGACATGCTCGGGGTCGTCTTCACCGACCATCCCGATGCGCGCCGCTGGACGCGGCATCAGGCGTGGACCGACGCCGAGAATCCGCTGCGCAAGGATTTCCCGGCCGCCGGCAACCCGCCGCCGCTGGCGCCGGGCGATCACCAGTACAAGTTCTTCTTTGCGCACGGCCCCGGCGTGTACGAGATTCCGGTCGGGCCGGTGCACGCCGGCATCATCGAGCCCGGCCACTTCCGCTTCCAGGCCGTGGGCGAGACGGTGCTCAATCTCGAGGAGCGCCTCGGCTACGTGCACAAGGGCATCGAGAAGATCGCCGAAGGCCGCGATGCGGCCGGGCTCGCGCGGCTCGCCGCGCGCGTGTCCGGCGACACGACGGTCGCGCACGCCTGGGCGGCCTGCATGGCGATGGAGCAGGCGGCGGCGCTCGCGGTGCCGGAGCGCGCGCTGTGGCTGCGCGCCCTCATGTGCGAGCGCGAGCGCGTGGCCAACCACCTGGGCGACATCGGCGCCATTCTAAACGACATCGCGTTCACCTTCGGGTTCTACCAGTTCATGCGGCTGCGCGAGGAGTGGACGCGCCTCTCGCGGGATCTCTTCGGCCATCGCTTCATGATGGATTGCGTGGTGCCCGGGGGCGTCGCGGCCGATCTCGAGCCGGCGCAGGCCACGCGCGTGCACGACCAGATCACGGGCTTCCGCGCACAGCTCGACAGGCTGCTCGCGATCGTTCGCGAGCAGCCTTCAGTGGAAGATCGCCTCCTCACGGCCGGGGCGCTGAAGCCGGAGCACGCAGCCGCGCTCGGCTGCACGGGCTATGTGGGGCGCGCATCGGGCGTCGATTACGACGTGCGTCGCGACGCGCCCTACCCGCCCTACGACCGGCTCCGGGTCGAGGTGCCCGTCTACCGCTACGGCGACATCGCCGCGCGCGTCCGCGTGCGCGCCGAGGAAACGCAGGCCTCGTTCGATCTCATCGACCAGCTGCTTGCCGGGCTGCCTGCCGGCGCGATCCGCGGCGACTGGGCGCCTCCGGCAGCCGGCGCGGAAGGGTTGGGCATCGTGGAAGGCTGGCGCGGCGAGATCGTCACGCACGTGCGCTTCGCGGAGGGCGGGCGGATCGCGCGGTTCTTCCCGCGGGACCCGTCATGGACCACCTGGCCCGCCCTCGAATTGCTGATCCACGACAACATCGTTCCCGACTTCCCCGTGTGCAACAAGTCGGTCAACGGCTCCTACTCGGGTCACGATCTGTAGCGGTACGCCGACCACCGCGAAAGCCTCACCATGTTGAGAATCCTCGGGAAGATCCAGCGCATCGGCATCGTCACGGAGCCGCTGCCGCGCATCGACGAGCCCGCATTGGAGGAGGTCGGCGCCCAGCTGAAGGCGCACATCGGCGAGCGCTTTGGCGGGAGCCTCGCGATCCGCGCGGTCGACGCCGGCTCGTGCAACGGGTGCGAGCTCGAGATCCACGCCCTCAACAATCCCTATTACGGCATCGAGCGCTTCGGGGTCCACTTCGTCGCCTCGCCGCGCCACGCGGACATGCTGCTCGTCACCGGCCCGGTCTCGCGCCACATGCAGACCGCCTTGCGCCGCACCTACGAGGCAACGCCCGACCCCAAGCTGGTGATCGCCGTAGGCGAGTGCGGCGCGAACGGCGGGGAGTTCGGCGTGAGCTACGCGTCCTGCGGTGCGGTCTCGAACGTGGTCCCGGTCGACGCGGTGATCCGTGGCTGCCCGCCCGCCCCGCTCGCGCTCATGCGCGGCATCCTCGAGGCGATCGGGAAGCTCGATGGGTCCGGCAAGCGCCGCGCGGCGCGCTGAGGCGTCCCGGCGCGCCCGGAGCCGCGGCCCCGCCCGCGCTCGCGCCCCGGGTGCCTCGAGCGAGGGGTTTCCGGTAGAATCTCCGCCTTTTCGCGGCCTCGACCGCGGCTGGAAGCAGGCAAAGAGCGCACATGGCAAAAGCACTGGCAACCGAAATCCGCGTGGGCAACCTGCTCGAGTGGGACAAGCGGGTCTGGCGCGTTCTCAAGTCCTACCACGTGCACGTCGGCGGCCGTGGCGGGGCGTTCATGCAGGTGGAGATGAAGGACATCGAGGCCGGCACCAAGACGAACGTGCGCTTTCGCACCGACGAGAAGGTCGAGCGCGCTTTCGTCGAGCCGCGCGAGATGCAGTACCTGTACCAGGACGGCGCGAGCTACGTCTTCATGGACAAGGAGAGCTACGAGCAGCTCCACATCCCGGGCGACCTCCTGGAGGGTCAGACCGGCTACCTCCTGCCCAACACCGACGTGCAGGTGAATTTCCACAACGACCGCCCGATCGGCGTGCAGCTCCCGGCGAGCGTGGTGCTGACGGTCGTCGAGACCGATCCGACCGTGAAGAAGGCGACCGCCACGACCTCCTTCAAGCCGGCACGCCTGGAAACCGGGATCACCGTCCAGGTGCCGCCCTTCATCGAGGCGGGCGAGCGCATCAAGGTGAACACCGACGACGGCGCCTACATGGAGCGCGCCTGAGGGTCGACGCGCGGCGGGTGCCCGCGGCTCAGACGAGCATGCCGCTCTCGCGCGCGTCCGCCAGCACTTGCAGCGACGCCGCATAGCGCGGCGGAACGTTCCCGAGCCGACTGCCGCCGAACCTGGCAGCGTGCCGCGCGTCGAGTGGCGCCTCGCCGAGGGCCTCGAGCAGCCTGACCGCAGCCGCCCGATCGTTGCACACCAGCACCATGTCGCACCCCGCGTCGCGCGCCGCGCGCCCGCTCGCAACGATGTCCCCGGCAGCGCGCGCGCCTTCCATCGACAGGTCGTCGCTGAACACGAGCCCGTCGAACGCGAGCCGGTCGCGCAGGATCTCCTGCAGCCAGACCCGCGAGAATCCCGCCGGCTGCGCGTCCACTTTCGGGTAGATGACGTGCGCCGGCATGACGCCGGCCAAGCCCTGCCCGATCAGCGCCCGGTACGGGATGAGGTCGGCGCCGTCGATCTCCGCGAGCGACCGCTCGTCGACCGGCACCTCGAGGTGCGAGTCTGCGCGCACGAAGCCGTGGCCGGGAAAGTGCTTCGCGACCGCGCCCATGCCGAGCTCCGACATGCCGCGCACGAGCTGCGTCGCAAGGCGCGCCACCCCCTGCGGCGAATCGTGCAAGGCGCGGTCGCCGATCACGCTGCTCGCGCCGAAATCGATGTCAACCACCGGCGCGAAGCTCAAATCCACGCCGTGCGTGCGGAGCTCGGAAGCAAGCACGACGCCGGTCGCGTGCGCGAGGCGCTCGGCGAGCACCGGGTCGCGCTCGAGGACGGCGCCGATCGCCCGCATCGGCGGAAGGCGCGTGAAGCCGTCCCGGAACCTCTGCACCCGGCCGCCCTCGTGGTCGACCGCCACCAGCAGCGGTGGGCGGCGCAGCGCGTGGATCTCCGCGCTCAGTCTGGCGAGCTGCTCCGGGGACTCGAAGTTCCGCGCGAAGAGGATGACTCCGCCCACCGCGGGATGGCGCAAGAGCTCGCGCTCGGCCGCATCCAGCGCGACGCCGGCGAGGTCCAGCATCACCGGGCCGAGCGGCCGCTCAACGTCCATCGCTGCGGCCTTCCAGGATCACGAACGCTGCGGCGACCTCGCGCTCGTCGCTCAAGCTCAAGTGCGCATCCACGATGCCGCGGGAAACGAGCAGCAGCCCGAGCACGTCCGAGAAACGCAAGCAGGGTTTTCCGGATGAGAGGTTGGCCACGCTGACATTGTGCCAGTTGACCGGGAAATGGATTCCGGTGCCCATCGCCTTGGAGAACGCCTCCTTCGCCGCGAACCGCTTCGCCAGGTAGGCGACGGGCTTGCGGTGCCGCGCGAAGCGCTCGAACTCCTCCGCCACGAGGATGCGGCGGGCGAAGCGATCGCCGTGCCGGGCGAGCGCGCGCTCGATGCGCGGGATCTCGACGAGATCGGTCCCGATCCCCAGGATCATCGGACGCCCTCGGCTGGGCCGCGCAGCGCTGCCTGCGTGATGAGAGCCTTCATCTCGCGGACGGCCTCGCGCATCCCCACGAACACGGCCCGGCTCACGATGGCGTGCCCGATGTGCAGCTCGCGCACGCCGGGCAGCCGCGCCACGGGATCGACGTTGGTGTAGGTGAGCGCGTGGCCGGCGTTGAAGCGCATGCCGTGGGCGCGGATCGCGCGCCCCGCGTCGGCGAGCTTCGCGAGCTCGGCCACCACCGGCGGGCTCTCGGCGTCGCGTCCGCGG
The DNA here is from genome assembly GCA_020848075.1 of Burkholderiales bacterium. Classification (GTDB taxonomy): domain Bacteria; phylum Pseudomonadota; class Gammaproteobacteria; order Burkholderiales; family SG8-39; genus JAABRB01. Next base: position 32,244 of record JADLAV010000047.1, read on the forward strand.
GAGTGGAACACGTGGGCATAGGGCCCCGTGTGGACCTCGCACACCGCCGCGCCGATCCGGCGCGCGGCGTCGACCTGCCGCAGATCCGCGTCGATGAAGACGCTCACGACGATTCCCGCATCCCCGAGGCGGTGCACCGCCTCCCGGATCTTCTTCTCCTGCGCGGCGATGTCGAGCCCCCCTTCGGTCGTGACTTCGTGGCGGCCTTCCGGGACCAGCATCGCCATCTCCGGGTGCAACCGGGCCGCGATGCCGATCATCTCGTCGGTCGCGGCCATCTCGAGGTTGAGCTTGATGTGCGTCAGCTCGCGCAGGCGGCGCACGTCCTCGTCCTGGATGTGGCGCCGATCCTCGCGCAGGTGGACCGTGATCCCGTCCGCGCCGCCGAGATGCGCCTCCACCGCCGCCCAGACCGGGTCGGGCTCATAGGTGCGCCGCGCCTGGCGCACCGTCGCGACGTGGTCGATGTTGACGCCGAGCTCGATCATGGGCTCACTCCGACTCCGGAAATCCGAGGGCGACGGTAAGGCAGCGCCGGTGCGGCTGTCCTGCCTTCGCCGCGCCCGCCCTTTCCAGCATCATAGCTGCTGGAGTTCCTGGAAGATGCGCCGGCTCATGAGCGGGCGCTGGTCCAGCCGGTGATTGATCAGGAAGCGCATGAGGAGCTTCCCCTGCTGGAGCGTGCGTGGATCGCGGAAGTCCTCGTGCGCGATCCCGAGCAGTGCGCGCCCGCGGAAGAGCAGCGGCCCCTGCCCGCCCTCTGCCACACCGGGGGCGGCGGCGATCGGCCCCCGCTCCGGCTCGTAGCGGTACAGCGCTTCCGGATCGAGCGCCGCGCCCGATTCGACGTCGCGATCCAGCGTGAGCGCGTATCCCAGCTCCTTCAACAGGCGCTTCTCGAAGGTGCGCAGGAGCGGCGCCGAGGCGACGCCGCGTCCGAGCCCGGCGAGGGTCTCGGCGTAGGCGTCGAACAGCGCATCGTGGGGGTCCTCGCGCGGAAGGAGGCGAAGGAGCAGCTCGTTCAGATAGAAACCGCACAGGAGGGCCTCACCGGCGAGCAGCGGATGGCCGCCGCGCCATTCCGCCTTCACGAGCGTGCGCACCTCGCCCTTGCCCGCCCAGCCGACCACGAGCGGCTGAAACCCGATGAGCAGCCCGCGCAGCGCGGAGCGCGGGCGTCGTGCGCCCTTGGCGAGGACGGCGACCCGGCCGCCGGCGCGGCCGAACAGCTCGACGAGCAGGCTGGTCTCGCGGAACGGATAGCTGTGCAGGACGAACGCCTGCTCCCCATCCACCCGCGACCGCTCACTCGTGCTCATAGCCCAGGCGCCGCAGCTCGGCGGCGCTCTCGCTCCAGCCCTTGCGCACGCGCACCCACATCTCGAGAAAGACCTTCCCGCCGAAGAGCGCTTCCATGTCGCGCCGGGCGGCGCTCGCGATGGCCTTCAGCTTCTCGCCGCCGTGCCCGATGACGATCGCCTTCTGCCCCGCCTTCTCCACCACGATCGACGCGTGGATCCGCCGCAGCCGGCCCTCCTGGACGAACCGGTCGATCACGACGGTCGCGCCGTAGGGCACCTCCTCGCCCACCGAGCGAAACAGCTTCTCCCGCACGAGCTCGGCAGCGAGAAAGCGCTCGCTGCGGTCGGTGACTTCATCCGCGCCGTAGAGCGCCGGCTGCTCCGGCAGATGGCGCGCGATCACTCGCACGAGCTCCGGGATCTGCCGGCCGGTCCGCGCGCTGACGGGCACCACCTCGGCGAAATCGTACTCTCGCGCCGCGCGCTCCAGGAAGTGGAGCATGCGGGCGGGATCGGCAAGCGTGTCCGCCTTGTTCACCACCAGGATCGCCGGCACCGGCTTCGGCACGAGGGCGAGCACACCTCGGTCCGCGGTGCCGAGCCGGCCCGCCTCGACCACGAACAGAACGAGATCGACGCCCTCCAGCGCGGTCCGCACGGCCCGGTTGAGGACGCGGTTCAGGGCGCCGCCCTTCCTCGTCTGAAACCCGGGCGTGTCCACGAACACGATCTGGGCATCGCCCGTCGTGAGAATCCCGACGATGCGGTGCCGGGTGGTCTGCGGTTTGGACGAGGTGATGCTCACCTTCTGGCCGACGAGGCGATTGATCAAGGTCGACTTGCCGACGTTCGGCCGCCCGACGATCGCCGCCAGGCCGCAGCGGAAGCGGCTGCCCGGCACGGCGCGGCTCGCGGCCCCCTTGGTTGCGCGCCCGGGAGCGGCCGCTGCGCCTTCCGCCTTCGATGCGGTCACTGCTCGACTCTGGCGTACGCCTGGCGCGCGGCGTCCTGCTCGGCGCTGCGACGGCTCGCGCCGGTTCCGACCGTCCGGAGGTCGAGCTCGCTGATCACGCACTCGACCTCGAAGAGCTGGTTGTGCCCGGCGCCGTGCGTCGCCACGACCGCATACTGCGGCAGCGCGTAGCGGCGGCCCTGCAGCCATTCCTGCAGCCGGGTCTTGGCGTCCTTCGTGACCGCGTGCGGATCGAGATTCGCCAGCAGCGGCTCGAGGAGCCGGACGATCGTGGCGCGCGCCGCTTCGAACCCGCCGTCCAGGAACACCGCGCCGAAGATGGCTTCCAGCGCGTCGGCGAGCACGGATGCGCGCCGGAAATCGCCGCTCTTCAGCGCGCCCTTGCCGAGCCGCAGATGCTCGCCGAGCTCGAGCTGCAGGGCCACGCCGTGCAGCGACTCCTCGCGCACCAGGCTCGCGCGCAGGCGGGTCAACCGCCCTTCCTCCAGCCCGGGGAACCGCGCGTAGAGCTCCGCCGCGACCACGAAGTTGAGGACGCTGTCCCCGAGGAACTCCAGGCGCTCGTTGTGCGGTGAGCTGTGGCTGCGGTGCGTCAGCGCCTGCGCGAGCAGCTCGGGAGTCGCGAAGCGGTGGCCGAGCGCCTGTTCGAGAGCGTCACGCTTCATCCGGACCGGTGGATGCGCTGCTAGTCTCCGCGGCGCTTCAGGCTCCCCGGCTTGCTCGATCCGGCGAAATCGATCAGCAGGCTGACGTTGTAGAAGAGCGGAATGCGCTTCTCGTAGGCAAACGAGACGACGACCTCGTTGCCGTCCTTGGTGATCTCGAGATCCTGCGGCTGGACCGAGGTGATGTCGTCGATGTTGGCGCGGTTCTCGAACGCGCGCCGCACCTCGGCCACCGAGCCGCCCCGCAACTCGCCGCTCTGGGTGATCGCCGCGACGGCCTTCTTGATGGTGAAGTACTCGATGTAGGCCGGCGTGACTTTCATGCCGATGATGGCGATGAACACGACCAGCACGAGGAGCACGAAGATCGCGATCCCGCTCATGCCGCGCTGCCTGGTCATCGCGCGTCCCGCCTCACTGAAACGTGCCGATGCGCCGCGGCTCTCCGAAGTTGAACCAGATGAAGAACGCCTTGCCGACGATGTTTGCGTCCGGGACGAAGCCCCACACCCGGCTGTCGCTCGAGTTGTCACGGTTGTCTCCCATGAGGAAGTAGTGGTTCGGCGGAACCGTACAGGTCAGTCCGCTCGTATTGTAGGTGCAATTTTCGCGGAACGGGAACTGCATCACGAACGGCGGCGCCGATGCCGACGCCGCGTCGTCCTCCAGCAGGATGCGGTGCTCCCGCCCGCCGATCGTCTCGATGTACTGCCGCGCGAAGGTGCGCCGCTCGAGGTACTGGTAGTCCCCGTCGGGGCGGACCGGCAGCACCTTGCCGTTGATGGCGAGGCGCTTGTCGTAGTAGGTCACCGTGTCGCCCGGCAACCCGATGACGCGCTTGATGTAGTCGAGCGACGGATCCTCCGGATAGCGGAACACCATCACGTCGCCGCGGTGCGGGCTGCCGACATCGAACACTTTCAGGTTCACGATCGGGAGGCGGATCCCGTAGGTGAACTTGTTGACCAGGATGAAATCGCCGACGAGCAGCGTCGGGATCATCGAGCCGGACGGGATCTTGAACGGCTCGACCAGGAACGAGCGCAGCATGAACACGATCAGGATCACCGGGAAGAAGCTCTTCGGATACTCGATCCACCAGGGCTCCCTCGCGCCGGCCGCGCGACGGCGCGCGAAGTGGAAGCGGTCCGCAGCCGCCACCGCGCCGGTGAGGAGCAGGAGCAGGAACAGGATGAGCGCGAAATTCATCGCCGCTACTTGCCCTCGACCTGCAGGATCGCGAGGAACGCCTCCTGCGGGATCTCGACGGTTCCGACCTGCTTCATGCGCTTCTTGCCCGCCTTCTGCTTCTCGAGCAGCTTCTTCTTGCGCGTAATGTCGCCGCCGTAGCACTTCGCGAGCACGTTCTTGCGCATCGCCTTCACCGTCTCGCGGGCGATGATGTGCGACCCGATCGCCGCCTGCACCGCGACGTCGAACATCTGCCGCGGGATGAGCTCGCGCATGCGCGTGGCGAGCTCGCGCCCGCGCGACTGCGCGGTCGAGCGGTGCACCATCAGCGAGAGCGCGTCGACGCGCTCGCCGTTGATCAGGACGTCGAGCTTCACCATGTCGGCCGGCCGGTACTCCTTGAACTCGTAGTCGAGCGAGGCGTAGCCGCGGGAGGCCGACTTCAGCTTGTCGAAGAAGTCGAGCACGACCTCGTTCAGCGGCATCTCGTAGGTGAGCATCACCTGCCGCCCGTGGTATTGCATGTTCTTCTGGACGCCGCGCTTGCCGGTGCAGAGCGTGATGACGTTGCCCACGTAGTCCTGCGGGACGAAGATGGTCGCGGTGATGATCGGCTCGCGGATCTCCGCGATCTTCGAGGGGTCCGGCATGCGCGCCGGATTCTCCACCCGCGCGACGACCCCGTCCTGGGTGAGGACCTCGTAGACGACCGTCGGCGCGGTCGTGACGATCGCCATGTCGTACTCGCGCTCGAGTCGCTCCTGGACGATGTCCATGTGGAGCAGCCCGAGGAAGCCGCAGCGGAAGCCGAAGCCGAGCGCCTGCGACACTTCCGGCTCGTAATGCAGGGAGGCGTCGTTCAGCTTGAGCTTCTGCAGCGCCTCGCGCAGGGCCTCGTACTGGTTCGACTCGACCGGGTAGAGCCCGGCGAACACCTGCGGCTTGATCTCCTTGAACCCGGGCAGCGCGTGCGGCGCCGGGCCGTGCGCGATGGTCACCGTGTCGCCCACGCGCGCGGCCTGCAGCTCCTTGATGCCGGAGATCACGAACCCGACCTCCCCCGCGCCGAGCGCGTCGCGGTCCTCGGATTTCGGCGTGAAGACGCCCACCCGCTCGCAGAGGTAGCTGCCCCCGGTCGACATCAGCAGGATCCGGTCCTTCGGTCGCAGCACGCCGTCCACCACGCGCACCAGCATGACGACGCCCACGTAGTTGTCGAACCAGGAATCGATGATGAGCGCCGTCAGCGGCGCCGCGGGGTTCCCGAAGGGCGGCGGGATGCGGCTGATCACCGCCTCCAGCACCTCCTCGACGCCCTCGCCGGTCTTCGCGCTCGCCCGGATCGCATCCCGCGCCGGGATCCCGATCACGTCCTCGATCTCCTGGATCGCGCGCTCCGGATTGGCCGACGGCAGGTCGATCTTGTTCAGGACGGGGACGACCTCGACGCCCTGCTCGATCGCGGTGTAGCAGTTGGCGACCGTCTGCGCCTCCACGCCCTGGCTCGCGTCCACCACCAGGAGGGCGCCCTCGCACGCGGCGAGCGAGCGCGAGACTTCGTAGGAGAAGTCGACGTGGCCCGGGGTGTCGATCAGGTTCAGGTGGTAGGTCTCACCGTCGCGCGCCTGGTAGCGCAAGGTGGCGGTCTGCGCCTTGATCGTGATCCCGCGCTCGCGCTCGAGGGCCATCGAGTCGAGCACCTGCTCGGACATCTCGCGGTCGGACAGCCCGCCGCAGCGCTGGATGAGCCGGTCGGCGAGCGTCGACTTGCCATGGTCGATGTGCGCGATGATCGAGAAGTTGCGGATGTGGACCATGAAAAAAAGGGTGCGCGAGCACCCTTTCGATCAGCCGAGCATTGGAATTCTAGCGGATTTCGGCAAGGTAGGCACGCACGCGCTCCGCATCGAGGAAATAGTGGCAGAGCTCCGTGTCGCCGTGCGCGAGCACCGGAACGCGCTCGCCGTAGCGGTCTTCGAGCGCCGGATCGGCATCGACCTCGACGAACACCACCGGGAGACGGTGTGCGGCTGCGAGCGGCGCGAGCGCCGCCGCCATCTCGTCGCACAAGTGGCAGTAGCGGCGTCCGTACAGGGTCAGGACACCCGCCGCCGCCTCACCCACTCGCCTCACCCTTGATCGTTGCGAACACGTTGCTCTCGCCGCGCCGGATCTGCAGCGTGAGCGTGGTGCCCTTGTCGAGATTGGCGAGCAGCTTGTTGAGCTGCTCGGCGCTGGCAACCTCGGTGGTGACGCCCTTTGCGGTGAGCGCCACGATCACGTCGCCCTGGCGCACGTCGCCGCGCGGCGTGCCGCGGACCTCGTCGACCACCACCCCGCCCTGCACCTTGAGCTCGCGACGCTTTTCGGGCGGCAGATCGCTCACCACCAGTCCGAGGCGGTTGGCTGCGAGCGCCGGCCGGTCGCGCCCCTGGGTCGGTTCGCCGCGACCGGCAACGCGCTCCTCCGGGATCTCGCCGACGGTGACGGCGACGTCGCGCCGCGCGCCCTTGCGCCAGAGCTGCATCGAGGCCTTGGAGCCGGGGCGCGTCGCCGCGACGATGCGCGGCAGGTCGGTCGAGCTGCCCACGTCCTTGCCATCGAACTTGAGGATGATGTCGCCAGTCTCCACACCGGCCTTCTCCGCCGGTCCGCCCTTCTCGACCGCGTTCACCAGGGCGCCCGCCGGCTTGGCGAGGCCGAACGAGTCGGCGAGCTCCTTCGACACCTCCTGGATCACCACCCCGATCCTGCCCCGGCTGACGCGGCCGGAGGCGCGGAGCTGGTTCTGCACGTCCATCGCGACGTCGATCGGGATCGCGAACGACAACCCCATGAAGCCGCCGGTCCGGCTGTAGATCTGCGAGTTGATGCCGACCACCTCGCCCTGCAGGTTGAACAGCGGCCCGCCCGAGTTGCCGGGGTTGATCGCGACGTCGGTCTGGATGAACGGGACGAAGGTCTCCTGCGGCAGCGTGCGTCCCTTCGCGCTCACGATGCCGGCCGTCACCGTGTTCTCGAAGCCGAACGGCGAGCCGATCGCCAGCACCCATTCGCCCACGCGCAACCGGTTCGGATCGCCGAAGCGCACCACGGGCAGCCCGCCCGCATCGATCTTGATCAGCGCGACGTCGGTGCGCCGGTCGGCACCAATCACTTTCGCCTTGAACTCGCGCTTGTCGTTCAGCTTCACCGTGATCTCGTCGGCCGAGTCGATGACATGCGAGTTCGTGAGGATGTAGCCGTCCGTGCTGATGATGAACCCCGAGCCGAGCGACTGGCTGTCGAAGTCGCGCGGGCCCTGCGGCCCCCGCGGGATGAAGCGGCGAAAGAACTCGTAGAACGGATCGTCTTCGTCGAGCTGCGGCATGCGGGGTTGCGCCGAGCGCTGCCGCGCCTGCGTCGTGCTGATGTTCACCACCGAGCTGCCCTGCTGCTCGACGATCTGCGTGAAGTCCGGCAGGTCGCGGCCTTGGGCAACGGCGTCGAATGCCAGCCCGAGGACGAGCAGGCTGAGCGCAAGAAACGGCTTCATCATGGAACTTCCCGGGATTGGAATACTGAAGAGCTTAGAGATCGGACGCGCGTTGCGCAAGCCGGTTCGCACCGCGGCGGGTGACGGGCATCTCAGCGCGGCACCAGACGCTCCACGCCGTCGGCGATCCTGCGCACGCCCTCGGCGGGCACCTCGCCCACTGCCGTGACCACGAACCGGTCGAGCGTGCGGCTGTAGATGTTCATGGCGCCCTGGCGCGACGCGCCGGCGCGCGGCGACCGGCCCTTCACGGCGAGCGGCTCGATGAACACCGAGACGGCGGCAAGCCCGTCGGAGACCACCACGTGGGTCGTCTCATGGCCGCCACCGAGGTCGCGCTTCAGCTCGGTCACGGTGCTGAACCCGGGCGGCAGCGACCGGAGCGCCCAGCCGTGGTCGGCCAGGCTCATCTCCGCGGCGTCCTGGTTCTCGATCCGCCAGCCGCCGCCGTCCGTATTGAAGCGGGGGCGCAAGAGCTCCTTATCGAGCCGCCCGCCGATCTGGAGTTGCGTGAAGGAGAAGTGCTCGACAGTCTCGCCGCGCTCGTTGAACGCCTTTGCGCGGATGAGGAAGCCGGTGCTCACGTCCGCCCACAGCTTGTGGCCGTAGCGCAGGTTGTCCTTGGGTTCCAGAACGAGCACCTGACAGTCGTGACCCGCGACGCGCTCGATCCCGGCAATGCGCATGCTGTACTGCTCCGCGATCGAGCTCACGTTCTCGATGCGCAGGCGGAAGGGCTTGAGGCTCGTCTGCCGGTCGACCTTCACCGTCATCGATCCGGGCAAGTAGCACTTCACCTCGTCGTTCACCCGGATGATCTCGCGCGGCGTCCCATCGAGCACCTCGACGCGCTCCCGCACGCCCGTCGGGTCGACGATGCGCGTGATGCGCGAGGTCTCGACCCGATCTCCGTGCTGATAGACGAAGACGCCGGTGTAGCTCAGGTGCTCGCTGGCCGAGTAGATCCTCTGCAGCCAGTGCGGTGCCTCCGGATCGGACTGGGCGTGCGCCGCGCCCGCGAACAGGGCGGCGCCGGCAGCGAGCGCGACGGCGACGGACCGCATCGCTAGCGGGGCTGGTCCGAGTCGGCGACGGTGCGCACGTACGGCGCCACGCCCGACATCGCCGAGGACGGAGAGAATCGCTGATGCGCGATCAGGTAATCGTCCATGTTGCGCGCGACGGGCACGGCTGCCGCGGGCGGCGCGCCGAGCTCACCGGGACCGGCCGCGGCCGCAGTGAGCGTAGTTGGGGCCTGGGGTGCGGTCACGACGGCAGGACCGACGGCCGGCTGGAGCTGCGGCAGCGCCATCCAGCCGACCGCCGCGACCGCGGCGACCCCGGCCGCGGCGTACATGGCGTAGTGCCAGGCGCCGTCCCGCGCGGATCGGTCACGCGCACGCGGCGGCGCGAGCACCGTCGGCTCGGCCGCGAGGAGGTCGCGGAACGAATCCGGCAATTCGTGCGCGGCAGTGCCCCGCAGCGCGTCGCCGATGAGGTGGTAGAGCGCCCACTCTTTGCGCAGCGCGTCGTCCTTGCCCAGGCGGTCCAGGCACTCGGAGCATTCCGCGTCGCGCAGCTCGTCGTCCATCAGGGCCGAGAGTCGTTCCTTCATGGCGTCACCACCTTCTGTCCTTGCGTGTCTCGAGCAGCGGGCGCAGCTTCGCCGCGATCGCCTCGCGCGCCCGGAAGATGCGCGATCTGACCGTCCCGATCGGGCAGTTCATGATGCTCGCGATCTCCTCGTAACTCAGGCCCTCGATCTCGCGCAGCGTGATCGCCGTGCGCAGCTCGTCGGGCAGCTCTTCCATCGTTTCGTTCACCGTCGTGGCGATCTGCTTGGACATCAGCATGCTCTCCGGCGTGTTGATGTCGCGCAGCTGATCGCCGTCCTCGAAACCCTCGGCCTCTTCCGAATCGAATCCCGTGACAGTCGGGGCCCGCCGCCCCATCGCGACGAGGTAATTCTTCGCCGTGTTGATGCCGATCCGGTACAGCCACGTGTAGAACGCGCTGTCGCCGCGGAACGAGGGGAGCGCGCGATACGCCTTGATGAACGCCTCCTGCGCCACGTCCTCGACCTCGGCCGGGTCCCGGATGAACCGCGACAGCAGCCGCCCGAGCTTGCGCTGGTACTTGGCGACCAGCAGGTCGAACGCCTGCTTCTCGCCGCGCTGCGCGCGCTCCACGAGCTGCTGGTCGATGTCCCGGTCACGCATCCGTCCACCGCGTCCGGGCCCAGCCGCGTGCGTCCCGCTGCGGCTGACTGGAATGGGCCCCCCGCGGGCCGGGCGCAACCGCCGCCACCGCCCACGACCTCGCACGTAATGACATGGCGCGATCCAATTAGTTCAGCTGGCGTAAGGGGATTTGACCGGTGTCACGGCTTGTTCCCGAACCCGCTCGCCGGGCTCGCGGGAACCGGCCGCCAGCGGAGCCACAACCGCAGCCGCCGCAGCGCATCCCGGTCGACCGAATCCGGCAGGACGAGAACATTGCGCGAGCGCCCCGTTTCGTCCCGTATCGAGAGCAAGACCAGCCACGAGGCGAGCACGGCGCCGGTGAGCTCGGTCGCCGGACGCCACGTCCTGTCGAGATCCTGCCATGCCGCACTGCCGTCGGCGTTGAGTCTCAGCGCCAGGACGGACCACCGGGAACGGTGGAGCAGCCTGCCGAGCAACGCGCCGAGCGACACCGCCACCCCTGCCACGCAAAGCGCCGCGGGCACGGCCGGCAGGGCGGCGTACGCCGACCACGCGGCCGCCACATGCCCCGCCCCCACCAGCACCGCGCCAGCAAGGGAAGGCCTGAACTGCACCGGCCAGGGCGCGCTCAAGCCTGCGTGAACAGCAGTGTTCCGTTCGTGCCGCCGAAGCCGAACGAATTCGAGAGCGCCGCGCGGATTCGCATCCGGCGCGCCTCCTGCGGCACGTAATCGAGATCGCAGGCCGGGTCGGGCGTCACGAGGTTCGCCGTCGGCGGCGCGATCTGGTGATGCACGGCGAGCGCGGAGAACACCGCCTCCACGCCGCCGGCCGCGCCGAGCATGTGCCCAGTCATCGACTTGGTGGAGCTCATCGCGAGCTTCTTCGCGTGGTCGCCGAACAGGCGCTTCACCGCCAGCGTCTCGGCGATGTCGCCGAGCGGGGTCGAGGTGCCGTGCGCGTTGATGTAATCGATCCCGTCGGGGCCGAGCTTCGCGTTGCGCAGCGCGTTCGCCATGCAGCGCGCGGCGCCCTCGCCGTCCTCGGCCGGCTGCGTGATGTGATAGGCGTCGGCGCTCATGCCGTAGCCCGCGAGCTCGCAGTAGATCCGCGCGCCGCGGCGCTTGGCGCGCTCGTACTCCTCGAGCACCACCATGCCGGCGCCCTCGCCGAGCACGAAGCCGTCGCGGTCCTTGTCCCACGGCCGGCTCGCAGTCGCCGGGTCGTCGTTGCGCGTGGAGAGCGCCCGTGCCGCGCAGAAGCCGCCGAGCCCGAGCGGCGAGAGGGTCGCTTCGGCGCCGCCCGCCACCATCACGTCGGCATCGCCGTACTCGATCAGCCGGCCCGCGTCGCCGATGCAGTGCGCGCTCGTGGTGCACGCGGTGACCATCGCGAGGTTCGGGCCGCGCAGCCCGAGCATGATCGAGAGCTGCCCGGCGATCATGTTGATGATCGAGCCCGGCACGAAGAAGGGCGAGATCTTGCGCGGCCCGCCCGCGGTGTACTCCTCCTTGGTCGACTCGATCAACGGCAGCCCGCCGATGCCCGAGCCGATGTTGGCGCCGGCCCGATCGAGATCCTCCGTCGCGAGATCGAGGCCGGAGTTGCGCACTGCCTGCAGCCCGGCGGCGATGCCGTAATGGATGAACGTGTCGAATCGCCGGACTTCCTTCGGCCCGACGTACGTGGCGGGGTCGAATCCCTTGACCTCGCCGGCGATCCGGCTGGTGAACGCGGCGGCGTCGAACCGGGTGATGCGGGTGATGCCGGGCTTGCCGGCAAGGATGTTGCTCCAGGCTTCCTCGACCGTATTGCCGACCGGGCAGACGATCCCGAGACCGGTGACGACGACGCGGCGGCGCGACAAATGCCTACCTCAGCATCGGGGAGGCCCGGTCAGGCCTTCTTGCCATGCGCGGCGATGTAGTCGATCGCCTGCTGCACCGTGGTGATCTTCTCGGCCTCCTCGTCCGGGATCTCCGTCTCGAACTCCTCCTCCAGCGCCATCACGAGCTCGACGGTGTCGAGCGAGTCGGCGCCCAGATCGTCCACGAACCGGGACTCGTTCTTGATCTCCGATTCGTTCACGCCGAGCTGCTCGGCGACGATCTTCTTGACGCGCTGTTCGACGTTTTCCATTGGGGCTCCTTCCCTTTAAGACCCTGCTTGCATCGCTGTGCTTGCTTCGCGGCCCTGCTGCGTAGCCGGGCAATTCTAGCAGAATCGCATCGCGGCCCCGCCCCGGTCGGCACGGTCCGCCGGACCCGCTGCGCGTCGCGCTAGACCATGTACATGCCGCCGTTCACGTGCAGCGTCGTGCCGGTGACGTAGGCGGCGCCGGGCGACGCGAGATAGAGCACCGCGGCGGCGACATCCTCGGGCCGCCCGAGGCGGCCGAGCGGGATCTGGCCGAGCAGCGCCGTGCGGGCAGCCTCCGGCAGCGCGCGCGTCATGTCGGTGTCGATGAAGCCGGGCGCCACGCAGTTCACGGTGATGCCTCGGCTGCCGATCTCGCGTGCGAGTGCGCGCGTCAGCCCGGCGATACCGGCTTTGGCGGCGGCATAGTTCGCCTGGCCTGGATTCCCGCTCGCGCCGACGACCGACGTGATGCTGATGATCCGCCCGGCGCGCGCCTTCATCATGCCGCGCAGCACGGCGCGGGAGAGGCGGAACACCGACTTGAGGTCGGTGTCGATCACCGCGTCCCACTCGGAATCCTTCATCCTGAGCAGCAGGTTGTCCTGCGTGATCCCGGCGTTGTTGACGAGGATCGATACCGGGCCGAACTCCTGCTCGATCTCGCCAAGCAGGCGCTCGATGCCCGCGGCATCGGTCACGTTCAGCTCCGCCCCGCGGCCGCGCGTGCCGGCTTGCGCGAGCGCGTCGCCGATCGCCCGCGCGCCGGCCTGCGTGGTGGCCGTGCCGATCACCGCCGCGCGCGCCCCGCCGAGCGCGCGTGCGATCGCCGCGCCGATGCCCCGCGAAGCGCCGGTGACCAGAGCGACCTGACCGTCGAGCACGTCACGCCTCCGCGAGGGTGGCAATCGCCTGCTCGATCGTCTCGCGATCGACGAGGGCGACACCTTGCGCTGGATCGGCGATCCGCTTCACGAGCGGCGCGAGCACCTTCCCTGGCCCGCACTCCGCGACGACCTCTACCCCGCGCGCCGCGATCGCGCGGACGGTCTCCACCCAGCGGACCGGATGATCGGCCTGGCGGACGAGCGCCTCCTTCACCTGTGCCGGAGTGGCGTGGCTCTCGACGTCCACGTTGTGGATCACCGGAATCCGGGGCGCGGCGACCCTCACCCCGTCGAGATACGCCTTGAGACGGGCGGCCGCGGGCGCGAGCAGCGAGGAGTGGAAGGGCGCGCTCACGGGCAGCGGTATCGTGCGCTTCGCACCGCGCGCCTTGGCCGCGGCGATCGCGCGCTGGACGGCCTCGGCATGCCCGGCGATCACCGTCTGCCCGGGCGCGTTGAAGTTGACCGGTTCCACCACCTGGCCCTGCGCGGCTTCGGCGCAGGCCGCGCCGATCGCGGCATCGTCCAGCCCGAGCACCGCGGCCATCGCCCCGACGCCCTGCGGCACCGCTTCCTGCATCGCCTGTGCGCGGAAGCGCACGAGCGGCAGCGCGTCGGCGAACTCGATCGCGCCGGCGACGACGAGCGCAGTGTATTCGCCGAGGCTGTGCCCCGCGACGACCTCGGGCTCCGGCCCTCCGAGCGCGCGCCAGGTCTGGTAGGCGGCGTACCCGGCGGTCAACATGACTGGCTGCGTGTTGACGGTCCGGTTCAGCTCTTCGGCCGGACCCTCGTCGATCAGGCGCGCGATGTCCTGACCGAGCGCTGCCGACGCGCGAGCGAGCACCTCCCGCACCTCGGGCAGAGCGCCGTAGCCCTGCAGCATGCCGACCGACTGCGAGCCTTGCCCCGGGAACACCATCGCGAGTCGCTTCATCTCTCCTGCTCCGGTCACATCTCGACGAGCGCGGCACCCCAGGTGAAGCCGCCGCCGACGCCTTGCAGCATCACCCGGTGGCCGGCGCGGATGCGCCCGTCGCGCACCGCCGCGTCGAGCGCGAGTGGCACCGAGGCAGCCGAGGTGTTGGCGTGCTTGTCCACCGTGATCACCAGCCGCTCGCGCGGCAGCCCGAGCCGCTTCGCCGTCGCATCGAGAATCCGGACGTTCGCCTGGTGGGGAATGAGCCAGTCGATGTCGGCGACCGTGAGATCGCACTTTCGCACGGTCTCCCGCGCCACATCGTCCAGCACACGCACCGCGAACTTGAACACCGCCTGCCCGTCCATGCGCACGAGCGGCGAGCCGATCACTCTGCCGCCGCACACGTTGCCCGGCGCGGCCAGGATCCCGGCCTGGCTGCCGTCGGCGTGCAGCACCGACGCCCGGATCCCGGGGCGCGCATCGGCGCGCAGCACCACCGCCCCGGCGCCGTCGCCGAACAGCACGCACGTGGTTCGGTCCTTCCAGTCCAGGATCCGCGAGAAGACCTCCGCGCCGACCACCAGCGCGCAGCCTGCCTGCCCGGTCCGCACGAAGCTGTCGGCGATCGCGAGCCCGTAGACGAAGCCGCTGCACACGGCCTGCACGTCGAAGGCCGCGCAGCCCTTGACGCCGAGCTTCGCCTGCAGGAGGCACGCGGTGCTCGGAAAGACGAAATCGGGGGTGGAGGTCGCCACCACGATGAGATCGATCGCGCCCGCGTCGATTCCCGCGCTCGCGAGCGCCGCCCTGCTCGCCTCGAGCGCGAGATCGCTCGAAGTCTGCTCGGGCTCGGCGATGTGGCGCTCGCGGATCCCGGTGCGCGTCACGATCCACTCGTCGGAGGTGTCGATCCGCTGCGCGAGCTCGTGGTTCGTGACGACCCGCGCGGGCAGGTAGCTGCCGGTGCCGGCGATGCGCGCGTACCTCACGCCGTCGCCTCGGTGCCGGCGGCGCCCGTTGCCACGGACCCGAAGCGGGCCGCGATGCGCGCAAGCGCCTCGGCCCGGACCTCGTCGGCGGCCCGCTCGAGGGCCCGGCGAAACGCGTAGCGATCGGCCGAGCCGTGACTCTTCACCACGATGCCGCGCAGGCCGAGCAGCGTCGCCCCGTTGTAGCGCCGCGGATCGACGCGCCGGCGGAAGCGCGCGATGACCGGCCACGCGATGAGGGCGGCGAGCCGCGTGAACACGTTGCGCGTGAATTCCTCGCGCAGAAAGCGCGCGAGCATCTGCGCGAGGCCCTCGCTGGTCTTCAGCGCGACGTTGCCGACGAATCCGTCGCACACCACCACGTCGGCGGCGCCCTTGTAGACGCCGTCGCCCTCGACGTTGCCGATGAAGTTGAGCCCGCTCTCGCGCAGCAGATCGGCGGCCTGCTTCACGATCTCGTTGCCCTTGATGTCCTCGGACCCGATGTTCAGCAGCCCGACGGTCGGGCGGTCCTTGTGCTCGACCGCCGCGACGAGCGCGGCGCCCATCAGGCCGAACTGGAGGAGATGCTCCGGCGTGCAGTCCACGTTCGCGCCGAGGTCGAGCACGTAGGTGCTGCCTTTCACCGTCGGCAGCACCGACACGATCGCCGGCCGGTCGATTCCCGGCAGCGTCTTCAGCACGAACCGCGAGATCGCCATGAGCGCGCCGGTGTTGCCGGCGCTCACGCATGCGTGCGCGCTGCCCTCCTTCACGAGGTCCACGGCGACCCGCATCGACGAGTCCTTCTTGCTGCGCAGCGCCTGCGCCGGCGGCTCGTCCATCGCGATCACCTCGGTCGTGTGGCGGACGCGCAGGCGCTCGCGGCCCTGGGCCTTTCTCCTGCGGAGCTGCACGTCGATCGCATCGCCTTGCCCGACCAGCACGACCGAGGCATCGGGGGAGGCCGCGAGAAATTCGAGCGCGGCGGCGACCGTGACCCGCGGGCCGTGGTCACCGCCCATGCAGTCGACGGCCAGCGTGATGGCTTCGCTCACGGATGCTCGCCGTGCGGCCGCAGGACGCGAGCGACGGCGCGCACTCGGAGATGGAGTCGAGGGATGCCGGACCCGACGCGGCGCGCAGGCCCGCCTTACTCGTCCTTGCTCGGGAGCACGCGCTTGCCGCGGTAGAAGCCGTTCGGGCTCACATGATGGCGCAGATGCATCTCGCCCGTGGTGGGCTCGACCGCGAGCGCGGGCTTGCCGAGCGCATCGTGCGACCGGCGCATGTTGCGCCGCGAAGGCGACTTCTTGTTCTGCTGCACAGCCATTGCCAGGACTCCTCGAAAGTTCAGCTCAAACGCAGGGCGACGCTCAGTGCTTCGCCCTGCCCGAAAGCATTCCCGCAAGCGCGGCGAACGGCGCCGGTCGCGTCGTGCCGCCCGCCTCCGCCGCCGGGGTGCAACGCTCGTGCATCGGCACCATCGGGAGCGCGAGGATCACCTCGTCCTCCACGAGCCCCGCGACCGGCATGGAACGCGCGGCGAGCACGCGGTCGACGTCGTCCTCGGCGGCGTCGATCGCCTCCTGCGACGTCGCGAGCTCGAGCGCGATCCGGACGTCGATCGGCACCTGCAACGCCTCGAGGCAACGCTGGCATTCCAGCGTCAGCATGCCCGCCACCTCGACGTGCAACTCCGGCTTCCCCCGTGCGCTCGTTTCTCCGTGCAGCGAATACCGCAGCTCGGCGGCCCGGCAGCCGGCCTCGGCCAGCCGCGGCAACTGCGCCAGATCGAGCGCGCCGGACCGCGTTGCACCGGCGCGGGCGAACTCGAGCCCGTCGATGACGCCGCCTTGCGACATAGGGCGGGCATGATATGATTTTCGCGTCACTCTGTCAAAAAAATCATAGAGCTAGCGCAGTCTCACCGCGTCCTCGCGGCAATGTCCCGACCGCGCCTGATCCTCGCATCCACCTCGCCGTACCGCCGCGCGCTGCTCGAGCGGCTGCGCGTTCCATTCGAGGTCGTCCGGCCCGAGGTGGACGAGACGCCGCGTCCGGGCGAGCGCCCGGCCGCACTCGCGGTGCGGCTCGCCCTGGCGAAGGCGCAGGCGGTCGCATCGGCGCACCCCGATGCGCTCGTGATCGGATCCGATCAGGTGGCTGCGCTCGACGGCGCAGCGCTCTCCAAGCCGGAGACGCACGAGCGCGCCGTCGTCCAGCTGCGGCGCATGCGCGGGCGCCGCGTCGAATTCCTCACCGCGCTCACGGTGTGCTGCGCGGCGACGCGCAAGACGGCCTCGCGCCTGGTGCCCTACGCGGTCGAGTTCCGCGACTTCTCGGACGACCAGCTCGAGCGCTACTTGCGCGCCGAGCAGCCGTACGACTGCGCCGGCAGCGCCAAGGCCGAGGGGCTCGGCATCGCCCTCATTCGCCGCATGGAAGGCGACGACCCGAACGCGCTGATCGGCCTGCCCCTCATCGCGCTGGTCGATCTCCTCGACGAGCACGGCTACCCGCTGCTCTAGCGGCGATACGGACTCCGCCCACCGTGTCCGAGACCGCGCGCGGCGTCCTGTACCTGGTCCCGACGATGCTCGGCGCGGGAAAGCCGGACCATGTCCTGCCGGCCGGCGTCATCGCGCGCGTGCGCACGCTGCGCTACTTCGTTGCCGAGCGCCCGCGCGCGGCGCGGGCGTTCCTGAAGGCGATCGGCCTCCCCTGCCCGCTCACCGAGGTGCGGATTGCGACGCTGGACGAACACACGCCACCCGAGCGGCTCCCGGCGCTGCTTGCTCCGCTGGCGCAGGCGTCCGGGGGGCTCCTGTCCGAGGCGGGCGCGCCTGCCGTTGCCGATCCCGGCGCCGCGCTGGTGCGGCTCGCGCACGCGCACGGCGTGCGCGTGGCGCCGCTCGTCGGTCCCTCGGCGGTGCTCCTCGCGCTCATGGCGGCGGGGCTGGAGGGCCAGCGGTTCGCCTTTCACGGCTATCTGCCCGTCGCCGAGCGGGCCCTCGTGCAGCGTCTGCGCGAGCTCGAGGCCGCATCGCGCCGTCGCGCCGAGACGCAGCTCTTCATCGAGACGCCGTACCGGAACGATCGCCTGCTGGCAGCCCTGCTGGGCACGTGCGCGCCGGAGACGCTGCTCTGCGTCGCCACCGACCTCACGCTCGCGACCGAGTCGGTCGCGACGCGCGACATCGCGGCCTGGCGGCGCGACGCGCCGCGGATCGGCAAGCGCCCGACCGTCTTCCTGCTGCTCGCCTCAGCGCAACCGCGCCCCGGCCGATAGGCCGAAGGCGTCGGCGAAAGCCGCGCCGAAGCGCCGCGCGAGGCGCTCGGCGATGTTCTCCTTGCGCGTATAGTCGACGATCTGCTCGGCCTTGATGACGTCGCGCGCCACCGTGTCGACGCTGCCGAGCCCGTCGGCAAGGCCGAGCTCGACACTCTTCGCGCCCGTCCACATCAGCCCCGAGAAGAGCTCCGGGGATTCCTTGAGGCGCGTGCCCCGCCCTTGCTTGACCACGTCGATGAACTGGGCGTGCACCTCGTCCAGCAGCTTCTGCGCGAACGCGACCTGCGACGGGTTGACGGGCGAGAATGGATCGAGGAACGCCTTGTTCTCGCCGGAGACGATCAACCGCCGCTCGACGCCGAGCTTTTGCATCGTCTCGGTGAAACCGAACTGGTCCATCAGCACGCCGATCGACCCGACGATGCTCGCCTTGTCGACGTAGATGCGATCGGTGGCCGAGGCGATGTAGTACCCGCCGGAGGCACAGATGTCCTCCACCACCGCATAGATCGGGATCTCCGGGTACTTGGTCCGGAGCCGGCGGATCTCGTCGTAGATGATGCCGGACTGCACCGGGCTGCCGCCCGGGCTGTTCACCCGCAGGATCACGCCCTTCGTGTTCTTGTCCTTGAACGCGCTCTGGAGCGCGGCCGTGACGTTGTCCGCGTTCGCGTTCCCCCGCGCCTCGATCACGCCGGTCAAGTCGACGAGCGCGCTGTGCTTGCCGCCGGTGAGCGATTCGCTGTCCGCGCGCAGGCCGAAAACCGCGACCAGGAGTGCCGTCAGGTACGCGAACGCGAGCAGCTTGAAGAAGATGCCCCAGCGCCGCCGCCGCCGCTGCTCGGCGAGCGCCTCGAGCGCGAGCTTCTGAATCGTCTCGCGTTCCCAGCTGCCGCCGCCGGCACCGCCCGCGCCCGGGCTCCCGCCACCTGATTCCATCGCATCAATCCTTCAGGCTGATCGCGCCATGCGTCGAGGATATCAAAACCAGTCCCGCGCCATCGAAGAACTTGCCGGGCTGCCCGTCCAAGTCCACTGGCACTTGCGCGCGGCGATTGATGTTCGCACGCACCTCGCCGGTGGACCGCACCGCGAAGGCGCCGAGGCCCTCCCCGCGCCCGATCACCTCGAAGCGGGCGCCGTCGCCGCCTTCGACGCGCTCCCGGAATGATCAGGTCACCCGTTCTCCGCGAGCCAGGCGGCGAGCGCTGCGATCGATTCGGCCAGCGCCAGCGGTGCGAGCGGCGCCAGGGTCTCCGGCGAGTGCGCGCCATAGGCAACCGCAACCGCGGGCACCCCCGCGTTCGTCGCCATCTGCAAGTCGTGCGCCGTGTCCCCGATCATGAGCGTGCGCTCGGGCGCCGTCGCCAGCTCGGCCATCAGCTCGAGCAGCATGTCCGGCGCGGGCTTCGAGGCACACTGGTCCGCGCATCGCGTTGCCTCGAACACCGCGGTGAGCCCGGTGTGCTCGAGCGCCCGCGCGAGGCCCATCCGGCTCTTGCCGGTCGCGATCGCCAGGCGGTGGCCACGACCCTGCAGCGCGGCGAGCAACTCGCGCGTGCCGCCGAAGAGGGGCAGCTCGGCATCGCGTGCCAGGAAGTGGTGGCGGTAGCGTGCGGCCATCCGGCCGTAGTCGGCGGGAGGGAGGTCCGGCAGCGCGTACGCGAGCGCATCTTCCAGGCCGAGCCCGATCACGTGGCGGGCGCGCGCTTCCGAGGGCGCCGCCAGTCCGAGGTCCCGCGCGGCGGCCTGGATGCACGCGGCGATCGCGCCGGCCGAGTCGAGCAGCGTGCCGTCCCAATCGAAGACGATCAGATCAAAGCGCTTCGGCATGGGACGGCGCGGTGCGCAGCGCGGCGAGGAAAGCCTGCAGGTCGGCCGACAACGGCGCAGTGAGCTCCAGCGGCTCTGCAGTGCGCGGATGGGCGAACGACAGGCGCTCGGCGTGCAGGAACATGCGGCGCAGCCCCCGCCGCGCGAGCGCCCGGTTCAGCTCGAAATCGCCGTACTTGTCGTCGCCCGCGATCGGGAAGCCGAGATGCGCAAGCTGCACGCGGATCTGGTGGGTGCGCCCCGTCTCCAGCGTCGCGGCCAGCAGCGCATAGCCGTCGATCTGCCGCACGAGCTCGAAGCGCGTGCGGGAGGCCTGCCCTGCCGCATGCACGCCCACCCGGCGCTCCCCCGCCGCCGTGAGGTAGCGCGCGAGCGGCAGGGCGACGTCGCGCACCGGGCGCGACCAGCGCCCGCGCACGAGCGTGAGGTAGCGCTTGTCGACCGATCCCTCGCGCAGCACCCGGTGCATGGCGAGCAGCGCCGAGCGCTTCTTGGCCACGATCAGGAGGCCCGAGGTGCCGCGATCGAGGCGATGCACGAGCTCGAGGAAGCGCGCGTCGGGCCGGGCCGCCCGCAGCTGCTCGATCACCCCGGCGCTCACCCCGCTTCCGCCATGCACGGCCACCCCCGCCGGCTTGTCGATCACGAGCAGAGCATCGTCCTCGTACACCACCGGAAACTCCGCCGGGCGGACCGACGGGCGTCGACCGGCGGCGGCCGGAACGCGAACCGGCGGCACCCGGACGCGATCGCCTGCCTGCAGCCGGTAGGTCGCGTCCACGCGGCGACTGTTCACCCGCACCTCCCCCGACCGGATCAGGCGGTAGATGTGGCTGCGCGGAACCCCTTTCAGCTCGCGCAGCAGGAAATTGTCCACGCGCTGGCCCGCCCGAGCCTCGCCGACGTTCACGAGCTGCGCGCGTACGTTGCCTAACTCCTTCATTCTCCTTATACTCTGTTTGCTGCCTGCGTTCCCGCGGGGTGCGGTCAAGGGACCAACGGTCCGCGCCGCGATACGAACCCGGGGATGCGAATCGCGGTGCAAGCCGGTGTTTTCGACCCGGTGCCCGTCAGCGGGTTAATTTCGCTCACCCGAAGTAGCGATGTTAATCGATAAGCGCGCCACAACTCAGTCGCAAGCGGCAGATAAGCGGCAGATCCCGCGGCCCGCGCCGAGCACCGGCGACCGGGACCGGAACGACACAACCAACTTCCTCCGTGACCCATACCGGAATGACGGCGAAGATGCACACCTGAGGACCGTGATCTTCAGCGGCGTTGGTTTTGTCCTGCCCGCGCGCAGGGGAAAAACTACATGAAACGCATGCTGTTCAACGCGACACAGGCCGAGGAACTCCGTGTCGCAATCGTCGATGGCCAGAAGCTGATCGACCTCGACATCGAATCGGCCAGCAAGGAACAACGCAAGGGCAACATCTACAAAGGAATCATCACCCGGGTCGAACCCAGCCTCGAAGCCGCTTTCGTCGACTACGGCGCCGATCGCCACGGCTTCCTGCCGTACAAGGAAATCGCCCGCAGCTACTTCAAGGCATCCGTCGACCCCGGTCGTGCCCGCATCCAAGACGCGGTCGCCGAGGGCACCGAAGTCCTCGTTCAAGTGGAGAAGGACGAGCGCGGCAGCAAGGGCGCGGCCCTCACCACGTTCGTCAGCCTCGCCGGACGCTACCTCGTCCTGATGCCGAACAATCCGCGCGGCGGCGGGGTGTCGCGGCGCATCGAGGGCGAGGACCGGAACGAGCTCCGCGAGGCGATGGACCGCCTCGCCGTTCCGCAGGGCATGAGCATCATCGGGCGCACCGCGGGCATCGGGCGGAGCTACGAGGAGCTCGAGTGGGATCTCAACTACCTCCTCAGGCTCTGGGAGAAGATCGCCGAGGCGGCGGAGCCGCACCGCTGGAACGAGGAGGAGGCGGAGGAAGCGAAGAAGCGCGGCACCACATTGAAGGCCGGTGACCGCGCCAATCCGGCGCCCTTCCTGATCTACCAGGAATCGAGCCTCGTCATCCGCGCCATCCGCGACTACTTCCAGCCGGACATCGGCGAGATCCTGATCGACACCGACTCGATCCACGAGCAGACGGTGGCGTTCATGGGCAACGTGATGCCGGACAACGTGGCTCGCGTGAAGCGCTACCGCGACGACGTGCCGCTCTTCTCCCGCTTCCAGATCGAGCACCAGATCGAGACCGCCTTCTCGCGCCAGGTGCCGCTGCCGTCGGGCGGCTCGATCGTGATCGACCACACCGAGGCGCTCGTGTCCATCGACGTCAACTCGGCACGCGCGACCAAGGGCGCCGACATCGAGGAGACCGCGTTCAAGACCAATCTCGAGGCCGCCGACGAGCTCGCGCGCCAGCTGCGGCTCCGGGACCTCGGCGGCCTCATCGTGATCGACTTCATCGACATGGAGAGCCAGCGCAACCAGCGCGAGGTGGAGAACCGGCTGCGCGAAGCGTTGCACTATGACCGCGCCCGCGTCCAGACCGGCAAGATTTCCCGGTTCGGCCTGATGGAGCTCTCGCGCCAGCGGCTCCGGCCGAGCCTCGGCGAGACGAGCTACCAGGCCTGCCCGCGCTGCAACGGCACCGGTCACGTGCGCTCGATCGAGTCTTCGGCGCTGCACATCCTGCGGATCATGCAGGAGGAAGCAATGAAGGAGAACACCGCGGCCGTGCACGTCCAGGTCCCGGTGGACGTGGGCACCTACCTCCTGAACGAGAAGCGCGACGACATCCACGCGCTCGAGGCCCGGCTCAAGGTCAACATCGTCCTGCTGCCGAACATCCACCTCGAGACGCCGAACTACAAGATCGAACGGCTGCGTCACGACGATCTCAACCAGGAGGGCGTGCTGCCGCCGAGCTACCGCATGGTGGAGGCACCCGCGGAGGAGGAGAAGAAGCTCCTGCTGCCCGAAGCGAAAACCGCGCGTCCCGAGGCTCTAGTGAAAGGCGTCACGCCCGAGCAGCCCGCCCCGGTTCCTGTCCCCGCGGCACCGGCCCCAGCGCCGGCCGCCCCCGCCGCGCCTGCCGGAGAAGCGGTCGGGATCATCGGCAAGATCTTCGGTTGGTTCCGCGGTCCGGCCGCAACGCCCGTGCAGCCGGCGGCGGTACCGGTGCGTCCGGCCGCACCCGAGCCGCGGCGCGAGCACCGCGACCGGGGCGAGCGCGTCGAGCGCGGCCGCGGCGGCCGCGATCGTGCGGAGCGTCGCGAGCGCCGCGAGGGTCGGCCACAGGGCCCGCGTCCGTCGGAGCGCCCGCAGCAGCCAGGCGGCGAACGCCGTGAACGAGGCGGCGAGCAGCCCGCCCGTGAAGGCCGCCCACCACAGCGCGAGCGCGGGGAGCGCGGAGAGCGCGGGGAGCGCGGAGAGCGCCGCGAGGAGCGCCAGCAACGGCGGCCGGAGCAGGAAGGACGACCGCAGCTGCCGCCGAGCGCCGGACCCTCTGGTGCTCCCGAGGCGCAAGCGGCCGAAGCCGAACGGCGCAGCGGGCGTCGCCGGCGTCGCGGCCGCGGCGGGGACCGTGGCAACGGCGGCGGTCAGCCGCGCCCGGAGACCGGCGCCGGCATGCCTGCGGCGCAAGCGGTGTTGCCGGCCGCAGCCGCAGCAGCCGAGACCGTAGCGATCGCTCCGGCGCCCGCGGCTTCACCCATCGAACGCGCTTTCGCGCTCGAGACGCCGCGCGAGCCGGTTGCCCCGTCCATCGCACCCGAACCGATCGTGCCCGCGTTCACTGCCGCACGGGCCGAAGCGCCAGCGGCGCCGGAGCGCGAAGCACCAGCGGCGCCCGTCGGCGAAGCGCCGCGCGTCGTCGCCGGAATGCAGACGGAGCACGTGGCTCCGGCTGTGGCGAGTGCGCCCGTTGTCGCCCCGCCCACGCCGAAGGTGGATCTCGACGAATCGCTGCGTCAGAGCGGCCTCGTCCTGATCGAGACGGATCCGGGCAGAGCGAAGACCGCCGCGGCCGTACCGGAGGAAGCGCCACCCGCACCGCGCGCGCCGCGCGAGCGGCGACCGGCGCCCATCGCTCTGGATGAGCCGCTGGTGCAGGTCGAGACCCACAAATCGGATCAGGCGCCGGTCTGACGCCGGCCCCGCGCCAACGCGGGCGCTGAGCAGGTCCGCATGCGCGGGCCTGCTCGCTGGGCTGCGAAAATCTGACCGAGGAAGGTCTGCTGAAGTCATTCCCGCTTCCGCAGGAATGACGGGCTTCTTCGAAGCTTCCCCAAGGGCCGCAGGCCCTCGTGCGGGCCGTGCTCAGCGGGTAAGCCCGGGCCGCAGCGCTGCGAGCAGCCCGGCGGCCGCCTCCTCGATCAGGTCGAGCACGAGATCGAAGCCGCCCGGTCCGCCGAAGTACGGATCGGGCACGTCGAGCGTTCCGGCGCGCCGCGCGTACGCGAGCATCAGCGCGATCTTGTGTCCCGCGGTCGGCGGCGCGAGGCGCGCGAGGATCTCCTGGTGGCCGCGGTCCATCGCCAGGATCAGATCGAACGTCGCGAAGTCTTCGAGTGCGATCTTGCGCGCGCGCAATCGCGAGAGATCGTAGCCGCGCGCCCGCGCCGCCGCCTGTGTCCGCGCATCCGGCGGCTCGCCCACGTGGTAGCCGTGCGTGCCGGCCGAATCGGTCGTGATCAAGTGCCCGAGACCGGCATCGGCCGCCATCCGGCCGAACACCGCCGCCGCCGTCGGCGAGCGGCAGATGTTGCCGGTGCAGACGAAGAGGACGCTCCTCACCGGGCCGTTCATCCCCTACCCCGCCGCCCGCAGCCGCTCGGTTTCCTGCGTTTCGGCATCCACCCCGAACGCCCGCCTCTTGAGCTCGACGAGCCGGTCGCGCGCCTGCGCGGCGCGCTCGAACTCGAGATTGCGCGCGTGCTCGAGCATCTGCTTCTCGAGCCGCTTGATCTCGCGCCCGAGCTGCCGCTCGCTCATCGCCTCGTAGCGCGCCTGCTCCTCGGCCGCCTTCAGGCCCTCCCGCGTCTCGCCGGCGTCGTAGACGCCGTCGATGATGTCCTTGACGCGCTTCGAGATGCCCTTCGGCACGATGCCGTGCTGCGCGTTGAACGCGATCTGCTTGGCGCGCCGGCGCTCGGTCTCGTCGATCGCGCGCCGCATCGACTGCGTGACGGTGTCCGCGTACAGGATCGCCGTACCGTGAATGTGGCGCGCCGCGCGACCGATGGTCTGGATGAGCGAGCGGTCCGAGCGCAGGAATCCCTCCTTGTCCGCGTCGAGGATCGCGACCAGCGACACCTCAGGAATGTCGAGCCCCTCGCGCAGGAGGTTGATCCCGACCAGCACGTCGAACTCGCCGAGCCTCAGGTCGCGGATGATCTCGACCCGCTCGACCGTCTCGACTTCAGAGTGCAAGTAGCGCACGCGCACGCCGTGCTCGCGCAAGTACTCGGTGAGGTCCTCCGCCATCTTCTTGGTGAGCGTCGTCACCAGCACCCGCTCGTCGCGTGCCGCGCGCAGCGTGATCTCGGAGAGGAGGTCGTCCACCTGCGTCGACGCCGGCCGCACCTCGAGCTCGGGATCCACCAACCCGGTCGGCCGCACCACCTGCTCCACCACCTGCGCCGAGCGCCCGAGCTCGTACGGCCCGGGGGTGGCGGAGATGAAGAAGGTCTGGCGCATGATCCGCTCGAACTCCTCGAACTTGAGCGGCCGGTTGTCGAGCGCCGAGGGCAGGCGGAAGCCGTAGTCGACGAGGTTCTCCTTGCGCGAGCGGTCGCCGCGATACATGCCGCCGAGCTGCGGCACGGTGACGTGGCTCTCGTCGATGATCATCAGCGCGTCGGGCGGGAGATAGTCGATCAGCGTGGGCGGCGGCTCGCCCGCGCGCCTGCCCGAGAGATGGCGCGAGTAGTTCTCGATCCCCTTGCAAAAGCCCATCTCGGCGAGCATCTCGAGGTCGAAGCGGGTGCGTTGCTCGATCCGCTGCGCCTCGACCAGCTTGCCCTTCCCGACGAAGAACTCGATGCGCTCCTTGAGCTCGGCCTTGATCGCCTCGATGGCGCGCAGCGTCGTCGCGCGCGGCGTGACGTAGTGGCTCGATGGATAGACCGTGAACCGCGCGACCCGCTGGTGCGTGCGCCCGGTGAGCGGGTCGAACAGCATCAGGCTGTCCACCTCGTCGTCGATGAGCGTGACCCGCAGCGCGGTCTCCGAGTGCTCGGCCGGGAACACGTCGAGCACGTCGCCGCGCACGCGGAACGTGCCGCGCCGGAAGTCGAGCTCGGAGCGCTCGTACTGCATCGCGACGAGGCGCGCGATCATCTCGCGCTGCGACGTGCGCTCGCGCTCGCGCAGGTGCAGGATCATGCCGTGGTAGTCGACCGGGTCGCCGATCCCGTAGATGCACGAGACGGTCGCCACGATCACCGCGTCGTCGCGCTCGAGCAGCGACTTGGTTGCCGAGAGGCGCATCTGCTCGATGTGCTCGTTGATGCTCGAGTCCTTCTCGATGTAGAGATCGCGCGAGGGGACGTAGGCCTCGGGCTGGTAGTAGTCGTAGTACGACACGAAGTATTCGATCGCGTTCTCGGGGAGGAACTCGCGCATCTCCGAGTAGAGCTGCGCGGCGAGCGTCTTGTTCGGCGCGAGGATGAGCGCCGGTCGCCCGAGCCGCGCGATCACGTTCGCCATCGTGTACGTCTTGCCGGAGCCGGTGACGCCGAGCAGGGTCTGGAACGCCAGCCCGTCGGCGATCCCCTCGATCAGCTTCTCGATCGCCTCCGGCTGGTCGCCGGCGGGCGCGAACGGCTGGTGCAGCCGGAACGGACTGCCCGCGAACGCGAGGACGCGGGCCTCGGCGGCGACCGCCTGCGCGGTGTCGGTCATGCGGCGCTCTGGCGCTTGGGACTCGGGCACTTCGTAACGGCAACTGACAGAAGAAACCGAGTATTTTCGCATACCGCGGGAGCCAAGGCACCCCGACCCGCATGCTCCACCCCGGCAGAGGACGGCGGGGTAGAATTCGCCCGATTGGGCGAGTACGTCGGAGCGCCTGCGCGCGACGCGCAGCCCGCCGGCGACGCCGCCACGGATCGAGCACCCCTGACCGACGACTTATGACGACCTCCCTCCTCGCTCGCGTCGAAATGGCGCCCCGCGACCCGATTCTCGGCGTCACCGAGGCCTATGTCGCGGACCAGAATCCGAAGAAGGTCAACCTGGGCGTCGGCGTCTACTACGACGAGGACGGCAAGGTGCCGCTGCTCCAGTGCGTGCGGCGCGCAGACCGCGCGATCCTGGAGAACTCCGCGCCGTGGAGCTACCTCCCGATCGACGGCCTGGCCGCCTACGATCGCGCCGTGCAGTCGCTCGTCTTCGGCGCGGACTCGGCGGTGGTCAAGGAAAACCGGGCCGTGACGGTGCAAGCGCTCGGCGGCACCGGCGCGCTCAAGATCGGCGCGGATTTCCTCCGGCGGATCAGCCCGGCGGCGCAGGTCTGGATCAGCGATCCGAGCTGGGAGAACCACCGGGCCCTCTTCGAGGGCGCCGGCTTCCAGGTGAACGCGTATCCCTACTATGACGCCGCGACGCACGGGCTCGACTTCGCGGGCATGACGGCTGCGCTCGGCAACGCACCGGCCGGGTCGATCGTGGTGCTGCACGCCTGCTGCCACAATCCGACCGGCGTCGACCTCGGGCCCGACGAGTGGCGTCGCGTCCTCGAGATCGTCAAGGCGCGCGAGCTGGTCCCCTTCCTCGACATCGCCTACCAGGGGTTCGCGGACGGCATCGAGGCCGACGGCGCCGTGGTGCGCCAGTTCGCCGCCGCGTGCAGCCCGGTCTTCGTGGCGAGCTCGTACTCGAAGTCCTTCTCGCTCTACGGCGAGCGCATCGGCGCGCTCAGCGTCGCCACTGGCAGCGCCGACGAGGCGGCGCGGCTGCTGAGTCAGCTGAAGCGCGTCGTGCGCACGAACTATTCCAACCCGCCGACCCACGGTGGCAAGGTGGTCGCGATGGTCCTCACCACCCCGGAGCTGCGCGCGCTGTGGGAGCAGGAGCTTGGCGGAATGCGCGAGCGGATCCGCGCCCTGCGCAAGCTGCTCGTGGACAAGATCCACGCGCGCGTGCCCGGCGCGGACTTCGGCTTCGTGCTGCGCCAGCGCGGCATGTTCTCCTACTCCGGGCTTACCAAGGCGCAGGTGCAGCGCCTGCGCGAGGAGTTCTCGATCTACGCGATCGACACCGGCCGCATCTGCGTCTCGGCGCTCAACGCGCGCAACGCCGACTACGTGGCCGACGCGATCGCGGCGGTGATCCGCTGACGCCGCAGCCTCCGCGATCATCCCACGCGCTCGCTCGGCAAACCCGAGCGGGCGGCGGCCGCTGGCGACGCCCGTGTCGCAGCGCAGCGCGTTGACCCGCCATCCCGGGGGCCGTAAAATGCCGCGCCTGTTCCCCGATAGCTCAGTCGGTAGAGCGACGGACTGTTAATCCGCAGGTCCCAGGTTCGAGCCCTGGTCGGGGAGCCAAAGAATCAACGGCCAGCGTGCGCTGGCCGCTTTCATCTCCGCGGCCGGCGTCCGTCGGCTGCCGCGCTGGGACGTTGTCGAGCGGTTGTGTCTGCGGCGCTCGCTCAGCCATACAAGGAAGCAGGTGTCGAGCGCGGCGGGGGTCACGCCCCGGTGGCGAGCCCCATGTCAATTCGAATAGAATGCGAGCGGGAGGGCGAAGCGGGACACGTCGTCAGACGAAGAAACCCCGCGCAACGTTCCACGCGGAAGCCGCCCGGCTTCCAGCGAGAGAGGAGACCGCAATGAGCACACGAGTTTCGGTGAAGCTTCTTCGCGCTGCGGCGCTGGTGGCCGCGGCCTCGCTCACTTTTGCCGCGGCCGCCCGTGCGGCCGAGCCGTACCGGATCGACGTCATCGCCTCGCTCACCGGCGGCGCCTCGTTTCTCGGCAAGGGCGAGCAGCAGGCGCTGCAGCTCCTGCAGAAGTCGGTGAACGATTCGGGTGGCATCAACGGGCAACCGCTCGAGCTCACTTTCTACGACGACCAGTCGAGCCCGCAGGTCGCGGTGCAGCTCGCGAGCCAGCTCAAGGCGAAGAATCCGGCAGTGATCATCGGGCCGGTGCTGGTGGCGATGTGCAACGCGGCCGGCGCGCTGATGAAGGACGGGCCGGTGATGTACTGCCTCTCCCCCGGCATCCACCCGCCGAAGGGCAGCTTCGTCTTCACCTCGAGCGCATCCACCTACGACCTCGCGAAGGCGCTGATGCGCTACTTCCGGACGAAGGGATGGACGAGGATCGCGATCATGACCAGCTCGGACGCGACCGGTCAGGACGCCGAGCGCGGCCTGAACGAGGCCGCGGCGATGGCCGAGAACAAGAGCATCGAGCTCGTCGCGCGCGCACACTTCAACATCACCGACGTGAGCGTCGCCGCGCAGATCGAGAACGTGAAGGCTGCCAATCCCCAGGCCTTCATCGCGTGGAGCACCGGAGCGCCGATCGCCACGATCTTCAAGGGCATCGTGCAGGCCGGGCTCGACGTGCCGACGGCGACCACCGACGGCAACATGACCTATGCGCAGATGAAAAACTATCACGACTTCCTCCCCAAGCAGCTCTACATCGCCAGCGCGACGTGGGCGGGCTATGGCTACGAGCCGCTCGACCCGCGGCTGGAGAAGGTGATCAAGGCGTTCTATGACGAGTACGCGGCGATCGGCCAGAAGCCGGACCTGCCGGCGAGCATCGGCTGGAACAGCGGCCTCATCGTGACCGACGCGCTGAAGAAGCTCGGGCCGAAGGTCACGGCCACGCAACTGCGCGACTATCTCGTCGAGCTGAAGGACGTACCGAGCGTCGACGGCATGCTCGACTTCCCCGCATCGCCGCAGCGCGGGCTCGGGCTGCACGACGTGGTGGTCACGCACTGGGATCCGGCCAAGAACACCTGGGTGGCGGTGAGCAAGCCGGGCGGCGTGCCGCTTCCCTAGACCTTTTCGCCGCGGCTCGCGTGCCATCCTCCCCTCCTCCGCGACGGATCGGAGGAGGGCTCATCTCGCGCGCACGTCGCTGAAGCGCGATGGAGCAGGCGGTCCAGACCGTCATCGGCGGGCTGCTCCAGGGCACCGTGTTCGGAGTCGTCGCGCTGGGGTTCGCGCTCGTCTTCCGCGTCACCGGCGCGATCAACCTCTCGCAGGGCGCATTCTGCATCGTCGGCGCGCTCGCGATGTACTCGTTCCAAGTCTCGCTCGGCTGGCCGGGGTGGGCCGCGGCCGCGGCCGCGGTTGGGGTGACTGCCGCCGCCGGCGCCGTGATCGGCGCGACGACGTTCGTGCCGGCGCTCTCGCGGCTGCCGGTGAGCAGCATGCTGATCCTCACCGCGGGGCTGCTGACGACGCTCGAAGGCCTGTCGCTCGTCGTCTGGGGAAGCCAGCCCTATGCGCTCCCGCCCTTCTCCGGCGAGGCGCCGGTGTCGGTGCTCGGCGTTCGCCTGCCGACGCAGGGGTTCTGGATCGTCGGCGCAGCTGCCGCGATCATTGCCGGCGTCTGGTTCCTGCTTATGCGCACGGCGCTCGGGCGGGCGCTGCGTGCCTGCGCCGAGAATCCGACCGCCGCACGCCTCATGGGCATCGACGTCCCGCGCATGACGCTCTTCGCCTTCACGCTGGCCGCGCTCATCGCGGGCATCGGCGGCATCGCGGTCGCCCCAATCCTGTCGTTCCAGTTCGACACCGGGCGCCTGTTCACCATCGCGGGGTTCAGCGCGGTCGCGATCGGCGGGCTCGGTTCGCTGGTGGGCTCGGTCGCCGGCGGCGAGCTGCTCGGGGTCGCCGAGCAGCTCGCGGCGGGCTACATCTCGTCGCTCTTCGCGAACGGCATCGCGCTCGCGCTCCTCATCCTCACGCTCCTCGTGCGCCCGAGCGGCCTCCTCACCGCGAAGCGCACGCGCCGCGAGGACGTGCGGGACGAGCACCGCATCTACCACCCGGTGGTGCGACTGAGAGGGCGTCGTGCCGTCGTCTTCGGTCTCGGCGCCGTCGCGGCGCTCGCCGTGCTGCCCTGGATCGTGCCGCCAGGCCTCATGAACTCCGTCGTCATCACCGGCATCCTCTTCATCAGCGTGCTGGGCCTCGACGTTCTCATGGGCTACTGTGGGCAGGTGAGCCTCGGCCAGGCGGGCTTCATGGCGGTCGGCGGCTACACCGCCGCGATCCTCGCGACCAATCACGGCTGGCCGCCCCTCGCCGGAATCGCGGCGGGCCTCGTGCTGTCGCTGGCGTGCGCGGTCGCGCTGTCGCTCGTCACCATGCGCCTGCGCGGGCACTATCTGGCGCTCGCGACGCTCGCATTCGGCCTGCTCGTCGAGTCGCTCGCCGTCGGCATGACGGAGACCACGGGCGGCCCCTCCGGCCTCGTCGGCGTGCCCTCCTTCTCCGTCGGCCCGTTCGACTTCGGCACACCGCTCGCGATGTACTACCTCGTCGCCGCGGTGATCGTGGTCCTCGTTCTCGTGCTTCTCGGCGGACTGCGCTCGGGCTTCGGCCGCGCGCTGCAGGCCGTGCGCACGGACCAGACCGCTGCCGCAGCGCTCGGCATCAACGTGCCGCGCTACAAGATGGCGGCGTTTGCCGCGAGCGCCGCGGCTGCGTCGTTGTCGGGGAGCCTCTACGCCTTCCACCTGAATTTCCTCTCGCCCGACATGGTCGGCCTCGCGCGGTCGCTCGAGATGATCGCGATGCTCGTCGTCGGCGGCGAGGGCACGCTGGTCGGGTCGCTCTTCGGGGTCGCGCTCCTCACGCTCCTTCCCACCATCTTCCAGCCGCTCGCGCTCTACAAGACGTTCGCCGAAGGGCTGCTGCTCGTGCTCGCCGTGCGCTATCTCCCGGGTGGGATCTTCGGTGTGTTCGCGCAGCGGGTCCTCAATCCTTCCGCGCGCCCGGCACGGAGCGCAGCATGAGCGTGCCGGCGCTCGAGGCAGTCAATCTCGCAAAATCCTTCGGCGGCGTGCGCGCGGCGCACGACGTGTCGTTCTCCGTCCCGGGCGGGAGCCTCGCGGCGCTGATCGGTCCGAACGGCGCCGGGAAGACGACTCTCTTCAATCTCGTCACGCGACTCTACGAGCCCGACGCGGGCGAGATGCGCTTCTACGGCCGGCCGCTCGCCGGTCTCCCTGCCGCGAGAATCGCCGCGCTCGGGCTCGTGCGCACCTTCCAGGCGGCGCGCATCTTCCCCGGGATGACCACGCTCGAGAACGTGCTCGCGGGCGCGCACCTGCACGTGCGCGCTTCCGCCTGGCGTCAGATGCTCTGGCTGCCCGGCGCGCGGGGCGAGGAGCGCGAGCTCGTCCGGCGCGCAGACGCTCTGCTCGACCTCACCGGGCTCTTGCCGTTTCGCGACGCTGCCGCGACCGACCTGCCGATGGGCGCGCAGAAGCTCCTCGAAGTCGTCCGCGCGCTGATGGCGCGGCCGCGCGTCGTCCTGCTCGACGAGCCCGCGGCGGGTCTCAACGACGCCGAGACCGCGGAGCTCGGCTCGCTCCTGCGCGCGGTGCGCGCGAGCGGCGTCACCGTCGTCGTGGTCGAGCACAACATGTCGCTCGTGATGGGCGTCGCCGACCAAGTGATCGTGCTCGACACCGGCGCGGTGGTCGCCGCGGGGACGCCCGCCGAGATCCAGAAAAATCCGCGCGTGATCGAGGCGTACGTCGGGAAGGAGGCGGCGTGACGCTCGAAGCGAGATCGCTTTCCGCAGGCTACGCCGGCCGCGCCGTGGTGCACGGCATCGACCTCGCGCTCGAGGCAGGCGAGATCGTCGCGCTCGTCGGCGCGAACGGCGCGGGGAAATCCACGCTCGCCAAGTCGATCTCGGGGCTGCTGCCCGCGCTCTCCGGGCGCATCCTCCTCGACGGGAAACCGATCGAGAGGGCTTCGCCTGCCGAGCGCGTGCGCCTCGGCATCGCGCACGTCCCGGAAGGACGGCAGGTGTTCTCCGGGCTGTCGATCGCGGAGAACCTGCGGCTCGGCGCGTGGGTGCACCGCCGCGCCTTGAGCGAGATGGAGATGGAACGACGCATCGCGCGCGTGTGCGAGGCGTTCCCGGTGCTCGTCGAGCGCCTGCAGCATCCTGGCGGCACGCTCTCGGGCGGCCAGCAGCAGATGCTCGCGATCGCGCGCGGCCTCATGGCCGAGCCGCGCTACCTCATCCTCGACGAACCCTCGCTCGGGCTCTCGCCGATCCTGGTCGTCGAGATCTTTCGCATGATCGAGGCCCTGCGCGGGCGCGGCATCGCCATCCTCCTCTCCGAGCAGAACGCGCGCATGAGCCTCGCCATCGCCGATCGCGCCTACGTGATCGAGACCGGCCGCGTCACGATCGAGGGCGCAGGGCGCGAACTGCTCCGCCGCCGCGAGGTGATCGAGCGCTACCTCGGCGTCGGCAAGGGCGTCGGCGCGAGCGACGACGCCCGCAGCGCGCGTCTGACCGAAGGGTTGCGGCGGATTTTTTCGAGCCGCCGAATCAGCTAGGGAAACTCCGAGATCTAGTCATCGCCGCGCAAGCGTGAATCCAGCAAGTCGTTGATTGCGCTTGAGCTGGAATCCCGCCTCCGATACGAGCAGTCGGGAGACGACGACCTTGGGCGGGGATGACTTTGCGCGACGCGAACCTCGAATCCCGCGATCGGCGAGCCTACGGCCGCGAGAGTTGTCGAGAGATTTTACGGCCCGGTCGGCCGGTCGGTGCCAGCCATTGGTCAACACATTGATTCCTTGCAATTCTCCAAGATAGGCACGACTCTTGCGATAGGCTTCTCGACAGCGATCTGTCGATATCGGCTTTGACCTGAAAGGAGAGAGAAGCAATGAGGAGCTGGACGAAGTTCGGGTGCTCGGCCGTCGCGGCCATGGCGCTCCTCGCCGCAACGGGTGCGCAAGCGGCGCTCATCACGAACGGCTTCACCTTCGCCGTCGCCACGGGCAGTGACACGGATATCGGGACCCACTTCCACTCGAGTACGGGCGGCGACTACGGCAACCCGGCCGGGAAAGCCGAGGTCGGACGGTTCACCATCGAGGAGGTGCGCGGCCTGTCGGAGTACGACCTCACCGGACTCGGAAGCTCCGTCACCTCGGCGTTCGTGACCTTCAACGTCTACAAGCAGGGCGGTCTCTTCTCCGGCGTTAACGACACGCCCTTCACCGGCACGATCCTGATCGATGCGTACGCGGGCAACAATGCGGAGGATATCTCCGATTACGAGGCCGCAACGCGAGGGGGCGTCGGCAGCTTCTCGGTGACGCGCAGCCCCACAAGCCCGGCCTTGGGTACCGTGTTCAGCTTCGACATCACCGCCCTCCTCAATGCGGCGCTCGCGGACAGCTTGACCTCATTCGGCATCCGGCTGCGCGAGGATCGCGGCGGGCCGGACTACGAGTCTAGCCGCGCCTGGACCTTCGACAATTTCCGACTGACCACGGACGACCAGTCGACCGGGACCGTGCCGCTGCCGGCGACGTTCTGGCTCTTCGGCATCGGGCTCGCCGCGCTCTTCGGGGTACGGCGCACCGCGCGTAGCTGAACGGCATCGAGCACGGCAACCGCAGGCGCGCGGGCCCCGGGCCACCCCGGGGCCCGCTTTCTTTTCACCGCTGCGGCCGAAACCCGTCCAACCTCGCAGTGCCGACGGCGATTGCCCCAGCGCAACACGCACCGACGCACGGCGCGTGCGAGCGCCGCGCCGACGCCCGCCGGTCAACGCCGGGCGACCGGAATTCTCCAAGCGAAATCAAACCACGCGCCGACTTGCCTCGCGTGACGTCGCAATTTTGCGCCGCAACCTTATGCCGCAAGCGTAGGCGGGAACGTGCAATCCTCCCACCCAGTTCACAGGAGTTTTCAATCTCGCCGGGTCGAAAGCCGTAGTCTCAGCGCGTACGCGACGACGTGAACGAGCACCATGGAGGAACCCGCATGTTCAGCGATCTGGAGCACAGGGCATTTCTGTTGGGGCGCCGCATGTCCGGCGCGGCCTTCTCGTTGGACGACAATCCGTACACGCAGCTGCAGCCGCGCCTCGCGCGGAAATGGCTCGACGGGTTCGTGTACGAGAACGCGTTTCTGCGGCACGTGGGCCGTCCGGCGAGCGAGGTGCACGGCGCGCGCGCCGAGGCGCACGAACCGGGACGCGCCGAGGCGCCGGCGTACGAGGTGACCCTGCTCGACGCGAGACGCGTCCGCGCCTGAGCGACCGCGCGGGCCGCGGCGGCTGAGTCGCGGGGCGTCCACCGCATGGCCGCCGCGCCGGCATGCGCTCGGCCGTGCGGCCAAGCTTGCGTGCGGATGCCGTTCTGGCGCTATCCTACGGGCAATCAACGACAAGACAGGCCCGGAATGACGTCGAACGCGCGGAGTCTCGCGCTCCTTTTCGCGGACGTGAGCGGCAGCACCACGCTGTACGAAAAGCTCGGCGACCGCGCGGCCCTGGCCGCCGTGGAGGCCGTGGTCGCCGTCATGAAGCGCGCGGTCGCGGACTATCGGGGCACCGTGGTGAAGACGATCGGCGACGAGGTCATGGCGGCCTTCCCCGATGCCGACGCCGCGCTGCAGGCCGCAAGCGACATGCAGAACCGCGTCGCGGCCCTGCCGCCCGCCGGCGACGTGCAGCTCGCGATCCGCATCGGCTTCCACTACGGCGAGGTGCTCGAGGAGAACGGCGACTATTTCGGCGACGCGGTCAACACCGCGGCGCGCATGGCCGGCTTCGCGAAGGGCGGCCAGATCATCACCACCGGCAAGACGGTCGCGGCGCTTTCGCCGATGCTGCGCGAGGGCACCCGCGAGGTGGCGGCGCTCGCGGTGAAGGGCAAGCAGTCCGAGGTGGAGGTCTGCGAGGTGCTGTGGCAGACCGGGGACGATCTCACGATGCTCGCGTCGAATCGCGGCCCGGCGATTGCCGAATCGGTCCTGCGCCTGACGCACGGCGTGCGCACGCTGGTGATGGACGACGCGGTGCCCGCGGTGCAGATCGGCCGCGACGCGACCCACGACATTCCGATCGCGGACCGGATGGCCTCGCGCCTGCACGGACGCATCGAGCGCCGCGCCGACCGCTTCTACTACGTCGATCTCAGTACGAACGGGACTTTCGTCACGCTCGCGGGCGACGCGGAAACGGTCGTGCGGCGCGATCAGGTGCTGCTGCACGGTCACGGGACGCTGAGCTTCGGCCACTCCGCGAGCGCTCCCGGCGCGGAGGTGGTGACCTTCGTCTGTGAGGTCCGGCCGAGGAATTCGTGAGCCCGCGGAGCGGCAAGCGCCGCGTCCAGGCAATCCGCGCCGGCTCCCCGCGACCCCTGCCCCCGAGTGCTGTTATCGGGGGGCGGGGATGACTCGGGTCGGATCTTCCTAGATCGTCAGGCGCTTCAGCGTCGCGGGATTCTTCACCACCGAGCTGCGCCGCGACGGCGGCGCGGCGTACAGCCCGGCCGGCGGCCCGCTCTCCAGCTGCTCGGCGATCGCGGCTTCGGTGCATGACGGGTCGCGCGTGATCGTGATCTCTTCGCCCGCGGTCGGCCCGAGCGCGAGGCACGCTTTCCCGAGCTTGGCGTTGATCGGCTTCAGGATGCCCTCGGCCACGAGCTCCTGCGGCGAGCCGCTGCCGGCCAGCTGCACGTCGAAGGTCCGCGGCGCGCCGCCCGGCCGCGCGGCGCTCCAGAGCACCGACTCGAGGCCGACCAGCTCGCGGCCGAAGAGATCCGCCGCTCTTGCCTCGGTGAGACCGGTCACCCGCAGGACGACCTTCTGCCCGGTCATGCCGAAGTGCTGCAGGAAGAAATCGCGCGAGAACTCGTCGGCGATCTTGTCGCCGATCGCGCGCAAGGCCTCCTCTTCGGTCGCCCAGCTGCCAACCCCCTTCGGGAGCGTGTTGTTGAAGTAGATCTCCTCGCCGCTGTCGCGGTCCGTGCACTTCACGGTCCACGACGTCAGGGTGTACTTGGTGATGTTCAGGCCGGACGCCTGCAAGTGCGCCGTGAGCTTCTTGATCCGCGCCTCGCCGTCCACCGCGAAGTCGGGTTTGGCGGCGCCCGTGTCATCCGACCAGGTCCGGAAGCCGAAGGTCTTGATGCGCTCCTTCAGCATGTTCTCCGCGATCGTGGAAGGCTGGCTCGGGCCGTCCGGGCGATCGGCGTCGCGCGCCGCCACCCGCACCGAGATCTTCGGATCGCCGTTGTTGCGGATGAAGTCGATCCGCTCCTCGCGCGACATCTGGTTCAGCGATTTCTGCAGCTCCTTCGTTTTTACGACGGCCTGCGTGGTGACGTACATCAGGCCGTCCTTGCCAAGCTGCGGCGCCGACTCCTGCACCACCGAGGCGATGTAGTCGCCGCTGTGGGCGAGCAGCGTGTCGCGCAGCTTGTCGTAGTGCTGGGCGAGCGACGCCTGCTGCACGTAGAGGCCGAGCGCCTTCACCACGGCCTGGCTCCGGGAATCGGCGCGCACCGCCGCCTGGAGCGCGGCCTGGTCGTCCTTGTAGCGCGCGTCGGTCGGGTCGGCGAGGCCGAGCGCCGTGACCACGACCGTTCCGGGGGAAGTGGGCGGCGCGGCGGGCGGCGCGGCGGACGGCGCGCGCGCGACCGCCGGTGCGGCGGCAGCCGCCGGCGTCGATGCGGCAGGCTGGGCGGCAGGGGCCGTTGCCACGGCCGCTGCGGCCGGCGCCGACTGCGCGCTCGGCGCCGACCCGGGTGCGCGGACGAGCAGGAACCACGCCGCTCCAGCGGCCGCGATCACCACGATGCTCGCAGCCACGGCGATCACCGGCGCGAGCGAGCGGCGCGCGGGAACCGGGCCCGTCGCGGCTGCCTGGGGCGCCGTGCGCGCTTCGATCTTCGCGATCCGCTGCGTGGCCTCGGGCGGCTTCTGCGCCCGGGACGCTCCGGGCGCCTGCGTCGCCTGCGCCGCGGCGATCGTCCGGTCGCCGGCGATCCTGGCCGTGTCCCGACTGACGAGCGTCGCGTCGGTCGCGGCGCGCTCGCTCGAGGCAGCCGCGGCGCTCCGGATCGCGGCCGCGAACTCGCGCCCGGTCTGGAACCGGTCCTCGGGCCGCTTCGCGAGCGCCTTCTGCACCACGCCGTCGAAGGCGAGCGGCACCTGCACGTTCAGCTTCGACGGCGGCAGCGGCTGCTCCTGCAGCACCTTGTGCATGATCGTCGTGACCGACCCGGTGAACGGCTTCTCGCCAGTCAAGAGCTGGTACAGGATCACGCCTGCCGAGAAGAGGTCGGACCGCCCGTCGACCGTCTGGCCCATGAACTGCTCGGGCGACATGTAGCTCGGCGTGCCGAGGACCATGCCGGCCTGCGTGAGGTTCGACGACTCCACGCGGGCGATGCCGAAATCGGCGACCTTCACCGTGCCGTCCTCGAGCAGGATGATGTTCGCCGGCTTGATGTCGCGGTGGACGACGCCGTGGCGATGCGAATAGTCGAGCGCCTCCAAGAGCTGGGTCATGACCTGGACCACGCCCGCGACGCCGAACCGCTCGTTCTGGGTCAGGATGTCCTGCAGCTCGCGCCCTTTCACGAACTCCATCGCGATGAAGTAGGTGTCGCCGTCCTGCCCGAAGTCGTAGATCGAGACGACGTTCGGATGCGTGAGCTTGCCCGCCGCCTGCGCCTCGCGCCGGAAGCGTGCGAGCTGCTCCTGCGCGTCCTCGCCCTGGAGGTTCTCGGCGCGGATCGTCTTGATGGCGACGGTCCGGTCGATCATCGGATCGTAGCCCTCGTAGACCACGCCCATCGCGCCCTTGCCGAGCTCGCGGCGGATCTCGAACTTGCCGAGCTTGGTGGTGTCAGTCATCCCTGGTTCTCCCTACGGTCGATCCTCGCCTCAAGACGCCGACGCCGGCAGCGAAGCCGGCGTCGGCATCATCCGTTCCGCGTGCGGGATCACTTGTACTTGTTGTCGATCTCCCACACCGACTTCTGCACGAGGCGCTGGACCATCGTGTCCAGGCCGACGCCGCCCTGCGCCGACTGCGACACGCCCATCACCGAGGTGCCGGTCGCGCCGACTTCCATCTTCTCCTCGGTGTAGCCCTGGGCCACCTGTTCGGTCGTCTCGGCGTCCATGATCTTGTACCGCATGCCGATGACCCACACGCCGGTCGAATCGCCGGTCTTGACCGAGCCCACCGCGGTGTCGCCGATCGCGCCGGCGCGCGCGCCGGCGACCGAGCCGCTGAACGCGCCGAGAATCCCGACGACGCGCCCGATCGCCGCACCGTCGAACCCCTGCTGCGCGGAGGCGACCTGCTCGGTCTTGAGGATGTCGAACTTCACGATGTACTTCGTGGTGCGCAGCTTGCCCATGCCGAGATACTGCCGGGCTTTCTGCGGATCGCCGAGATTGTAGGCGAGCGCGAACTCGTTCATGATCGGGCCGAGGTTGGTGCGCTCCAGCACCTGGAAATTCGCCTTGGAGAGCTCGAGCTCCCCGAAGTCCGCGATGTTGCTCGGGCTGAACTTCTGCAGGAAGGTCGCGTTGGTGCTCTTGATCTCGCCCGGGATCACCACCAGGGCCGGGCCCTTCTTGCCGGCGTTCGCATACTCGATCGACTTGTACATGCTCTTGTCCGCCATCGCGTTCGCCCGCTCGGAGGTCGCGGTTCCGGCGGTCGGCGAGGCGCTCTCGAAGGTCGGCTGTGCGCCGGCCGCGCCGGCGAGCGATAGTCCGGCGACGAGGCTGATGATCAGGCTGCCACGCAACGTGTCCATAGACTTTCCTCCGCGAGAAGACGGCTGGCGATCGTTTGATTCCCTGACGGTGGCTCTGCGGCTCACTTGGTTCCCTTGGCTTTTGACGGCGCCGCGGGCTCGGCGTTCCGGCAGTAATCGCTGTAGAGTTTCGACACCACCTCGTCGGCGTGCTCGTCCAGCAAAGTGAGCGCCATCGACCGGACGTCCGGCCCGGCGTACGAGGCGGCGCTCGCCGCGGCGTCCGCGACCGTGCGGCCGTTCGCAGTGGCCAGCGTGAACCCCATCCCCACCGAGAC
Organism: Burkholderiales bacterium; assembly: GCA_020848075.1. Taxonomy (GTDB): domain Bacteria; phylum Pseudomonadota; class Gammaproteobacteria; order Burkholderiales; family SG8-39; genus JAABRB01. The sequence continues at coordinate 72,195 of JADLAV010000047.1, forward strand.
CTGATTGATGTGCAGGATCGGGTTCACGGTCGCCTCCGAGGTGATGAGGCCGCGCAGGATGAAACTCGCGCCGAGACGCCGCGACGCCGACAGCGCTGCGTCCGGGTCGTTCTTGAAGTAGGCGTCGATCTCGGCCTGCGCGATCTGCTTGCGGATCTCCTCGGGAGTGAAGGTCCGCAGGCCGAGGGCCTGCAGCCGGGCGTTGATCACCTGGAAGTGCGGCCCGTAGTTCGCCTGCTGGGCGAGCACGTAGCCGTTCGACTGCTGCTCGCCGATGATGACCATGATCTTCTTGTTCTTGATCGCCTCACGGCACGGCGTCGAGAGATTGATCATGACGCGCTGCTGACGCGCCGCAGCCTCTGCCGCCTGCCGTTCCGCGCCCGGATTCTGTTCGAACTTGAAGCCCTGCGCGAGCGCGCCCGGCAAGTGCAGTGCGGCGAGCGTCAGCGCCGCCAACACGTACCCGCCAATCGCCCGGAATCCTGCCGCCATGCGACTCCTCCTCGGACGAGGACTGTAGTATATCGGCGGGGTCACATCAATACGGCGTTGCCCAGCGCTGCGACCCGCTGCGCCGCCGTTCACGACATCGTTCCGCGTGATGCGCCCCGCCCCGACGTCGAACTGTCGACAACCGGCCGAGCCGCGTCTCGGACGGGGCGCTGGCGATGCTCGCCGCCCGGCGCACCGCGAAGCGGGAACGACGCGCAGCGCATCGAAGCCAGCCACGCGGCTCCGGCGCGCTCAGCGCCGATAGATCACCGCCGGTGGCGTGCCCGCCGGCGGCTGGATGAAGGTCCCCTGCGGCATGGGAACGACGTAGCCCGTGCCCCAAGGCCCGAGGATGACCGAGCCGCCGCGCTCGGTCGGCACGAACAGTGTGGTCGGTTGGTTCGGACCGATGATCGTCGTGCCGCCCGCAGGATTCGGGCGGACGATCGTCGTGCCGTAATCGGGCGACAGAATGGTCGTGCCGCCGCCGGCGCCGGGAAGGATGAGCGTCGTTCCGCCGGCTCCGGCCACTCCCGTGCCCCACCCGCCGCCGGGCGCGACGGGGTACCCGGGCGACCAACCTGGAGCCACGATCACCCCGCCGCCGCCGCCGATCGGCGCGATCACCCCGACGCCAACCCCGTAAGCGGGTGCGCCGTATGCGGGCGGGTAGCTTGCGCCCGGCACGCTCGTCTGGGGAATCGCCGTCTGCGGAATGAGGGCGACGCCCTGGGCGAGCGCCGGCCACGGCGTTGCGACCACTTGAACTGCGACAGCCAGTGCGACGAGCGCGCGCATGGGAGCCTCCCACGTTGATGAACTCAGAATACGCCCGGTCGCATGCAGTGTCCATCGCCGCCGGCGCGTCGTCGTGCGGCATTTGCCGCAGCCGACGCCACGGCGGCGAAATGGCGTTTCTCGCTGAATCCACGCGGATTTACGCTTGAAATTTCGCACCTCGGCGCGCATCATTCGCCCCGTGCTGAGCGCCACCCTGTCGCGATCGGAGGGATAGACCGAAATTGAAGACTGCCACCGCCGTCCGCCCGCTCGCCGCCTCCGGCTGGACCGTCGCTGAATCGGCCGAGCTGTACGGGATCAAGAGCTGGGGCGCGGGCTATTTCGACCTCGCCGAGGACGGCACCGTCACCGTCAACGTCACCTTCGACGGCAAGCGGCTCGGGGTCAGCCTGCTCGACATCATCGCCGGCGTGCAGCAGCGAGGGCTCCAGATGCCCGTCCTGCTGCGCATCGAAAACATCCTCGATGCCCAGATCTCGCTCCTGAACGAGAGCTTCGGCCGGGCGATCCGGACGCTCAACTACGGGGGCAGCTATCGCGGCGTGTTCCCGATCAAGGTCAACCAGCAGTGCCAGGTGATCGGCGAGATCGCGCGCTTCGGCGCGCGCTACGGCCACGGGCTCGAGGCGGGCAGCAAGGCGGAGCTGCTGATCGCGCTGGCGAGCCTCGACCCGGATTCCGGCTACATCGTCTGCAACGGCTACAAGGACAGCGAGTTCGTCAGCCTGGGCCTGCAGGCCCTCCGGCTCGGCTACAAGTGCATCTTCGTGATCGAGACGCCGACCGAGCTGCCGATCATCGTGGAGGAAAGCCGGCGGCTCGGGATTCGCCCCGTGCTCGGCGCGCGGGTGAAGCTCGCCGCGCGCGTCGGCGGGCACTGGACCGAGAGCAGCGGCGACCGCAGCCTCTTCGGCCTCACGACGGCGCAGATCGTCCAGCTCGTCGACGAGCTGCGCGGCCACGAGATGCTCGACTGCCTGCAGCTCGTGCACTATCACCTCGGCTCGCAGATCCCGAATATCCGGGACATCCGCAACGGCGTGCTGGAGGCGTGCCGCTACTACGTCGACCTCGCCAAGGAGGGCGCCCCGCTCGGCTACCTCGACCTCGGCGGCGGCCTCGCGGTCGACTACGACGGCTCGCAGACCAATTTCGGCTTCAGCAAGAACTACTCGCTCGACGAATACTGCTCGGACCTCGTCGAGGCGATCATGAGCACGCTCGACCCGGAAGGCATCCCGCACCCGGTGATCGTGACCGAGTCGGGGCGCGCGACGGTGGCCTATTCGTCGGTGCTGCTGTTCAACATCCTGGACGTCACGCACTTCGAGCCCGCGCCCGTGCCGGCCAAGGTGCCCAAGGGCGAGCACGAGCTGATCGGCAACCTGCGCGAGTCGCTGAAGAGCATCAATCCGAAGAACCTGCAGGAGTGCTTCAACGACGCCGTCTACTACCGCGAGGAGATCCGCGAGCTCTTCAAGCGCGGGCAGATCAGGCTGCGCGCGCTCTCGGTCGCGGAGAACATCTTCCTCGAGATCGTGCGCACGATCGTGCGGCAGATGCAGGGCGCCAAGCGCATCCCGCCGAGCCTGGAGGGGCTCGAGGAGTCGCTGGCCGACATCTACCACGGCAACTTCTCGGTGTTCCAGTCGCTGCCGGACGTGTGGGCGATCGAGCAGGTGTTCCCGGTGATGCCGGTGCATCGCCACACCGAGCCGCCCACCCGTCAGGCGATCATCGCGGACATCACCTGCGACTCGGACGGCAAGATCGACCGCTTCATCGGTGCGCGCGGCATCCGGAAATCGCTGCCGGTGCATCCGCTGGTGGAGGGCGCGCCCTACTACTTCGGCGTCTTCCTGGTGGGCGCCTACCAGGAGACCCTCGGCGACCTGCACAACCTCATGGGCGACACCAACGTCGCGAGCGTGCGGATCAACGAGGACGGAACTTTCGACGTCGCGCGCGAGATGGCCGGCGACAGCATCGCCGACGTGCTGAGCTACGTCGAGTACCAGCCGCAGCAGCTGCTCGAGCAGTTCCGCACCACGGCCGAGCAGGCCGTGCGCAAGGGCCGCATCTCGGTCGGCGAGCGCCAGGCGATCCTGGAGGCCTTCTCGGCGAGCTTGCGCGGCTACACGTATTACGAGGACTAGCACCTCGTTTCGAGAGCGGAATGCCTCCGCAGCGTGGAGGATCCGCGAGGGGCCGCGCCCCTCGTTGGTTCGGAGACTTGCAAGGGGGAATGGCCCTCCCTGCTCTCACGACCTCCTTTCAACGGCGTAGCCGCAGGGGCGTTTTCAAGGAGAGCGATCGACATGGCGAAGGTTCTGATCGTGGGCGCCGGGGGGGTCGGCCAGGTGGTGGCGCACAAGTGCGCCCAGGTCCCCGAAGTGTTCTCCGAGATCGTGCTCGCGAGCCGCACCGAGGAGAAGTGCCGCAAGATCGCGGCGCAGGTCGCCGAGCGGACGAAGCGCAAGATCGAGACGGCGCAGGTGGACGCGGACGACGTGCCGCAGATGTCCCGGCTCATCGAGCGCGTCCGGCCGGGCCTCGTCGTCAACGTCGCCCTGCCCTACCAGGATCTCGCGATCATGGACGCCTGCCTCGCGACGGGGGTCGATTACCTCGACACCGCGAACTACGAGCCGCGCGATACGGCCAAGTTCGAGTACCGCTGGCAGTGGGCCTACCACGACCGGTACCGCGAGCGCGGGATCATGGCGCTGCTCGGCAGCGGCTTCGATCCGGGCGCGACCAACGTCTTCACCGCCTATCTGCAGAAGCACCATTTCGACACGCTCGAGACGCTCGACATCATCGACTGCAACGCGGGCGAGCACGGCCAGCCCTTCGCGACGAACTTCAATCCCGAGATCAACATCCGGGAGGTGACCGCGCGCGGCCGGTACTGGGAGGACGGGGCGTGGAAGGAGACCGACCCGCTCTCCGTGAGCCGGATGTTCGACTTCCCCGAGGGCATCGGCCCCAGGAAGATCTATCTCCTCTACCACGAGGAGCTGGAATCGATCGCGAAGCACTTCCCGACGCTCAAGCGCGCGCGCTTCTGGATGACCTTCTCAGACAACTATCTCAAGCATCTCGAGGTGCTGGGCAACGTCGGCATGACGCGCATCGAGCCGGTCGTGTTCCAGGGCCGCGAGATCGTGCCGCTCCAGTTCCTGAAGGCGCTGCTCCCGGACCCGTCGAGCCTCGGTCCGCTCACCAAAGGGCGCACGTGCATCGGCTGCCTCGTGCGCGGCAAGAAGGGCGGGAAGGACAAGATCGCCTTCCTGTACAACATCTGCGACCATGAAGCGTGCTACCGCGAGGTCGGCTCGCAGGCGATCTCCTACACGACCGGGGTGCCGGCCATGATCGGCGCCAAGCTGATGCTGACCGGCAAGTGGCGCGGCAAGGGGGTCTTCAATCTGGAGCAGTTCGACCCCGACCCGTTCATGGAGGACATGAACCGGCACGGGCTGCCCTGGGTCGTGACGATCCTCGACCAGCCGATGGAGTGAGGCGGCGCGCGCTTCGCGCTGACGCCACGCCTTTCGCCGGCCATGCGCACCGCACGGTTCAGACAACTCGACTTGCGGCGGGTGCCGTCGCCCTGCTTCGTCGTGGACGAGGTGTCGCTCGAGGAGAACCTGCGGAACCTCGAGCGCGTGCAGCGCGCGAGCGGCGCGAAGATCCTCCTCGCGCTCAAGGCCTTCTCGATGTTCAGCCTGGCGCCGCTCGTCATGCGCTACCTGAAGGGCACCTGCGCGAGCGGACTGCACGAGGCCCGCCTCGGACGGGAGGCGTTCGGCGGCGAGGTGCACACGTTCTGCGCCGCCTTCACCGAGCGCGAGCTCGCCGAGGTGCTGGAGATCTCGGATCACGTCGTGTTCAACTCGCCATCGCAATGGGCGCAGTTCGGGCCGCTCGCGCGCGCCGCGGCGAAGCGCCGGCCAGGGCTGCGGCTCGGCCTGCGGGTCAACCCCGAGCATTCCGAAGGCGAGGTGCCGCTCTACGATCCCTGCGCGCCGTTCTCGCGGCTCGGAATGCCGCGGGCGCAGTTTCCCGCCGACGCGCTCGACGGCATCAGCGGACTGCACTTTCACACGCTCTGCGAGCAGAACGTCGACCCGCTGCGGCGCACGGTCGCGGCCTTCGAGGCGAAGTTCGGCGAGTTCATCGCCGGCATGCAGTGGATCAACTTCGGCGGCGGGCACCACGTCACCCGGCCCGATTACGACGTGGAGGCGCTGATCCGCCTCCTGGGCGAGTTCCAGGAGCGTCGCGGCGTGCAGGTCTACCTGGAGCCCGGCGAGGCGGTCGCCCTGGACGCCGGCATCCTCGTCGCCGAGGTGCTCGACCTGCCCTGGAACGGCATGCCGCTCGCGATACTCGACACCTCCGCAACGTGCCACATGCCGGACGTCATCGAGATGCCGTACCGTCCCAGGATCGTCGACGCCGGCGAGCCCGGCGCGCATCCGCACACATATCGCCTGGGCGGCCAGACCTGTCTCGCGGGCGACGTGATCGGCGACTACGCGTTCCCGGAGCCGCTGCGCGTGGGGCAGCGCCTCGCCTTCGAGGACATGGCGCACTACACGATGGTGAAGACGAATACGTTCAACGGCATCCGCCTGCCGAGCATCGCGATCTGGAATTCCACGACGGGCGAGATCCGGATCGTGCGCGAGTTCGGCTACGAGGACTTCAAGGGCCGTCTCTCATGAGACATCTGCCATGAGCGCGCCCGTCACGAGCGGATCGCGCACGCTGGCGGAGCGACGCTTTCTCGGCACGGAGCTCGCGGAACTCGCGCCGGAAGAGGCGCGCTTCCACGTCCTGCCGGTACCGTACGAGAAGACGGTCTCCTACGGCGGCGGCACCGCGCGTGGTCCCGCCGCGATCATCGCGGCCTCCGGGCAGCTCGAGCGCTGGGACGGGGCGAGCGACCCGGGCGCCGACGGCATCTACACGTGGCCCGCGGTCGACTGCAGCGGTCCGGCGGAAACCGTCATCGACGCGATCGCCGCGGCGGTCGCCCGGATACTGCGGATGGGCAAGCTGCCGGTCGTCCTCGGTGGCGAGCACACCGTGACGTGGGGCGTGATCCGCGGCTACCTCGACGCCGGCATGCAGGATTTCGGCGTCGTCCAGATCGACGCCCATGCGGACCTGCGCGATCGCTACGAGGGCGATCCCCTCAGCCACGCCACGGTGATGCGGCGGGTCGTCGAGGCCGGCATCCCGCTCTTCCAGCTCGGGGGCCGCGCCTACTGCGAGGAGGAGCGCGCCGCCCGCGCCGAGTTCGCGGTGGAGTACATCGACGCCGACCAGCTCGTTCCGCGCGGGATCGACTCGATCGCGCTCCCGGGCGGGTTTCCGCGGGATGTCTTCTTCACCGTCGATGTCGACGGAATCGATCCCTCGGTCCTGCCGGCCACCGGCACCCCGGTGCCCGGCGGGCTCGGCTGGTACCAGACCCTCGGGCTGTTCGAATCGGTCGCGCGACAGCGCCGCATCATCGGCTTCGACATCATGGAGTTCGCGCCGATCCCGGGCTTCCACGCCTACGAGTTCGCGGCCGCCCTGCTCGCCTATAGGCTGATGGGCATCCTCCAGCGCTGCGCCTGAGCTCGGCGACCGCGCGCGCCCCGGGGAGCGCATTCGCCGCCGCCGGCGGCGCGACCCGAGCCCGATGTGCGGCGGCGGATCGCGGATCGGGATCGGCAGCATTCCATCTCAGGGCCGCGAGCGTGACGTTTCGCCGCTGCTTGACATTCTTTGACAATTGCCGGCGCGCGGGTCCGATAGCTTCGGGCTCGAGGCTGCTGACATGGACATGAGCGAGCGGGGAAGGCTGCTGGAGCAGGCGCGGGGGTACGGCGCCTGGCGCCTCGTCGTGCGCGAGCGCGTCATCGAGCTCGGCGATTGGCTGCGCGCGAACGGGTTCTTCGACCGCGAGATGCAAACACGGCTCGACAGCCTGCTGGAGCAGCTGAGCGACGACCGCATCACGATCGCGGTGGTCGGCGAGTTCTCGCGCGGGAAGTCGGAGCTCATCAACGCGCTCTTCGCCGACGGCCTCGGCCGCCGGCTGCTGCCGGCGTTCCCTGGACGCAGCACCATGTGCCCGACCGAGCTCCGCTGGGACGCGACCGAACCGCCCTGCATCCGCCTGCTTCCGATCGAGACGCGTGCCTCGGATCACACCTTACACGAGCTGCGGCGCGATCGCGAGGCATGGACGACCGTTGCGATCGACTTGGGCAACCCCGTCGCCATGCTCGAGGCCCTGCAGTCCACCAGCCAGTCGATCCGGGTGTCGCCGGAGGATGCGTGCCGCTACGATCTTCCACGCGCGCCCGCGAGCGATGACGACGCAACCGTGGAGATACCCCGCTGGCGCCACGCCATCGTCAATATCCCGCATCCCCTGCTCGAGCAGGGTCTCGTCATTCTCGACACGCCCGGCCTGAACGCGCTCGGCAGCGAGCCCGAGCTGACGTTCAGCCTGCTGCCGAGCGCGCACGCGCTGCTCTTCGTGCTCGCTCTGGACACCGGCTTGAGCGAGACCGACGTCCTGGTCTGGCGCGAGCACCTCGCGCCGGCCTCGGGACACGAGAGCGGGTGCTTCGCCATCCTCAACAAGATCGACACGCTCTGGGATGGCATACGGACGGAGGACGAGATCGCGCAACACATGGATCGCCAGGTGGCCCAGGTGAGCAAGGTCCTGGGGCTCAGCCCGAGCCACATCCTGCCGATCTCGGCGCAGAAAGGACTGGTCGCCAAGGTGCGCGGCGACCACCAGCTGCTCGCCGCGAGCGGGCTGCCCTTGCTCGAGAAGGTCCTTGCCTCGCGCGTGCTGCCGGCGAAGCACCGCATCACGTGTGAACTGGTTCGCACCGAGACCGCGTCGCTGCTCGGCACCGTGCGTGCCGTGCTGGAGAGCCGCGCCGCCGGGATCGAGCGCGCCCTCGTCGAGCTTCGCGCGAGCCGGGGCGACAAGATCGAGCTCGGTCAGGCCATGCTCGAGCGCGCGCATCGCGCGAAAGTCGAGTTCGAGTCCAAGCTCGCCGACTTTCATTCGGTGCGCAGCGTGCTGACCGACCGTGCCAACGCGCTGTTCACGCACCTCGGCACGGACGCGCTGGATGCCGAGATGAGAAGCTCGCTCAGCAACATGCTGCAGAGCAACTTCACCGCCGGCGTGCGCCGCTCGATGCGCGGATACCTGAACGCTTTGCGGGAGAAGATCGACGCGTCGAGCCCGATCGTCGACGAGATCCACTCGATGATGGCGCAGGCCTACGCCAGGTACGCCGGGGAGCTCGGCCTCCGGCTCGGCCGGCTGCCGACGTTCTCGCTCGACAAGGCGGCGAGGCGCATGGCACGGGTCGAACAGTCGTTCAAGCGGCACTTCGATACCACCTCGATGATGCTCACCTACGAGCAGGTGTCGCTCACGCGCCGGTTCTTCAAGACCATCGCGGCGGAGGTGCGCGATATCTGCACGGTGGCCAATCTCGAGGCAACCCACTGGCTGCGGCGCCTGATCGCGCCGATCGAGACCCAGATCCGCGAGCGGCAATCGCAGCTCCGGCACCACATCCTGGCCGTGAAGCGCCTCCAATTGGCGACCGATACGCTCGAGGAGCGCATTGCGGAGCTCGAGCACGACCTGCGCGGCCTGGTGGCGGAGCTGGATGGACTCCTGGCGATCGCCGCCGAGCTCGACCTGGTGCTCGACTCGGACACGCATCCGTCTTTCGCGGAGGCGGCCTGACGGCGCGGAGCGTTCCGGCGCTCCGCTCGGAACGCGCCGCTGAACGGATGACCGGTCCCCACCGCAGGCAAACCGGCATCCTGCGCGGCGAATTTTCACGCGCGACGACCGGTTCCGCGTCCGATCGGTCAATCTCCGTCATAAGGCGGAAGGAAATCACGCCGTATTCGGCGGCTCTGCGGCACGATCATGATTTGCCCAAGCGAGCCACCATGGCTGGACCAGCCGATCGCCGCGAAGAGACCTCGATCCGCCCTTCACCGGAGCACGATGCTGGGCGCCGGTAGGCGACGCCCTCGGCTGCGGGTAGCTACCCTCGCGCTGGTCGTGTGGCTCGCCATCCTGCCCGCACCGGACCAGGCCGCGGCGGCCGAATCGCCTTCTGAAGTTCACGCTCGCGCGGTCGCTGCCGCCCGTGCCGGGCGCCACGAGGAGGCACTGCGCGCCCTCGCCGCGCTCACCGCAGAATTTCCGCAGGAGGCGCGCTACCTGGCCGATTACGCCGTCATCCTCGGGTGGGCGGGCCGTGACGCCGAGGCGCTTGCCCTGCTCCCGCGCATCGACCTCACGCGCGCGCCGGCCTACGCCCTCGAGGGCATCGCCCGGTCCGCACGCGGCACGGGCGACGCCGCGCTCGCGGTACGCATCCTTCGCTTGGCCGTGGAACGGTTCCCCGACCGGATCGAGAGCCGGGTAATGCTGGCTCGCGCGCTCGCCGACGCCAGTCAGCACGCCGAAGTCGCCCGCGCGCTGGAGGACGCTCAGGCCCGTTTCGGAGATTCCGTCGCGCTGCTGCTCGCACGGGCCTACGTCGCCGAGACGCGGGGCGACTACTTCGACGCGCTCGCGCTCCACCAGCGCGTGCTCGAGCGCGACCCCGCGAACCGCGAGGCGCAGCGCGGACAGATCCTGATGGCGGCGAGAGCGCATTCTCCGGTGCGCGCGCTCGAGCTCGCCGCCGCGAACCCGGGGATCCTGAGCGCCGGCGAACGCGGGGCGCTCGAAGCCGACGCGACCGCGGCGCGCATCCGGTGGGGCGCCATCCAGGCCGCGCTCGATCCCGGCCCCGCGCGCTTCGCCGAGACGGACGCAGCGCTGCGAGCCACCGACCCGCTGGCCGCCCGCCTGGCGGCCGCCAGCACGCCGCTGTCGGCGCACGAGCGAACTCTGCTCTACGACCGCATCGTCGCGCTCCGAGACCGCTTCCGCATGACCTACGCGGTTGCCCTCTACGAGCGGCTGGTGGCGCTCGAGCTGGCCGTGCCGGCCTACGCGCGCCTCGCAGTCGCCGAGGCGCTGCTGTATCTGGAGCGCCCCGAACGAGCGGGAGAGCTGTTTCGAGAGGTGCTCGCCGAGCAGCCCGAGAGGTTCGCTGCCGCGCTCGGGCTCTTCTATGCATTGGTCGAGACCGAACGGCACGCGGAGGCCGCCGAGGAGATCGACCGGCTCGTCGTACGCACCCCGCGGCTACTCTACGCGGGCGACCCGCTCATGGAGCGTCCCAATCCGCAGTACCAGACCGCGGTGGCCGCCCGGAGCATGGCACCCGCATACGCCGACCGCCCGCAGCAGGCCGAAGACGAGACGACGGCCCTGGTGCTGCGGGCGCCCTTCAGCATGCCGCTGCGCGAGAATGCCGCGAGCGTCGCGTTCATGCGCGGCTGGCCGCGCCGCGGGGAAGAGGAGCTTCGATGGGTGCTCGCGGCCGAGCCCGACAACGGCATCGCGGACGCGGAGCGCGTCGCCCCGCTCCTGGAGATGCACGAGTTCCGCGAGGCCGAGCGCGCGCTCGCGCACGGGCTGCAGACCGCCCCCGAGGACAAGCGGGTCCGGCTGGCCGAGGACCGCTGGGCGGTGCACAACCTGCGCGAGCTCTACGTCGACGCGACGGTCGGCCGTTCCTCCGGCGGCGCGCCGACCGGCACGCGCGACTACGCGATCGACGCCTGGCTCTACAGCACGCCGATCGCGAACGACTGGCGGGCGTACGCGCACGCGCATCTCGCGAACGCGCAATTCACCGAGGGAACGGTCGACTGGCACCGGTATGGCGCGGGCATCGAGCACCGGCGCCGCGACCTGCTGCTGACCGCCGAGCTGAGCGCCGGCGCCGGCGAGAGCGCGGGTGTGGCGCTTGGCGCGCGCTGGTGGGCGAGCGACCACATCACCGTGTCCGGATCGGCGCAGACCGAATCCAACGCGGTTCCATTGCAGGCGAGACTCTTCGGCATCGGCGGGCGGAGCGCGGAGGTCGCGGCGTCCTACCGCGTGCACGAATCGCGCGCGTTCGCAGCCGCCCTGCGGGCGATCGACTTCTCCGACGGGAACCTGCGCACCGAGTTGAACCTCGCCTGGAGCGAGCGGCTCGTGACCGGCCCGGTATACAAGCTCGATCTCCTGCTCGAGACGAACGCTTCGAGGAACACCCGCGAGGATGCGCCCTACTTCAATCCGTCGAGCGACTTCACGCCGTCGCTGACGCTCGCGAACGACTGGCTCACGTGGCGCCGCTACGCCCGCTCGTTCCGCCAACGGCTCTCGCTCACCGCGGGCAGCTACCACCAGTCCGGTTTCGGCGCGGGCGGGGTCTGGGGCGTGCAGTACGAGCACATCTGGGAAGTCGATCGCAGGCTGTACCTGCGCTACGGCCTCGGCCGCAACGTGCATCCGTACGACGGCGCGCGCACGACGCGCGACTACGCGTTGCTCACTCTCGGATGGAGATTCTGATGGCGCGCCTGCTCGCCTGGGCCTTCGCGCTCTTCCTGCTCCTCGCCGCGGGCTCCGCCGGCGCGGCGCCCGCCGCAGTGGAGGACGGCGCGTTCCTCGTCCTTTGCTACCACGAGGTCCCCGATGATCTGAGGCAGGAGCCCGACCCGTACGCGGTCGAGGCGAGCGAGCTCGCGTCCCAGTTCGCCTGGCTGCGCGCGCACGGCTACCGCCCGGTGAGCCTCTCGGACGTGCTCGCGGCGCGGCGCGGCGGACGCCCGTTGCCGCCGAAAGCGGTCCTGCTCACGTTCGACGACGGGTACCGCTCCTTCTACACGCGCGTCTATCCGTTGCTGAAGCTGTACGGCTATCCGGCCCTGCTCGCGCTCGTGGGCCACTGGATGGAGGCAGGTCCGGACCAGCCGGTCGATTACGGCGGCCGCATGGTCCCGCGCGCGTCGTTCCTCGGGTGGGACGAAGTGCGCGAGATGGTCCGCTCCGGCCTGGTCGAGGTTGCGTCGCATACGTACGACCTGCACCGCGGCATACGCGCGAATCCCCAGGGCAACCTGGCGCCGGCCGCCACGACGCGCCTGTACGATCCGGCGACCGGGCGCTACGAGACCGACGAGGGCTACACCGCGCGGCTGCGCGCGGATTTGGAGCGTTCCGCGCGGCTGATCGAGCGCGAGCTCGGGCAGCGGCCGCGCGCGCTCGCCTGGCCGTTCGGCAGCTACAACCGCGCAGCGGTGCGGATCGCGAGCGAGGCCGGCATGACGGTGACGTTCACGCTCGAGGACGGATGGATGCCGCCCGCATTGCCGCTCGACGCGGTAAGGCGCGCGCCGGTGCGGTGGAACCCCGTCCTACAGGACTTCGTCGGCGAGTTGCACCCCCGCCAGCCGCCACCGCGGCGAGTCGTCCACGTCGATCTCGATTACGTCTATAGCGACGACCCCGTCCAGCAGGAGCGCAACCTCTCGGCGCTGCTCGACCGCGTGAAGGCGCTCGGGGCGAACACGGTCTACCTGCAGGCGTTCGCCGACCCCGACGGCGACGGCGTCGCCGACGCCCTCTACTTTCCGAACCGGCACTTGCCGGTGCGGGCGGACCTCTTCAACCGGGTCGCGTGGCAGCTCCTGACGCGCGCGCACGTCGAGGTGTTCGCGTGGCTGCCGCTGCTCGCGTTCGCGCTGCCGGAGGGCCATCCCGCGCGCGAGCTCACGGTGCGGGCCGAAGGCCCCGCGCCTGTGCCCGGCGCGTATCGCCGCCTCTCGCCGTTCCACCCGCGCGCCCGGGGAGTAATCCTGGAAATCTACGAGGACCTCGCGCGCCACGCCGCTTTCCAGGGAATCCTGTTCCACGACGATGCGACGCTGAGCGACCTCGAAGACGCGGCCCCCTGGGCGCTCGAGGTCTACGCGCGCGACTGGGGCTTGCCCCCGTCGCTCGCGGCGATCCGCGGCGAGCCCGCGCTCGCCCAGGCCTGGGCGCGGCGCAAGACCGCCGCGCTGATCGCCCTCAGCCACGAGGCGCTCGACCGCGTGCGCGAGTACCGACTGCCGATGAAGAGCGCGCGCAATCTCTACGCCGCACCGATCCTCGACCCGGCCGCGGAGGCGTGGTTCGCGCAATCGCTCCCGGCGTTTCTCGCGGCATACGATCAGACGGCGATCATGGCGATGCCGTACCTCGAGGGCGCCACCGATCCGCAACGCTGGCTCGACGCGCTCGTCGCGCGCGTGCGCAGCCAGCCGGGTGCGCTCGACCGGGCGGTGTTCGAGCTGCAGGCAATCGACTGGCGCACTCACCGTCCGCTCGACAGCGCCGAGCTCGCCGGGGCGATGCGCCGTCTGCAGCTCGAGGGCGCGCTCAACTTCGGCTACTACCCCGACGACTTCGTGCGCGACCACCCGCAGCTGTCCGTCATCAAGCCCGCGCTGTCGGTGCGGGCCGAGTTCGAGTAGGAGGCGACGCATGCTCCAGCTCGCGCGAACGGCGGTCGACGCGCTCTTCGATTTCACGTTCTATTACCCGCTGTTCATGTCCTATCTCTGGATGGCGGGCGCGCTCTACTACTACTTTCACTACGAGCGGCGCAATTTCGTCCGCCATCGCGCGGGGCCGCCCGAGCTGCCCGAGTATCCCCTGGTCAGCATCCTCGTCCCGTGCCACAACGAGGAGCAGGACGTCGAGGAAGTGGCCGAGCACCTGCTGCGCACGCGCTACCCGCGCTTCGAGATCGTCGCGATCAACGACGGCAGCACCGACGGGACGGGCGCCGTGCTCGACCGCCTCGCAGCCGAGCACGCGCACCTGCGGGTGGTGCATCTCGCCGCCAACCAGGGCAAGGCGCTCGCATTGAACACCGCTGCGCTGCTCGCTCGCGGCGAGTACCTCGTCTGCATCGACGGAGATGCCCTGCTCGACGAGGATGCGGTCGCGTGGCTGATGACGCACTTCTTCAGCGGGCCGCGGGTGGGGGCGGTGACCGGCAATCCGCGCGTGCGCAGCCGCTCGACCCTGCTCGGACGGCTGCAGACCGGGGAGTTCTCCTCGATCATCGGGCTCATCAAGCGGGCGCAGCGCACCTACGGCCGGATCTTCACCGTGTCTGGCGTGGTGGCCTGTTTCCGCAAGGCCGCGCTCCAGGACGTCGGGTACTGGAGCACCGACATGCTCACCGAGGACGTGGACGTGAGCTGGAAGCTGCAGCTCAACCACTGGGATGTCCGGTTCGAGCCCCGCGCGCTCTGCTGGATCCTGATGCCGGAGACGCTGAAAGGGCTCTGGCGCCAGCGGCTGCGCTGGGCAACCGGCGGCATGCAAGTGCTGCTGAAGGAAGGCCGCATCATGCGCAACTGGCGCAAGCGCCGCATGTGGCCGGTGTTCGTCGAGTACCTGACGAGCGTGCTCTGGGCCTACCTGATGCTCGGCGTCTTCGCGCTGTGGCTCGCGGGCAAGGTGCTGCCGCTCCCGGCCGGCGTCAGCGTGCCGACACTGGTGCCGCAGTGGACCGGCGTGGTGATCGGGACCACCTGCCTGCTCCAGATCGGCGTCAGCCTGTACCTGGACTCCCGCTACGACCGCGGGCTCGGGCGCCAGTACTACTGGATGATCTGGTACCCCCTCGCGTACTGGACGCTGAACGTGTTCACGACCGTGGTCGCGGTGCCCCGGGCGCTGCTCTGGCGGCGCGGCACGCGGGCGACCTGGCGCAGCCCCGACCGGGGCGTTCGGCCGTGAAGCGACCGCTCATCATCGAACGGCCGGACCTGCAGGCCGAAAGCCAGCGGTGGCTCTACCTCTTCCTCACGCTGGCTTTCTGGCTGTTCTACCTCTACCTGTGGCTGCCGCTCGTGACTCTCGCTGGCTGGGCGTTCGGCCTCTGGCGTGGGTATGACGTGTTCTTCCTGCACGAGGGCTACCGGCACCTCATCACGATCCTGCTGTGGTACGCGGCGGGCATCGGCCTCTTCTCCGCTGCCCTGATCGGCTGGGCGGTCTACAATTGGATCCGCTTCCGCGGCGAGCAACGCCGCCGGCACCCGCGGCCAGTGACGCTCATCGAGCAGGCAAACCATTACGCCGTGCAGCCGCACGCACTCGCGTCGTGGCGCCGTGCCAAGGTGCTGGTGGTGGCCCACGACCCGCTCGGGCGGATCACCGAGGTCACTCCCCGCGAACCGGCTGCGGCCACCAGTTCCGCACTCGCTCCCGGCGCGCCGCCGCAGCCGGGAAGAGCGACTGCCGAGGAATCCGGGCTGGTCGTGCCGGAGCGCCCAGGCGAACCATCCGCGAGCGGAAGGCCGACCGTCGTCCCATTGCGACGAAGCGCGCGCGAGGGTCGGCGCCTGACTGCGCGCGGCGGCGACAATGGCGAGCACTGAGACACCATCGCTTTGCGCGCCCGGAGCGAGCGTACAGCGCCCTCCTGGCCGCAGCCGTGGTCGCGCCTCGCCCGAGCTGGAGCTTCGATTCGTGCGGTGTCGTTGATGCACCGAGCGCTCGGCCGCTTGCTCGTTTCGTGGGCCCCGCTCGGGCTGCTGATCGCGGCGTTCCTGGTGACGCGCGACCCGTCGCTGGTTCCGCGCCCGCTCGCGCTGCTCGCCGGCGAGATCGCGTATCTCGCGCTCGGCGCCGCGCTGTTGCTCGGGCTCGCCTTCAAT
Organism: Burkholderiales bacterium; assembly: GCA_020848075.1. Classification (GTDB taxonomy): domain Bacteria; phylum Pseudomonadota; class Gammaproteobacteria; order Burkholderiales; family SG8-39; genus JAABRB01. The sequence continues at coordinate 88,161 of JADLAV010000047.1, forward strand.
CGCGGGCGCACCTTCTTCTCGGCGGTGGTCATGTCGCTCGCGTTCGGCGCCTGCAAGCACTACCTTGCGGGCGGGATCGGCGACCTCACCCCGCGTACGGTCTACGCGATGCTCTGCATCCTCGCGCCGCTCACGCTCATGGCGCTGGCGATCCTCGAGGAGCGCGGCACCACTGGCGGGCAGGCGCTGCTGCGCGTCGCGCTGATCGCCGCGGCGTGCGCGGTACCCGCCGCGATCCTCTACACCGGCGACCAGGCGCTGATCCGCTGGGCGTACGTCAAACTCGTCGAGGCGCCGCTGCCGATCAAGACCCCGATCCCGCAGCTCGGCATCCTCGCCATCGCGGCGAGCCTGATCGGCACCGTTGTGCTCGGCGGCCGGCTGGGGCGTCCGGTGCCCGTGAGCACGCTGTGGACGATCGCCGCGCTCGCCGGAGGGCTCCACAGCGTGACCACCGCGCTCGGCGCTGCGGCCTACTTCGCCGCCGCCGGGCTGATCCTGTCGCTCGCGGTGCTGAGCGTGTCCTACCGCATGGCGTTCCAGGACGAGCTGACCGCGCTTCCCAGCCGCCGCGCGCTGGAGGAGGCGCTGCGTGCGGTCGGCGGAACCTACGCGATCGGCGTGGTCGACGTCGACCACTTCAAGCGGTTGAACGACACCTACGGCCACGACGTCGGCGACCAGGTGCTGCGGATGATCGGAGCGAGGCTGGTGGACATGGCCGGCGGTGGCCGCGCGTTCCGCTATGGCGGGGAGGAGTTCGCCGTTCTCTTCTCCGGCAAGGACGCCAAGGGTGCGCTGCCTCATCTGGAGGAGCTGCGCGCGGCAATTGCCGGCTATCGCATCGCGATCCGCAGCGACCAGCGGGAGCGCCGGCTCGACCTGCGCAACGGCCGCTCGGCGAAGGAGCGCTCGGAGCCGGAAACGATCAACGTGACCGTGAGCATCGGCGTCGCCGCGCGTTCCGCCGAACACCCGGATACGAAATCGGTCTTCAACGCGGCGGACGCTGCGCTCTACCGGGCGAAGCGCGAAGGACGCAACCGCGTCTGCGCCTGACCCGCGCCGCGCGCTCGAGAGCGTTCGCGCGCACGAAGCCGTGGTTCAGTTCGGTGATCGGCGTGTCCGCCCTCCCCGAAGCCTTGCCGCCAGCGTGCTGGTGAGCCGGCAGCGTGTGCCGAGCGGCTGCCGTCAGCGCTGCGCCTGCGCCCGGGGCTCGACGACCTGGAAGAACACCTCGTCCCGCCGGACCATCCCGAGCTCGAAGCGCGCGCGCTCCTCCACCGCTTCCAGCCCCTGCTTCAGATCGCGCACCTCCGCGTCCAGCGCGGCATTGCGCGCGGCCAGGCGGTCGTTCCGCTCCTGCGCGAGCTGCACCTCGCGCTCGAACTCCGCCACGCGCAGCCAGCCGCCTTTGCCGAACCAGAGCGGGTACTGGATGAGGACGAGCAGCGTTCCCAAGGCGAGAGCGAGCGGGCGCATGGGCTTCGTCGCCGCCGGCGCGCTCAGCGCAGCTGGTAGAACGCCTCGCGGCCGGGGTAGCTCACCGCGTCGCCGAGATCCTCCTCGATGCGCAGCAGCTGGTTGTACTTGGCCACGCGGTCGGAGCGCGAGAGCGATCCGGTCTTGATCTGCATGGCGTTCGTGCCAACGGCAATGTCCGCGATGGTCGTGTCCTCGGTCTCGCCGGAGCGGTGCGAGATCACGGCGGTGTAGCCGGAGCGCTTGGCGAGCTCGATCGCGGCGAACGTCTCGGTGAGCGTGCCGATCTGGTTCACCTTGATCAGGATCGAGTTCGCGACGCCGAGCTTGACGCCCTCCCTCAGGATGCGCGTGTTCGTCACGAACAGATCGTCGCCGACGAGCTGGATCCGCTTGCCGAGCCGCTCGGTCAGGAGCTGCCAGCCATCCCAGTCGCTCTCGGCCATGCCGTCCTCGATGCTGATGATCGGGTAATTGTCGGCAAGCGAGGCGAGATAGTCGGCGAACTGCGCGGCGGTGAGGTCGAGCTTTTCCGCGGCGAGCTTGTAGCGGCCGCTCTCGAAGAATTCCGAGGCCGCGCAATCCAGGCCGAGCACCACGTCCCCGCCGGGCATGTAGCCGGCGCGCTCGATCGCCTGCATGACGAGATCGAGCGCCGCGGCGTTCGTCGGGAGGTTCGGCGCGAAGCCGCCCTCGTCCCCGACCGTGGTGGAGAGCCCCTTCTCGTCGAGCAGCTTCTTCAGGGCCTGGAACACCTCGGCGCCGCAGCGCAACGCGTCGCGGAAGCTCTGGGCGCCGATCGGGAGGATCATGAACTCCTGGAGGTCGAGGCTGTTGTTCGCGTGCGCGCCCCCGTTCACCACGTTCATCATCGGCACCGGCATCGCCATCGCGCCGGAGCCGCCGAAATAGCGATAGAGCGGCAGCCCGGACTCCTCGGCGGCGGCCTTGGCGACGGCCATCGAGACCGCGAGCACCGCGTTCGCGCCGAGCCGCGACTTGTTCTCGGTGCCGTCGAGCTCGACGAGCGCCTGGTCGATGAAGCTCTGCTCGGAGGCATCGAGGCCCATGATCGCCTCGGAGATCTCCGTGTTGACGTTCTCGACGGCCTTCAGCACGCCCTTGCCGGCGTAGCGCTGCCGGTCGCCGTCGCGAAGCTCGACCGCCTCGCGCGACCCGGTGGACGCACCGGACGGGACCGCCGCCCGGCCCATCACGCCGGATTCGAGCAGCACGTCGGCCTCCACGGTCGGGTTGCCGCGCGAATCCAGGATCTCCCGCGCCACCACGTCAACGATCGAGCTCATAGCATCGTCATCCTCTTCCGTTGTTCCGGTGGTGCCGCGCGGTCGCCCTTGCGTCTCACGCGCCTCCCCCAAGCCGGTCCTCCGCAAATCCGCGCCGCTTCACGAGCGCGTCGAGCTCCTTCAGCGTCGCGAGCAGGTCCTTCATCATTCCGAGCGGCCAGGCGTTCGGGCCGTCCGAGAGCGCCTTTTCCGGACGCGGGTGCGTCTCCATGAAGAGACCCGCGACGCCGGCCGCAACCGCGGCCCTGGCGAGCACGGGGACGAACTCGCGCTGCCCTCCGCTCGCCGTGCCCTGCCCACCGGGCAGCTGGACCGAGTGCGTGGCATCGAACACGACCGGAGCGCCGGTCGCCCGCATCACCGCGAGCGAGCGCATGTCCGAGACGAGGTTGTTGTACCCGAAGGACGCGCCGCGCTCGCACACGAGGATGTTGTCCCCCGCCGCCGGATCCCCGGGTCGCGCCGCCCGCGCGGCCTCGCGCGCCTTCTCCACGACGTTCTTCATCTCCCACGGCGAGAGAAACTGGCCTTTCTTGATGTTCACCGGCCGCCCCGCCGCCGCCACCGCTTGGATAAAGTCGGTCTGACGGCAGAGAAACGCGGGCGTCTGCAGCACGTCCACCGCGGCGGCGACGGCCTCGATCTGGTCGATTTCGTGCACGTCGGTCAGCACCGGCACGCCGAACTCCCGCCTGACCGCGGCGAGTATGGCAAGCCCTTCCTCCATCCCGGGCCCCCGGAACGACTTTCCCGAGCTGCGATTCGCCTTGTCGAAGGAGGACTTGTAGATGAACGGCACGCCGACCTGGGCGCAGATCTGCTTCAGCTGCGCCGCCGTTTCGAGCGCGAGCTCGCGGGACTCGATGACGCAGGGGCCAGCGATGAGAAAAAGCGGCTGGTCGAGCCCCGCCTCGAAGCCGCAGAGCTTCATGCCGCCACGGCCTGCTTGGCGCCGGCGGCGCGGTGTTCGAGCGCCGCCTCGATGAAGGCCTTGAAGAGAGGATGTCCGACGCGCGGCGTCGAGGTGAATTCCGGGTGGAACTGGCAGCCCACGAACCAGGGATGCTCGGGCAGCTCGATCATCTCCACGAGCTCCGCGTCCGGCGACACGCCGCTCACGCGCAGGCCGGCCTCCTTGAGCCTGCCCACCAGGTGGTTGTTCACCTCGTAGCGGTGCCGGTGGCGCTCGACGATGCGGTCGGCGCCGTAGACCCGTCGCGCGAGGCTGCCCTCCTCGAGGACGGCCGGCTGGCCGCCGAGCCGCATGGTGCCGCCGAGGTCGGACTGCTCGCTCCGCTGCTCGATCCTGCCCCCCGCATCCATCCACTCCGTGATGAGCGCGATCACCGGATACGGGGTCTCTGGATCGAACTCGGTCGAGTGGGCGCCAGCCATCCCGGCCTGGTGCCGCGCGTACTCGATCACTGCCAGTTGCATTCCGAGGCAGATCCCGAGGTACGGCACCTTGTGCTCGCGCGCATACTGGATCGCCTTGATCTTGCCCTCGACGCCGCGCTTGCCGAACCCGCCCGGCACGAGGATGGCGTCCACCTCGGCGAGCGGCCCGACGCCCTCGCGCTCGATCGACTCGGAGTCGATGTAGCGGATGTTGACCCGGCTGCGCGTGTGGATGCCGGCATGGATGAGCGCCTCTGAGAGCGACTTGTACGACTCGGTGAGATCGACGTACTTACCGACCAGCGCCACCACCGCTTCGCGCTGCGGATGCTCGAGCGCGTACACCAGCTTGTCCCAGGTCGAGAGATCGGCCGCGCGCGCGATGATGTCCAGGCGATGGCAGACGATCTCGTCGAGCATCTGACGGTGCAGCATGCCCGGGATCTTGTAGATCGAATCCACGTCCCAGACCGAGATGACGGCCTCGACCGGCACGTTGGTGAAGAGCGCGATCTTGCGGCGCTCCTCGTCCGGCAGCGGCCGGTCGGTGCGGCAGAGCAGGATGTCCGCCTGGATGCCGATCTCGCGCAGCTCCTTCACCGAGTGCTGCGTGGGCTTCGTCTTGATCTCGCCGGCGGACTTGATGTAGGGCACCAGCGTGAGGTGGATGTAGCAGGTGTTCTTCTGCCCGAGCTCGAGCCGCATCTGGCGCACCGCCTCGAGGAAAGGCAGCGACTCGATGTCCCCGACCGTCCCGCCGATCTCCACGATCGCTACGTCCGCGCCCTGGGCGCCGCGCTGAATGAAGAGCTTGATCTCGTCGGTGATGTGGGGAATCACCTGGACCGTGCGGCCGAGGTAGTCGCCGCGCCGCTCCTTCTTGATCACGCTCTCGTAGATCTGGCCGGTGGTGAAGTTGTTGCACCGGCGCATCTTGTTCGACTGGAACCGCTCGTAGTGCCCCAGGTCGAGGTCGGTCTCGGCGCCGTCCTCGGTGACGAACACCTCCCCGTGCTGGAAAGGGCTCATCGTGCCGGGATCGACGTTGATGTAGGGATCGAGCTTGAGGAGGGTGACCTTGATGCCGCGGGATTCGAGAATCGCGGCTAGCGACGCGGCGGCAATCCCCTTGCCCAGGGAGGAAACCACCCCGCCCGACACGAACACATACTTGGTCATCGACAAACCAGGAGTCGGGATCAGGAAGTCTACCCCAAAACCCCCAGCCGCTCAATTTCGAGCGAGGGCGCGATGCAGACTTTTTGCGCGATCCCCTCCTCGCGCCCGGCGCGAGACGCATCGCGCGCGGTGCTGCCGCTTATATACTTGCCTGATGACGATTGAAATGGAAACGCTGCGGCGCTGGATCGGCAACACCGAGCGGGGCGAGGACACGATCTCGCGCTTTCCGGTGGCGGCGCTTTCCGCGACGCTCGATCGCGACGATCCGGCCCCCCGCGACGGCGACGCGCTGCCGCCGCTCTGGCACTGGCTCTACTTCCTGCCGCTCTACCGGCACTCCGAGGCCGGACCCGACGGACACCACGCCCGCGGCGGCTTCCTGCCGCCGGTCGAGCTGCCGCGCCGCATGTGGGCGGGGAGCCGGGTGCAGTTCACGCGCTCCCTGCGCGTGGGCGAGCGCGTGCAGAGGACCTCGACCGTCGCGGACGTGACGCACAAGAGCGGCCGCCGCGGAGCGCTCGTGTTCGTCCTCGTTCGCCACGAGCTCGCCGGCGACGCGGGGCACGCGATCACCGAGGAGCACGACATCGTCTACCGCGAGGCGCCGCGACCGGGTGACGCGCCCTCCGCGCCCCAGCCCGCCCCCGCCGAGACGGCCTGGTCGCGCGAGATCGTGCCCGACCCCCTGCTCCTCTTCCGCTACTCGGCGCTCACGTTCAACGGGCATCGGATCCACTACGACCGCCGCTATTGCGCCGAGGTCGAAGGGTACCCCGGCCTCGTGGTGCACGGCCCGCTGCTCGCCACGCTCCTCCTCGATTCTCTGCGCCGTGCACGCCCGCAGGCGACGGTCGCGGACTTCCGGTTCCGCGCGCTGCAGCCGGTCTTCGACATCGCACCCTTCACGGTCTGCGGCGCGCCGCGGCCGGACTCGGCCGAAGTCCGGCTATGGGTGCGCGACCTCGACGGCGTGCTCGCCATGGACGCCACGGCGACGATCGCCTGACCCGAGAGGACGCCCCCACATGCAGTCGAAGCTCGATCGATTTCCCGAGATCCGCGAGGCCGTGGGCGCGCTCTGCGGCCGCTTCCCGGTCGAGTACTGGCGCACCCTGGACGAGTCGCGCGCCTACCCCGAGGCGTTCGTCGACGCCCTCACCAAGGCCGGCTGGCTCGGCGCGCTCATCCCGCAGCAGTACGGCGGCTCCGGCCTCGGCATCACGGAGGCATCGGTCATCCTAGAGGAAGTCAACCGCTCGGGCGGCAACTCGGCCGCCTGCCACGCGCAGATGTACATCATGGGGACCATCTTGCGGCACGGCTCGGACGAGCAGAAGCGGCGCTACCTGCCGCGCATCGCCACCGGTGAGCTGCGCCTGCAGGCCTTCGGCGTCACCGAGCCCACGACCGGCACCGATACGACCAAGCTCAAGACGACGGCCGTGCGCAAGGGCGACCGCTACGTCGTGCACGGGCAGAAGGTGTGGACCTCGCGCGTGCAGCACTCCGACCTCATGCTGCTGCTCGCGCGCACCACGCCGCTCGCCGAAACGAAGCGCAAGGGCGATGGGCTGTCCGTGTTCCTGGTGGAGCTCGGCACGGCGATCGGCAGGGGCATGGCCGTGCGGCCGATCCGCAACATGATGAACCACGAGACGAACGAAGTGTTCTTCGACGGCCTCGAAGTGCCCGCGGAGAACCTGGTCGGCGAGGAGGGCCGCGGCTTCCGCTACGTCCTCGACGGCATGAACGCCGAGCGCATCCTGATCGCAGCCGAGTGCGTGGGCGACGGCTACTGGTTCGTCGAGAGAGCCTCCGCCTACGCGAGGGAGCGCGTCGTCTTCGACCGTCCGATCGGGAAGAACCAGGGCGTGCAGTTCCCGATCGCCCGCGCCTACGTCAACGTCGAGGCCTCGAACCTGATGCGTTACCGCGCCGCCGAGCTTTTCGACCGCGGCGAGCCGTGCGGGGCCGAGGCGAACATGGCGAAGCTGCTTGCGGCCGACGCCTCGTGGGAGGCCGCCAACGCCTGCCTGCAGACCCACGGCGGCTTCGGCTTCGCCGCCGAGTACGACGTCGAGCGCAAGTTCCGCGAGACGCGCCTCTTCCAGGTCGCGCCGATCTCGACCAACCTCATCCTCTCCTACGTCGCCGAGCACGTGCTCGACCTGCCGCGGTCGTTCTGACTTCCGGCTCGGCCGGGAGAGGTGCCTGGTCGGAAGCGATGACGGTTGCGCCTCGGCGGCTGCGCCCGCCCGGCGCCTGGAGGCCGCCAACCTGTCCCCTCCTTTTCAAGGAGGGGTGCCGCGCGCAGCGCGGCGGGGTGGTGTTTCATCCCCTCCTCTCCGAGATCCTATGCCGGGCTGAGCAACCACGACGCGACCGACATCCGCGCCAAAGTGGGTCACGCCGTCGCGTGCCACACGGCGAGGCCGATCATCAGCCCGAGCGCTTCCAGCCGGCTCGCCCGCCCCGTCGAAGAGGCGGGCATCCTCG
>JADLAV010000048.1 GCA_020848075.1 Burkholderiales bacterium
GCCCGCCCGGCGCCTGAGGCCGCAAACGCCCTCCTGCGGGGCGGCGGCCAGTCAACACACGACTGGCCGCCACAAACCACCCGCGACGGACGGCGCGGCCAAAGGCGCCGGGCGAGCGCAACCGCTGGCGCCGGTACGGCGGTAATGTGCGTAGGGTGTTGAAACCCTCGCAGAGCAGAACGTGTCAGCGGAGGGCGAGCCGGTGCTGGACACCACCCCGTCACGCTTCGCGTGACACCCCTCCTTGTATGAGGGGAAAGAGACTTCCCCGCCGGCTGCGCCGGCACCCCTCCTCGCGCGTATCGGCGAATTTAACGTCCGCAGTCGTGTGCGGCGCAGCGGCCGGAGTGCGCTAACATTGGGTCGCCGCACGCCTTCCGCCGCCGATGGATCTCAGCTACACCGACCAAGAGCTCGCGTTCCGCGACGCCGTGCGCGAATTCGCGCGCGCCAAGGTGCCGGCCGACATCGCGCGGAAGGTGCTCGAGCATCGAAGGCTCGAGAAGGACGACTACGTCCGCTGGCAGGACGTTCTGGCCGAGCGCGGCTGGCTCGCCGGCCACTGGCCGAAGGCATTCGGGGGCTGCGGCTGGACGCCGGTCGAGAGCCATATCTTCGACGAGGAGACCGCAGCGGTAGGCGCGCCGCGCCTCGTCCCGTTCGGCTTGAACATGGTCGCGCCCGTGATCATGGCGTTCGGCAGCCCGTGGCAGCAGGCGCACTACCTGCCGCGCATCCGGGAGAACAAGGACTGGTGGTGCCAGGGCTATTCGGAGCCGGGCGCAGGGTCGGACCTCGCTTCGCTCAAGACGCGCGCGGTGCGCGACGGCGACGACTACGTCGTGAACGGCCAGAAGACTTGGACGACGCTCGCGCAGCACGCGGACATGATCTTCTGCCTAGTGCGCACCGACGCGACGGTCAAGAAGCAGGAGGGGATCAGCTTCCTGCTGATCGACATGCATTCCCCGGGCATCACCGTGCGCCCGATCGTCACGCTCGACGAGGAGCGCGAGGTGAACGAGGTGTTCTTCGAGAACGTGCGCGTGCCGGCCGCGAATCTCGTGGGCGAGGAGGGCAAGGGCTGGACCTACGCCAAGTACTTGCTTGGCCACGAGCGCACCGGCATCGCGGGCGTCGGCGCGTCCAAGCGCGAGTTGGCGACGCTCAAGGCGATCGCGCGGAGCGAGCGCAAGAACGGCAGGCCGCTTGCCGACGATCCTGGCTTCGCCGCACGCGTCGCCGCGGTCGACATCGAGCTCATGGCGCTCGAGGCGACCGTCATGCGCGTGCTGGCGAGCCGCGGCAAGGCGCCCGGCCCCGAAGCGTCGATCCTCAAGATCAAGGGCACCGAGATCCAGCAGGCGCTCACCGAACTGATGATGGACGCGCTCGGACCTTACGCGTTGCCGTTTCGACCCGAGGCGATGGGGGGGGAGGCCGAGGACGCGCCGGTCGGGCCGGAGTACGCCGCCCCGCTCGCAGCGCGCTACTTCAACTACCGCAAGGTGACGATCTACGGCGGGTCGAACGAGATCCAGCGGAACATCATCGCCCAGATGGTCCTTGGGCTGTGACTCGGCCAAGGGCAGCCACCCTGGTGAAAGCCGTCATCCCCGCGCAAGGTCGTCACCCCCGAGTGCTCTTATCGGGGGCGGGGATCCAGAGCAGCGTTGCCCCAGGACCGAGCGAAAGCCGGGTTCCCGCTTGCGCGGGAATCAGGGCCGTCGCTCGCTGAACGCTGTGGACTTCTCGTTCTCGGAAGAACAGCAGCTCCTGCGCGACGCGCTCGAGCGCTTCGTCGCGCGCGAGTATGCGTTCGAGAAGCGCTGCGCGATCGTGCGCTCCGCCGAGGGCTTCAGCAGAGAAGTCTGGGGCCAGCTCGGCGAGATGGGGCTGCTCGGCCTGACGATCCCGCAGCAGCACGATGGCTTCGGCGGCACGGCCGTCGACACGCTGATCGCGATGCAAGCGATCGGCAACGGCCTCGTGGTGGAGCCCTATCTCGCGAGCGCGGTGCTCGGTGCCGGGGTGGTCGCGCGCGCGGGCACCGACGCGCAGTGCGAGCGCCTGCTGCCGGCCGCCGCGCGCGGCGAGCAGCTCCTGACGCTCGCGCACAGCGAGGCCGGCGCGCGCTACGAGCGTGCGCACGTCGCGACGCGGGCGCGCCGCGATGGCGGCCGCTTCGTTCTCGACGGCCGCAAAGCGGTGGTGCCTTGGGGCGCGCAGGCCGACACGCTCGTCGTCTCCGCGCGGACCGCGGGCGACGTGCGCGATGCGGAAGGGATCTCGCTCTTCCTCGTCGATCGCGCCGCGAAAGGGCTGAGCGTGCGCGACTATCGGACGATCGACGGCCAGCGCGCCGCGGAGCTCGCGCTCGACGCGGTCACGGTCGATGCGGACGCAGCGCTCGGCCCGCTCGACCACGCCCTGCCCATCGTCGAGCGCGTCGCCGACATCGGGGCGGCCGCGCTCTGCGCCGAGGCGGTCGGCGTGATGGAGACGCTGCACGCGCAGACCCTCGACTACATCAAGACGCGCCAGCAGTTCGGCCAGCCGATCGGCCGCTTCCAGGTCCTCCAGCACCGCGCGGTGGACATGTTCATCCATCTCGAGCAGTCGCGCTCGATGGCGCTGCTCGCCGCCGTGAAGGCGGATGCCGACGACGCGGCCGAGCGCGCCCGGACGGTATCCGCGGCGAAGGCGCACCTCGGCCGCTCGGGCCGGCTCGTCAGCCAGGCCGCGATCCAGCTGCATGGCGGCATGGGCGTGACCGACGAGCTGCCGGCGAGCCACTACGCGAAGCGCCTCACCATGATCGACTTCCAGCTCGGCGACGCGGACTTCCACGTCGACCGGTTCATCGCGCTCGGCTGACCGCAGCCGCGATGAACCTGCAGGTTCTGCTCGCGAGCCGCCCGTCAGGGCCTCCCGCGGAGGACAACTTCCGCATCGTCGCATCGCCGGTGCCGCAGCCGGCCGACGGGCAGGTGCTCGTCCGCAACCACTATCTCTCGCTCGACCCGTACATGCGCATGCGCATGAGCGCGATGAAGTCCTACGCCCGGTCCGTGGCACTCGGCGAGGTGATGGTGGGCGGGACGGTCGGCGAGGTAGTCGCGTCGCGGCATCCGAATTTCCGGGAGAGCGAGTTCGTCGCTGGTACGCTCGGCTGGCAGCTCTACGGCGTGGCCGACGGCACGGCGCTCCGCAAGGTCGATCCGCGCGCTGCGCCGCTCTCGGTGTATCTCGGCACGCTCGGCATGCCGGGTGTCACCGCCTGGATGGGACTGCTCGACATCGCGAAACCGCAGGCCGGCGAGACGGTCGTGGTGTCGGCCGCCGCGGGCGCGGTCGGCAGCGTCGCGGGGCAACTCGCGCGCATCCACGGTTGTCGCACGGTGGGAACCGCGGGCGGCAAGGCGAAGTGCGACTACGTCGTGAACGAGCTCGGATTCGATACGTGCGTCGACTACAAGGCCGGCCGGCTGCGCGAGGATCTGCAGGCGGCGGCGCCGAACGGCATCGACGTCGACTTCGAGAACGTCGGTGGCGAGGTGCTCGACACCGTGCTCGCGCTGATGAACCCGTTCTCGCGCATCGCCGCCTGCGGCATGGTGTCCCAGTACAGCGCCGCCGAGCCCTACGCCCTCCGCAATATTCGTTCGGTGCTGGTGAACCGCATCCGCGTGCAGGGTTTCATCGTCTCCGACCGGCTCGAACTCTGGCCCACGGCGCTCGCCCAGCTCTCGGAGTGGTTCGCCGAGGGCAGGCTCAAGTACCGCGAGACGATCGCGCACGGCCTCGAGAACGCGCCGCGCGCCTTCATCGGCATGCTGCGCGGCGAGAACCTGGGCAAGCAGCTCGTCAAGCTTCTCTGAGCGTTGAGCAAGGCGTGAAGCGCGCGGGGAGCGAGGCGCAGGACGTGCGAAGCAAGTGCGCACGGTAGCGGGCGCGGAGGCAGACCGCGAACGCGTGTAAGATGCGAACGTCGCGAGCGACCGAGCTTTGCTCGCAGCCTCGCAATTCCACTTCTCACGCAACGACACATGATCGACCTCTACACCTGGCCCACGCCGAACGGGCACAAGATCCACATCATGCTCGAGGAGACCGGCCTCGAGTACCGCGTCCACCCGGTCGACATCGGCGCCGGCGACCAGTTCAAGCCGGAGTTCCTCGCCATCAGCCCGAACAACAAGATTCCGGCGATCGTGGATTCCGGGGGTCCCGACGGCAAGCCGATGTCGCTGTTCGAGTCCGGGGCAATCCTCATTTATCTCGCGGGCAAGACCGGCAGGTTCCTGCCGAAGGGCATCCGCGACCGGTATTCGGTGCTGCAATGGCTCATGTTCCAGATGGGACACATCGGGCCGATGCTCGGGCAGGCGCATCATTTCCGCGGCTACGCTCCCGAGAAGATCGCATATGCCATCGAGCGGTACACGAAGGAGGCGAATCGTCTCTACGGCGTGCTCGATCGGCGTCTGGCCGAGAGCGAGTACGTCGGCTGCAAGGAGTACTCGATCGCCGACATCGCGATCATGCCCTGGCTGCGCTCGTACGAGCGGCAAGGTGTCGCGATGGACGCCTATCCGCACGTCAAGCGATGGTTCGACGTGCTGAACGCGCGCCCCGCGGTGCAGCGGGCCCTGAAGGTGCTCGCGGACGTGAGTCGGCCGCCGCCGACCGACCCGCGGTGGCGCGAGAACATGTTCGGCGCGGCGCAGTTCGAGCGCCGCTGAGGCGGGACGGGCGCGTAGACCGGTCCATCGACGCGCGGATCGAACCGCGCGCGGCACCGCGCTGACAGGACGCGGACGGGGAGCGCCTCGCGGCAGGCGCTGCGCGACAAGGGGAGGAGGGGAGTGAGCGCGGCGCAGCGTGCGCCTTCGCACGTCGCAACGTCGCCGGCCGAGTGGGCGGGCCTGTGCCTGCTGCTCGCCGTGGCGGCTGCGCTGCGCTTCTACCGCCTCGGCCACGAGCCGCTGTGGCTGGACGAGGCCTACTCGTGGTGGTCCGCCCGGCAGCCGCTCGGCGCGCTCGCGTCGCTCGTCCCGACCTGCGACCCGGAGCCGCCGCTCTATCCCCTGATCCTGAAGGGCTGGATCGCGCTCTTCGGCGACGGCACGGCGGCGGTGCGTGGGCCGACCGCGGTTGCCGGCGTGCTCGCCGTGGCGCTGCTCTGGGGCGCCGGCCGGGCGATCTCCCCGTCGGTCGGATTCGTCGCGGCCGCACTCTTCGCCGTGGCGCCGTTCCAGATCGAGTTCGCCCACGAGGCGCGCGCGTACGCGCTCGTCACGGTGGCGTTCGGCCTCGTCCTCTACGGCGGACTGCGCATCACGTGCTGGGCGGACCCCGACGCCGGGAGCTCATCGCATGTCGGCGTGCGCGAGGGTCTCGGCGCGTGGATCGCGCTCGCGGTCGGCGGGGCACTCGCCGTGTGGCTGCGCAACACGGCGGAGTTCGTGCTCGTGAGCTTGATCTGCGCCGCGCTCGCGTGGATGGCGATCGAGCCGAGCGCCCGGCGGCACTGGCGCGCGATCGGCGTCGTCGCCGTCGCAGTGCTCCTCGCCTGGGCACCCTACCTGCCGACCTACATCGCCCAGGCGCGGGGCGTCATCGCGGCGTTCTGGATCCCGCCGCCGACGCCCGGGTTCGTCGTGCACGAGATCGGGCTGGTCCTCGGAGACGAATCGCCCTGGCTGGTCGGCATCGCGGGCGTCCTCTTCGCGCTGGGCATCGCCGGGCTGTGGCGCACCGGCCGGCGCGGCGCCGCACTGCTCGTCGCGTGCATGGCGCTCGGGCCGATCGTCTTCACGGTCGCCGCGAGCCTCCTGCTGCGGCCGATCCTGATCGCGCGCGTGCTGATCGGCATCGCGTTGCCGGTGTACGTCGCCGTCGCGGTGGCCGTCACGCGCCTGCCCGGGAAGGCGTGGCGCGCCGCGGCGTTCGCGGCGCTCGTGGCCGCGAGCCTGCTCGCGAACTACGACCTCCTCTCACAGGAGGCGCGCAAGGAACCCTGGAACGAGGTCGTGCGCGAGCTCGTCGCGATGACGCCGAGCGATGCGCTCGTGCTGCTGCTGCCGAGCGAGCTCGAGTTGCCGCTCGCGCATGCGCTCGAGCAGGCGCACGTCGCGCGGGCGATGCGCGGCGTGCCGCGACCGTTTCCGGCGCCGGGATTGGACGTGGAGTACCCCACCAGCCGCTGCGTTCCGGTGGTGGAGGATGCCGGGCTTGCAGCGCTCGCCCGTGCGCTCGAAGGACGGCGCACCGTGGCGCTGATTCACCGCATGCGGGACGTCTACGATCCGGATGACAAGGTGCCGGAGATGCTCGCGCGCGCCGGTTTCGTCCAGGTCGCGAAGCGCGAGTTTCCGTCCGACAAGATGCTGGAGCTCTACGAGCGCAGGTAGGTCATTCCCGCGCACGCGGGAATCAGTCCGGAGGTAACCAAAAGACTTCCTGGATCCCCGCCTGCGGGGGGAGGACTGTTTGCCGGATCCCCGCCTGCGCGGGGAGGACTGTTCGCTGGATCCCCACCTGCGCGGGGGTGACCGACGTGGCCGCCGGTCAGGCGCCGCCGAACAGCCAGGCCGGGCGGCTCTGGTCGAGCAGGATGAGCGCGATGAGGCCGCCGATGATCGACACGTTCTTCCAGCCGAGGAGGAACTGGACGAAGTCGATCGTGCCCTCGCGCACCATGAAGCGAAAGTGGTAGATGATGCTGGCGGGAATGGTGAAGATGATCCAGGCGAGCGCGGCGGCCCACACGTAATAGTCGAAGATCAGCATCGCCGAGCCCCCGAACTCGAGCGCCAGCACGATGGGCAGGGCGATGCGCGGAAGCGGGATGCCGAGATGGGCCATCTCGCGGGTGGTCCTCTCGAAGTGCGCCCACTTGTACCCGCCCGCGGCGATCCAGATGCCGCACGACAGCACGCGCGCCGCGAGATAGGCGCCCGATTCGGCTTCGGTCATTTTCTCTCCTCCCCGGGGTGCGCGATGATATCACCCGACGTGCGCCGCTTCGCCGCAACGGGGCCCGCGCGCACGCTGACGGCCGAGAGCCGCAAGGAGGAAGGGCACAGACCGAGACATTCGATCGCGCGCGGAGTGACGCCACCGATGAGAATACTCGGAGGTGACGGTCCTGTACGGGAATGGCGGGATCAGAGACTCGTCAGACGAGCTCGCCGCGCACCCATTCGAGCTCGCGCACCACGTAGTCGGTGATGTCGCCGGTCTTCAGGCTGTCGGGCAGCACGTCCCAGGTGTAGGTCTCGATCTCGACCTGCGTGGACACCGGGTCCGCCTTGTGCACGCGCAGCGCCTCCTCGATCGCCGGACGCGTCGTCTTGAAGAGCGGGCCGAGACTCTCGAGAAAGACCGGCACGTGGAAGTGGATGCGCCACTCGCGCGGGCCCGGGTCCTGCGCGAATGCGGCGAACGCGTCCTGCAGGTCGACGAAGCGCGACATCCTGCCGTTCTTCAGCTCGACCGTCTGATGCAGATAGACCGGATCGTCGTACGCCCTGAGCGCATCGACGACTTCCCGAGTGACCTCCGGGATCCGGATCGCAGCCGCCGCCTGCAGCTTGAAGACCGGGATGCCGGCGCGCTTCAGGCGCCCGAGCGCTCCGGCGATGCTCTCGTACTCCACCGCCTGGTGGCAGATGTCGAACACGGTCCCGAGATGCCGGCGCAGCGCGTCGTGGGCCTGAGGCTCGGAGAGCCCGGCCTGCTTCGCGAGCGCCGCCGTCGAGGCGTCGCTGTAGAGATGGCGCTCGAAATAGTCGACGACCTCAGACGAGAGCTCGAGGAAGCAGCTCGGCTCCGGCTCGAGCGCGAGGGTGACGGTGCGCCCGGTCCGCTCCCTGAGCTTGACGAGATGGGCGACTGTCTTCAGCACCTGGCGCGTGTAGGCGTCCACCACGTCGGGACCGGTCACGCGCGGCTTGAAGCCGAGCGGCGGGCTCTGGATCGACGGCGCGACGTCGGCCGGCGCAACCGCGGCGAGGACGTCGGCCACCTGCATGGAGTAGCCGGCGCGCTCGTCGGTGCGCCAGTCGGGCTCGTACACGAGCTCCTTCACGCGCTGCCCCTTGAACGGTCCGTACGGAAAGGCGTTGACGGTGAAGAGGTACATGTCGTGCTCGTCGAGCAACGCCTTCAGGCGCGCGCGCTCCTCGGCGCTGCCGGCGAGCCGCTCGGCGGACTTGGCCGACAGCCGCAGCGATACGCCGAAGCGCCGGTCCGGCGCGAAGCGCTCCTTCACCGCGGGGACGTAGCGCGTGAGGCTCGCCCACATCTCGTCCCAGGTGTCGCCGGGGTGGACGAGCGTCGAATAGGTGAGATGGCCGAGGCCACCGCCGAGATCCATGAGCTGCTCCTTCGGCCGGAGTCGGGCAGGGTGCGCGATCCCCGGACCTTCGACAAGAGTTCTAGACTACTTTCTTCGCCCTTCCGGCGGCCGCCGACTTGATGATCGCCTCGGTGACCGCTGCCCCGTGGACCATCTCTTCGGCCGAGATCGGATACGGCGGCCCGCCCGCCGCCGCTCGGGCGAACGCTTCCAGCGCGGCGCGCGAGGTGTCGACCGCCTCTGCCTGCCAGGTCTGGGCCGGTCCCTTGACCGGCTGGAACGTGCATGCGCCGAAAAGCCGCGTGCGGCGCTCTTCCGAGGACGCGCCGGCGATGTGCGTCACGCCGTCCAGCCGGATCCAGCCCTCCGTGCCGTACACCTGCAGCCGGAAGCATCCGGCGGTGGCGGTCATCGTGCTCAGGTAGGCGGACATCCCGCTGCGCAGGTGAAAGAGCACCGAGGTCGTGTCGTCCGCGTCGATGCGGAGCGCACGGCGCATGCTCCTGCAGTACACCTCGTCGACCTCACCGCAGAGATCGATGATCGCATCGACGAAGTGCACGCCCATCGGCGTCAGCCCGCCGCAGGGCGCCTCTGCCGGGTTCGCCCGCCACTGGTGCGGCTCGAGGTACAGGGCGTTCGGGAAGGCCATCGTGCCCTCGACGTGCAGGATCGTGCCGAGCTTGCCGCTGCGGATGCGGTTGCGCAGATCGACCATCGCCGGGTGCAGGCGCCGGTTGTAGCCGAGCCCGAGCGCGACGCCGGCCTTCTGCACCGCCCTGACCGCCTTCGCCGCCTCGGCCTTCGAGAGGGCGAAGGGCTTCTCGCAGAAGACATGCTTGCCGCGGCGCGCCGCGGCGAGAACCTGCGGCACGTGCATCGAGTGCGGTGTGGCGAGCACGACCGCGTCGAGCTTGCGGTCATTGATGAGCTCCTCGAAGCTGCCGCGCAAGGCGAGATCCTGCGCCTCGGCGAACTCTTGCAGCTGCGGGGTGACGGTGCGCGATGCGCCGGCGACGAAGCGGATGTCCGCGCTCTTGCCCTGCACCGACTCGACCAGGGTCTTGCCCCACCACCCGAGTCCGACGATCCCGGCGTTGATCATGGCTTGCGCCCCTTTGCTGGCGGAATCGTCCGGCGCGGCCGGCGCTCCCCACCGCCCGGATGGTCTAGCCGAGCTCGGCGAGCCAGTCGCGCGTCTCGATCAGCTCGCGCAGCCGTCGCAGGAAGGCAGCCGAGTAGGCGCCGTCGATGGCGCGATGGTCGAACGATTGCGCGAGCACGCCGATCGGGCGGATCGCGATCGCGTCGCCGGCAGCCGTCTCGATCACGACGGGCTTCTTGCGCACGCCGTCGGTCGAGAGGATGGCGACCTGCGGCTGGTTGATGATCGGCGCGGTGATGAGCGTGCCGAACGGCCCCGAGTTGGAGAGCGTGTAGGTTCCGCCGGCGAGGTCGTCGGCGCCGATCGACCCGTTGCGCGCGCGCGTCGCGAGGGCGTTCATTGCGCGCGCGATGTCGGCGAGCCGCATCGACTGCGCATCCTTCACCACCGGGGCCATCAGGCCCTCGAAGTTGAGGTCGACTGCGACTCCGAGGTTCACCCGCTTGTGCACGATCAGGTTGTCGCCGTCGATCGACGCGTTGACGCGGGGGAACTCGGCGATCGCGTCGATCACCGCACGCGCGATGAACGGCAGGTAGGTGAGCCCGAAGCCTTCGCGCCGCCGCCAGTCCTCGCCGCGCGCCTGTCGCGCGGCCTCCACCGCGTAGAAATCGACCTCCACCGCCTGCAGCACGTGCGGGCTCGTCGCCTTGGAGCGCACCATGTGCGCCGCGATCTGCTTGCGAATGCGGCTGAGCGGAACCACCTCGGCCTGCGGCGCACGCCCTGCCGGCGCGGCGGGCGCGGTTGCCCCGCCGCCCGTCTCCAACGCGGCGAGCACGTCCTCGCGCGTGATGCGTCCGCCGCGGCCGGTGCCGCGGATCCTCGCCGGATCGAGTCCGTGCTCGGCGATCAGGCGTCGCACCACCGGGGAAAGCGGCAACTCTCCCGCCTCGCCAGGCGCGGCCGGGGGGCGTGTTGCCGCAGCGACGGTGGGCGCCGCGCCCGGCGCAGCCGCGGCGGCGCTCTGCGCCACCGTAGCGCCGGCGGTCTCGATCACTGCGAGCCGGGCGCCCACCGCGACGGTGGTGCCGACCGCGACCAGGATCTCCTTCAGCACCCCCGCCGCGGGCGCGGGGATCTCGGCGGTGACCTTGTCGGTCTCGACGTCGAACAGATTCTCGTCGGCCTTGACGGCGTCGCCGACTTTCTTGTGCCAAGCGATGACGGTACCCTCGGTCACCGTTTCGCCCAGCTGGGGCATGATCACGTCCATCGCATCAGCCCATCGACGTGCGGACCGTCTCGACGATGCGCGCGACCGAGGGGATGGTCGCATCCTCCAGGGCATCGGCGCTCGGCAGCGGCACGTGCGGCGTGGTGATCCGCACCATCGGCCCGTCGAGGTCGTAGAAGCACTCCTCGCCGACGATCGAGACGATCTCCGCGCCCCAGCCGCAGAGCCGCGGGTTCTCCTCCACCGTGAAGAGCCGCCCGGTCTTGCGCACCGCGCCGAGAATCGTCTGTGTATCGAGCGGCACGAGCGAGCGGACGTCGACCACCGACGCGGAGATGCCGTGCTCGGCCTCGAGAATCTTCGCCGCTTCGAGCGCGCGCGGGACCATCGCCGCGAGCGCGGCGATCGTAGCGTCCTTGCCCTCGCGGAGCACCTTGGCCGTTCCGAGCGTGTCGACGTGCTCGCCGTCGGGCACCTCGCCCTTCATGCCGAAGAGGCCCTTGTGCTCGAAGAAGAGCACCGGATCGTCGCTGCGCACCGCCGCCGCCATCAGCCCCTTCACGTCGGCCGGGGTCGACGGCGCCACGACCTTGAGGCCGGGGATCGCCATCGCCCAGTTCTCGACGCTCTGCGAGTGCTGCGCACCGAAGCGCACGCCGCCCCCGTTCGCGCTGCGGATCACCAGCGGCAGCGTCACCTGGCCGGCGGTCATGTAGCGCGTCTTGGCGATCTGGTTCGCGACGAGATCCCAGCACACCGCGAAGAAGTCGGAGAACATGATCTCGGCGATCGGACGCAAGCCGGTCATGGCCGCGCCCATCGTGGCACCGATGATCGCCTGCTCCGAGATCGGGGTGTCGCGCACGCGCTTCGGACCGAACTCTTCCAGCAGCCCGACGGTCGTCTTGAACACCCCGCCTGCGGCCGCGACGTCCTCGCCGAGGAAGAGGACGCGCTCGTCGCGGCGCATCTCCTGCGCGATGCCGGCGGCCACTGCCTCGCGATAGGTCAGTTCCGCCATGCTGCGCCTCCGTCCGCGAAGACGTCCTTCTCGATGAGCGAGAGCGGCGGTGGCGGCGAGGCCTTCGCGGCCGCAGTCGCCTCCTCCACCTTGCGCATCGCGTCCGCCTCGATTCCGTCAAGCGTCGCCGCCGGGACGCCGGCGCCGAGCAGCCGCGCGCGGTAGATCTTGAGCGGATCGCGCTCGAGCCACTGCTCCAGCTCGCCCGCGGGACGGTACTTGGCGGGGTCGGCGCGCGAGTGGCCGCTGTGCCGGTAGGTCTTGGCCTCGACGAGCGACGGACCCTTGCCCGCGCGTGCCATGCCGATCGTCCTCTGCGCCACCTGATAGACCTCGTCCATGTCGTTGCCGTCGACGATGATGCGCTCCATCCCGTAGGCGGATGCG
This sequence comes from Burkholderiales bacterium, assembly GCA_020848075.1. Lineage (GTDB taxonomy): Bacteria > Pseudomonadota > Gammaproteobacteria > Burkholderiales > SG8-39 > JAABRB01. The sequence continues at coordinate 12,116 of JADLAV010000048.1, forward strand.
CGGTCGGCGGCCGGGTGCTCCACGGCGGTGACGGCAGCGATCGGCGTGTACTCCATGTACAGGTTGTTCTCGCACACGAAGACGACGGGCAGGCTCCAGATCTTCGCCATGTTGAGCGCCTCGTGGAAGGCGCCGATGTTGGTCGTGCCGTCGCCGAAGAAGCACACGGCGACCTGCTGGGTGCCGCGGTACTGCGCCGAGAGCGCGGCGCCGACTGCGATCGGCAGGTGGGCACCGACGATCGCGTAGGATCCCATCGCCCCCTTCGCCACGTCGGTGAGGTGCATCGAACCGCCCTTGCCCTTGAGGAGGCCGCACTCGCGCCCCATCAGCTCGCCGAGCACGCCGGTCATCGAGGCGCCGCGCGCCTGGGTGTGCGCGTGGCCGCGGTAGGTGCAGAACGTCCAGTCGTCCGGCCGCATCGCCGAGGCGAACCCGGCGGCGACCGCTTCCTGTCCGAGCGACAGGTGGCTGGTGCCCTTGATCAGGTTCTGCAGGAAGAGGTCGTAGGCGCGCTTCTCGCAATACCGCAGCTCGACGAGCATGCGGTACATGTCGGTGCGCTTCTCGCGCGACAGCTCGGCGCCGGCCGCTCCGGCCGGAGCGCGTTCTCTTGCGGTTGTGCTCATCGCCGCCTTCTCAGTATTTGTTCGCGATCGGCAGCTCGTCGGCCGGATAGAGCGTGATGACCTTCGCGCCGTCGGGGGTCAGGACGACTTCCTCCTCGATGCGCGCGGCCGAGTACCCATCGGTCGCCGGACAGAACGTCTCGACTGCGAAGACCATGCCCGCCTTCAGCTCGTACGGGTCCTTGTACGAGTTCAGCCGCGAGATGAGCGGGCGCTCGTGCAGCCCGACGCCGAGGCCGTGGCAGAAGTTCAAGCCGAAGGCCGCCATCTCCGATTCGAACCCGATGTCCTGCGCCGTCGGGAACGCGTTCGCGACCTGGTCGCAGGTCATGCCCGGCTTGAGGAGCTCGATCGCCCGGTCCATCCACTCGCGCGCCCTCTTGTAAGCGGTGACGAACGCCGGCGAAGCGCGCCCGACCGCGAACGTGCGGTAGTAGCACGTGCGGTAGCCCATGAAGGAATGGATGATGTCGAAGTACGCCGGGTCGCCGGGGCGGATGATCCGGTCGGTGAAGTTGTGCGGGTGCGGGCTGCAGCGCTCGCCCGCGATCGCGTTCACCGCCTCCACGCAATCGGAGCCGAGCTCGTAGAGGCGCTTCGACGCGAGCCCGACGATCTGGCTCTCCTTGACGCCCGGCTTGAGGGCCTCGGCGATGTCCTGATAGACGCCGTCGACCATCGCCGAGGCGATGTTGAGCAGCGTGATCTCGTCGTGGCTCTTGATCTCGCGCGCATCGAGCATCGCCTGCTGGCCGTCGCGGACGTCGATGCCTTCCTTCTGCAGCGCGAAGAGCATCGGCGGCTCGCACACGTCCAGCCCGACCGGCAGGTTGGCCACGCCTTCCTGGACGAGGATGTCCTTGATCTCCTTTGCCGCCGCCTCGAAGAGCCCGACCTTCGGGTTGATCGCGCCGCGCATGCCGGGGTTGCCCGCGCGGCAGTGGTCTTCCGCGAGCCACGGGCAGTTCAGCTTGTGATGGCGCGCCGCCGAGCCGAAGTCCCACACGTACGGCTCGCCGTTGCCCGTGAGCAGGCAGTAGCGGATGAGCTTGTCGCGCGCCCACTCGCCGATGACCGTGCTGGAGACGTAGCGGATGTTGTACTGGTCAAAGCAGAGCACCGCGCCCAGGCCGGACTTGGCGAGCGCCTGCCGGGTGCGGGCGAGGCGATAGTTGTGCAGCCGGCGGAAATCGACGCGCTCCTCGAAATCCACCTGCGTCGTGCCGGGCGCCTGCAGCGGTCGGTGCCAGCGATGGTGCGGATCGAGATGCTCGGGGTTCGGGACGATTGTTTCGGGGATCCTGCGATTCATGGTTGCTCCTTCAGATCGGGCGGCGAGACGCGCGCGGTGCGGGATGCGTCGCCTGCCGGATGGCAGTTCGGACGAGGTCCACGGGCAGGCGCTGCCCGCTAATGCGGACAAGCGCCGGTAGTGCGATCGCGTGCGGGCACGCCGCAATCCACGGTGAGCGACATTATAGCGAACGTCGTCGAATTCCGGCGCGGTCTCCGATTCTCGGGACCGGTCGTGCGCCCGTGCCTTCAGGCGTCGGCCACGCCGAGATACGCTTCGCGGATCAGCGGGTTTTCCATGAGCTCGTGGCCGGCGCCTTCGAGGGTGATCCGGCCGCGCTCGAGGACGTAAGCCCGGTGCGCGATGTCGAGTGCAAGATGCACGTTCTGCTCGACGAGGAGGGTGGTGCCGCCCTGCTCGGCGAGGCGGCCGATCACATCGAAGATCGAACCGACGACGCGCGGCGAGAGGCCGGTCGAAGGCTCGTCCAGCATGAGGAGCGCGGGATTGGACATGAGTGCGCGGCCGATCGCGAGCATCTGCTGCTCGCCGCCGCTCATGACCGAGGCGGTCTGCCGGTGCCGGGCCCGCAACACCGGGAAGAGGCCGTAGACCCGCTCGAGGTTCTTCTCAACCCGCTCGCGCTCGGCGCAGAGACGCCCCCCGAGCAGCAGGTTCTCGTACACCGACATCCAGGGAAAAAGCTCGCGCTCCTCGGGCACGAGCGCGAGGCCGAGCCGCGCGATCGCGTGTGCCGGAAGCTTTCCGATGTCGTGTCCGTGGAAGCCGATGCGGCCGGCCTCCGGACGGAGCAGCCCGGCGATGCTCCTGAGCACCGTCGTCTTGCCGGCGCCGTTCGCGCCGATGACGGCGACGGTCTCCCCCGCCGCGACGCGCAGCGACACGCCCCAGATCACCTGGATCTTGCCGTAGCCGGCGCGCAGGCCGTCGATCTCGAGCACCTCAGGCACTCCGCGCGCCTTCGCGCGTGCCCGCTCGCCGCTCTCCGAGATAGGCCCGGATCACCTCGGGGTCCGCGGCGATCTCTTCCGGCCGGCCATCGGCGATCTTGCGGCCGAAATCGAGCACGACGATCCGCTCGCACACGGCCATGATGATCCGCATCAGGTGCTCGACCATGACGATCGTGACGCCGCGGCTGCGCAGCCGCTCGAGCAGCGCTTGCGCGTCCTGCTGTTCGCGCGGGTTGAGTCCCGCGTGGATCTCGTCGAGCAGCAGCAGCCGCGCGC
>JADLAV010000049.1 GCA_020848075.1 Burkholderiales bacterium
CGTTTCACGTTTCACGTTTCACGTTTCACGTTTCACGTTTCACGTTTCACGTTTCACGTTTCACGTTTCACGTTTCACGTTTCACGTTTCACGTTTCACGTTTCACGTTTCACGTTTCACGTTTTACGTTTCACGTTTCACGTTTTACGTTTTACGTTTTACGTTTCACGTTTCACGTTTCACGTTTGACGCTTTTCACGCCCAGCGTCCGCCAATGCGCCCCATCTTCTCCCCCGAGCTCGTGAACGGCCCGTTCGGCGATCCCGGGCTGTTCCTCGACTTCAAGTTCGAGCGGCGGGCGCTGCTCTTCGATCTCGGCGACCTCGCCGCCCTGCCGGCGAAGAAGCTCCTGCGCGTCTCGGACGTGTTCGTCACGCACACGCACATGGACCACTTCTATGGCTTCGACCGGATGCTGCGCGTCTGCGTCGGACGCGAGACCGGCGTGCGGCTGTACGGGCCGCCCGGCTTCCTCGACCAGGTCGAGCACAAGCTCGCCGCCTACACCTGGAACCTGGTCGAGAACTATCCGGTCGATTTCGCGATTACCGTGCACGAGGCCGCCGCGGACTGGAGCATGCGCGCTGCGCGCTTCCGCTGCCACGGGCGGTTCCGGCGCGAGCCGGCGGACGCCCCGCTCCTTGCGCCGGGCGTGCTGCTCGACGATCCGGCATTCACCGTGCGCGCGGACTTCCTGGATCACAAGACGGCGTGCCTCGCCTTTTCGGTCGAGGAGAAGATGCACGTCAACGTGTGGAAGAACCGCCTCACCGAGCTGGGTCTTCCCACCGGTCCATGGCTCAAGACGCTGAAGGACGCGGTGTTCGCGGGCGAGCCCGACGACACGCCGATCCGGGGGTGGTGGCGCGATCGCGACGGCCTGCACGAGCGCGTCTTGCCGCTGCGCGAGCTGAAGGAGAAGGTGCTCGAGCTCGTGCCCGGCGAGAGAATCGCCTATGTCACCGACGTGGTCTATCACGAGGCGAACGCGCGGCGCATCGCCGCGCTCGCCGCCGACGCCGACCTGCTCTTCATCGAAGCGGTGTTTCTGGACGCCGACGCCGGCCATGCGGCGCGCAAGTTCCACCTCACCGCCCGCCAGGCCGGCACGATCGCACGCGCGGCGCGCGCGCGCTTGGTGATTCCGTTCCATTTCTCGCCCCGCTACACCGGTCGGGAGGCCGAGCTCCGCGAAGAGCTCGAGGCAGCGTGCACTGGGACTCAGCGCACTTGCACGAACGGCTAGCGGCTGCGGAGCTCGCGCGTGATCAACCGGACGCCGGTCTCGACATGGAGAGCAGCCGGATCACCTCGTCGTCCTCGACCTGTTTGAAGTCCCGGTAGAACTGCCCGACCGCGAAGAAGCCCGCGGGCACGTCGAGGCAGACGACTTCATCCGCATACTGCCGTACGGCCTCGAGGCTGTCGTGCGCGGCGACCGGGATCGCGCAGACGAGCTTTGCCGGCGCCTTGGCGCGCACCGCGTGCAGGGCGGCGATCATCGTGGCGCCGGTTGCGAGCCCGTCGTCGACGATGATCGCGACGCGGCCCGCGGGGTCGACCGGCGCCCGGGCCGGCGTGTACTCGCGACGCCGCTCGCGCAACGTCGCGAGTTGCAGCTGCTTCTCCCGCTCGAGGTACTTCGCGTCGGCGCCCGCGCCGGCGGCGTGCGCGGCGATGTACGCCCAGCCGGTCTCGTCGATGGCACCGACCGCGAACTCGGGCGAGCCCGGGGCGCGCAGCTTTCGCACCAGCACGACGTCGAGCTCGCCTTCCAGGGCATCGGCAATCACCCGCCCCATCCCAACCGCCCCGCGCGGGATCGCCAGCACGAGCGGGTTTCGTCCGCGATAGCGGGCAAGCGCCTCGGCGAGTCGTGCGGCGGCATCGCCGCGGTCCTTGAACATGGCTCACCCTTTCTGCAACAACTCGATCCTGAGCTCGACCTCGTAGGGCGGGACGTTGCACTCGATGACATCACCTGGGGCCACGTCGAGCCGCACGCCGACGACGTCGGTGCGCACCGGTAGCCGCGCGACGTCCCGGTCCACGAGGACCACGGTGCGGATCTCCGCGGGGCGCCTGTCGCCGAGCCGGTGGGCGAAATAGTCCACCGCGCGCAGCATCGAGTGGCCCGAGTACATCACGTCGTCCACGATGACGAGCGTCTGGCCCCGCAGGTCGAGCGAGGCATGCGCCGGATCCTCGACGAGCTGCGTCTCGGGATGGATCAACGTGAGATCGTCGGCGTAGCGCCTGATCGCAAGCTCGAGCAGCGGCAGGCGCGGGAAGCCGAACGATGCGGCAAGCCGCGCACGCAGCATCTCGGCGAGCGGCACGCCACGGCGGCGGATGCCGACCAACATGATGTCCTCGCGCGCGGTGAGCAGCCCCGCCGCCTGGCGCGCCATGCCGTCCAGCGTAGTCTCGAGCTGCCGGCTGTCGTAGAGGCAGGTGCGTCTTCCTGCGGGACGTTCGGCGGGCATGGATGCGTGGCTCCGCAAGTCGCGATGATCCGGTCAGTCGCCCTGCGCGGGCCGCACGCGGCGCGGCGAGGCTTCGCTTGCGAACTCGAGTTTAGCGAGCTCGAACTCGCGCTGCTGCGCGACCGCCTGCGCGACGGCCTCGCTCGGTTCGCCCGCCGACTCGAGCACGCGCGCGGCGAGCTGCAGGCTCGCCTCGACGGTCTCGGGAACGACCTCGGACGCGCCGCATTCAAGCAGGTGGCGCGCATGCGCCGCGTCGCGTGCCCGCGCCACCACGGGCAGGTGGGGCCAGCGGCTGCGAACCGCGCGCACGGTATGCTGGGCCGAGGCCGGGCTGTCGGTCGTCACGACCACGCCGCGCGCACGCTCGGCGTGCATGCGTTGCAGAATTTCGAGCCGGCTCGCGTCGCCGTAGAACACCGGCAGGCCGCCCGCGCGGTGCTGTGCGACGTTCCCGGCGTCCACGTCGAGCGCCAGGTAGGGCTGGTTGTACGCGTCGAACACGCGCGCGAGCATCTGTCCGACCCGGCCGAATCCCGCGATGATGACGTGGTCCGCGATGTCCCGTGGCGGCATGAAATCGCGATGTGCCGCACGGCCGGCATGGTGTCGCTCGAGGCCGAGCCCGATGCGGCGCGCGGCCGCGGCGACGAGCGGTGTGACGATGATGCTGAGCGCGGTGACGATCAGCATGAACTGCGCCGTGTCGCGCGGCAGCAACCCGCCGGCGGCTGCGAGCGTGAGCACGACGAACGCGAACTCGCCGCCCTGACCGAGCAGGAGTCCCGCCTCGACCGCCACGTGCCGCGGCAACCCGAAGGCCCAGGCGAGCGCCGCGATGATCGGCGGTTTCAACGCGAAGAGGCCGACGATCGCGGCGATGAGCCAGACCGGTGCCTCGGCGACCACGCGGAAGTCGGTGCCCATGCCGACCGACATGAAGAACAGGCCGAGCAGCAGGCCCTTGAACGGCTCGACGTCCACCTCGACCTCGTGCCGGTATTCGGTCTCGGCGAGCACCAGGCCGGCGAGAAAAGCGCCGAGCGCCATCGACAGCCCGGCCCACTCGGTGATCGCCGCCGTGGTGAGGATCGCGAGCAGCGTGACGGCCATGAAGAGCTCCGGGCTGCGCGTCGCGCTTGCCAGGCGGAGCACCGGCCGCAGCAGCGCGCGGCCGATGACGAAGATGCCGGCGATCGCCGCGACCGCGGTCAAGAGCGCGAGGCCGAGCGCCATCGGCAGGCGGGGGGTCGCCCCCGCGGCGAGCACGCCGATCAGGATGAGGATCGGGACGACCGCGAGATCCTGGAGGAGGAGGATGGCGAAGCTCGCGCGGCCGAGCGGGGTTGCGACCGCGCGCCGCTCGGCGAGGAGCTGCATCACCACGGCGGTGGAGGAGAGCGAGAACGCGAGGCCGAGAACGAGCGCCGCGGCCGGCGTATTGCCGAAGCCCCAGGCGATCAGGCCGATCACGGCCGTGGTGATCGCCACCTGCAGCGTGCCGAGGCCGAACACCAGCCGCCGCAGCGCCCAGAGCCGGCTGGGAGCGAGTCCCAACCCGATCATGAAGAGCAGGAAGACGACGCCGAGCTCGGCCAGCGGGCGCACGCTGGCGAGGTCGTCGATCACCGCGTAGCGCAGGATTCCGATCTCGGCGGCGAAGAGTCCCAGGCCGTAGGGCCCGAGCAAGGCGCCGAGCGCGAGAAATCCGAGCACCGGACTCACGCGCAGGCGCGAGAAGAACGGCACGATGATGCCGGCCGCCACGAGGAACACGAACACCTCTCGCAGGTGGGGAATGGTCGGGTGCGATGGCATCGGGTCGTATCGGCAGCAGCGCGCGGGCGACGCGCGCCCCCTCCGAACGTACTGGGCGCCCGCCCGCACGGCGTTGCGCCAGATCAAAGGCGGACCGCCTGCGCGGGCGCAAGCTCCCGGGCGATAATTCCGCGCCGACCCCGCAACCGCCGACCATCGAGGATACCAATGAAACCCAAGAACGCCTTCTATGCGCAGTCCGGCGGGGTGACCGCCGTGATCAACGCGAGCGCCGCCGGGGTGATCGAGACGGCGCGCAAGCACAAGTCGAAGATCGGCAAGGTCTTCGCCGGCCGCAACGGGATCATCGGCGCGCTCACCGAGGAGCTCCTGGACACCGGCAAGGAGAGCGCCCGTGCGATCGCGGCGCTCAAGCACACCCCCGGCGGCGCGTTCGGCTCGGCCCGCTACAAGCTGAGACCCTTCGACAAGGACCCTGCCCAGTACGAGCGGCTGCTCGAGGTGTTCCGCGCGCACGACATCGGTTATTTCTTCTACAACGGCGGAGGCGACTCGGCGGACACCTGCCTCAAGGTCTCGCAGCTCGCCGAGAAGCTCGGCTACCCGCTGCAGGCGATCCACGTGCCGAAGACGGTGGACAACGATCTGCCGATCACCGACAACTGCCCGGGCTTCGGCTCGGTGGCGAAGTACGTGGCGGTCTCCACGCGCGAAGCGACGCTCGACGTGGCATCGATGGCGCTCACCTCGACCAAGGTGTTCATCGTGGAGGTCATGGGGCGGCACGCCGGCTGGATCGCCGCGGCGGGCGGCTTGGCCTCGAGCAAGGAGCTCGCGCTGCCGATCCTGATCCTGTTCCCGGAGGTCGTGTTCAACCAGACGAAGTTCCTCGCCCGAGTCGACGCGATGGTGAAGCAGCACGGCTACTGCTCGGTCGTCGTGTCCGAGGGCGTGAAAGGATCCGACGGGAAGTTTCTCTCCGATCAGGGGCTGCGCGATGCGTTCGGTCACGCGCAGCTCGGCGGCGTCGCCCCGGTCGTCGCGAGCATGGTGAAGAGCGGGCTCGACCTGAAGTACCACTGGGCGGTCGCCGACTATCTGCAGCGGGCCGCGCGCCACATCGCCTCGAAGACCGACGTCGCGCAGTCCTACGCGGTGGGCAAGGCGGCGGTCGAGCTCGCCCTGAAAGGGCACAACGCCGTGATGCCGACCATCGTGCGCACGTCGAACCAGCCCTACAAGTGGAAGATCGGCATGGCTGCGCTCGACAAGGTGGCCAACGTCGAGAAGATGATGCCGCAGGACTTCATCACCGCGGATGGCTTCGGGATCACGGAGAAGTGCCGCCAGTACCTCGCGCCGCTCATCCAGGGGGAGGACTATCCGCCGTACCGGAACGGACTGCCCGACTACGTGCGGCTGAAGAACGTCGCGGTGCCGAAGAAACTCGCGGCCCCGTTCAAGGTCTGAGAGCGCGAGCCATGGATCCGCTCGCGCGGAGCTTGCTGGACGCGTGGAGTGCCCACCGGCAGCTTGCGCCCTTCTCGCAGACCGAGCCGGGCTTCGATGTTGCGCGCGCCTACGCCGTTGCCGCGGCCTTGCATGACGAGAGGCTTGCGCGCGGCGAGCGGCCGGTCGGTCGCAAGATCGGCTTCACCAACCGCAACATCTGGCCGGAGTACGGCGTCTACGAGCCGATCTGGGGCTTCATGTACGACGCGACCGTGCAGGTTGCCGGTGAGGCGCGCGCGTCGCAGCCGATCGGGCATCTCCTCGAGCCGCGCATCGAACCGGAGATCGTGCTGCACTTCCGGCAGGCGCCTCCGGCGATCGGCGACGAGGCCGCGATTCTCGCTTCGGTCGATTGGATCGCGCATGGCTTCGAGATCGTGCAGAGCGCGTTCCCGGGCTGGAAGTTCAAGGTGGCCGACACCGTCGCGCTGAACGGCCTGCACGGCGCGCTCGTCGTTGGCCCGAAGGTGCCGGTGGCGAGCATCGCCGACTGTGCGCGAAAGCTTCGCGAATTCCGGATCGCTCTCGCGTGCGATGGCGCTCGCCGGGCCGAAGGCGGCGGTGCGAACGTGCTCGGCAGTCCGCTCCTGGCGCTCGCCCACCTCGTCACCGTGCTGCGCGGCCTGCCGCAGTTCCCGCCGGTCGCGGCGGGCGAGATCGTGACCACCGGGACGCTGACCGCCGCGCTGCTGGTGAAGCCCGGCGAGACCTGGTCCACGGCGCTCTCCGGGATCGAGCTGCCCGGGTTGACGCTCACGCTCGAGTAGGGCGAGCGCGGCGCAACCACCCCGCCGCCTTCGGCGGCACCCCTCCTTGAAAAGGAGGGGATCTTTTTCTCCCCTCCTCTCCGAGATCCTATGCAGGGCTGGTCAGTTGGGGTCTCTGCGACTAAAAAGGGTTTTCCACAACCTATTTTTTGGAGGCAGAGATGGAACCCAAACTGGCAGCCCTGCAGGAAG
>JADLAV010000050.1 GCA_020848075.1 Burkholderiales bacterium
ATCTACGCAGCAATGCAAATACACTTACATGCCTACATTGAACACCACCACGGAATCTATCCTCTTGATTCAAGAGCCTTATCTACTCAAAACCGACGAGGTTAACGGAGGAACTTCGGGCTAGAATGCAACGTCGTCGGAGCCGTCCATGAAAGCGGGAAACATCACCCTCGGCGTCCGCCTGCGCGTGGTGCTCGAGCGCGACATCGCGATCGGGCCGGGCAAGGCGGATCTCCTCGAGGCGGTCGGCGCGACCGGCTCCATCGCAGCCGCGGCGCGCCGCATGGGCATGAGCTACAAGCGGGCGTGGCTCCTCACGGCCACCATGAATCGCTGCTTCCGCACTCCGCTGCTGGAGGCGGCGAAAGGCGGCCAGACGGGCGGCGGCGCGGCGCTCACGCCGCTCGGGCGCGAGGTGCTGCGGCGCTATCGCACCATGGAGGCGCGCGCGGCACGGGGCGCCACGCGCGACCTCGCCGCACTGAAGCGCGCGCTGCGGCGTCCGCGGCCGCGCTGAGCGCGTCAGGGCGCGCGGCCGCCGGTCACGCGCGGAATGCCGGCGAGGTCCGGCCAGGTGGCGATGTCGGCATAGCCCTGCGCAGCGAGCAGCGCCCGACAGCGCGCGCCCTGGTCGTGACCGTGCTCGAAGAGCAGCCTGCCGCCGGGCGCCAGGTGGCTGCGCGCCTCGCGCACGATGCGCCGGATGCAATCGAGGCCGTCGGGGCCGCCGACGAGCGCCGCGCGCGGCTCGAAGCGCACGTCGCCCTCGGCGAGGTGGGGGTCGTCTTCTTCCACGTACGGCGGGTTCGCCACGATCAGGTCGAAGCGCTCTCCGGCGAGCGACGCGAACCAGTCTGATTGCTCGAGGCGCACGTGCGGCGCGTGGCGCTTCGCGTTCGCGCACGCGAGCGCCAGTGCGGCCGCCGAGGCATCGGTCGCCCAGACCTCCGCCTGCGGTGCCGCGCGCGCGACTGCGACGGCGATCGCTCCGCTGCCCGTGCCGAGGTCCAGCACGCGGCGCGCGCCCTCGTCGATCAGGCGAAGCGCAAGCTCCACCAGCAGTTCGGTCTCCGGCCGCGGAATGAGGACGTCAGGGGTCACGGCGAGATCGAGTCCGTAGAACTCCCGGGCGCCGAGAAGGTACGCGACCGGCTCGCCGCGGCGGCGGCGGCCGAAGCGCTCGCCTGCCGCGGCGCACCGCGCGTCGTCCAACGGTTCCTCGGCGTGGGCAATGAGCCACGCCCGGTCCACGCCGAGCTGCGCAGCGAGGAGCAGCCGCGCCTCGCTCGCGGGAAGGCCGCTCCCCTGGATCAGGGCACGGATGGCAAGAGGCATCGGCCTTGCGCGGTGCGGCGCGCCGGCGCTCAGGAGGCCGCCTGCGCGCTCGCCTCGTCGGCGAGCGCCGCGAGCTGCTCCGCCTGGTGCTCGGCAGCGAGCGCGCCGGTGAGCTCGTCGAGGTCGCCGTCCATGATCGCCTGGATCCGGTAGAGCGTCAGGCTGATGCGGTGATCGGTGACGCGCCCCTGCGGAAAGTTGTAGGTGCGAATGCGCTCGGAGCGGTCGCCACTCCCGATCAGGCTCTTGCGCGTCGCCGCGGTCTTGGCCGCCTGCTCGCGCATCTGCTTGTCTCTGATGCGCGCGGCGAGCACCGACATCGCCCGCTCCTTGTTCTTGTGCTGGGAGCGCGCGTCCTGGCACTCGACGACGATCCCGGTCGGCAGGTGGGTGATGCGGATCGCCGACTCGGTCTTGTTCACGTGCTGGCCGCCCGCCCCGGATGCGCGGAACGTGTCGATCTTCAGATCGGACGGGTCGAGGTCGACGTCGCTCACCTCGTCCACCTCGGGCATCACGGCGACCGTCGCCGCCGACGTGTGGATGCGCCCTTGCGTCTCGGTCTCCGGCACCCGCTGCACCCGGTGCCCGCCGGACTCGAACTTGAGCTTCGAGTACGCGCCGCGACCGATGATGCGCGCGATCACTTCCTTGTAGCCGCCGAGGTCCGACGGGCTCTCGGAGATGATCTCCACCTGCCAGCGATTCCGCTCGGCATAGCGCGAGTACATGCGGAAGAGGCCGCCCGCGAAGAGCGCCGACTCCTCGCCGCCGGTGCCGGCGCGGATCTCGAGGAAGATGTTCCGCTCGTCGTTCGGGTCCTTCGGCAGGAGCAGCTTCTGGAGTTCGCCTTCGAGCGCCTCGAGCCGCGCTTCGCCCTCCTCGATCTCGGTTTCGGCGAGCGCGCGCATCTCCGGGTCCGCGAGCATCTCGCGCGCCGTCGCGATGTCGCGCTCGGCCTGGCCGTAGCGGTTGTAGAGCTCGACGAGCGGCCCGAGCTCGGCGTGCTCGCGCGAGAGCCGGCGGAACTGGTCCATGTCGCGCGTCGCGCTCTCGGCGGCGAGCAGGCCGTCCAGCTCGTCCAGACGGCGGCGCAGATGCTCCAGCTTGGCGGCGATGCTCGGCTTCACGAGGCGGCGATGCGGAAAGTGTGAGGCGGGTGGTTGACCACGGGCGAGAGCGCTGGTGTTCCCGCTTGCGCGGGAACGACGGCAGTGCCGGTTGTCGCGGCTAGGAGCCCGAGCGCAGGCGGTAGATGCGCGCGAGCACCTCGCGCACGCGCTGGCGCTCCTCGGCGTCGGCCTCGTGCAGGGCCTGCGTGGGCGCGTGCAGGAGCTTGTTCGTGAGGCCGTGCGAGAGCGCCTCGAGCACCTCGTGCGGATCCTCGCCACGCGCGAGCATGCGCAGCGCCCGGCCGATCTCCTGCCGGCGCGCCGCCTCGCCCTGTTCGCGCAGGCTCCGGATGAGCGGCACCTGCTCGCGCCCTTCCATCCAGTGCAGGAAGTTGCCGACCTGCGTGGCGATGATCGCCTCGGCCTGCGCGACGTGCGACTGCCGCTCGTCGATGCCGGCGCGCACCGCGTGCGCGAGGTCGTCCACCGTGTACAGGTAGACATCGTCCAGCTCGCCCACTTCCGGCTCGATGTCGCGCGGCACCGCGAGGTCCATCATGAACACGGGCTGATGCCGGCGCGCCTTGATGACGCGCTCCATCGTGCCCTTGCCGAGGATCGGCAGCGAGCTCGCCGTGCAGGAGATCACGATATCGTGCTCCGGCAAGTGCTCCGGCAGGTCGCGCAGCAGCACGGCGCGCCCGCTGAACCGGCGCCCGATCACCTCGGCGCGCTCGAGCGTGCGATTCGCGACCGTGATCGCGCGCGGCATCTGCGCGGCGAAATGCGTGGCGCAGAGCTCGATCATCTCCCCGGCGCCGATCAGCAGCACCCGGCACTCGCGGATCGATGGAAAGATCCGCCCGGCCAGGCGCACCGCGGCCGCGGCCATCGAGACCACGTTCGCCCCGATCCGGGTGTTGGTCCGCACCTCCTTCGCCACCGCGAAGGAGCGCTGGAAGAGGCGCGAGAGGGTCGCCCCGAGCGCACCGGCCTCGGCGGCCATCCGCGCCGCGTCCTTCATCTGCCCGAGGATCTGCGGCTCGCCGAGCACCATCGAGTCGAGCCCCGACGCGACGCGGAATGCGTGCCTGATCGCCTGCTCTTGCGGCAGCGTGTACAGGAACGGACGGAGCTCGGTCTGCTCCACCCCATGATGCCCTGCGAGCCACGCGAGCGCCTCGCGCGGCTCGCCCGCGGCGCAGTAGAGCTCGGTCCGGTTGCACGTCGAGAGGATCGCCGCCTCCTCGGCGGGGCGCGAGCGCGCGATCTCGCGCAGCGCCCCGCGCAGTCCTTCGGGCGTGAACGCGATCCGCTCGCGGATGGCGAGCGGGGCGCTCTGATGGTTGAGGCCGAGGGCGAAGAGCTGCATGGATCCGGTTCCGGTCGGAAATTATAGCCAAACCAGAGCCTTGCAACTCTTGTCCTGGATCAAATCGGGGGCTTCGCACCCGGGCGTGCCGCTATTCGCGGCCGGCGGACTCCCCCTCCGGGATGTGCTTGCGCAGGCGCACCGGCGCCGCCCGCCGGGCGAGGCGGGCGCGCACGCGGATGTTCAGGAGCTCCACCCCCACCGAGAAGGCCATGGCGAAATAGATGTAGCCCCTCGGCACGTGGAAGTCCCAGCCCTCCGCGACCAGCGCGAAGCCGACGAGGATGAGGAACGCGAGCGCGAGCATCTTGATGGTCGGATGCCGCTCGACGAACTCGCCGATCGGCCGCGCGGCGACCATCATCACGCCCACCGCGACCACGATCGCGATCACCATGATCGCGAACTCGTCCACCAGCCCGACCGCGGTGATCACGGAGTCGAGCGAGAACACGATGTCGATCATTGCGATCTGCGCGAGCACACCCGCGAAGGTCGCCCGCACGGCCGCGCCGGCGTCGCTTTCCTCCTTGCCCTCGAGCGAATTGTGGATCTCGTGGACGCTCTTCCACAGCAGAAACAGCCCGCCGCCGATCAGGATGAGGTCCCGCCCCGAGAGCTCGCGGCCGAAGAGCCCGAAGAGCGGCGCGGTGAGCGTCATCATCCACGAGAGGGAGAACAGCAGCAGGATCCGGGTCCCCATCGCGAGCGCGAGTCCCAGGATGCGCGCCTTGTTCCGCAGGGCCTCGGGCAGCCGCCCGACGAGGATAGAGATGAAGATGATGTTGTCGACGCCGAGGACGATCTCGAGCGCGGTCAGGGTCGCGAGCGCGACCCACGCCTTCGGATCGGCGAGCCATTCCATCACCGCTTGGCGCGCACGAGGTCCAGGAACTCGTTCGGCTGCCCGAGGAGATAGTTCGCGAACTGCTCGAAAACGCTCTCGCCGGCCGCCTCGGCGTCGAGGACGAAGCTCTGGTTGCCGAACTGGCTGACGTTCTTGCAGAGGAAGGCGAGCCGGCCGCGTTCGCGGTCGGCCATGACGCGGGCGTGAATCGTGATATCTCCGGCGACTTCGCCGGTGATGCGGCCGCCACTGCCCGGGCCGTTCCCGGCGTCGTCCGACGAGTAACGCAGGTTCGCCGCGGTGAGCTGGTCGACGAGCGCCTGCAGCTCGCCGCCGGTCCGCTCGAACCCGAGCGTCGTGGGCGACACGCACACCACCGTCAGCGTGATCATGTCCATCCACGGCCGCCCCTCGGCGCGGCGCAGCTTGCTGTCGACGAACGCGTCGGCGAGCTTCGGGGCTGCGAACGTGCCGAGGCCCTCGAGCGCGTATCTGTGACCGATCTCGGGCTTCACGATGCCGAGGTAGCGCACGAGCTCCTCGAAGAACGCGAAGCCGCCGCGCATCTTGCGCTCGATGTCGAGCGCGAGCATGAGCGTCTGCGCCGCGCGCTCGTCGGTCGAGGCCCGCGAGTCGAGCGCCTCGGCCTCGCTCTTCAGCCGCGCGAGGAGGCCCTGCCCGCCGCCCGCTGCAGCCCCGGCGGACGCGTGCGGCACGCCGGCGCCCGCCTCCTTGCCCGCCTCCTTGCCCGCCTCCTTGCGCGCTTCCGGCTTCGCGCGGGTCGCCGGGCCGCCGGTGGCGAACAGATCGAACTCCGGCAGCACGAACTCGTCGGTCCTGGCGAGCGCGGCGATGTCCGGCTCGCCCGGCTGCGGTCGCAGGCCGCCCTCCAGCGCGGCGCGCAGCGCCTGGGCGAGCTCGTCCGCGGTCGCGTAGCGCTCGTCCGGGTTCTTGCGGAGCGCGCGCTCGACGATCGCGTCGAGCGCGGCCGGCACGGCGGGATTGATGCGGCTCGGCGGCGCGGCCGTCTTGACGACGATGTTCTGCATCAGCGTGAGGAAATCCTCGGAGCGCGCCGCGTCGAACGGCGCGACGCCGGTGAGGAGCTCGTAGAGCACGATGCCGAGCGAGAACACGTCGCTCCGGCCGTCGGCCTTCCTGCCCGAGACCTGCTCGGGCGACATGTAGCGGGGCGAGCCGATCACCACGCCCGTGCGCGTGCGCGACATCTGGTCGATGCGCGCGATCCCGAAGTCGGTGATCTTGACCAGACCCTGCTTCGTCAGCATCAGGTTGCCGGGCTTGATGTCCCGGTGCACGACGCCCTGCCGGTGCGCGAACCCGAGCGCGTCGGCGGTCTGCAGAACGATCTGCGCCGCGGTGGCGAGCGGAATCTGCTCGCCGCGATCCAGGACGTCCTTGAGCGATCGGCCCTCGAGCAGCTCCATCACGATGTAGGCGGTGTCCTCGAATTCGCCCACGTCGTAGATCGTGACGATGCACGGGTGGCTCAGCCGCCCGGCGGCCTTGGCTTCCCGGAGGAAGCGGCGGCGCGGCTCGGCGCTGCCGTCCTGGATCTGGAGCGCGTTGATGGTCTTCACCGCGACCGTCCGCTCGATCATCGGATCGGACGCCTTGAACACCGTGCCCATCGAGCCGCGCCCGATCTCCTCCTGCAGCACGTACCGTCCCAGCGTTCTCATTCCCGTTCGTCCGTTTGGCGAGCGCCCGACCGCGCGCGGTGAATCCCGGGGCTCGATTTTGCCGTGGTTCCCGCCGCAGCGAAATCTTTGGTCGCCCAGGGGCGGAGTGGAACTCCCGGCATGAGGATGATCAGCTTGCCCCGAGCAATTTCTACGCCCCGAGAAATCAACTGCTTACGGACGCTTGCCCGAGAGCGTCGCCTGAACCGCGCCAGCGGAGAACGCGGGCACTATTTCCGGATGGGGCGCGTTCTTGACTTGAATCAGGGGGAGCGGAGCGTGGGATCATGAGACAGGTCCTAGCTAGGACATCGGCTGCGGTGGCTTCGCCATCCGGCGGGATGAGCGGCGGAATGGGCGGAGGAGGCGTGCGGTGCAGAGAAGCAGGGCGAGGCTCGTGCATGTGCCAGCAGACGGGGAGAATTCCGGCATGCCCCCGCCATTGCGGGATGCTACGAACTCATGACGGCTTTCGTCATCGGGCTGGTGCAGGCCAAGGGAGGCGTTGGTCGCAGCACGGTCTCCACGACCCTGGCCGCGGAATTGGCGCGCGCACATCGCGTGGTGCTCGTGGACTGCGACATGCCGCAGGGGACGGCACTGGCATGGGCGAATCTCCGGCGTAGACTAGGCCGCACCGAACGGCTTACGGTCGAAACCGCCTCGGGACAGCGTGAGCTGACCGAGAAGATCCATCAGCACCTGCACGTTGCGGACTACATCATCCTGGACGGCCCACCCCGGGTCGGGGACTTGACCAAGGCGATCCTCGTGCTGTCCGACCTTGCTCTGATCCCCATGGGCGCTTCGGCGGCAGAGCTCTGGGCGACCGCCAACCTGCTGCTGTTGATCGAGGAGGCGCGGGAATACCGCGACGTGGTGGGCCGCATCGTCTGGACGCGCTTTCGCAGCCAGACCCGGATTGCGCAGGAGCTGAGCGAAATTGCGGTCTCCGCGATCGAGTTTCCGGCGCTCGCAACGACGCTGGGGCATCGCGTTGCGTACGCGGAGGCGCTCGGGCAAGGACGAACGGCCGCGGAGCTGGCAGACGAACAAGCCCGGAACGAAGTCGCCGCTCTGGTCGCGGAGATCGAGCAGCTGCGCCGGTGACCCGCTACGCTGCGCCGCCAGCGGCGGCGCCCCAGCGCTCGTTGATCAGCCGGTTCGTCTGCCTGATGTTCGCGATGCTCGACGCGCCGAAGACGATCGCCTGGACGCCCTCGAGCCCGCATACGTAGTCCACCGCTTCGCGCGGCGAGATCGCACCCGACGCGAAGACGGACATCGCGATCGCCCGGAATCTGCGCGCCGCGAGCAGCTCCTCGTACTTCGCGATTCCGCCGCTCATCCGGAATCCGATCTTGTTGATATTGGCGCAGACGATCGGATTGTCGATGCCGAGCGCTTCCAGCGTGTCCAGCAACAGCGGCAGGTTCATCGTGATGAATCCCGGTTCCGCGCCGTATCTCGCGCGGACATGGTCGGCGAAGATCCCGAAGGCGTCCTTGAAACCCAGTCCGAGCAGGAGATCGGTGACGATGTTCTGCAGGAATATCACGGGCGTCCTGAGGCCCGCGAACATCTTCATCTCCGCGTCGATCAGGAGCTTGGCAATGCCCTCGACATCCTTCCTCGCGACCGAGACACCGCCGCGAACGAGGGCGCCCAGCGCCCCCTCTTCGGGCAGAAATCGCCGGAGCGCCTCCAGCATGCCATGCTCCGTGACGGCGTTGGCGTACTTGTGGGCGTACGGCATGCACGGATAGAAGACGTAGTCCGGAAATCTGTCGGCGTGGTCGCGGAAGTAGTCGCAGACTCCGGCCACCCGCTCGTGAGTCGTGCACATGAACGCCTTGATGCCTTCGTCGTACGCCGCCTCCAGCACATCCAGGATCGCGCGCAGGCTCTGGAACCGCATCGCCTGCGCACGCGCCTTTTCGTCGGACATGTGATTGATGCCGAAGAACTGGTTGTCGCCAAATAGGACTCGCTGCATTTCTCCCCTGCCTCTGGCCTCAGCCTGCGAATTTGCGCTTCAGCGAACCCAGGAAGCCACCTCGGCCGCGCGGGGGTCGCGCCACGTGGAGCTCGCTCGATCCGGTGCGCGGGGCCTCGGCGTCCCGGAGCAACAGCTGGACGACCTGATCGGTCGCGAGCGCCGATTCGAACGAGTTGACGTTCTCGGCCCGGCCGCGCTTGACGCCGTCGATGAAGTAATCGATCTGCGCCGAGTATTCCTCGCCCCGGAGGTAGAACCACACCGGCGGCGTGAGGTCGGTGGTGTAGCGGACAGTCCATCCCGCGTCCACGTCCGGAAGCGCGGCCACCCTCTCCCTCAGGTAGGTCTGGCACTCCTGTCGATCCGCGCTGATCCTGCCGTTCGAGCCCCAGACCGATACCTTGGTCGTCATCCGCCGGTAACTCTCATCGCTCCAGTTCACCGCAAGCTGCCCACTTGCTCCGCCTGCAAAGTGGAGCGTCGCATAGACCTCGTCTTCGACGTCTCGCGAGAAGATCTTGTTGAGCACCGTCCCGCCCACCGCGATGGGTGGGGCAACGAGGTAGTTGACGAGGTCGATCGCGTGGCTGGCGTAGTCATAGAGGCATCCTCCGCCCTCCGACCTGGCAGTGCGCCACGTCGAGCCCTTGGGCCGCAAGGCGACCGGGCCGTATGCCTCGGCGCGGACGTGATGGATCGATCCCAGAGCGCCCGCCGCCAGCAGGCGCTTCGCTTCGCGAAAGGCGCCAACGAAGCGGTAGTGATACCCCACCTGCGTGACGCGGTTCCGCTCTCGCGCGAGCCGGACCAGGCGCTCGCCCTCCTGAGGGTCGAGCACGAAGGGCTTCTCGCAGAAGACGTGGAGATCGTGCTCCAGTGCGTAGCCCACGATCTCCCCGTGCGTCCTGGACGGCGTCGAGACGACCACACAGTCGAGCTCCTCGGCGTCGATCATGCGGCGGTAGTCGCCGTAGCACTTCACGCCGGTGTACTTGTTCAGCACATCGAGAACATACTGGGTCGAATCGCACACCGCGGCGAGGCGCACATCCGGATGCGCGTTGACGATCGCATGATGGGAGATCCCCATCTTTCCCAATCCGATAAGGCCTACTCGAACCATCGCTCTCTTCTGATAAGGGTTGACTGATCCGGTGAATCGAGCTGCCCGGGTCGGGCCTCGCCTCAACCGGTGTACGGAGCATCCCGCTGCGCCCTGTGGCCAGGCGCAAGCGGTCGCGCACATTCGGCCGCACGCGGTCTAGCCGGGCGAAGGTCGTCTCAAGAATCGACCCTTGAACACCCCTTCCGCGGACGCCTCCAGCACATACAACAATGACCACCAGTAGCGCCGCGCCCGCAGCCTGGGCTGAATCGCCAGACGAAAGACCCACTCGAGTCCCAGCCTGCGCAGAATGGCCGGTGCCCACGGAACGGCGCCCGAATGGTAGTCGAAGGCCGCGCCGACACCCACCATCCACGGGGCATCGATCCGGCCGAGATGGCTGGCGATCCACCGCTCCTGCTTCAGCAGCCCCAGGCCCACCCAGACGATGTCGGGCCGCGATGCGTTGATTCTCCGCACGATCTCATCGTCCTCCTCCGCGGACAGCTCGCGAAACGGCGGGCAATACGTTCCGCACACCACCAGGCCCGGAAGAGCGGTCTTCAGGCGCGTCGCCATTTCTTCTGCGACGCCCTCCTTGCCGCCGTAGAAGAAATGACGCCAGCCACGCGGGATTCCGAAACGCGAGGACTCGAGCTGCAGGATCGGCCCGTTGAGGCGATGGATGCGGTATCCCCAGGCAAGGCCTGCGGCAATCACGCCAACCCCGTCGCACAGGGAGAAGTCCGCCTCGCGGATGTATGTGCCATGCTCCGGAATCCGCAGCCCGTGATACATCGACTCCGTGTTCGTGATCGAGATGTAACGCCCGCTCTCGCGCTCGCGGATCACCCGCTCCATCTCGCCGAGAACTTCGTCCAAAGGCGCCAGACTGATCGGCAGACCCTTGATGTACGCAGCGGGAAAAGGACTGGGATTCCGGATCATCATGCAACTTGCAGAGGTCGTCGTGCTGCCAAGCGGTCGAGCGATACCCGCGCCGGCGGTTACGCGGGCCGCCCAGGACCGCCCGCAATGCTAATCGTGCCACCGATCATGGCGCAGACGAACGTCGGGCCTCAACGTGTCGTACGTCACGCGTTTAACAATCTGCAACAATCGGGCGTCGAGGCGCCGATTTACCGCAGAGCGCGCGTTGGCTAGACTTCCTGCCGGTCGCTGCACGCGCTGCAATCCTCGAACGGCGCAGGCGCAAACTGAGACAATCCCGTTCGCACGTTTTTCGAGGTTCCTTCAAGCGTCCCCCGGAAAGCCATGACATCGCCGATCTCCATCCTTCTCTATCACCGGTTCGGTCGCAGCCAGGACCCGCTCTCCACGCCGCCCGCGGATTTCGAGCGAGAGCTGTGCTGGCTCGCCGATCGAGGGTATCGCTCGCTCACTCTGGACGAGTTCGAGCACGGGATCGATCATGCCGGGAGCGCGGACGGCAGCAAGAGGGTCCTCATCACGTTCGACGACGGATATGCCGAGCTGGCGAGCGTCGCGGCGCCCGCGCTGCGCCGATACGGGCTGAATGGCGTGGCGTTCCTCATCACCGGCGAATGCCCCACCGGGCGCGACCGGGGCGATTCCGCAAATCCAAACCTCAACCACATCTCCTGGGACGATGCCCGCAAGCTCGCCTCCGAGGGCATCATCGAGTTCCAGTCGCACACCCATTCCCACGCACGATGGGACCCCGATTCGGACGGCACCCGGAAGCTCGAACGCGATCTGGCCACCTCCCTCGATGTCCTTTCGGACGAGCTCCGGCTGCCGCGCCGGACGTTCCGGCACCTTGCGTGGCCCTGGGGCCTTTGCAACGAGCGCTGGGAGCGTCTGGGACGAAGCCTGGGGTTCACCTATCAGCACATCGTCCAGCGCGGGGCGGTGACCCGGCCCGGCCAGACGATACGGTTACCGCGGTTCTGTTTCGACGGGGCGAGCACGCGGGCTTTCCGCACCTGGATGACCTTGTTGGGACTGCCGGCCGGCGCCGCTGTCTGCAACAGAATCTTCGGGACGATCAGAACGTATCGGCAGGGAGCGGGCTACGTCTGACCTGACCGCTCCGGCGGCGCTCGCCCGGCCGCAGCGCGGGCGCGGGCGCGTCCGGTCGACTCGCATGCGCGACGGTGCGGGCGATGCGCCGCGCTGAGCTGCCGCCGTCGCCGGGTCGCGCCTCGCGGAGCCGGGTCCGAAAGTCCGTGCGCAAATGATGAGCCGTCTGCTTGCCGGATTGAGGAGGACCAGGACGGCGATCACCGTCTTTCGCGCCCGATCGTTTCTCTCTCATGGCCCCGGCCTGCACATCGGCCGCAACGCGACCCTTTGGGCGCCGGACCGAATCACCATCGGAAGCAACGTCTATATCGGCAAGGACGTGAACATCGAATGCAACTGCGAGATCGGCGATTTCGTTCTCATCGCGAACCGCGTGGCGTTCGTCGGCAGGCACGATCATGATTTCCGCGCGGTCGGGTTTCCGGTGCGCTACGCCCCCTGGATCGGCAGTGCGCGACTCCCGAGCCCGTGGCGCCAGGAGCGGGTGACGATCGAACCGGATGCCTGGCTGGGCTACGGTGCCATCGTCCTCACTGGCGTGAGGATCGGCAAAGGGGCAATCGTGGCGGCCGGATCCGTGGTGACCAGGGACGTCGCGCCCTACTCGATCGTGGGCGGCTCGCCTGCGCGGGAGATCGGCAGGCGCTTCGCGGCTGCGGGGGACGTCGAACGGCATGAGACCCTGATCAGGAACGGCCGATTCGCTCTCTCGGAGCGTGGCTATGATCACTGCACGATCTCGCCCGCAGCGGTGCTGCACCATGGGGAGCGCGGGAATCCCGTTCCGTCCCCGAAGGTCACCATCCTGCAGCACCGGCTCCTTCATTATCGCCTGGGTTTTTTCGAGAAACTGCGCGCGGAATGCGAGCGCCGCGGGATCGAGCTTCGCCTCGTCCACGGCCAGCCCTCGCCGCAGGAATCGCAGAAGAAGGATACGGGGTCCATATCCTGGGCAGATCGGGTCCGGAACCGCTGGGTCACGGTGCTGGGACGCGACCTCCTCTGGCAGCCGCTTCCGCGCGAGCTCCGGGACTCCGACCTCATCGTGATCATGCAGGAGAACCGCATTCTCTCCAACTATCCTCTCATGCTGCGCCGCTACTGCGGGACCCGCACCAGGATCGCGTACTGGGGACACGGCAGGAACTTTCAAAGCGATGCGCCGACCGGTCTGCGCGAGCGCTGGAAGAGAATGCTGCTAACGCAAGTGGACTGGTGGTTTGCCTATACCGGGCTTACGAGGAAGATCCTCGTCGAGAGCGGATTCCCGGCAGAACGCATCACCTGCCTGAACAACGCGATCGACAGCGATGGATTCCTTGCCGACTTCGCGGGCGTCAGCACGGGCATGCTCGAAGCGATCCGGCGAGATCTCGATCTCGCACCGGACGCGCCGTTGGGCATCTACTGCGGCTCCCTGTATCCGGACAAGCGCCTCGACACGCTCGCCACCGCGGCCGAACGCATCCACGCGGCGATTCCGACGTTCCGCCTGGCCGTCATCGGCGACGGACCCAGCCGTTCCGGCCTGGAGGCGCGGCTGGCGAGGCACGATTGGGCGCGCTGCGTCGGGGCCAAGAGAGGAATCGAGAAGGCTGCGTACTTCAAGCTGGCCAAGGTCGTCCTCAGCCCCGGCGCCGTCGGATTGCACGTGCTCGACGCCTTCTGCGCCGCCTTGCCCATGTTTACGACCGCGACCGCCCGGCACGGACCGGAGATCGAATATCTGGAGAACGGAGCGAACGGATTCGTCGTCTCCGACGACCCGGCGGCGTATGCGGACGCCGTGATCGGCTTGCTGCAGGACGGCGAGCGCTACGCCGCGCTGTGCGCGGGGGCAGCCGCGGCGAGCCATCGGTACACGCTCGACCACATGGTGGACAACTTCGTCCAGGGAATTCTGGCGTCCCTGGGTGGGCGCCGGCGGCCGGCGGACACGACCCGTCACGCGAGCCTGTAGCTGCGTTTCAAGACCGCCTGCTCCCACAGGTACGGCACGAACTGCTTCCAGGTGCGTTCGGCGAATGCGAATCGCGGTTTCACGCCGTGGATCACGGCCTCGATGCGCTTCTTGACCCGCGCCGGGTCGATCAGACGCGAGTTCCGGAACGCCTCGGAATTGATCACGTCGAGGAAGTAGGGCTTCATGTCCTTCTGCATCCAGTCGACGATCGGGGTATTGAAGCCCACTTTCGACTTTCTCTCGACGATCTCCCGCGGCATGAAACCGCCGATCGCGTCGCGCACGATCCTCTTGGTGTAGCCCCGGTTGATCTTGCTCCGCATCGGGATCGAGAACGCGTAGCTGACGATGCGATGGTCCATGAACGGAGCCCGGATCTCGACGCCGTTGATCATCGAGTACCGGTCGTAGTTTCTCAGCAGGGTCGGCAGGATGGTGTCGTGGGTCAGGGCGTACAGATACTGATTGAACCTGTCGAGTCTGCCGAAGGCCGCATGCCCCGCGTCGCGAGAGACGTGCCGCCGTCCCATGAGTGATTTCGCGAGCTTGCGAACCACGAAGTATGCGTAGAGGAGCCGATTGTCGTCGGGTACGCTGAACTGCGACGTGTTCTTCGGGAACATTTCGCGGTAGAGATCTGCGATCTCGTCCAGCTCGATGTCGGAGCCGACCGCGGCCTCGAAGAGCTCATTCGGATAGCCGACGAACAGCTCGTCGGCACCGTGCCCGTCCAGGGTCACGACTACCCCGCCTTTGCGCATCTCCCCGTAGAGCTGGATCATCGGGATCGGGCTCGTGACGTACAGCTCCTCGAATTGATAGAAATACCAGTCCAGATCGTCGAGCGACCGGATCGGGTCGATCGGGACGAAGGTGGCGTTCAAGCCGTGCTTGTCGACAACCTTCTGTGCGTAGCCAGTCTCGTCCAGCGGAGAGCCCGGAAAGGTCGCGACGAAGGCCCGTTGCCAGTCGCGAGCGACCCGGTCACCGCCTGCATGCGCCGCGATATGGGCCATGGTCGAGGCAACCGCACTCGAGTCGATCCCGCCGCTCAGCGCGGTCCCGATCGGCACGTCCGATCGCATTCTGATCCGGCACGCATCGATGAACAGCTCCCGGAACTGCTCGACCTGCTCCTCGTAGCGCTGCGGAACCTCCCTGAGATGCTCGAGCGTGTTCCAGTAGCGTCTGCATGCGAGCTTGCCCTCCTTGAGAAGGCCCGAGTGGCCGGCGGGGAAACGGCTGATTCCCTCGACCAGGCACTTGTCGGTCGTCTCGTAGGTGAACAGGTTGCGCTTCATCCACTCGAAGTGCCGGGAGGGCCTGACTTCCCCGAGCAGCGGATAGATCGCCTTCATCTCCGAGGCGAAGACGAACCGATCGCCGATCGTCGCGTAGAACAGCGGCTTCTTCCCGAACCGGTCGCGCGAGAGCGCGAGGACCCGCTCCACGCTGTCCCAGATCGCGAATGCCCACATCCCGTTGAATCTCGCAACCGCGTCGAGCCCCCACTCGGCGTAGGCGGCGAGGATCACCTCGGTGTCGGACGTGCTGTCGAACCGGTGCCCGCGCTTCTCGAGGTCGGATCGGATCTCCAGGAAATTGTAGATCTCGCCGTTGAAGGTGATCCAGTAACGCCCACCCGCGTAGGACATGGGCTGCTTTCCGGTTTCGGAGAGATCGAGAATCGAGAGCCTCCGGTGGCCGAGGGTGATGTCACGGGTGTGCCACAAGCCGCGCCCATCCGGGCCGCGATGCTGGAGCGTATCGAGACACGCTTGCGCGTGGTGCTCCGCAATGTATCCCACGCAGCCGAAGATTCCGCACATGCTCCGTTCGCTCCACTTCTCAGCAATCGATCGGTTCGTCGGAGACCCGGCCCCGGACGATCCATTGTTTCGTCGCCGCGAGAACGGACGCCAGGCACGCCGCCGCGGCGACGCAGCGTCTAGCGCCCGCCCGGTACTGCCCTGCCGCTCGCCGGTGCGCCTTCGGTGGCGGTCACTGTCCAACGCCCGCCGGGCGAGGCCTCCTCGACGCGGAGGATGCGCTTTCCGCCGAGCGCAGAGAGATCCTCGAACGCGCGCTTGACATCGGGATTCCGAAACGGCTGCCCCAGGTTGGTCTCATCGGTGCCGTAGCTGCCCCAGTGGAAGAAGCAGACCTGCCGGATCCCCTCGAGCACGGCCTTCACCCCGTAGTTGAAGATCGCGGCCGCACCGGCCACGCCGGGATCGAATCCCTTCTCGCCATCCACGATGGGTTGGTCGATTCCCGCTTCGCGCAGCCCGTCGCGCAGCTCGAGCAATGCCGTCCAGCGGGTGGCCTCGCTCGCGGGTTTTCCGAGATTCTCGGCCGTCACGTGGTAGAAATGCGCCGGGATGGCGTCGAACTCCGCTGTCCTCCGGTACGCGGTCAACCACCTGAGAAACGGCGGCACGTTTCCGAGCACGCCAGGAATCGAAGGCGACCAGATCTTACCCTGCCAGCCCGATTTCTTGCGCCAGTCGAGCACCCAATCGGCGAGCGTCATCAGCTCCTGTTCCGTGCCGATCCAGAAAGCATCGGCAATCGACGGGCCAAACACTTCATTCGCCACCTCGATGATCCTCACCTCGGGGTATCGCGAGGTGACGGCCGACAGCCAGCGATCCAGCGCCGCCTGCGAGTTGGGCAGCTGACCGCGCCACCCCCCGTAGTCATGCGGGTGGCGCGTATAGAACGGCGGCGGGTTATAGATCGTGTAGATCACCGACTTCACTCCGACTCTACGGAATTTCGCGAACGCCGAATCCCAGCGGGACCAGTTGTACTCGCCGGGCGCCGTCTCGGTGTCCTTCCCCCAGGCCAACCCGCCCATGCCGTACAGACGGACCGCGTTGATCTTCGCGTCGAAGCCGGGATCGGGGCCGAAGTAGAGATTCTGCCCGCCGAGACAAGGCCAACAGACCTCGAGCCCGGTGTGGTGAATGCATCCGAAGTCCTCCGGTACCGCGATTCCTTGCTGGCTCTCGTAGATGATCCGCTGACCCGCGACGGCGCCCGAGAGCCCCGCTGCGAAAACGAAAACCATCGCTGCCATGACGCGGTGCCCCGCAGAGGACCGCGGACGGCTCTGAGGTGCGGGACCGCCGACCGGAACGCGCTCGATGCCCATCTCGACTGGAGTATTCGGATCAAGGAGAGACTGGCGATTTTCCGCGCCACTCCTTCGCATTATCGAGCAGAGGTCACGCAGATTCACAGGGATTGCGCACATTTTTGGAATTTGACATGCAATTTGACATTTGAGCAGCGTCGGGCACGTTAACATTTGCGCATCGAATACGGAGCCTTCGCCGCACATGGCCATGTTCACCACGTCCTGGGATGACGGACATCCGCTCGATCTGCGCATGGCAGATCTTCTTGCAAGATACGGCTTTGCCGGAACGTTCTACGTGCCGCGAAGAATTCCCGCTGGAGCGGCCTGTGGTCCGGAAGGGCTCCCGGTCATTCACGGCGATTCGCTGCGCGAACTGGGCAAGGCATTCGAGATAGGTTCGCACACGCTCGACCATAGCGATCTCGCAGCCGTGCGCATCGACGAAGCCAGGCGCCAGGTCGTCGGGGGGAAAGACTGGCTGGAGGACGAGCTGGGCCACCGTGTGCCCGGGTTCTGTTATCCGAAGGGCAGCCACTCGCCCGCCATCCGCCGCGTCGTTCGCGATGCTGGGTTTTCCTACGCCCGAACGACGAACGATCTCTACGGACATGTTCGGGCGGATCCGTATCAGATGCCGGTGTCGCTTCACTTCTATCCGCGACCCCGGTCCGAGCTCCTGCGCCGATTGGTGAAGGGCGGTGCGTGGCACGCGCGAGCCCGCACGGCAGTGGCCGCCATGCGGGGGGGCGATCTTCTGTCCTGTCTACAGGCCGCCTTGGACCACGTGTGCAGGACTGGCGGCATGTTTCACCTGTGGGGCCACTCCTGGGAGCTGGAGAAGTTCGGCGGCTGGCGTATTCTCGAGGCCTTCCTGGGTTACGCAGCCGAGCGAGTTCCGCAGCAGCGTCGCATGACAAACGGCCGGCTTGCGCAACGCGCCAAGCTCGCGAGCCAGCGAAGGTTCGCCTGGCTTGCGCCGCTCGCCGCCGCGGCAACGCTCGGTGAACCGGGGATCGTGGCCGAGCCTCTGCAGCGCAGTCCGGGCCCGGCCGCGCCGCTCGAGGAGCGAGTCGAGATCGAACCCGCGGATACCAGAGCATTCACCGGCGGACGCAGATTGCGCTGGGCAATGGCGCGATAGCCTCGAAGCATGTCCCTCGTTGCGATCAACGGCTCGTGCCGGACTCGGCCGGCGCCCCTTTGCCATTGCCGGATCGAGCAATCCGGGTCGAACCCCGCCCGATGAGTCCGGCGCGGCCCGCCGCCCGAGCGGGCCTGTCGCGCCGGGACCAGCTGCCTGCGCGCACCGGCGCCGGCTACTTTCCAGATGAACTGCGGTGAGAGCGAAGAATGCTTATTGATGCGCGGAGGCTCGACGAAGGTCAGTTGATCCAGACGGAGATCTGCATGATCGGGGGCGGCGCGGCCGGCATCACCCTGGCGATGGAGCTCGAGAACCGCGGGATCGATGCCTGCTTGCTGGAGAGCGGCGGCCTCGAGCCCGACGCGGACACGCTGGATCTCTACCGGGGCGAGAACGCGGGACTTCCCTACGTCTTCGCCGACGGATGCCGCAGCCGCTTCCTGGGTGGCAGCAGCAACTGCTGGGGCGGGTGGTGCCGCCCCCTCGACGAATGGGATTTCATGCGGCGCGACTGGGTGCCGCGCAGCGGCTGGCCCTTCGGGAGATCCGAGCTCACTCCGTACTATGAGCGCGCTCATCGGATCCTGAAGCTCGGCCCGCCGAACTTCGCGCCCGACTTCTGGGAGGCGGCAATCGGGCGGAGCGACGTGCGCCGGATCCCCCTGGCGAGCACCAGGATCGCGGACACCATTTCGCAGTTCAGCCCTCCTGTCCGGTTCGGACTGGACTACGGGGCCGAGCTCAGGGCCGCAAAGCATGTCAAGACTTACCTGCATGCCAACGCAGTCGATATCGAGACGGATCCCGCGGCGCGGGCGGTAACGCGCATCCAGGTCAAGACACTCTCGGGGCGGACCGTCTGGGTGCGCGCGCGCATGTACGTGCTCGCCGCGGGCGGGATCGAGAACGCCCGCCTGCTCCTCGCATCGAACAAGGCGCAGCCCTCTGGGCTCGGCAACGGCAACGATCTGGTCGGCCGGTACTTCATGGATCATCCACGGTTGATGTTCGGGAGCGTTCGCTTCGCCGAGGGCTGGGCGCGCAACAAGCTCTACGATTCCAAGTACCACTACCAGAACACGGCCGTCTCCGCCCACGGCACGTGCATCGCGTCCCAATTCGCTTTGACCCCCGAGGTGCAGAAAGAGGAGGGGCTTCTCAACTCTCGCGTCTGGTTCGTGTCCCTGTTTCCGGGAGAGGGCACGGAGTCGGTGCAGGCGCTGGTCAGGTGCTACCTGCGACTCTCGCGGGCGGACGAGATGGGCCACAAACTGAGCCGCGACATCCTCGCGATTCTCTCCGATCCATACAATGCCGCGCGGTTCGCGATCGCCCGGATGTTCCAGCCGCGCTCGTTCATCAAGGACGTCAAGCTGCAGGCGATCGTCGAACCCGCGCCCGACCCCGAAAGCCGCGTAATGCTGTCCAACCTGCGCGACAGCCTCGGGATGCCGCGCGCCCGGGTCCAGTGGCGCCTGGGGTCACTGGTCAGCAGGACCTTCAATCGGACCTTCGAGATATTCAGCGAAGAGCTTCAGCAGCGGGGCATTGCGCTCGTCAAGCCGGATGCGCCGCTCGATGGCGAGGACTGGCCTGGGCATCTCGAGGGGACGTGGCACCACATGGGCACCACGCGAATGCACGACTCGCCCAAGGAGGGCGTCGTCGATCGCAATTGTCGCGTGCATGGCATGACGAATCTCTACGTGGCGGGAAGCTCGGTCTTCCCGACGGCCGGAGCCAATTTCCCGACCTTGACGCTCGTCGCGCTCGCCTACCGCCTCGTCGAACGACTCGAGAACGAATTGAAGCAGCCTGACAGCGTCGCGACGCAAACCCCGGCGCCGGTGGCTCGAACGTCGTTGCGCCGCGCCGCTGATTAGCCTGAAGTTCCTGCTGTAGCCGAGCGAGTTTATCGCTACGTAACAAATGCTTGGCGTGAGTTTTAGGTTCCGGTTGCTGTCTACAACCGGATCTGCTGGATCAGGTCGAGTGCGCGCTGCTG